>DAHUYP010000037.1 GCA_027315105.1 Gammaproteobacteria bacterium
GGCCTTCCTGCTGCTGGCGCTGTGCGCCGCGATCGGCGCGCGCCTGTGCCGCCGCGGCGGCGTGCTCGCCGGGGCGGCGGCGGCGGCCCTGGGCGCGGTGCTGCTGACCCAGGCCGCGCTGCTGGCCGCCGATCGGCTGCCGCGCATGCGCACGCTGGTGGAGCTCACGCAGCAGCTGCGGCCGTGGCTGCGCGCATCGACCCCACTCTATTGCGTCAACCAATATCCGCAGCCGCTGCCCTTCTACCTGCGGCGCCCCTGTACGCTGGTCGGCTATCGCGGCGAGCTCGATTTCGGCCTGCAGCAGGAGCCCGGGCGCGCGATTCCGGATCTCGCGGGGTTTGCGCGCGCCTGGCGGCAGCAGAGCGACGCGGCCGCCATTCTGCTGCCCGGTGACTATCAAACACTCGAGGCATTGGGCGTGCCGATGCGCGTGATATACACTGCGCCGACCTTGATTGCGGTAGTCAGACAATGAAGGGTGCGGATCTGGCGCTGATCCTCACCGGTGTGCTGCTCAATGCGGTGGCGCAGCTGCTGCTCAAGGCGGGCTCGCGGGCGATCTCGGGCCTCGCTTTCAGCTTCGCCAACACCTGGACGCTGCTCGAGCGCATCGCCTGGAACCCGCCGATCCTCGGCGGCCTGGCCTGCTATGCGGTCAGCGTGCTGGTGTGGATCATGGCGCTGTCGCGGGTCGAGGTCAGCGTCGCATACCCGATGCTGTCGATCGGTTACGTGGTGAACGCGCTGGCCGCCTGGATGCTGTTCTCGGAACAGCTCAGCGGCGCGCGCCTGGCCGGCATCGGCGTCATCATCGTCGGCGTCTGGCTCGTGGCCCGCAATTGACATGCGCGCTTTCGGGACCCAATCGTGAGCAAGGAATTCCTGCCGTTTACGCGGCCATCGATCGACGAGCAGACCATCGCCGGCGTCGCCGAGGTGCTGCGCTCGGGCTGGATCACCAGCGGCCCGCAGGTGCGCGAGTTCGAGGCGCAGCTGTCGGCGTACTTCGGCGGCCGCCCGGTGCGTGCGCTGAGCTCGGCGACCGGCGCACTGGAGATCGGCCTGGCGCTGGCGCAGGTCGGTGCCGGCGACGAGGTCGTCACGACGCCGCTGTCCTGGGTCGCGACCGCGAACGTGATCGTGCGCGCCGGGGCCCGGCCGGTGTTCGTCGACGTCGATCCGCAGACCCGCAACATCGACCTGTCGCTGCTCGAGGCGGCGATCACTCCGGCCACGCGCATGCTGCTGCCGGTGGATCTGGCCGGCCTGCCGGTGGATCGCACGCGCCTGTATGCGATCGCGCGCCGGCACGGGCTGCGGGTGCTCGAGGACGCGGCGCAATCGATGGGCGCGAGCTGGCAGGGCGAGCGCATCGGCGCCGGCGGTGACCTGGTATCGGTCAGTTTCCATGCGAACAAGAACCTGACGACCGGCGAGGGCGGCTGCCTGGTGCTGAACGACGAGCAGGAGGCCAGGCGTTGCGAGCTCTGGCGCCTGCAGGGCGTGGAGCGGTTTGCCGACGGCAGTCTCGATGCGACGCTGCCCGGCGGCAAGCACAACCTGACCGATATCGCTGCGCGCATCGGTCTCGGGCAGCTCGCGCACCTGGAGGAATTCACCGCACGCCGCCGCGCGCTCGCGCGTCGCTACTTCGAGCGTTTCGACCGCACGCTCGGCTGCGAGCTGCCGGTCGCGGACTTCGTCAACAGCAACTGGCACATGTTCCAGATCGTGCTGCCGGAGCGCGTCGAGCGCGGCGCCTTCATCCGCGCCATGCATGACGGCGGCGTCGGCGTCGGCGTGCACTACCCCGCGATCCACCTGCTGACGCTGTATCGGCAGCTGGGCTTCAAGCCCGGCGAATTTCCGGTCGCCGAACGCATCGGCGACGGCATCGCGACGCTGCCGCTGTTTCCGGCGATGCGCGATGAGGACGTCGATCGGGTGTGCGAGCTGGCGGCCCGGTGCGTGCGCTCGCTGCCGGCGCGCGAGCCGGCGGCGCCCGCCGGCAGCGCGTCCGCCGGCCGGGGACGCCGGGCATGAGCCACGGCGCGCCGGAACTGTCGATCGTCATCCCCGTGTACAACGAGGAAGAGGTGCTGCCGGCACTGTTCGCGCGGCTCTATCCGGCGCTCGACGCGCTCGGCCGCCGCTACGAGATCCTGTTCGTCAACGACGGCAGCCGCGACCGCTCGGCCGCGCTGCTCAGGCAGCAGTTCGAGCACCGGCCGGACGTCACACGCGTGGTGCTGTTCGCCGGTAATTTCGGCCAGCACCGCGCGATCCTGGCCGGCTTTGCGCACAGCCGCGGCCGGTACGTGATCACGCTGGACGCGGACCTGCAGAATCCGCCCGAAGAGATCGCGCGCCTGGTGTCCGAGCTCGAGGCCGGGCACGACTACGTCGGCACCATCCGCATCCAGCGCAAGGACGTGGCCTGGCGGCGCCACGCCTCGCGGCTCATGAACATGCTGCGCGAGCGCACCACGCGGGTGCGCATCACCGACCAGGGCTGCATGTTCCGCGGCTACGCGCGCTCCGTGGTCGATGCCGTCAATCAATGCTCCGAGTACAACACCTTCGTGCCGGCGCTGGCCTACACGTTCGCGATGAGTCCGACCGAGATCCGCGTGGCGCACGAGGATCGCGGCGCGGGGCAGTCGAAGTACTCGCTGCTGCGCCTGATGCGGCTGAATTTCGACCTGATCACGGGCTTCTCGACCGCGCCGATGCAGCTGTTCTCCGGCATCGGCATCGTGATCGCGCTGCTGTCGGTGCTGTTCGTGGTGTTCCTGATCGTGCGCCGTCTGGTGGTCGGCCCCGAGGCCGAGGGCCTGTTCACGCTGTTCGCGATCGCGTTCTTCCTGCTCGGCGTCGCGCTGTTCGGCGTCGGGCTGCTGGGCGAGTACGTCGGCCGCATCTATGACGAGGTGCGGCACCGGCCGCGCTACATCGTCGGCACGGTATTGGAGCGGCGCGAGGAGCCGCCGTGAGCGGCGCGCCGGCGGCGCGCGCGGTGGTATTCGCCTACCACGACGTCGGTGTGCGCTGCCTGCGCACGCTGCTGGCGCACCGGGTCGCGGTGCCGCTGCTGCTCACGCACGCGGATGCGAGCGCGGAGACCATCTGGTTCGACAGCGTGGCGCGCCACGCCGCCTGGCACGGCATCGAGGTGCTGACGCCGCCGTCGCCCAACGTCCCGGAGATCGTCGAGCGGGTGCGCGCGGCGCAGCCCGACTTCCTGTTCTCCTTCTATTATCGAAGCCTGCTCGGGGCGCAGTTGCTGGCGGTGCCGCGCCGCGGCGCCTACAATATGCACGGCTCGCTGCTGCCGAAGTACCGCGGCCGCGTGCCGGTCAACTGGGCGGTGCTGCACGGCGAGACCGAGACCGGCGCGACGCTGCATGCGATGAGCGCCGCGCCCGACGCCGGCGACATCGTGGATCGCGAGGCCGTGCCGATCCTGCCGGACGATACGGCGGTGGAAGTGTTCCGCAAGGTCACGGTGGCGGCGGAGATCGCGCTCAACCGCTGCCTGCCGGCGCTGCTCGCGGGCACTGCGCGCCACACGCCGCAGGACCCGGCAGCGGGCAGCTATTTCGGCCGCCGCACGCCGCGCGACGGCGCGATCGACTGGCGGCGCGGCGCGCTCGCCGCGCACAACCTCATCCGGGCGGTGGCGCCGCCTTACCCGGGCGCCTACAGCGAGGCGCAAGGCATGCCGCTGCGGGTTCTGCGCTCGCTGCCGGCGGCAACGTCGTGGCACGCCGCGGCGGCCCCGCCATTTCCGTCGCTGCGCTGGCAGGACGGCGTGCTGTACGCGCAGTGCCACGACGGCGCGCTGCAGCTGCTGGAATTCGAGCTGGGCGGGGACATCGACAGCGCCGCGGCGTTTCATCGCCGCTTCGGCGAGCGCGCGCTGCCGCTCAAACCGGTCATGGAGTAGGGCTGCGATGAAGAATATCCTGATCCTGGGCGTCAATGGCTTCATCGGCCATCACCTGTCGGCGCGCATCCTCAACGCCACCGACTGGCGCGTGTACGGCATGGACATGTACAGCGAGCGCATCGCACCGCTGCTCGAGAATCCGCGCCTGCATTATTTCGAGGGCGACATCACGATCAACCGCGAGTGGATCGAGTACCACGTCAAGAAGTGCGACGTGGTGCTGCCGCTGGTGGCGATCGCGACGCCCGCGACCTACGTGCGCGAGCCGCTGCGGGTGTTCGAGCTCGATTTCGAGGCCAACCTGTCGATCGTGCGGCTGTGCGTGAAGCATCGCAAGCGCGTGCTGTTTCCGTCGACCTCCGAGGTCTACGGCATGTGCCGCGACAGCGAGTTCGACCCGTACGCGTCCGAGCTGGTGTACGGGCCGATCGAGAAGCCGCGCTGGATCTACGCCTGCTCGAAACAGCTGCTGGACCGCGTGATCCACGCCTACGGCATGCGCGACGAGCTCGACTACACGCTGTTCCGGCCGTTCAACTGGATCGGGCCGGGACTGGACAACATGCACGCCGCCAAGGAGGGCAGCTCGCGCGTGATCACGCAGTTCCTGGGCCACATCGCGCGCGGCGAGAACGTGCGCCTGGTCGACGGCGGCAAGCAGCGCCGCTGCTTCACCGGCATCAGCGACGGCATCGATGCGCTCATGAAGATGATCGAGAACCGCGACGCTTGCGCCAGCCGCAAGATCTTCAACGTCGGCAACCCGGCCAACAGCCTGTCGGTGCGTGAGCTGGCGCAGGAGATGCTGCGCATCGCCGCGACTTATCCCGAGTATCGCGGCAACGCCGCCAAGGTGAAGCTCGTGGACACCACCGCCGCCGAGTACTATGGCCGCGGCTACCAGGACGTCGAGAACCGGGTGCCCAAGATCGACAACACCCGCAGCGATCTGGACTGGACGCCGCGCGTGACGATGCAGGATGCGCTGAAGCAGATCTTCGACGCCTACCGCGGGCACGTGGCGCAGGCGGGCGGGCTGCTCGAGCAGGAGTCGCCGCCCTAGCGGGGCGCGGCGCCGGTCGTGATCGAGCGAGCGGACCCGCCATGCAGCTGGCGCTGAAGATCGACGTCGACACGCTGCGCGGCACCCGCGACGGCGTGCCGGCGCTGCTCGATGCGCTCGAGGCCGCGGGCGCGGACGCCACCTTCCTCTTCAGCCTGGGGCCGGACCACACCGGTCGTGCGGTGCGGCGCATGTTCCGGCCCGGTTTCTTCGGCAAGGTGTCGCGCACCTCGGTGCTCGAGCACTACGGCCTGCGCACGCTGCTGTACGGCACGCTGCTGCCCGGGCCGGACATCGGCCGGCGCGCCGGCGGCGTCATGCGGCGCGTGCGCGACGCCGGCTTCGAGGTCGGGGTGCATTGCTTCGACCACACCACCTGGCAGGATTTCGTCAGCCGCCGCGACGAGGCCTGGACGCGAACGCAGATGCAGCGCGCGCTCGAGCGCTTTCACGAGATCTTCGGTACCGCACCGCTGGTGCACGGCGCCGCCGGCTGGCAGATGAACGAGGCGGCGCTGCTGCTCGAAGAGCAGCTTGGATTCGCCTACGCCTCGGACACGCGCGGCGTGACGCCGTTCGTGCCGCTGCTGCAACAGCGCCGCAGCCGCTGCCCGCAGCTTCCGACCACGCTGCCGACGCTCGACGAGCTGCTCGGCATCGACGGCACCACGGCCGCCAACGTGCACCAGGCGCTGCTGCAGCGAACGCAGCCGCTGCGCACCGGCCACGTGTTCACGCTGCACGCGGAGCTGGAAGGCATGAAGCTGCTGCCGGTGTTCCGGCGGCTCATGCAGGGCTGGCGCGCGCAGGGCTATGCGCTGGTGTCGATGCGCACGCTGCTGGCGGGGCTCGACGTCGCGCGCCTGCCCGCCGCGCGCGTGGAGCATGGCTGCGTCCCGGGCCGCAGCGGCGTGCTCGCGGTACAAGGCGCCGGTCAATTCTAGTATCATCCCCGGCCCGCGCGCGGCGGGTGCGAGCGTATGGAATGCGTCTCGATCGCGGGGCGATGGCGCAGAGCGCGGAGTAACCGAGCATGAGCGCGAGCGTGTCGAGCGGCGGCAACGGCAAGGTGCATGCGAGCGCGGCGGCGGCGCTGGCCGATGTCGTGCGCGACGGCATGACGATCATGGCGGGCGGCTTCGGCCTGTGCGGCATCCCGGAGAACCTGATCGAAGCCCTGCGCGCCAGCGGCGTCAAGGGGCTGACGGTCATCTCGAACAATGCGGGGGTCGATGAGTTCGGCCTGGGGCTGCTGCTCAAGGCGCGGCAGGTCCGCAGGATGATCTCCTCGTACGTGGGGGAGAACAAGGAATTCGAGCGCCAGTACCTGCAGGGCGAGCTCGAGATCGAATTCAATCCGCAGGGAACGCTGGCCGAACGCATCCGCGCCGGCGGCGCCGGCATCTGGGGCTTCTATACCCGCACCGGTGCGGGCACGCAGGTGGCCGAGGGCAAGGAGACGCGCGAGGTCGACGGCGAGACCTACGTGCTCGAGCGCGCTCTGACCGCGGACCTGGCGATCGTCAAGGCCTGGAAGGGCGACAGCGAGGGCAATCTCGTCTACCGGCGCACGGCACGCAATTTCAACCCGATGATGGCGACCGCGGGCCGCGTCACGGTGGCGGAGGTCGAGCAGCTGGTGGACGTCGGCACGCTCGATCCGGACCAGATCCACACGCCGGGCATCTACGTGCACCGGATCGTGCAGGGCGTGAATTACCGCAAGACGATCGAGCAGCGCACGGTGCGCAAGCGGGGCAATCATGCCGTGGTCGCGTGAGCAGCTCGCAGAGCGCGCGGCGCGCGAGCTGCGCGACGGCTTCTACGTCAATCTCGGCATCGGCATCCCGACGCTGGTGGCCAACCATATTCCTCCAGGCATGAAGGTCGTGCTGCAGTCGGAGAACGGCATGCTCGGCATGGGACCGTTCCCGTTCGAAGGCGAGGAGGACCCGGACCTGATCAATGCCGGCAAGCAGACCGTCACCGAGCTGCCGCTGTCGTCATATTTCTCGTCCGCCGACAGTTTCGCGATGATCCGCGGCGGCCACATCGATCTCTCCGTGCTCGGCGGCATGGAAGTGTCCGAGCAGGGGGATCTGGCGAACTGGATGGTGCCGGGCAGGATGGTCAAGGGCATGGGCGGGGCCATGGACCTGGTCGCCGGCGTGCGGCGCGTGATCGTCGTCATGGAGCACGTGGCGCGCGACGGTGCGCCGAAGTTCAAGGCGCGCTGCGAGCTGCCGCTCACCGGCGCGCACGTGGTGGACATGCTGATCACCGATCTGGCGGTATTCAGCCGCGATGACCGGCGGGCGCTGTTCCA
The DNA here is from genome assembly GCA_027315105.1 of Gammaproteobacteria bacterium. Classification (GTDB taxonomy): domain Bacteria; phylum Pseudomonadota; class Gammaproteobacteria; order Steroidobacterales; family Steroidobacteraceae; genus FEN-1191. Next base: position 7,342 of record DAHUYP010000037.1, read on the forward strand.
CCTGATCGAGCTCGCCCCCGGCGTCACCGAGGCCGAAGTACGCGCCAAGACCGCGGCGCATTTCCACGTTGCCCACTGGCGCTCGGCCTAGTCGCGCTCGAGCCGAACAGGAGTCACCGTCATGACCGAAGCTGTGTTCATCGTCGCGGCCCGCCGCACGCCGCTCGGCGGCTTTCAGGGCGCGCTCAGCGCCGTGAGCGCCACGCAGCTGGGTGCCGCGGCCGTGCGCGCCGCGCTCGGCGACAGCCGCGCCCCGGGCGAGCAGGTCGACGATCTCATCCTCGGCTGCGTGCTGCCGGCGGCGCTGGGCCAGGCGCCGGCGCGCCAGGCGGCCATGGGCGCAGGACTGCCGCAGCGCGTTCCGTGCACCACGGTCAACAAGGTCTGCGGCTCGGGCATGAAGGCCGCGATGCTGGGCTGTGATGCGATCCTGGCCGGCTCGGCGAGCATCGTGGTGGCCTGCGGCATGGAGTCGATGACCAACGCGCCGTATCTGCTGCCCAAGGCGCGCCAGGGCTACCGCATGGGTCACGCCGAGATCCTCGATCACATGTTCTACGACGGCCTGCAGAATCCGTACGACGGCCAGATGATGGGCCATTTCGCGGACCTGACGGCGAGCAAGTACGGCTTCACGCGCGCCGACCAGGATGCGTTCGCGGCCGAATCCGTGCGGCGGGCGCTCGCGGCCTGCAACGGCGGCGCCTTCGGCGCCGAGATCGCGGCGGTGAGCGTCAAGGGACGCAAGGGCGATCAGATCGTCGATCGCGACGAGCCGCCGTTCAACTGCGACGTCGCCAGGATCCCGAATCTCAAGCCGGCCTTCAGCAAGGATGGCACCGTGACGGCGGCCAGCTCGTCTTCGATCGCCGACGGCGCCGCCGCCCTGGTGCTGATGAGCGAAAGCGCGGCGCGCAGGCTGGGGGCCGCGCCGCTGGCGCGCGTGGTCGCCTACGCCAGCCATGCGCAAGCGCCGGAGTGGTTCACCACCGCTCCGGCCGGTGCGATCACCCGGGTGCTGGAGCGCGCCGGCTGGCGTGCGGCCGAGGTCGATCTGTACGAGATCAACGAAGCCTTCGCGGTCGTGACGATGGCGGCGATGCGCGATATCGGCCTCGAGCACGCGCGCGTCAACGTCAACGGTGGGGCCTGTGCGCTCGGCCATCCGATCGGCGCCAGCGGCGCGCGCATCGTGATCACGCTGCTGCACGCGCTGCGCACGCGCGCTCTCAGGCGCGGCATCGCCTCGCTGTGCATCGGCGGCGGGGAGGCGACCGCGATCGCCGTCGAGCGCGTCTAGAACCGGCCGCGGGCGCCGCGGCAGCGGTGCCGCGCGGCCGAGCCCGGCGTCCGGCGCCGCCTCAAAACCGCAGGGTCACGCTGTCGAAGATCGTCAGGCGCGGGCCGTAGGCCGACTGGAAGATGCCGATGCCGTCCGCCGGCCGGATCAGGTTGGTGCGGTCGAGGATGTTGAGCGCCGATATGCGGTTGCTCAGCACGCCGAGCCCCAAGATGCGGAAATCGCGCTGCAGGCTCAGATTGACCTGCACCACCTGCGGCAGCGTCTGCAGGTCGGCGAAGCCCGCACGCAAGCCGCTGCTGTAGATGCCGTCGATGCCGATGGCGCAGTCGTGCCACCGGTAGCTCGCTCCGGCGGAGGCCCCGTACAGCGGTTGGTGATCGAGCACGATGTCGTGGCTGTCGATGTAGGCCAGTTCATCGGCGGGAAAGTTGAGCTGACCGGTCACCACGCCGCGCTGCCAGTTCATGCCGGCGGTCAGGTTGGCGTAGGCGCCGAGGCCGCCGGCGTCGTAGCGGGCGGCGATCTCGGTGCCCCAGATGTGGCCACGGCCGTAGTTGAACGGCGCGAAGATCGGCACGACGCCGAATTGCCCGGTGTCGAGATAATTGCGGGTGCGCTCGTAGTAGGCGTCCGCCGAGACCGACAGGGCCGCAGTGAGCCGATGCACCACGCCGGCGTCCCACTCGAGGTCGTCCTCGGTGGTCGGGGTCGGGACGCCCGGCGGCCCGGCCGCGGTGGTGCCGGCGAAGGCCGCCTGGGCGGTGGGGGAGATGCCCAGAAGAGAGGGGATCTGGAAGTAGCGGGCGACACCGGCATGGAAGGTGGTCGCGGCGCTGGGCGCATACGCCAGATTGAGGGTCGGATCGAGCTGCTGGCCGCGCGCGAAGCCGGTGAGTCCGTCCCACCGCAGCCCGGCGTTGACGCGCAGGCGCGGCGTCAGCTGCCACAGATCATTGACGTAGACGCCGAGCAGGATGTTGTCGGCGCGGCTGTCGTCGATGATGCGAAGCGGCACGCTGCTGCTCTGGGCGCCGCCGGCATCGACCGGGAACACCAGCGAGGAATCGGTGACGCTGACGCGGTATTCGCCGGCGTAGAAGCCGGTTCCGAGCGTGTGCGAGCCCACGGCGTAGGTCAGATCGCCCTCGAGCGTGTGGTCGTGGTCGACGTGGCTGGCCGTGGAGGCGACGCCCTGGTAGACCAGCTCGCCCACGGGGTCGGGAACGAACCGCTGCGAGATGGCATGCTCGGTGTAGGCGAGCTGATAGCTCAGATGGGGCAGCGGCGAGTCGTCGATCGCGAGCACCGCCAGGTAGTCGTTGAAGTCGAGGTCGGAGTTGATGGCGGCCGACGGCGGGGGGCTCTGGATTCCCGCCAGCGTGTATTGGGGCGGCAGACCGGGGACGTTCGGCAGCTGGTTGGTGCTGGCGGCCGCCGAGAGCATCAGGCTCAGGCGCGTGCCGGCCGTGACCGGATAGGAAAAGAAGCCGAATGCCTGGCCCTGGCTGGTGTGATCGTGGATGGGGTTCGGGCCGGGCGTGGCGGAACTGAACGCCATGTTGCTCTGATCGTAGAGCGCGCTCACGTAGGAGCTGAGCTGCCCGCTGCAGCCCGCGTACTGCAGGCTCGGCTGCAGGGTGTCGCGCTGCCCGGCGAGCAGGCTCAATTCGCCGCCGGACTGCTGGCAGCCATCCTTGGTCCTGATGTCCACCACGCCGCCGGTGGCGTAGCTGTAGCGCGCCGGCAGCACGCCGTCGAGCAGGTCGAGCTGCTGGATGAACAGCGGATTGAGCATCGAGAGAAACGGCGGGTTGGTGTTGATGTCGAGCGGAACCAGCAGGCCGTTGATCTGGTATTGAAACTGCGGGCCCTCGGTGTTGCGGATGTGGATCTGCTGGTTCTGGTCGATCGCCACTCCCGGCATCTGCGCCAGCACATCGCTCAGCGTGGCCGCTCTGCCGGCCGGCAGCTCCTCGATGTCCTGCGCCGTGGCCGTGTAGGCGTTGGCGCCGCTCGGGGAGACTTCGGGGCCGCCCGGACGCGTGGCCTGAACGACCACCGTCTCGAGCTGGCCGGGACCCGGCCCCTGGTCGGCATCCGTCGAGGTGTCGGCGATGGCAACGGCGGCGAGCGCCGGCGCGTCAGCGGCCAGGCAGCGGGCCGCGGCCGCGAGCAGCAGCGCTGCGCTCACCAGTCGGGACAAGAGGGTCCTCCCAATGAATACGAATACAAATACGAATGATTCTCGTTTGAATATTAGAGCGGGCCTACGGGGTGGGTCAAGCCGGCGGGACCCGCGAAGAAGGCGGGGCAAGCGGGGGTCCCCGGCCGCCCGAAGCTCAGGGCGCGGCCAGCTCGGGCCGCCTCAGAGCGGGTGGTATTGGTACAGCCAGGTCTCGGTCAGCGTCTGCTCGTCGTTCTTCAGGAACAGGCGCATGTCCACGGCCTCGGCGCCCTCGACGCTGAAGTCGAACTGCGCGCGCCAATGGCCCGGGATGCCATCGGGCACGGCTTCGGTGAAGATGTACGAGAACGCGCCTCGCGACGCCCACAGCACCGGCTGCGGCTTGACGCCGAAGGGCAGCGCCGTGAGCGGGCCGCCAAGGAACTCCACCATGAATTTGCGCACCCCCTTGGGCCGCGGCTGGCCGGGCTGGCCGCCGCGGCCCAGGCGCGTGGCGACACAGCGCGCCAGCGCGGTCGGGTGCGGCTCCTCAGCGCTCCAGTACAGGCGGTAGCGCAGCCGGAAGCTCGCGCCGGCCCGCGCTGCCTGCCTGGGCACCCACATCGCCACGATGTTGTCGTGGATCTCATCGTCGGTGGGGATCTCGATCAGCTGCACCGCGCCCTCGCCCCAGTCGTCCATCGGTTCCACCCACAGGCTGGGGCGCCGGTCGTAGCGCACGCCGTCCAGATAGTGGTCGAACACGCGGTCTCGCTGCAGCAGGCCGAAGCCGCGCGGCGCCTGGTCGGCAAACGCCGAAGCGGCGGTCTGCTCGGGGTCGTTGAGCGGGCGCCAGATCCGCTCGCCGGCGCCGGTCCACATGGCCAGACCGTCCGAATCATGCACTTCCGGCCGCCAGTCGATGGCGCTCGGCTTGATGGTCTCGGAGAACCAGTACATCGAGGTCATCGGCGCCAGACCCAGGCGAGCGACGTCGCGGCGCAGGAACAGCCGCGCCTCGACCTGCATGAGCACCGCGCGCTCGCGCCGCATGACGAAGCGATAGGCGCCGCTGATGCTCGGTCCCTCCAGTGAGGCGTACACCGTGACCTCGTGGCTCCCGTCCGCCGGCGGCTCGAAGTAGAAATGCGTGAAGTCCGGAAACTCCTCCGGGCGATCGGGCATGGCCACGTCGATCGCGATGCCGCGCGCCGAGAGGCCGTATTGATAGAGCTCGCCGATGGCGCGGAAATAGGACGCGCCGAGAAACGCCACCCAATCGTTGGTGCGCCAGTCGAGCTTCTGCTGATCACCGAGCCGGCTCTCCTGGAAGCGAAAGCCGGCAAAGCCCGCCGCCTTCGGCAGTTCGCGCGCCGGACTGTCGGCCGGCATGCTGAAGTAGCCCGGATCGTAGAGGATCTCGCGCGCGAAGCCATGGGCGGCGCCGGCCGACAGCACGTGCATGTGCACCGGCGTGCGGAAGAATCGGCCGAGGTGAAAGAACGTCACCGGAAAGATGCCCGGGCCGTCGCGAAACAACGCGTACCGCGTGTCGAACCGGATCTTGCCGTGCGCCTCGTAATCGATGCGCTCGAGCACCTCGGGCGGCAGCGGCCGGCCGGGCGCATACGGCTGCGCCGAGCGCGCCTGGGCCTCGTTGGCGAGCGCGTCGAAGGAGAACGGCCTGGGCGGGCCGAGCCTGAGCGAGGCGCCGGCCGCCGCGCTGGCGGACGGGCCGAGCGCCGAGGTGGCGATGGAGGCGCCGGCGGCGGCCAGCAAGCTACGACGATCGAGCATCCAGGCGGTTTCCTGAGAATGACAGCGCGGCGGGAATGGAGCCTGTGCGCGCAGCGCTAGGCTGCCGCCAGCAGCGGCCGCCGCGCGAGGCCGCCGATCAGCATCACCAGCGCGACCGCCGCGAGGTGCAGCGTCAGATCGATCACGGTGACGTCGAAGGGATGAAAGAACTGCAGGATGAACGCGGCGCTGGCGGCGGCTCCGAGCGTGCCGAGCGTCGCCACCGGCGCCGGCGCGATCGGGCGCGCCCGGCGCAGCATCCAGAACAGGCCGAGCGACAGCGGTACGCTCACGGCCGCGATGAACACGAAGCAACTGCCGCTCTCGCCGATGAAGCCATCGGCGCCGTACAGGCTTAGGCCGTTCGCGAGGCAACCGGCGCCGCTGGCCGCCAGCCACAGCAGAAACGGCGGCATCGGCAGCCATCCCCAGCGCGCCGAGCGTCCCGGTACCGACATCTCGAAGGCGCCGATCACGGCCGTGACCGCCGTCAGCGCGGCGCCGATGCATTCGATGGCGGTGCGCGGCACGGACACGCGCTGCCAGAATACCGCCAGATCGGCAAAGCGCAGGATCAGGGCGGTGCTCAGCGCACCGACCGCCGCCAGCCACAGCAGCGCGCGGATCATCGGCGCGCGCAGCGGGCGCACCGGCTGCAGCCCGGACGACAGCGTCTCGATCAGTCGGTCGGTATCCATCACCCGGCCCATCTCTCCTGTTAAATCCCGAACCATCGCCAATACCAGCCGCCCCGCCGCGCCCGGCTCAAGGCGTGCGCGGCGCAAACAGCGAGCGCAGCGCCTTGAGCGCACGGTGCGCGTTGACCTTGAGCGCCGCGACCGACTGCCCCGATGCGGCGGCCGCCTCGGCGAGGCTCAATTCCTGCAGCTTCAGCGCCTGCAGTGCCTGCCGCTGGCGCGCCGGCAGCCGCTGCAGCAGCTGCCCGACCTCTTCGGCCGAACGCACGGCCTCCAGATCGTTATTCGCTGCAGCGTCGGTGAAAGTTTCATAGACGCCCGCTTCCGGCGCCTCATGCCGCGAGACCCGCAGCCGCCGCCGCAGGGCATCGATGCTCCGGCGCGCCGCGATCGCCGCCAGCCAGGGGCTGAACGGCCGGCGCGGATCGTAGGTCTGGCGCACCCGGTGCACGGTCAGCAGCGTGTCCTGCACCATCTCCTCGATATCGGCGTGATTGCTGCAGTGCCGGCGCACCAGCGCACGGATGAACGGCGTCACCTCGCGCAGCAGCCGCTCATAGGCGCGGCGGTCGCCGGACTGCGCCGCGCTCATCAGCAGCGACCAGGAGCGGTCTCGTTCCTCGGGCGTCGGCGCGGTGGACACGGCGCGCAGTGTAACCTTTTGGACGCGGCGCCGAACTTACCCTGGTGGGCCCCAATCCCGGGGCCCGATCGACAACGAGGAAATCATCATGAACCGATATGCATTGGCCGCTTCGACCCTGTCCGCCGCCGTGGGCCTGGCGCTGGCGCTGCAAGCGCCGCTGCGCGCCGCGGACATGCCTCAGTCCGGCAAGGATGCCGCGGCCGGCGCGCACAAGCAGCAGCTCGAGAAGTGCTACGGCATCAATGCCGCGGCGAAGAACGATTGTGCCGCGGGCGCGCACTCCTGCGCCGGACAGGCCACGATGGCGCGCGATACCAAATCCTTCGTGCTGCTGCCGGCCGGGGACTGCGGCAAGATCGCGGGCGGTTCGGTCAAGCCGCTGTAGGGCGACACCGATGTGCCCTGCTGACAATGGCCGGGGCGATGCCGGCCTGATCCCCGCAGCGGCGGGGATCGGGCTGCGCTTCCCGCACCACGCGCGGGTCGTGCAGACGCGGCCGGCCGTGGCCTGGTTCGAGGTCCATGCCGAGAACTATTTCGGCGGCGGCACCGTACGCCGTGTGCTCGAGGCGGTGCGGCGCGATTATCCGCTGTCGCTGCACGGTGTCGGCCTGTCGCTCGGCAGTGCCGAGGAGCTCGAGCCGCGGCACCTCGCGCGCCTGGCCGAGCTGGTGCGTGCGATCGAGCCCGGCCTGGTGTCGGAGCATCTGTCGTGGAGCGTGCTGGCGGGCCAATACCTGGCCGACCTGCTGCCGTTGCCGATGACCGAGGAGGCGCTGGAAGTGGTCTGCCGCCACGTCGAGCAGACCCAGGAGCGGCTGCAGCGGCGCATCCTGATCGAGAACCCATCCAGCTATCTGCAGTTTGCGCACTCGAGCATTCCCGAATGGGAATTCCTGGCCGCGCTGAGCGCGCGCACCGGCTGCGGCATTCTGTGCGACGTCAACAATATCTTCGTGAGCTGCTGCAACCACGGCTGGGATCCGAGCGCCTATCTCGAAGCGCTGCCGGCGGGCGCGGTCGGGGAGATCCACCTGGCGGGCCACGCGCAGCGCACGCTGGCGGACGGCAGCGTGGTGCGGATCGATGATCACGGCTCGCCCGTCGCGAGCGAAGTCTGGGAGCTGTACGACCAGGCCCTGCGGCGCTTCGGACCGCGGCCGACCCTGATCGAATGGGACACCGATATCCCGCCGCTGGAGGTGCTGCTCGATGAGGCCGCGCGCGCCGCGGCGATCCTGTCGCGCCAGGAGAGCCGGGCCCATGCCCGCGCTGCTTGAGCTGCAACGCCGGATGGCGGCGCTGCTGTGCGCCGAGGAGCCGTCCTCGCCGGAGGCTTCATATTTGACCGCGTCGGCGGCGCTGCGCTTGGACATCCACCGCAACACCCGCCGCAGCACACTGATCAACGCGCTGCGGCTGTCGTTCCCGGCCGTGCAGCGGCTGGTCGGGGCCGAGTTCTTCGACGCGGCGGCGCGCCGGTTCATCAGCGCACAGCCGCCGCCGGGCGCGTACTTGAATGATTACGGCGCCGACTTCGCCGGTTTCCTGGGCGACTTCGCCCCGGCCGCCGCATTGCCCTATCTGCGCGAGGTCGCGCAGCTCGAGTGGGCCGTGAACCGGGCGCTGCATGCCGCTGATGCGCCGGGCCTCGGCCTCGAGCGGCTCGCGGCCGTGGCCGAGTCGGCCTGGCCATTCGTGAGCTTCATCGCGCATCCGGGCCTGAGCCTGCTGCGGCTGCAGTACCCGGCCGACCTGATCTGGCGCGCCGTGCTCGCGCAGGACGACGCGGCCATGGCGCAGATCGATCCGACGCCCGATGAGCTGCATCTGCTCATCGAGCGCGATTGCACCGGCGTGCAGGTGCGGCGGCTCGCTGGCGCCGTGTGGCATTTCACCGCGCAGCTGTGCGCCGGGCGGCCGCTGCATGCGGCGCTCGGCGATCGGCCGGATGCGCAGCTCGAGGCCGCGCTCGCCGCGCACCTGAGCGCCGGACGATTCATCGACTTTCAACTCGACGATCCGGCCGTGCGCGGCACGCGCGCGCCGGCGCATTCAACAGGAGAGGCGCATTCATGAATACCACCGCATTGAATACCCCGGATCCGGTCGCCGCCGGCGCCGGCACACGCCTGATCGCAGGCACGGAGCGCGTCATCGGCTGGCTCGAGCGCGTGCCGTACAGCCTGCTGGCGCTGCCGCTGCGCTTCGCCGTGGCCACCGTGTTCTGGGATTCCGGCACCACCAAGCTCGCGAACTGGGATGCGACGCTGCAGCTGTTCGAGGACGAGTACCACGTGCCGCTGCTGCCGCCGGATTTCGCGGCTCACCTCGGTGCCGCGATCGAGCTCACCACGCCGGTGCTGCTGGTGCTCGGCCTGCTGACGCGGCCGGCCGCGCTGCTGCTGCTCGGCATGACCACCGTGATCGAGGTGTTCGTCTATCCGCAGGCCTGGCCGACGCACATTCAATGGGCGGCGATGCTGCTGGTGCTGCTGTGCCGCGGCGCGGGCTCGCTGTCGATCGATCACCTGCTGCGCCGGCGCTTCGGCCGGCGCGTTTGATGCGTCAGCTGGTCTCGATGATCACGGCCAGCATGCCGATCTGCAGCACGGATGCGAGCAGCGCCGTGCCGATCGTCAACAGCACTGCTACCGCGATCGCTGCCGGCCAGCCGATGCGATAGAAGCGCCGCACGCTCAAGCACCAGTACAGCGGCAGCGCGCTGATCGCCAGCACCGAACCTATCTGATACGCCGCCTGCGGCATCTCCCGATGCCAGAAGAGGTCGGCGACGACGTCGCCGGCCACGCACAGCAACAGGTAGAAGGCATAGACGTTCAGCGCCAGTGACAGATGCTCCAGATAATGGCGTCGCAGTCGCATCAGCAGCAGCGACTGAATTCCCGCGACGCCCAGGAATACCAGCAGGGTCAGAGCCTGGCTGATCCAATGTACCTGTTCCAGAAAGTGCTCCTGGGGCTGCGGGCCTGACCAGTCGATCGAGCCTCTCGAGGCCATCAGCCGGGCGAGAAAGCCGGAGGGGTCGTACATCTGAGCGAGTTCCGGCATCGTCAGTGGGTGGGGGGCCAGGAAGCTCAGCAGGAAGAGATGCAGCAGATACGTAACCAGGTAGAGCCGCAGCGGCGAGACATATGGCTGGCGGCGCCCGGCGACATACTCGAGCGCGAGTTGCCCGGGCTGTGTCAGCAGTACGCGCAGGGTGCGCGGCAGTTTGCCGTCGAATTCGAACATCTCGTGCGCGACATGTTCGGACAGGAAATGGCGCAGCTCGAAGTCCCGCGCCCGCAGAAGCCGCTCGCCGCACCGTGCGCAGTAGCGGCCCGTGGCGGGTGAACCGCAGCTTGGACAGGCTGGATCTGCTGCCAACGGTACCTCCATCTCCCCTATCACCGTCCGCGAGCCGGTGGACCTGCACTGTACGATAGGCGGGGGAGGCTGGTGTAGGCTCACCTCCTCGCATGGCGGGCTAGCAAACGTTCCAAGGGGTCTGCCCCCCGCAGTACCGTGGGTTGCGCAGCCGAGCCGGGGCGTGAGGCACCGTGGTTCGTCGGGACGGTGGGTGCGAAGTTCGTCGAGACCGCGAGGACCACTCCTGCCTCGCTTCATCAAGAGCAGGCCATATCAGCCGCTGCGCACCCATTTATCCATCTCGGAAAACCGAGGTGGCGCCCCGGGAGCGCCTGCGGTATGCTTAGATGCAATTGCGACTGATTCGCATTTGTTATCCGGCCCCCGAGGTGGGCAGAGCATGGATTCGTGTCGGGCCTGGCATGAGATAGCGATCGAAGGCGATGCGCCGGTGTCGGCCATCCGCTCCCTGGCGCGCCTGCACAAGGGCGCGCGCGGCGTCGTCAGCGCGGTCGCGGCGGACGAGAGTGCCGAGGCCACGGTCGGCGACGTGGCCGGCTCGACCATCGCGCGGCGCCTGGTGGAGCTCGGCTTCGTGGCCGGCGAGCGCATCGAGGTGCTCGAGGAAGTTCGCCCCGGCGGCGACCCGATTGCGGTCCGCATCGGCTCGTCGATGTTCGCACTGCGCCGGCGGGAGGCGCAGGCGGTGCTGGTGCAGGTCGAGCACGGATAGGCGCCGGCCGCGCCCAGAGGCGATGTGACGCGAGAGCTGCCCGAGATCGTGACGCGCCGCGTGGCGCTGGTCGGCGCCCCCAATTGCGGCAAGACGGCGCTGTTCAACCGCCTGACGGGCAGCCGCCAGAAGGTGGCCAACTACCCGGGCGTCACGGTGGAGCGCAAGGAAGGGGCGTTCATCGGCCAACGCCGCAATTTGCTCTACCGCGTGCTGGACCTGCCGGGCACCTACAGCCTGGTGCCGACGACGCTCGATGAGGCCATCACGCGCGACGCCGTGACCGGCCGGCTGCGCGGCGAGCCTCCGCCCGAGCTGATCGTGTGCGTGCTCGACGCGACCAATCTGCGGCTGTCGCTGCGCCTGGCGCTCGAACTCACGCGGCTGTCGATCCCGATGGTGGTGGCGCTCAACATGAGCGACCTGGCGCATCGGCGCGGCTTCAGGCTGGATCGCGCGGCGCTCGCGCGCGAGCTCGGCGTGCCGGTGGTGGAGACGGTCGCGGTGCGCAGCGGCGGCGAGGCCGCACTGGTCGGCGCGCTGGATGCACTGGCGAGCGCCGCGCCGCGCGAGGCCTTCACGGTGCCGCCGGCGACCAACGACGAGCTCGCGGCCACACAGCGCGAAGTGCGCCGGATCCTGACGCTGGTCGGCTATGTCGAGCCGCTGCGCGATCGCGCGCTCGCACGGCTCGATGCCGTGGTCATGAATCCCATCGCCGGGCCGATCCTGCTGGCGCTGCTGCTGTTCCTGGTATTCCAGGCGGTGTTCAGCTGGGCGCAGGCCCCGGTCGCCTGGATCAACGCCGGCATGGATGCCATCGGCCGGCTGGTCGAGCAGGCGCTGCCCGGCGGGCCGGTGCGCAGCCTGCTGGTCGGCGGCGTGATCGCCGGTGCCGGCAGCGTGCTGGTGTTCCTGCCGCAGATCCTGATCCTGTTCTTCTTCATCCTGCTGCTCGAGGACAGCGGCTATCTGCCGCGCGCGGCGTTCCTGCTCGATCGGCTGATGGGCGGCGTCGGGCTGTCCGGGCGCTCGTTCATACCGCTGCTGTCCTCGTTCTCGTGCGCCATCCCCGGAATCATGGCGACGCGGACCATTCCGAACCTGCGCGACCGGCTGGCGACCATTCTGCTGGCGCCGCTGATGACCTGTTCGGCCCGCCTGCCGGTGTACGCGCTGATCATCGGCGCCTTCATTCCGATGCGCCCGGTCGGACCGTTCAATCTGCAGGGGCTGGTGCTGTTCGCGCTCTACGCCGCGGGGGTGGCCGGGGCGCTGCTGGTGGCGCTGGTCATGAAGCGCGCCACCATGCGCTCGAGCTATCACCCGCTGCTGATGGAGCTGCCCGAGTATCACTGGCCGAACGCGCGCAACCTGCTGACCGGGCTGTGGGAGCGCACGCAGATCTTCGTCACGCGCGTCGGCACGATCATCCTGGCGCTGATGGTGCTGCTGTGGTTCCTGGCGAGCTTCCCGGCGCCCCCGGCGGGGGCCACCGGGCCTGCGATCCGCTACAGCATCGCCGGCATGCTCGGCGGCGGACTGCAGCACATCTTCGCGCCGCTGGGATTCAACTGGCAGATCAGCGTCGCGCTGGTACCGGGCCTGGCGGCGCGCGAGGTCGTGGTCGGTGCGCTCGGCACGGTCTACTCCCTGTCCAACGCCGGCGGCACGCAGGTCGAGTCGGCACTGCGCCCGATGATCGCCGCCAGCTGGAGCCTCGCGACCGCGCTGTCGCTGCTGGCCTGGTACGTGTTCGCGCCGCAGTGCCTGTCGACCCTGGTCACCGCGCGCCGCGAGACCAACTCGTGGCGCTACCCGCTCATCATGGCCGGCTACCAGTTCGTGCTGGCCTACGGTTTCGCATTCGCGACCTACCGCATCGCGCTCGCGCTGGGCGCAGGGGCCTGAACGTGCTGCAACAGGCGATCATCGCGATGCTGGTCGGGGCGGCCGCGCTCTACGTGACGTGGAGCTTCCT
>DAHUYP010000045.1 GCA_027315105.1 Gammaproteobacteria bacterium
GCCTTTCTGATCACCGGCGTGCTGGGGCTCATCGCGGTGAAACTCGGCTTCAGGCTGCCGGACACGGTGAGACCGGTGGCCTGGGCACTGATCCTCGGCGGCTTCTGGATGCTCGGCGCCGAAAGCCTCGCCGCGCGCCTCAAGCCCGGCAAGCAGATCACCTGGACAGTGGCGATCGTGGTCGGCCTGGCGCAGATCGTGGCCGGGATCTTTCCCGGTTTGTCACGCTCGGGCGCCACCATCTTCGCGGCCATGCTCGCCGGTACCCGCGATCGCTCGGCGGCGACCGAGTTCTCGTTCCTGGTCGGCATCCCGACCATGGTCGCCGCCAGCGGCTACGAGCTCTGGCACCACGCACGCCATGCCGCCATCGGCGTGCCGTCAGAAAACTGGGCCGCGCTGGGCATCGCCTTCGTGGTGTCGACGCTCACCGCCTTCGTCGTGGTGAAGTGGCTGCTGAGCTACATCAAGAGCCACCGCTATACGCTGTTCGCGTGGTACCGCATCGCGCTGGGGCTGGCCTTGTTCGGGCTGCTGCGGCTGGGCTACGTGCACTGAGACCGGGCGCATCCATCGCCGGCGCGGCCAACCCGCGACAGCGGACGCCGCCCGGTTTCCAGCGCGGCAACACAGCGTGCCCGGGCCGGCCCTCGGCAAACCGTTCCGGCACCCCCATCCTGCGTACATTCCGCCACGGAGCACGGTCATGAGCACCGCCCGCACGATTACCCGCCGCGTCCGCGGCCTGCCCACCAGCGACGGCGCCGGCGTCAAGCTGACCCGCGTGATCGGCCAGCCGGCGCTGGAGATGCTGGATCCGTTCCTGCTGCTGGACGCCTTCGGCTCGGAGACGGGCGCCGACTACATCGGCGGCTTTCCCGATCATCCGCACCGCGGCTTCGAAACCGTGACCTACATGCTGGCCGGGCGCATGCGCCACCGCGACAACCACGGCAACAGCGGCCTGCTGGTACCGGGCGGCGCGCAGTGGATGACCGCGGGCGCGGGCCTGATCCACTCCGAGATGCCCGAGCAGGAGGACGGCGAGATGCGCGGCTTCCAGCTCTGGGTCAACCTGCCTGCACGCGACAAGATGAGCGCGCCGCGCTACCAGGACATCGCGCCGGAGCAGATCCCCGAGATCGAACCCGTACCTGGCGCGCGCGTGCGCGTGATCGCCGGCGCACTGGCCGGCGCGCACGGTCCGGTCAACGGCATCGCCACCCGGCCGCTGTTTCTCGACGTCGCACTCGCGGCCGGTGCCGCGCTCGACGTGCCGCTGCCCGCAGGTCACAACGGTTTCGTTTACGTGTTCGAAGGCCCCGGCGTGAGCATCGGCGACAGCGCATTGGGCTTGAACGAGCTGGGCGTGCTCGGCCCCGGCGACGGCGTGCGGCTGGCGGCAGGGAGCGAGGCGACGCGGCTGATCCTGGTCGCCGGCCAGCCGCTCAACGAGCCGGTGGCCAAGTACGGCCCCTTCGTGATGAACACCCGCGAGCAGATCATGCAGGCCGTCGAGGACTTTCGCGCCGGACGGTTTTGAGGCGTTGTCGAGCGGCGCCGGGATACGCGTCCGGCAAGAGCGCCGTCATCCCGAGGGCGCAGGCCGAGACGATTCGCTGTGCTCAGCAATTGTTTTGTCATCCTGAGCGCAGCGAAGGATCTGCGCAGCGAAGCATCCGACCTGCCGAGCCACCTGAGCGGGCCATGCAGCAGGACGCCCGTCGCCCGTCAGATCCTTCGGCCTGCGGCCTCAGGATGACAACGCAGTTGTCACCCTGAGCGTAGCGAAGGGTTTTCCGTGGCGAGGCGCCGAGCGTAGCGAGGGGTCTTCCATGGCGAGGCGCCGTGCGCAGCGAAGGGTCTTCCATGGCGAGGCGCCGAGCGCAGCGAGGGGCCTGGCGACCGGCACCATCCGCGACCATGGGGCAATCAGCGCTGGCGTGCCGTTGCTCCGGCACGCCGGGTCGGCACGGTCCGCCGGATCCTTCGCTGCGCTCAGGGTGACAACAAATGCACTGTCATCCCGCGGGCGCAACCCGGGGAATCTGATCGGTGGACACCCCGTCGGGCGCGCACTCCCGGCCGCGCCCGGCGATCTGCGTCTCGAAGAAATCCGCGATCAGGTGATAGACGTGCTTCTGCATCGCCGGGGTGCTGAGGCCGTGCTTGGCGCCGGGATAGGTCATCAGGCGAAACTGCGTGCCCTGCGTCTGCAGCGCGCTC
>DAHUYP010000010.1 GCA_027315105.1 Gammaproteobacteria bacterium
GGCCTCGGCGCCGCGCTGCGCGCCCGCCCCGCCCGGCGGCACCGGCGGCAGGCCGGCGCAGCCGGCGATCGCCAGGGACGCTCCGAGCAGGAGCATCATCCAGCGATTGTCCGAGCCGCGCGTTCTGAGTTGCATCATCGACACCATGCCCTGCAAGCTGGAAAATGGACGGCCGCGCGGCAGAGCGCGCGCGCCGCTGCCAGGCACAAAGGGAGAATTATAGTGGCTCGGACCGACCCGCTCGCGTCTGCCGGCAGGCTCGAGGTGGTCGCGACGCCGATCGGCAATCTCGGCGACCTGAGCTCCCGGGCACGCGATTCACTGGCGGCGGCCGATCTGATCGCGGCTGAGGATACGCGACGCACGGCCCAATTGCTGCGCGCCATCGGGGTGACGGGCCGGCTGGTCTCGCTGCACGACTACAACGAGCAGCAGCGCATCGAAGGCCTCGTGGCGCAGCTGCGGGCCGGCAGGCGCATCGCACTGGTCAGCGATGCAGGCACGCCGCTGCTGTCCGATCCGGGCTTCGCGCTGGTGCGCGCCGCAGCCGCGGCAGGCATCGAGGTGCGCGCCATCCCGGGCCCTTCGGCGCTCACCGCGGCCCTGAGCGTCGCCGGTCTGGCGACCGATCGCTTCGCTTTCGAGGGCTTTCTGCCCGCCAAAGCCGGGGAGCGCCGTGCGGCTCTGGCGCGCCTGGCGCTCGAGGCGCGCACGCTGGTGTTCTTCGAGGCGCCGCACCGCATCGCGGCCACGCTGGCCGATCTGGCGCAGGCGTTCGGCGCACAGCGCCCGGCGGTGATTGCCCGCGAGCTGACGAAACTGCATGAGAGCATCTATCGGGGCACGCTGCAGGAGTTGTGCGCGCTGGTGCTGCAGGACAGCGACCTGGCGCGCGGGGAGATCACGCTCGTGGTCGCCGGTGCTGCCGCCGAGCGCACCGGCAGCGGCGATGCGCTGCTGCTGGCGCGGGCACTGGAACTGCTGCTCGAGGAGCTGCCGCCGGCGCGCGCCGCCGCGATCGCGGCGCAACTGGCGGGCGTCACGCGCAGCGAGGCGTACCAGCTGGCGCTGCGGCTCAAGCGCGCCGCGCGCTGAAGGCGCCGAGGCGGCGGCGAATTCATTTGAGTCCCCCGCCGCCGCACAGTATTGTGGGTCGGCGGAGAGTCGGCCGGGCAGTCGCTGCGCCTGCCTGATGGCGGCGTGGAGGAAAGTCCGGGCTCGGCGGGCAAGGTGCCAGGTAACACCTGGGGGGCGTGAGCCCACGGAAAGTGCAACAGAGAAGAGACCGCCGAAGCGCCGGCAACGGCGCTGGCAAGGGTGAAACGGTGCGGTAAGAGCGCACCGCGTCAGTGGCAACACTGCACGGCAAGGCAAACCCCACCTGGAGCAAGGCCAAATAGGGAAGTCGCAGTCCCTCGAGGGACTGCAGCGCGCGCCCGCGCGTGCTTCCGGGTAGGCCGCTCGAGGCATGCGGTGACGCATGTCCCAGAGGAATGACTGCTCAAGACAGAACCCGGCTTACAGGTCGGCTCTCCGCACTTGGGCGTGCGCACACGCGACCGGGCCGTGCCGGCGATCCAGCCGCTGGCGCAGCGGCCGATCACGGCCGCCAGATCGAATGTTGTCGAGCTTTTCAACCCAAGCTCATGATCCCTAAAGACTAGTCAGTCCCAGTCACCGGCCGCACTGAGCTCCGGGTACGTAAGTACCTACTGCGCCTCAAGAAATTCACCCGCAAACGTTGACATGGTGGCGCCGGCGTTCCTATAGTGGCGGCAAGTGGGTAGATGTGGGGAGAAATGGGCGGGTCTGCCCCATTCCAATGTTTCGCGGCGCAGCAAAAGTCACCTTGGACGACAAGGGACGCATGGTCGTCCCGACGCGCTATCGCGAGCGGCTGCTCGAGCGCTCGCAGGGCCAGCTCGTGGTCACGGTCGACCGGGACGGGGAGTGTCTGCTGATCTATGCCTTGAGCGATTGGGAACAGGTCGAGCGGCGGCTCATGCAGCTGCCGAGCCTGCATGCCCAGTCGCGGCGTCTGCAACGCCTGATGGTCGGTCACGCGACCGAGCTCACGCTCGATGGTCACGGACGCATGCTGCTGGCGCCGGAGCTGCGCGAATTCACCGGCCTGGATCGGCGCGCGATGCTGATCGGCCAGGGCAATCGCTGCGAATTGTGGGATGAGGCCCGCTGGATGGAACGGCGCGATTTGTGGCTGAAGAGCGAGGCGTCGGCGACCAACCTGCCGGCCGAACTTGATTCGTTGTCGCTTTGAGGCGGCGCATAGCGCAACCGGGAGCGCAAGGACAGTTGGATGAGCACACGCCGGTGCTTATCGAGGAAGTGCTTACGGCCCTGGCGCTGCGCCCGGGCGGCCTCTACGTCGACGCGACCTTCGGCCGCGGCGGCCACAGCGCGCGCATCCTGCAGGCGCTCGGCACCGAAGGGCGCCTCGTGGCCATCGATCGCGACCCGGCGGCGATCGCCGCCGGGCGCGCACGCTTTGCGCACGAGCCGCGGCTGCGGCTGGTGCACGGTGAATTCGGCGAGCTCGGCGCGCTGGTGCGCGCGCAGGCGCCGGGGGCGCAATGCGATGGCGTGCTGTTCGACTTCGGCGTCGCTTCCCCGCAGTTCGACGATGCGGCGCGCGGCTTCAGCTTCAGCAAGGACGGGCCGCTCGACATGCGCATGGACCCGACGCGCGGCCAACCGGTTTCCACATGGCTCGCCGCGGCGAGCCTCGATGAGATCCGCCACGTGATCGCGACCCTGGGCGAGGAGCGCCAAGCGGGCCGCATCGCCGCCGAGATCGTGCGCTCGCGCGCACGCGCGCCGCTGACGCGCACCGGCGAGCTGGCGGCGCTCGTGGCCCGGGTGGTGCGCACGCGCGAGCCCGGCAGGCATCCGGCGACCCGCACGTTCCAGGCGCTGCGCATGCACGTCAATGACGAGCTGCCGCAGATCCGGCGCGGTCTCGCGCAGGCGCTCGAGCTGCTGGCCGGCGGCGGGCGCCTGGCGGCCATCAGCTTTCATTCGCTCGAAGACCGGCTGGTGAAGGATTTCATCCGCACGCACTCCGAGCCCGATCCCATGCTCTCGCGCCTGCCGGTGCTGCCGCCGCAGCTAGCCCCGCCGCTGCGTCGCATCGGCCGCAAGCAGCGTCCCACGGCCGCGGAAATCGCGGCCAACCCGCGCGCGCGCAGCGCCGTGCTGCGGGTGGCCGAGAGGGTCGCCGCGCACGGCGACGGCGCGCCGCGCGCCGCGAGCCGCCCATGAGCGCTGCACGCCGGGGGCTGCTGCCGGCCGTGGCGCTGCTGTGGTGTGCCGTGCTGGGGTCGAGCGCCGCCGCGATCTACAGCAAATATCGCGCGCGCGAGCTGTTCGTGCAGCTCGAGCGCCTCGATACCGGGCGCGACGAGCTCGACGCCGACTGGGGCCGCCTGCAGCTCGAGCAGAGCGCCTGGTCGACCTACGCCTTCGTCGAGCGCGTCGCGAGCGAACGGCTGCACATGAGCATGCCCGACTCACGCGACATCGAGAACCTGGCGCCATGACGCGCATCGCCCCGGGCGGCAAGGCAGCCGGCCTGCGTTCGAGCGCGGCCACGGCGGGCGGCCGCGCGGCCGCGCGATCCTTTCTCTGGCGCCAGTGGCTGCTGTTCTCGCTGCTGCTGGCCGGGGCGGCGGGACTGATCGGCCGCGCGGTCGACCTGCAGCTGGTCGATCATGGCTTCCTCGCGCAGCAGGGCGTGGCCCGCTTCTCCAGGGTCGCGGCGATCGCCGCACACCGCGGCAGCATCACCGACCGCAACGGCGAGCCGCTGGCGATCAGCACGCCGGTGGACTCCGTGTGGACCAATCCGCATGAACTCGCCGGCAGCATCGAGCAGCTGCCGCGCCTGGCCAATGCGCTGGGCGTCGACCGCACGGAGCTCACGCGGCGCGTGAGCAGCAATCTGGATCGCGAGTTCCTGTACCTCGCGCGCGGCCTGACGCCCCCGGATGCGCATCGCGTGAAAGCGCTGAACCTCTCGGGGGTCTACCTGACGCGCGAATATCGCCGCTACTACCCGGCCGGCGAAGTCACCGGCCACGTGCTGGGCTTCACCAGCATCGACGACGTCGGCCAGGAGGGCGCGGAACTGGCGTTCGACAACTGGCTCGCCGGCGAGGACGGCGCCAAGCGCGTGATCCAGGACAGCAAGGGCCGCAAGGTCGAAGACATCGAGAGCATCCGGCCGGTGCGGCCGGGTCGCGAGCTGGCGCTGAGCCTCGATCTGCGCATCCAGTACATCGCCTACCGGGAGCTCAAGAGCGCCATTCTCGAGAATCGGGCGCGTGCCGGCTCGGTGGTCGTGATCGACATCGACAGCGGTGAAGTGCTGGCGATGGTGAATCAGCCGGCGTACAACCCGAACGACCGCGGACAGCTCGTGCCGTCGGCCTACCGCAATCGGGCGGTCACCGACCTGTTCGAGCCCGGCTCGAGCGTCAAGCCGTTCGTGGTCGCCGCCGCGCTGGCCTCGGGCCGGTTCAATACCAGCAGCATCATCGACACCGCGCCGGGCTTCATCCAGGTCGGCGCCACGACGTTCGAGGACGAGCACAATCTGGGCGCGATCGGCCTCGCGACGGTGCTCGCCAGGTCCTCGAACGTCGGCATGGCCAAGCTCGCGCTGCAGCTCGAGCCGCAGCAGCTCTGGAGCACGCTCAGCCGCTTCGGGTTCGGCCAGGTCACGGCCAGCGGATTCCCGGGCGAGTCCGCCGGCGTGTTCTCCAACTATTCCCATTGGCGTGCGATCAGCATCGCCACGCTCTCGCACGGCTACGGCATTTCGGTGACGCCGCTGCAGCTCGCGCAGGCCTACGCCGCCATCGGCGCGCTCGGCGTGCGCCGGCCGGTGTCGATGGTGCGCGGGGACGGCGCCGGCGCCGGCGAGCGCATCCTCGACGCCGGCGTGTGCCGTTCGCTGATCGGGCTGCTCGAGGCGGTGACGACGCAGGAGGGCGCGACCGGCGTGCGCGCCCAGATCCGCGGCTATCGTGTCGCCGGCAAGACCGGTACGGCCTGGGAGTCGGTCAACGGCAGCTACTCGAAGGACCGGTATACGTCGGTGTTCGCCGGTCTCGCCCCGGCGTCCAATCCGCGGCTCGCCGCCGTGGTGGTGATCGACGAGCCGACGGCCGGCAAGTACCTGGGCGGTGATGTGTCGGCGCCGGTGTTCTCGGCCGTGGTCGGCGGGGCGCTGCGCCTGCTCGCGGTCGCGCCCGACGAGCCGCCGCCGAATGGGCCGCTGATGCGCGGGCAGCGGGTGGCGCAGCGATGAGCGCCGTGACGCAACCGAACTGGCGGCCGCTCAAGGCGCTGTTGGGCGGGCTGGTGGATGTGCCCGACACGCTCGAAGTCTCGGACATCACGCAGGACAGCCGCAGCGTCACGCCGGGCGCGGCGTTCTTCGCCTGTTCCGGGCAGGCGCACCATGGCCTCGAATTCGCGCACGCCGCCGCCGCCGCCGGCGCGCGCGCCATCCTGTATGAGCCGGCGCCCGGGATCAACCCACCGGCGCTCGATGCCTCGATCCTGGTGCGCGCGGTGCCTCACCTGCGCGCCCAGCTCGGCTTCATCGCCGATCGCTTCTTCGATGCGCCGTCCGCCAGCCTGACGGTGGCGGGCATCACCGGCACCAACGGCAAGACCACGTGCGCCTGGCTGCTGGCACAGGCGCTGGAGCTGTGCGGCCGGCGCGCGGCCTACCTCGGCACGCTCGGCGCCGGCGTGCCCGGCGCGCTGGGCACGGCGACGCACACGACGCCGGATGCGGTCACGCTGCAGCGCCTGCTCGCGGGCCTGCGCGGCCAGGGCATGGACTCGGTCGCCATGGAAGTG
This sequence comes from Gammaproteobacteria bacterium, assembly GCA_027315105.1. Classification (GTDB taxonomy): domain Bacteria; phylum Pseudomonadota; class Gammaproteobacteria; order Steroidobacterales; family Steroidobacteraceae; genus FEN-1191. The sequence continues at coordinate 5,890 of DAHUYP010000010.1, forward strand.
TCCTCGCATGCGCTCGAGCAGCAGCGCTGCGCCGGCGTGCGATTCCACACCGCGGTATTCACCAACCTGACGCGCGATCATCTGGATTACCACGGCGACATGACCGCCTACGGTGCGGCGAAGGCGAAGCTGATGCAGTGGCCGACCCTGGCGGTGCGCGTCATCAACGTCGATGATCCGCTCGGCCGGGAGTTCGCGCGCGAGCGGCTGCGCGATGCAAGGGCGGATTCAGGCGCGCGGCTGTTCCTGACCTCGCGACGGCCCTCGCAGCGGCCGGCGGGCGGCGCCGATTACGTGTGCGCCAGCCGCGTCGAGGCGCACCCGGCGGGCCTGACGCTCGAGCTGGAGACCAGCCGCGGCGCGGCCCGGCTCGAGAGCCGCCTGCTCGGCGACTTCAATGCCGACAACCTGCTGTCGGTGCTGGCAGTGCTGCTGGCCTGGGACGTGCCGCTCGCGGCCGCCTGCGCGGCCTTGTCGCGCTGCACGCCGCCCCCGGGGCGCATGCAGCCGCTGGGCGGCGGCGGGCTGCCGCTGGTGCTGATCGACTATGCGCACAGCGCCGATGCGCTCGCGAAAGCGCTGCGCGCCGCGCGCGTGCACTGCCGCGGGCAGCTCTGGTGCGTGTTCGGCTGCGGCGGCGAGCGCGATCCCGGCAAGCGCAGCGAGATGGGGCAGGCGGCGGCGCTGGCCGACCAGCTGATCGTGACCGACGACAATCCGCGGCGCGAGGATCCGCAGGCGATCGTCGCGGCGATCATGGCCGGCATCGAGGCCGCCGGCGCCGGCCCGAGGACGCGCGTCATCCACGATCGCGCCGAGGCCATCGGCGGCGCACTCGCGCGCGCCACGGCGCAGGACGTGGTGCTCGTGGCCGGCAAGGGCCATGAGGACTACCAGATCATCGGCGCCGAGCGCCGGGCCTTCAGCGATGCCGCCGCGGTGCGCCGCGCGCTGGCCGAATGGCGTGCGCCGTGATCCGCACGCTGCAGGCATTTGCCGCCGCCGCCCACGGGCGCCTCGTGGGCGAGGACCGCGCCTTCAATGAGATCGCGATCGACAGCCGCAAGCTGGCCGCCGGCGACCTGTTCGCGGCGCTGCGCGGTGCGCATGCCGACGGCCACGATTTCGTGCCCGCGGCGCTGGCCGCCGGCGCGGCCGGCGCCATCGTGCTGCGGCCGGCGGCGCTGTCGCTGCCGCAGATCGTGGTGGCGAACGTCGAGGCCGCACTCGCCAATGCGGCGCGCGCCGCGCGCGCGCAATTCCACGGGCCGCTGATCGGCGTGGCCGGCAGCAACGGCAAGACCACGGTCAAGGAGATGACGGCGGCGATCCTGTCGCGCGGCGGCGCGTGCCTGTCGACCCGCGGCAACCTCAACAATCACCTCGGCGTTCCGATGACGCTGCTGCGCCTGGACGCGACCCATCGCAGCGCGGTGATCGAGATGGGCGCCAACCGCCGCGGCGACGTCGAGCAGCTGGCGCAGCTGGCGCAACCGACCATCGGCCTGATCACCAACGCCGGCGCCGAGCACCTCGAGGGCTTCGGCTCGCTCGAAGGCGCGGCGCGCGCCGAGGGCGAGATGGTCGCCGGGCTGCGAGAGCGCGCGACCGCGATCATCAACGCCGACGATGGCTTCGCCTCGCTGTGGCGCGCGAGCACCGCGGCCCGCGTGCTCGGCTTCGGTCTGTCCGCCGAGGCGGAGTTTCGCGCCGATGAGCCGCGTTTCGGGGTGGATGCAGAGGGCTTTTCGAGCCGCTTTCGCCTGCATACGCCGCACGGGGAGACGGTGGTGACGCTGGCGCTGGCCGGTCGCCACAACGTGCTCAATGCGCTCGCGGCCGCGGCGGCGGCGATGAGCGCCGGCGCGACGCTGGCGGACGTGGCCGCCGGCCTCGCCACGGTGCGCGCGGTCGAGGGCCGGCTGCAGTTCCGGCGCACGCGCAGCGGCGCGTGGCTGATCGACGATACCTACAACGCCAATCCGAGCTCGGTGCGCGCCGGGCTGGAAGTGCTGGGCGCGCTGCCGGGACGGCGCTGGCTGGTGCTGGGCGACATGGCCGAGCTGGGCGAGTTCGCCGCCGGCAGCCACCGCGAGCTCGGCGAGCTGGCGCGCGCGGTGGGGGTCGAGCGGCTGTATGCGTTCGGCGAGCTCGCGGCACTGGCGGCGGACAGCTTCGGCGCGGGGGCCGCGCGCTTCGGCGATGCCGCCGAGCTTTCGGACGCGCTCGCGCAGGCGCTCACTCCGGACGTGCGGCTGCTGGTCAAGGGCTCGCGCGTCAACCGCCTGGAGCGCGTGGTGGCGGTGCTGGTTGCCGCCGCCGGCGAACGCAGGGAAGGCTGACGGATGCTGTACTGGATGGCGAAGCTGCTGGCCGCGCACCACACGGTATTCCACGTGTTCTCGTACCTGACGCTGCGCGCGATCCTGGCGGTGATGTCGGCCCTGAGCATGTCGCTGCTGGTCGGCCCGCCGATGATCGCGCGCCTGTCGCGCTACCAGATCGGACAGGTGGTGCGCGACGACGGCCCGCGCTCGCATCTGCCGAAGGCCGGCACGCCGACCATGGGCGGCGCACTGATCATCGTCGCGATCGCGACCAGCACCCTGCTGTGGGCCGACCTGCGCAACCGCTTCGTCTGGATCACGCTCGGCGTCACGGTCGGCTTCGGCGTGATCGGCTTCTACGACGATTACCTGAAGCTCGTGGTCGGCAACTCGCGCGGCCTGATCGCGCGCTGGAAGTATTTCTGGCAATCGGTGCTCGGTCTCGGTGCGGCCGTGCTGCTGTATCGGACCGCGCACGTGCCGGCGGAGACGGATTTCTTCGTGCCGTTCGTCAAGACGGTCAGCGTGCCGCTGGGCGCGACCGGCTTCATCGCGCTGGCCTACTTCATGATCGTCGGCATGAGCAACGCCGTGAATCTCACCGACGGGCTCGACGGGCTGGCGATCATGCCGGCGGCGATGGTGGCGGGCGCGCTCGGCATCTTCGCCTATGCGAGCGGCAATGCGATCTTCGCCAGCTACCTGGCGATCCCGGCCATCCCGCAGGCCGGCGAGCTGCTGATCTTTTGCAGCGCGCTCGCGGGCGCCGGACTGGGCTTCCTGTGGTTCAATTCCTACCCGGCGCAGGTATTCATGGGCGACATCGGCGCGCTGGCGCTCGGGGCCGCACTCGGCGTGGTCGCCATCATCGTGCGCCAGGAGATCGTCGCGCTGGTGATGGGCGGCATCTTCGTGCTCGAGACCGCCTCCGTCATCCTGCAGGTGGCGTCGTTCAAGCTCACCGGCCGCCGCATCTTCCGCATGGCGCCGATCCATCATCACTTCGAGCTCAAGGGCTGGGCCGAGCCGAAGGTGATCGTACGGTTCTGGATCATCAGCCTGCTGCTCGTGCTGGCGGGCCTGTCCACCCTGAAGCTGCGATGAGCCGGGAATGAGCAATCTGCCGACAATGCCGATGGGCGCGGTCGTGGTCGGTCTGGGCACGAGCGGCTACTCGGTGGTGCGCTTCCTGCTCGCGCGCGGGGTGCGCGTGGCCGTGACCGACAGCCGCGCGCAGCCGCCCGAGCTGGCGCACCTCGCGGCGCTGGGTGCCGACGTGACCGTGCGCGCCGGCGGCTTCGATGCCTCGCTGCTGGCCGACGCCGGCCTGGTGGTGGTGTCCCCGGGCGTGCCGCTGACCGGGCCGTTCTTCGATGCCGCACGCGCGCGCGGCCTGGCCATCGTCGGCGACATCGAGCTGTTCGCGCGCAGCGCACGCGCGCCGATCGCCGGCATCACCGGCACCAACGGCAAGAGCACCGTCACCACGCTGCTGGCGCAGATGGCGGCGCGGGCGGGATGGCGCGTGCGCGCCGGCGGCAACCTCGGCCCGCCGGCGCTCGAGCTGCTCGAGGGCGGCGTGCAGCTCTACGTACTGGAGCTGTCGAGCTTCCAGCTCGAGACCACGGACACGCTCGCGCCGGCGGCGGCCACCGTGCTGAACGTGACGCCGGATCACCTGGACCGCTATGCGGACCTCGCCGCCTATGCGGCGGCCAAGGCCCGCATCTTTGCGCGCTGCCAGAGCGCAGTGATCAACCTCGATGATCCGCTGGTCGCGGGCATGGCGAGCGCCGCGCCGCGGCGCCTGAGTTTCTCGCTGCGCGCCGATGCCGGCGCCGACTCCGCGCTGGTGCCCGGCGAGGACGGCCAGGGCTGGCTTGCGCGAGGCGGCGAGCCGCTGCTCGCGGTCTCGCAGCTGCGGCTGCGCGGCCTGCACAACGTCGCCAATGCGCTCGCCGCACTCGCGCTCGGCGAGGCGCTCGGCGTGCCGCGCGCGCCGAGTCTCGCGGCGCTGTGCGAGTTCGCGGGCCTGGCGCATCGCGCGCAGTGGGTCGCCGACGTCGGCGGGGTGCATTACGTCAATGATTCCAAGGGTACCAACGTCGGCGCGACGCTGGCGGCGGTGGCCGGCACGACGGGCCCGCTGATCGTGATCGCCGGCGGCGACGGCAAGGGGCAGGACTTCACGCCGCTGCGCGCGCCGTTCGCCGGCAAGGTGCGCGCGCTGGTGCTGATCGGCCGCGATGCCGCGGCGCTGGCGCAGGCGCTCGCGGACGTGTGCGCATGCCATTTCGCCGCCAGCCTCGAAGCCGCGGTCGAGCTCGCCGCGCGCCTGGCGCGGCCGGGCGATACCGTGCTGCTGTCGCCGGCCTGCGCCAGCCTGGACATGTTTCGCGATTATGCGCACCGCGGCAGCGTGTTCGCCGCGGCGGTGCAGAGGCTCGCGGCATGAGCGCCGCCACGGGCGCAACCGCGGCCGGCGTGGCGCGCATGGAACGCGCACGCCGCGGACCGGCGATCGACGCGCCGACGGTGATGCTCGCGCTCACGATCGTGCTGCTGGGGCTGGTCATGGTGACCTCGGCCTCGATCACGATCGCCGGCCGCGACGGCGATCCGTTCGCCTACCTCGAGCGACAGCTGCTGCTGGTGCTGATCGGCTGCGCGGCGGCGGCCGTGACCTTCTGCATTCCGACCGAGCGGCTCGAGCAGCTCGCCGTGCCGCTGCTGCTGCTGGCCATGCTGCTGTTGCTCGCGGTGATGATCCCGGGCGTGGGCCGGGTGGTGAACGGCAGCCGCCGCTGGGTGCATCTGGCCGGCCTGAACTTCCAGGTCTCGGAAGCCGCGCGCGTGCTGGCGCTGATCTACGTCGCCAGCTATGCGGTGCGCTACGAGGAGGCGCTGCGCGGCGGGCTGCCGGGCCTCGCGCGGCCGCTGCTGCTGCTGGCCGGCATTGCGCTGCTGCTGCTGCTCGAGCCGGATTTCGGCGCCGCCAGCGTGCTGTTCATCACCGGCTTCGGCGTGCTGTTCCTCGCCGGCGCGCGCTTGCGCTTGATGCTGGCGATGCTGCTCGCATCGGCCGGCGCCATGACGCTGCTGGTGATGTTCTCGAGCTACCGCATGCGCCGCATGACCGCGTTCCTCGATCCCTGGGCCGATCCGTTCAACAGCGGCTTCCAGCTCACGCAGTCGCTGATCGCGATCGGCCGCGGCGGCCTGCTGGGCGTCGGCCTGGGCGCGAGCGTGCAGAAGCTGTTCTATCTGCCCGAGGCGCACACCGACTTCCTGTTCGCGGTGCTGGCCGAGGAGCTCGGCCTGGTGGGCGTCGCCGTGACGCTGGCGCTGTTCCTGGCGCTCGCCTGGCGCGCGCTGCGGATCGCGCGCCGGGCGAACGAGGCAGGCCTGAAATTCCACTCTTATCTTGCAGCAGGCTTCGGCCTGTGGCTCGGGGTGCAGGCGTTCGTCAACATCGGCGTCAACATGGGCGTGCTGCCGACCAAGGGGCTGACGCTGCCGCTCATGAGCTATGGCCGCAGCAGCCTGATCGTGACGCTGGCGTGGCTCGGCATCGTGCTGCGCGTGCATCACGAGACCGTGCACGGCAGCCGGCGCGGGCTGCGCGCGGAGCGCGCATGAGCGTGCCGGCCGCAAGCCGTGCCGGCGCACCGCAGCGCGACCTCGGGCCGCTGGCGCTGATCATGGCCGGCGGCACCGGCGGCCACGTGTTCCCGGCGCTGGCGCTGGCGCGCGAGCTGCGCGCGCGCTCGTGGCAGATCGTCTGGCTCGGTACGCGCCGCGGGCTCGAGGCGCGCCTGGTGCCGGCGGAGCAGATCCCGGTGGAGTGGCTGTCGGTCGGCGGGCTGCGCGGCAAGGGCGCCTGGATCTGGTTCACGGCACCGCTGCAGCTGCTGCGCGCGCTGGCGCAGGCGCTGGCCGTGATCCGCCGCCGCCAGCCCGCGCTGGTGGTGGGGTTGGGCGGGTTCGCGGCCGGCCCGGGCGGCATCGCCGCCTGGCTGCTGCGCAAGCCGCTGCTGATTCACGAGCAGAACGCGATCGCCGGCTTCACCAACCGCGTGCTGGCGCGGCTCGCGCGCCGCGTGCTGGCGGGGTTTCCGGGCAGCTTCGCCACGCACGTGCGGGTGCAGGTGGTGGGCAATCCCGTGCGGCGCGAAATCGCCGAGCTGCCGCCGCCGGCGCAGCGCTTCGCGCGCCGTCAGGGCGCCATCCGGCTGCTGGTGCTCGGCGGCAGCCAGGGCGCGGCGCGCCTGAACGCGACCGTGCCGTTCGCGCTCGCGCGCCTGGCGGCGTCGCCGCCGTTCGAAGTGCGGCACCAGTCCGGCGAGCGCTGGATCGAGGTCGCGCGGCGCAACTACCAGCAGGCCGGCCTGAGCGCGCGACTGCAGCCCTTCATCGACGACATGGCTGAGGCCTATGCATGGGCCGATCTGGTGGTGTGCCGTGCGGGCGCGCTGACGATCTCCGAGCTCGCCGCCGCCGGCGTCGCGGCCATCCTGGTGCCGTTCCCGGCGGCGACCGACGATCACCAGACGCGCAACGCCGCGGTGCTGGTCGGCGCAGGCGCCGCGGTGCTGATCGCCGAGCGGGCCTTGAGCGCGCCACGGCTGGCCGAGGAGCTCGCGCGGCTGAGCGGCGGGCGCGGCAGACTGCTGGCGATGGCCGAGCGGGCCCGCGCGCTGGCCAGGCCGCGCGCCGCGCAGGAGCTGGCCGATGCCTGCGCCGAGCTCGTGCACGCCGAGCGCATCGGAGGCGGCGCGTGAGCGCGCGCCGGGATCCGCCGGGCACGGCGCGGGCGCGCATGCGGCGCATCGATACGATCCATTTCGTCGGCATCGGCGGCAGCGGCATGGGCGGCATCGCCGAGGTGCTGCTCAATCTCGGCTATCGCGTGCAGGGATCGGACCTCAGGCCCAACGCGGTCACCGAGCATCTGACGGGGCTGGGCGCGACCATCCGCTTCGGCCATCGGGCCGAGAACGCCGAGCGTGCCGACGTGGTCGTGGTCTCGAGCGCGGTGCCGCGCGACAACCCGGAGGTACAGGCCGCGCTGGCGCGGCGCGTGCCGGTCGTGGCGCGCGCGGAGATGCTCGGCGAGCTGATGCGCTTTCGCGAATCGATCGCCGTCGCCGGTACCCATGGCAAGACCACCACCACCAGCCTGATCGCGAGCGTGCTGGCGGAAGGCGGCGAGGACCCGACGTTCGTGATCGGCGGCCGGCTCAAGAGCGCGGGCAGCAATGCGCGCCTGGGCGCCGGCCGTTACCTGGTCGCCGAGGCCGACGAGAGCGACGCCTCGTTCATGCATCTGCAGCCGATCATCGCGGTGGTCACGAACATCGACAACGACCACCTGGGAACCCACGGCGGGGATTTCGCCCGGCTCAAGCAGAGCTTCGTCGAGTTCCTGCACAACCTGCCGGTCTACGGCCTGGCGGTGCTGTGCGGCGACGACGACAACGTGCAGAGCATCCTGCCGCACGTCGCCCGGCCATGCGTCACCTACGGGCTGAACGAAGGGACCGACGTGCGCGCGCGCGCGCTGGTGCGCGAGCGCAGCGGCACGCGCTTCGAGGTGACGCTGCCCGGGCGCGCGAGCCCGCTGTGCGTGATGCTGAACCTGCCCGGCACGCACAACGTGCGCAATGCGCTGGCGGCGATCGCGGTGGCGACCGAGCTCGGCGTGGCGGACGAGGCGATCGCCCGTGCACTGGCGAATTTCCAGGGCATCGACCGGCGCATGCAGTACGTCGGCGAGGCCGCGGTGGCGGGCGGGACGGTCAGCATCGTCGACGACTACGGCCACCACCCGACCGAGATCGCCGCCACGCTCGAGGCGCTGCGCCAGGCCTGGCCCGCGCGCCGGCTGGTGCTGGCGTTCCAGCCGCATCGCTACACGCGCACGCGCGATCTGCTGGATGACTTCGCCAACGTGCTGGCCGGCGTCGACGTGCTGGTGGTGACCGAGGTCTACGCGGCCGGCGAGGAACCGATCAGGGACGCCGATGGGCGCTCGATCTGCCGCGCGGTGCGCAGCCGCGGCAAGGTCGAGCCGATCTTCGTCGACCGGCCCGAAGACATCGCCGACGCGCTGCGCGGCGTGCTGCGCGCCGGCGATCTGGTGGTGACGATGGGAGCCGGTCACATCGGCGCGGTGGCGCACGAGCTGCCCGCGAAGCTGCAGTCGAGGGCCGGCGCATGAGACCCGAGATCGCCGCCGATTTCCTCGGCCGGGTGCGCTACGACGAGCCGATGTCGGAGCACACCTCGTGGCACGCCGGCGGTCCGGCGGAGGTGTTCTTTGCGCCGCGCGACGCCGACGATCTGGCGGCATTCCTGCGCGCGCTGGCCCCCGACGTGCCGGTGGTCTGGGTCGGCCTCGGCAGCAACCTGCTGGTGCGCGAGGGCGGCATCCGCGGCGTGGTCATCGCGACCCCCGGCGCCTTCACGCGCATCGAGCGGCGCTCGCAGTCTCGCATCTACTGCCAGGCGAGCGTGCCGTGCGCCCGCATCGCGCGTTCCTGCGTCAACTGGGGCCTGTCGCAGGGCGAGTTCTTCAGCGGTATCCCCGGCACCCTGGGCGGCGCGCTGGCCATGAACGCCGGTGCCTTCGGCGATGAGACCTGGCGCCACGTGCTGTCGGTCGAGACCATCGACCGGCACGGGCAGCGCCGCACGCGCGCGGCGGCGCAGTTTCGCATCGGCTATCGGCGCGTCGACTGGCCCGATGAGGCGCCGGCGGAGTGGTTCCTGTCCGCCGAGCTGCAGTTCGAGCCGGCCGGCGCGGCGCGTACCGACGCGGTCCGGGCGCTGACGCAGCGGCGGCGCGAGACGCAGCCGCTCGGGGCGTGGAGCTGCGGCTCGGTGTTCAAGAATCCGCCCGGCGATCACGCGGCGCGCCTGATCGAGGCGGCGGGGCTCAAGGGCTATCGCATCGGCGATGCGGTGGTGTCGGACAAGCACGCCAATTTCATCGTCAATGAAGGCCGGGCGCGGCCCGCAGAGCTCGAGCAGCTGATCGGCCACGTGCGCGCCACGGTGCGGCAGGTGCACGGCATCGAGCTCGAGCCCGAAGTGCGGATCATCGGCGAGGCTGCGGCCGCGAGTCCCGGCGACGACCACGGAGCCCGTCACTGATGCGCCTGCGTCACGATACCAATGGGTTGCACCGGGTCCAGGACGCCGCCGAGTTCGGCCGGGTGGCGGTGCTCTACGGCGGCGCATCGAGCGAGCGCGAGGTGTCGCTGGTGAGCGGACAGGCGGTGCTCGCGGCGCTGCGGCGGCGCGGCGTCGACGTGCTGGGATTCGATCCGGCCGATCGGCCGCTGGCGGACCTGACGGCGCTCGGGGTCGAGCGCGTGTGGATCGCGCTGCATGGCCCGGGCGGCGAAGACGGCACGGTCCAGGGTGCGCTCGAGTTCCTCGGCGTCGCCTATACCGGCAGCGGCGTCATGGGCTCGGCGATCGGCATGGACAAGCTGCGCACCAAGCGCCTGGCGCAGGCCGTGGGCGTGCCGACCTCGGATTTCGTGGTGCTGCGCGCCGAGGCGGATCTGGATCTGGCGCTCGAGCGGCTCGGGCTGCCGTTGATCGTCAAGCCCGCCTCGCAGGGCTCGAGCGTCGGCATGACGCGGGTCGAGCACGCGCCGGACCTGTCGGCGGCCTGGCAGCAGGCGCGGCAGTTCGATCCGGTGGTGTTCGCCGAGCCGTGGATCAGCGGCGGGGAATACACGGTTGGGATGCTGCAGGGCCAGGCCCTGCCGTCGATTCGCATCGAGACCCCGCGCAGCTTCTACGACTACGAGGCCAAGTACCTGCGCGATGACACGCGCTACCTGTGCCCGTCGGGACTGTCGCCGGCGGCCGAGGATCATCTGGCGCGCCTGGCGCTGGCGAGCCTGGATGCCTGCGGCGCCGAGGGCTGGGGCCGCGCGGATTTCATGATGGACCGCACCGGCCGGCCGCTGCTGCTCGAGATCAACACCGTGCCGGGCATGACCGACCACAGCCTGGTGCCGATGGCGGCGCGCGCGGCCGGCATCGATTTCGATCAGCTGGTGTGGCGGATCCTGGAAACGAGCCTGGTGCGCCGGCGGTCGGGGAGCTGATGCGGCCGATGCTCAAGCGCAAACGCAACAATCGCCGCAGTGCGCCGGGTGTCCGGCGCTGGCAGCTGCCGCGGCTCAACTGGCGGCGCATCGGCGCGAGCCTGGCGGGACTGGCCGTGATCGCGCTGGCGCTCGCGGCGCTGGGCTGGCTGCTCGATCAGCCGATCCAGCGCGTCATCGTCAGCGGCCGGCTGCAGCGCGTCTCGGCGCTCGAGGTCGAGCGCGTCGTGCGCACGCATCTGGCCGGAGCCGGACTGGTGAGCGTGGACCTGGCCGGCATCGGCCGCGGCCTGCGCACGCTGCCCTGGGTCGATGCCGCGCTCGTGGCGCGCAGCTGGCCGCGCGGCCTGCGGATCGAGATCGTCGAGCAGGCCGCCGTGGCGCGCTGGAACGACGCCGGTCTGCTCAATGCGCGCGGCGAGCTGTTCCTGAGCGAGGCGCGATTCGTGCCGCCCGAGCTGCCGCAGCTCGCGGGCCCGGAAGGCGCCGAGGCCGAGGTCACGGCGCGCTACCTCGCCGCGCAGGGCCGCCTGACCGAGGCCGGCATGCGGCTCGCGGCCATGGCGCTCGATGCGCGCGGGGCCTGGAGCTTCACGCTCGACGACGGCGTGGTGGTGCGGCTCGGACGGCGGCAGATCGACGAGCGCCTCGAGCGCTTCGTGGCGGCGGCAGCGAAGCTCGTGAGCCAGCGCGCGGCCGACATCGCCTACGTGGACATGCGTTACAGCAACGGCTTCGCGGTCGGCTGGAAGGGCGGCGCGGGCCGTGTGGCGGTGACGGGACAACGAGCGGATCGCAATGGCTAGAAAGCAGGACAAGAAAGACGTCATCGTCGGACTCGACATCGGCACCTCCAAGGTGCTGGCGCTGGTCGGCGAGCTCACGCCCGAGGGCGCGATCGAGGTGATCGGCCTGGGCTCGCAGCCATCGCGCGGCCTGAAGAAGGGCGTGGTGGTGAACATCGAGTCGACCGTGCAATCGATCCAGCGCGCGGTCGAGGAAGCCGAGCTCATGGCCGATTGCGAGATCAACTCCGTGTACGCGGGCATCGCCGGCAGCCACGTGCGCAGCCTGAACTCGCACGGCGTGGTCGCGATTCGCGACCGCGAGGTCACCCATGGCGACGTCGAGCACGTCATCGATGCCGCCAAGGCGGTCGCCATCCCGGCCGACCAGCGCATCCTGCACGTGCTGCCGCAGGAATTCATCATCGACGGCCAGGAGGGCATCCGCGATCCGATCGGCATGTCGGGCGTGCGGCTCGAGGCCAAGGTGCACATCGTGACCGGCGCCGACAGCGCGGCGCAGAACATCATCAAGTGCGTGCAGCGTTGCGGACTGGTGGTCGAGGATGTGGTGCTCGAGCAGCTGGCGTCGAGCTTCGCGGTGCTGACCGAGGACGAGAAGGAACTCGGCGTGTGCCTGGTGGACGTCGGCGGCGGCACCACCGACATCGCCGTGTTCTCGGGCGGCGCGATCCGCCACACGGCCGTGATCCCGATCGCCGGCGATCAGGTCACGAACGACATCGCGGTGTCGATGCGCACGCCGACGCAGTACGCCGAGGACATCAAGATCCGCTACGCCTGCGCGCTCTCGCAGCTGGCCAATCCGGACGAGAGCATCGAGGTGCCGAGCGTCGGCGAGCGGCCGGCGCGCCGCCTGGCGCGCCAGACGCTGGCCGAGATCGTCGAGCCGCGCTACGAGGAACTGTTCAACCTGATCCGCGAGGAGCTGCGCCGCAGCGGCTTCGAGGAAGTGATCGCCGCCGGCATCGTGCTGACCGGCGGCAGCGCGCGCATGGAAGGCGCGATCGAGCTGGCCGAGGAGATCTTTCACGTGCCGGTGCGGCTGGGACTGCCGACGCAGGTCAAGGGACTGACCGACGTGGTGCGCAATCCCATGTTCTCGACCGGCGTCGGGCTGCTGCTCTACGCCCGCGAGAACACCGCCCCCGCGTCGCGCTCGGCGGCACTGAGCGGCAACGTGGCCGGCGTGCTCGATCGCATGAAGAGCTGGTTCAAGGGAAATTTCTGATCTACCAAACTGATTCGACCGCCCGGGGAAAACTTCAAGGAGCCCACAGATGTTCGAACTGATGGACGCATACAGCCAGAGCGCTGTCATCAAGGTGATAGGCGTGGGAGGCGGCGGCGGCAACGCCGTCTCACACATGGTGTCGACCGGAATCGAGGGAGTCGACTTCATCTGTATCAATACCGACGCGCAGGCCCTCAAGGCCTCCAAGATCAAGACCTCGCTGCAGATAGGCTGCAACATCACCAAGGGCCTGGGTGCGGGGGCGGACCCCGAGATCGGCCGCCAGGCCGCGATGGAGGACCGCGATCGCATCATCGAGCTGATCGACGGCTGCGACATGCTGTTCATCACCGCCGGCATGGGCGGCGGCACCGGCACGGGTGCGGCGCCGATCGTGGCGCAGATCGCGCGCGAGCTCGGTATCCTGACGGTGGCGGTGGTCACCAAACCGTTCCAGATGGAGGGCAGCAAGCGCTCGCTGGTGGCCGATCATGGCATCGCGGAATTGACCAAGAACGTGGATTCCCTGATCACGATCCCGAACCAGAAGCTGCTCACGGTGCTCGGGCCGAGCACGACTCTGCTCGATGCCTTCAAGGCCGCGAACCAGGTGCTGCAGGGAGCCGTGCAGGGCATCGCCGAGCTGATCACGCGGCCGGGCCTCATCAACGTGGACTTTGCCGACGTTCGCACCGTCATGAGCGAGACCGGCATGGCCATGATGGGCAGCGGTACGGCCAGCGGCGAGAGCCGGGCACGGCAGTCGGCGGAGGCCGCGGTGTCCTCGCCGCTGCTCGAGGACATCAATCTGGCGGGCGCCCACGGCATCCTCGTGAACGTGACCGCCGGCCTGGATCTGTCGATCGGCGAGTTCGAGGAAGTGGGCCGGATCGTCAAGGAGTACGCCTCCGACGACGCCACCGTCGTGGTGGGCACCGTGATCGATCCGGACATGAGCAATCAGATCCGCGTCACGGTGGTGGCGACCGGGCTGGGCCGCGGCGCTGCAGCACAGCGCGGCCGCGGCGATTCGGGCCGCGAGGGGCCCCGCGAGGGGCCGATGGAACGTATCGTCCTGCCGGCGCGCGACGCTGCGCCGGGCCGCGACATGGCGAGCGCGCGCGGCGCCGAGGCGGCGTCGGCGCGCGGCGCCCGGACGCGCGGGCCGCTGACGCCGAGCGACTACTCGGTGCTCGACAAGCCGACCATCGTGCGCCAGCGTGCCGTCGGCGATGGCCTGCAGGGCGCGCCGGAGTCGGAGGAACTGCTGGATATTCCGGCGTTCCTGCGCCGGCAGGCGGACTGAGCGGGTCGCGGGAAAGTGCGACGGCGCCGGCAGCCACGCCGTCGCCGCTGTGATAGGGTAGCGCCCCTTTGATGCCCGCGACCGGGGGCGGATCGGCGTGTTCGTGCGCCGCGCCGCCGGCCGGGGGCGCCAGCGCCTGGTTGCGTGGACGGCCAAGTCAGCAGGCCCGGAAGCACATTTATGCTCGGACAGAGAACGCTCAGAAATTCCATTCGTGCCACCGGCGTGGGGCTGCACACCGGCAAGAAGGTCATGATGACGCTCAGGCCGGCGCCGGCCGACAGCGGCATCTATTTCCGCCGCACCGATCTGCCGCAGCCGGTGGACATCCGCGCGCGCGCCGAGAACGTCGGCGAGACCACGCTCGGTACGACGCTGGTCAACGGCGAGGCGCGCATCTCGACCGTCGAGCATCTGCTCTCGGCCTTTGCCGGCCTGGGTATCGACAATGCCTGCGTCGACGTGACCGCCGGCGAGGTGCCGATCATGGATGGCAGCGCCGGCCCGTTCGTGTTCCTGCTGCAATCGGCGGGCATCGAGGAGCAGGCGGCGCCGAAGCGCTTCATCCGCGTGAAGAAGACCGTGCGGGTGCAGGACGGGGATAAGTGGGCGCGCTTCGACCCGTTCGAGGGCTTCAAGGTCAATTTCGAGATCGAGTTCGATCATCCGATCTTCAAGCGCCGCATGCAGCGCGCGACCATGGATTTCTCCACCACCTCGTTCCTGAAGGAGATCAGCCGCGCACGCACCTTCGGCTTCATGCGCGACCTGGAGACGCTGCGCGCGCATAACCTGGCGCTCGGCGGCACGCTCGACAACGCCATCGTGCTGGATGACGTCGGCGTGATGAACGAGGACGGCCTGCGCTACGAGGACGAGTTCGTCAAGCACAAGATCCTGGACGCGATCGGCGATCTCTACCTGCTGGGCCACAGCCTGATCGGCGAGTTCTCGGGCCACAAGTCCGGCCACGGGCTCAATAACCGGCTGCTGCGCACGCTGCTGGCCGACGAGCAGGCCTGGGAAGAGGTGGTGTTCGAACGCGCGGAGCAGGCACCGATTTCCTACGTGCCGGCGCACGCCACCGAGCCGGCCACCGCGCTCGCGTCCTAAGGAGTCGGCGCCGACGCCGGCTGCACCCGCACGCTGGTGCGCCGGATGCTCGCATCGCGCGCGGCGATCGCCGGCCCCATGGCCGCGAGCGCATAGCGCAGGCGCACGCTCCAGGCCGCCGAATCCGCGAACACGACCAGCTCGGCGCCCTTCGGCACCACGCTGACGACGTGGCCGGCGAGCTCGCCGGCGAGCGTCGTGCGCAGCCAGCCGGCCCAGGACTGCTGCACCGGGATGCCGGCCGCGATCCGGCGCAGGATCGGCCGCGACATCAGTAACTCGCTGACGGGTTTTGACTTATTCGCGGCACTGGTGCACGGTTCGCCCCCCCGCGCGCGCGATGGGCGGCGATTCCGTGCGCCAGTCTTCTTGTCAGCCGGAGGCTTCTTGGGCATAGTCGGACGCACCGATCAAGGGCAAACCCGCCGAAAGGCGGGGACGCAAAGCCACCGGTCTACAGCGGAAGGTCGCCATGACAGCGGGGTTGCCGGGCCGTAAGGCTACTGCATTTTGGCCGTGCGGGTGCACAGGGGGGGCTCGTCATCGCCGGCGTGCCGGTTTGGGAAGTGGCGGCTTCGGCGCACCCAATGCGCCGATGGGCGATGGTTATGTTCACGCGGAAACCCGAGGCCGGCTGCGCGCCGGGCCCAGGGTAGTCGCCGACACACGGGAGCGACGAGCATGAATGTGATTTTCTTCTCGCGCCGCGAAGGCAAGGCCCGGCACCTGAACCTGTCGCACCCGATCACCCTGGTCATCGTCACGATCCTGGGCCTCGGCCTGCTGGCCAGCACGTTCGCGCTCGGACTCACGCTCGGCGGGCGCAGCATGGCCCGCATGGCGCTCGCCAACCCGACGGCGGCGCTGCGCGCGGAGCAGGCCCAGATCGCGGCCCTGAAGACGCAGCTGCAGGACCGGGTGGATGGCCTGGCCATGCGCCTGGGGCTCATCGATGCCCACGTCATCCGCCTCAACGCGCTGGGCAAGCGGCTGACGCAGATGGCCAACATCAACAGCCGGGAGTTCGATTTCGACAGCGATCCGCCGCAGGGCGGGTCGGAGTCCGATGGGGTCGGCCGCGGTGCGCAGATACCGGATCTGAGCGCGATGATCGAGCAGCTCAGCCGGCGCATCGATAGCCGAAGCGCGCAATTCTCGGCACTCGATAACGTGATCGTCGGCCGGCAACTGCTGGCCGAGATCAAGCCTTCGGGACGGCCGGTCCGCGACGGCTATATCTCGTCGTATTTCGGCGAGCGCATGGACCCCTTCAACGGCGAGGAAGCCTTTCACAAGGGCGTGGACTTCGCCAGCGACACCGGCACGGACGTGCTCGCGGTCGCCTCGGGGATCGTGACCTGGGCCGGGCCGCGCGAGGGCTACGGCAATCTGGTCGAGGTCAACCACGGCAATGGCCTGGTGACGCGCTATGCGCATGCCTCCAAGACCCTGGTCAGCGTCGGCGATGAGGTGGAGCGCGGCCAGGCGGTGGCGGAAGTGGGCTCGACCGGCCGCTCGACCGGCCCGCACGTGCACTTCGAGGTGCTCAAGGACGGGCGGCAGATCGATCCGATGGGGTACGTGGGCCGCTGAGCCGGCGCCGGGCCGCCGTGTGGCGGCGGCTTCCGCGGGCATCGAAGCTCCTCGAGGCTGCACCGCCTTGGGACCGGCACGGCCCGCGAACGACTACATCCTCGCCCGGTCTACCCTTACAATAGCCGGCTTAAGGTCCGGTGGCAGCGCTCTAAGCCACTGACACGGCTCGTTATTCTCCAAAGGATTGCTGGTGTTACAGACGCTGACCCGCGTGTTCGGGAGCCGCAACGATCGGCTCGTCAAAAGCTATTCCCGCCTGGTGCGCGAGGCCGCGGTGCTCGAGCCGGGGCTGCAGGCACTGTCCGACGAGGCGTTGCGCAACAAGACGGTCGAGTTTCGCGCCCAGCTCGCGCAGGGCGCGACGCTCGATCAGCTGCTGCCCGCGGCGTTCGCGGTGGTGCGCGAGGCGGCGCAGCGCACGCTGAAGATGCGGCACTTCGACGTGCAGCTGATCGGCGGCATCGGCCTGCACCAGGGCAAGATCGCGGAGATGCGCACCGGCGAGGGCAAGACGCTGATGTCGACGCTGCCGGCCTACCTCAACGCGCTGCCCGGCCACGGTGTGCACGTGGTGACGGTCAATGAATACCTGGCGCAGCGCGACGCGGACTGGATGGGGCCCGTGTACCGGTTCCTGGGGCTCAGCGTCGGGGTGATCAAGAACGCGCAGGATTCGATCGAGAAGCGCGCCGCCTATGCGTGCGACATCACCTACGGCACCAACAACGAGTTCGGCTTCGACTACCTGCGCGACAACCTCGCCTACCGGCTCGAGGACCGCGTGCAGCGCTCGCTGTCGTTCGCAATCGTCGATGAGGTGGATTCGATCCTGATCGACGAGGCGCGCACGCCGCTGATCATCTCCGGGCCGGCGGAAGAGAGCACCGAGGTCTACGTGCGCATCAACCAGCTGGTGCCGCGGCTGGTGCGCCAGAAGAGCGAGGATGGCCCGGGCGACTACTCGGTGGACGAGAAGGGCAAGCAGGTGCACCTGGCCGAGGAAGGCCATGAGCACGTCGAGCGGCTGATGCTCGAGGCTGGCCTGCTGCACGCCGGGGAAAGCCTGTACGACACGGCCAACATCCGCCTGATGCATCATCTGAATGCGGCGCTGCGCGCGCACGCGCTCTACAAGCGTGACGTCGAATACATCGTGCGCGGCGGCGAAGTCATCATCGTCGATGAGTTCACGGGCCGCACGATGCCGGGCCGGCGCTGGTCCGACGGCCTGCACCAGGCGGTGGAGGCCAAGGAGGGCGTGCGGGTGCGCGAGGAGAACCAGACGGTCGCCTCGATCACGTTCCAGAATTTCTTCCGCCTCTACGGCAAGCTCGCCGGCATGACCGGCACGGCCGACACCGAGGCGCCGGAGTTCCTGCAGATCTACGGGCTCGAGGTGGTCGTGATACCGACCCATCGGCCGATGATTCGCAAGGACCTGTCGGATTACGTCTATCTGACGCAGAAGGACAAGTTCGAGGCGATCATCGCCGACATCCGGGATTGCGCGCAGCGCTCGCAGCCGGTGCTGGTCGGCACGACCTCGATCGAGACCTCCGAATTCCTCGCCGCACTGCTGCAGCAGGAGGGCATCGCGCACCAGGTGCTCAATGCCAAGCAGCACGAGCGCGAGGCGCACATCGTCGCGCAGGCCGGCCGCCCCGGCACCGTCACGATCGCCACCAACATGGCCGGCCGCGGCACCGACATCGTGCTGGGCGGCAATCTCGAGGCCGAGCTGACCGCGCTCGGACCGGAGGCGGATCAGGCGGCACGCGACGCGGTGCGCCCGGGCTGGCAGCAGCGCCACGATCAGGTGATCGGCGCGGGCGGCCTGCACATCATCGGCACCGAACGCCACGAATCCCGGCGCATCGACAATCAGCTGCGCGGCCGCTCGGGCCGCCAGGGCGATCCGGGCTCGAGCCGCTTCTACCTGTCGATGGAAGACAACCTGATGCGCATCTTCGGCGATCCGAACCGCACCAAGCGGCTGCTGCAGTTCGCCGGCATGAAGGAAGGCGAGGTCATCGAGAGCGGCATGCTCACGCGCCAGATCGAGAAGGCGCAGCGCAAGGTCGAGTCGCACAACTTCGACATCCGCAAGCAGCTGCTGCTGTTCGACGACGTGGCGAACGACCAGCGCAAGGTCATCTACCAGCAACGCACCGAGATCCTCGGTACGGCGGACATGAGCGGCGCGATCGCCGAGATGTTCGAGGATGCGGCCACGGGCCTGATCGAGCAGTTCGTGGTGCCCCACAGCGTGCCGCAGGACTGGAACCTCGAGGGCCTGCAGGAGGCCTTGCGGCGCGACCTGAACCTCGTGCTCGACGCGCGGGCCTGGCTGGCATCCGAGCCGCAACTCGAGGAGGCGCCGCTGCGCGCGCGCATCCTCGGCGCGGTGCGTGCCGCGTACCAGCAGAAGGTCGAGCGCTACGGCGCCGAGATCATGCGCCACATCGAGCGCGACGTGGTGCTGCGTACGCTCGATCAGCACTGGCGCGAGCACCTGGCGGCGATGGACTACCTGCGCCAGGGAATTCATCTGCGCGGCTACGCGCAGAAGGACTACCGCTTCGAATTCAAGCGCGAGGCGTTCGAGCTGTTCTCGGCCATGCTCGAGCGCGTGAAGTTCGACACCGTGTCGACGCTCACGAAGATCGAGATCCGCACCCAGGAGCAGATCGACCGCGAGGAGAACGAGCGGCGCGAGCGGCTCATGCGGGCGCTGCAGGCGCAGCACGCCGAGGTCCAGTCGCTGCTGGGCGGGGGCGAGCCGGAGGCGGCAGCGGCGGGCGGGTTCGCCG
>DAHUYP010000090.1 GCA_027315105.1 Gammaproteobacteria bacterium
TGGTACCCTGAATCCAGGCGGGAGCGGCGCGCCCGGCCGGGGCCATGCCGAGCAGCAGCAGTAGCAGGGGCAGGAATCGCGTTCGCATAGGCGCTACTCGGGCAGTATAGCGAAATCGCCCCTGCGCTTGCAGGTTCGGCCGCTGACGGCGCAATGCCGGCCGCCGATGCGCGGCCGGTAGTCGTACCGCGCGCTCGAATTCTCGATCGCTTCGTTCACGATGGCGAGCGGCCGCTCTAATGCGCGCCGGATGCGGCTGCGCTGCCGTCCGGCGCCGCGGCGCCGGCACCCGCTGCGCCTGCCGTCGCCGGCGGCGGCGGCGTCGTGTTGCCGGGCTCCAGGCCCTTCGAATACAGAATGCGTCCGTCGGGCGTCACCAGCACCGCATCCACGTCGTCGAGTCGATTGTAGATCCGCATCGCCTCCTCGGGTCCGAGCACGAATGCCGTCTTCGACAGACCGTCCGTGCGCGTCGCGGTCGGCGCGATGATGGTGGCACTGCGGACCTTGCTGGCCGAATGACCGGTGTGCGGATCGATGATGTGGTGGTAGCGCACGCCGTCTTCGTCGAAATAGCGCTCGTAGTCCCCGGAGGTGGAGAACGCGGCATCGATGAGCGGGATGCGGGTGATTGCCTGATCGGGGTGGTCCGGATGCCGAATGCCGATCACCCACGGCCGGCCGAAGCGATCGCCGATCACGCGGCTGTCGCCGCCGGCGTTGACCAGCGCATGCGTGTAGCCGCGCTGGCGCAGGATTTCGATGCCGCGGTCGACGGAATAGCCCTTGGCGATGCCGCCCAGATCGATGCGCACGCCGGGTTGCGAGAAGCGCACGGTACGCGCCGCCGCGTCGAGCAGCACGTGCCGATAGTTGACCGCCGGCAGCGCCGCCTGGATCTGGCCCTCGGTGGGCCTCTTGTGCGCGTGGAAGTCGTACATGTAGCCGACGCTGGCATAGGTGATGTCGAACGCGCCCTCGGTGATGCGTGAGTAGTCCAGCGCGGTGGTCAGCAGGTCGAACAGCTCGCGGCTGATCGGCACCGGCTGCTGGGCCGCCAGCGCATTGACCCTGGAGACCTCGCTGGTGGGCTTGTAGGTGCTCATCGAATCGTCGATGCGCCGCATCTCGTCCAGCACGGCGTCGATCGCGGCCTCGCCCCTGGCATCGTCGTCGGCCCAGAGCTCGACGTAGATGCGTGTGCCCATGATGCCGTCGACCGAGCGCTTGAGCCACGCGGCATTCGCCGGCGCGGCGGCCAGCAGCGCCAGTACCAGTGGCGCGGCGAATCGCGGGATCTTCATGCCCCGGGACTGTACCGGCGCCGGCCTCGGGGGTCCAGCCGCTGGATGCACGGGCGCCGCGCACGACGCCGCCGGGTGCGTCAACCGGCGGCCGCCTGCGGGCTGGCCGCCTCGAGCAGTCCCTTCTGCGCCAGCCAGTCGCGATTGAACAGGCGCGACAGATACTTCGCGCCGCCGTCGCACAGCACGGTGACCACCGTGCGGCCCGGCCCGATCTCGCGCGCGACCTGCACCGCCGCCGCGACATTGATGCCGCTGGTACTGCCGAGAAACAGCCCTTCCTCGCGCGCCAGCCGATGCACGTAGCGTACGGTCTCGGAATCCTCGATATGCACCGCATCGTCGATCGGCGCATCCAGCATGTTGGCGGTCACGCGGCCGATGCCGATGCCTTCGGTGATCGATCCGCTGCCGGTGATCTTGACCACGCCATGGCGGATGTATTCGTACAATCCGCTGCCGGGTGGATCGGCCAGCACGGTGCGCACGCTGCGGCTGCGCGACTTGAGATACTCGGACACCCCGGCCACGGTGCCGCCGGTGCCGCTGGCCGCCACGAATGCATCGATGCGCCCGCCGGTCTGCTCCCAGATCTCCGGGCCAGTGGTCTGTACGTGGGCGCGCCGATTGGCCGTATTGTCGAACTGATTGCTCCAGATCGCGTTCACCAGTTCCTGCGCCAGCCGCGCGGCGACCCTTTGGTAATGGTTCGGGTCGCTGTAGGGTACGGCCTTGACGCGCCGCACATCGGCCCCGAGGGCCTCGATCAGCGCATACTTCTCGGGTGATTGATTGTCGGGCATGACGATCACGCAGCGATAGCCGCGCGCGTTGCAGACATGCGCCAGGCCGATGCCGGTGTTGCCGGCGGTGCCTTCCACCACGGTGCCGCCCGGCACCAGCAGGCCGCGCTGCTCGGCGTCGAGCACGATCGCCCGGGCGGCGCGATCCTTGACCGAACCGCCCGGATTCATGAACTCGGCTTTGCCGAGGATCTCGCAGCCGGTCTCCTCGCTCGCACGCCGCAGCCGGATCAATGGCGTGCGGCCGACGGCCTCGACGAAGTCCTTCACGATGTTCATGCCTTGGTGCTTCCTGTCGGAACCAACGAACCTATGAATTGCTGCCCATGCGCGTGTGCCGCGCGGGCCGCCACGTCGCCGACGATCAGCAGCGCCGGGGCCTGCACCTGCGCGCCCTGCGCGCGCTGCACGATGTCGTCCAGACAGCCGGCGATCACGCGCTGTTCCGGCAGGGTGGCGCGCTCCACGATCGCCGCCGGCCGCGTCGCCGGCGCATCGTGCGCCCGCAGGTGCGCGACGATGCGCGGCAGCTGCGCTACGCCCATGTAGAACACGACCGTCTGCAGCGGCGCGGCGAGCGATCGCCAGTCGAGCGCCTGGGCGCCCTCGCCGGTGGCGGTCACGAACGTCACCGATTGCGCCTGCCCGCGCTGCGTCAGCGGCAGCACCGCCGCTGCCGCCGCGCCGAGCGCGGCCGTGATGCCCGGTACCACGATGACGGTGATGCCGGCGCGCGCCAGCACGTCGATCTCCTCCCCGCCGCGCCCGAATATGAACGGATCGCCGCCCTTGAGGCGAGCCACGCGCATTCCGCGGCCGGCATGCTCGAGCAGCAGCGCATGGATACGCTCCTGGGTCACCCGATGGCGGCCCGATTCCTTGCCGACGAACACGCGTTCGGCGTCGCGGCGCGCGCGCGCCAGCACCGCCGCGCTCACCAGCCGGTCGTACAGCACCACGTCGCACTGCTGCAGCAACTGCTGCGCCCGCAGCGTGAGCAGATCCGGATCGCCGGGGCCCGCCCCGATCAGATAGACCTCGCCGCGCGCGCCGGGAGCGCCGGACGCGGCCGCCTGCAGGGCATCGTCCAGCAGCCGCTGCGCCTCCTGCGCGCGGCCGGCCAGCGCCTGGCTCGCCACGCTGCCTGCCAGCAGGCGCTCCCAGAAGCGGCGCCGCTGGTCGATGTCCGGCAGCAGCAGCCGGGCGCGTTCGCGCGCGCGGCCGGCCAGCCGCGCCAGCTCTCCGAGCCGCTCGGGTAGCAATGCCTCGAGTTGCGCGCGCACCCGGCGCGCCAGCACCGGTGAATGCCCGCCCGTGCCGACGGCGACGATCAGCGGTGAACGGTCGACGATGGCCGGCATCAGCGCCGACGAGGCGCCGACGTCATCCACGACGTTGACGAATACGGCGCGCGCGGCGCCCGCCGCGGCCACCGCATGATTGATCTCGCGCTGATCCGTGGCCGCGATCGCGAACGCCGCGCCCTGGAGCTGCTGCGGCTCGAATTCGCCGCCGTGGTGCTCGATGCGGCCGGCATCGCGATGGCGCACGAGCTCCGGATGCAGCTGCGGCGCGACCACGCGCACGCGCGCCTGCGCCTGCAGCAGCAGCTCCACCTTGCGGCTCGCCACCGCGCCGCCGCCGACCACGAGCACCAGCCGCCCGCGCAGGTCGAGGAATACCGGCAGATAGTCCATAACCCGGACCTTAGCGAAACGGCCGCGCACTGTCCCGCGGCGCGGCGGGCAGGCGCCTAGCCGGCGGCCGCGGGCCGGCGGCGCGGATGCAACCCGCATTCACGCGAATCCGGGTGCTCCCACCACCAGCGGCCGGCACGATGATCCTGCCCCGGTGCGATCGCGCGCGTACAGGGCGCACAACCGATGCTCGGATAGCCGCGCTCGTGCAGCGGGCTGTAATGGAGCTGCCGCGTGCGGATGAAGCTCCAGACCTCCGCTTCGGTCCACTCGAGCAGCGTACTGATCTTCTGCAGCTCGTACTGCTCGTCATAGGCGATCGGCACTGCCCCGGAACGCAGATCCGACTGCTCGCGGCGTACGCCGGTGACCCAGGCCGCGTAGCCGGCCACGGCGCGCTTGAACGGCTCGATCTTGCGGATCTGGCAGCAGCCGACGCGTTCACCGAGGCTGTTGTAGAAACCATTGATGCCGTGCTCGCGCACATAGTGCTCGACCGCCTGCGCGTCGGGGTAGAAGACCCGAATGCGCCGATTGTAGCGGTGCTCCAGACGCTCGAGCAGCGCCAGGGTCTCCTCCGGCAACCGGCCGGTGTCGATGCTGACGATGTCGATCTCGGGCACGTGGGTGCAGATCAGGTCGGTCAGGACCATGGCCTCGGCACCCAGGCTGTTGCTATAGACCAGGCGGCCATACTCGGCGACCGCCCGCTGCAGCAGCGCCACGCTGGCTTCGGCCTTTGCCGTCGGGGTCGGATCCACGGCGCGGTTCGGGGCGCTGACTGCTATCATGAGGGCCATCATTCTGCGCGACGGCCTCATAACTTTGGCACATAAGTTCAGGGCAACCGGACGCTATGCCGCCATCGCGCGCAGCGGCGCGCGCCCCCGGGGGCGCCCCGCCGCACCCCCCGCGGGACCGCCTCGGCGCGACCGTGCGCCGCATGTGACAATGCGTGACTGCGGGGCCGGCGCATCGCGGCACACTCTCGGGAGCGGCGATCGAGCTTGATTCGCATCCACTAGCCATCGACATCCATCCGCCATCGCACGAGATCACATGAGCCCTCTGAATCTGCGGCGCCTGCGCCAGAACGAGCATGTCCGGAGCCTGACGCGCGAGGTGCACGTCGGCCTCGATCAGCTCATCCAGCCGCTGTTCGTCGCCGAAGGCGGCGCGCATCCGGCGCCGATACCCGGGCTCACCGGCGTGCACCAGGACAACGCCGAGTCCCTGCTGCGGCAGGTCGAGCGCGACCTGGGCGCCGGGGTGCGCAAGTTCCTGCTGTTCGGCGTACCTCAGGCGCGCAGCGAGCGGCAGATCGACTGGTCGTTCACGGCCGGGCAGGTCCGGGCGCTGAAGGCGCGCTTTGGCCGCGACCTGTGGCTCGCGACCGACGTCTGCCTGTGCTCCTCGACCCCGCACGGACACTGCGGCGTGCTCAATGCGGAAGGGGATCACCTGGACAATGACGCCAGCGTCGGCGAATTGGTCCGGGCAGCCCTGGCCTACGCCCATGCCGGTGCCGACTGCGTCGCACCGAGCGACATGATGGACGGGCGCATCGCGGCGATTCGCCAGGCGCTGGACGGAGCCGGCCTCGAGCGCACGATACTGATGAGCTACGCGGTCAAGTTTCATTCCACCCTCTATGGGCCGTTTCGGGTAGCGGCCGATTCGGCGCCCAAGTCCGGCGCGGCGCTCCGGGACCGCGCGACCTATCAGCTCGACCCGGCACGCCCCAGCGACGCGTGGCTGTGTGCCGAGCGCGATGCCGCCGAGGGCGCCGACATCCTCATGGTCAAGCCCGGACTGCCCTACCTGGATCTGCTGCGCGAGCTGTCGCGTGCGATCCGCAAACCCTGGGCCGTGTATCACGTGAGCGGCGAATTCGCGGCGCTCGAGGCGCTGGCGGCGCAGGGCCTGGCCAATCGGGCCGCATTGCACCGCGAGATCCTGACCGCCTTTCGGCGTGCAGGCGCCAGCATGATCATCACCTACGGCGCGCGCTACGCGCGCGACTGGCTGGCCGCATGAGCCGTGCCGCGAGCCGCTCCGATGAGCTGTTTACGCGCGCCCGGCGCGTCTCGCCCGGCGGCGTGCATTCGCCGGTACGCGCCTTTCGCGGCGTGGGCGGCACGCCGGTTTTCATGACCGGCGGCGCGGGCGCGTGCCTGCGCGATGTCGACGGCCGTGAGTACCTGGATTTCTGCATGGCCTTCGGGCCGCTGATCCTCGGTCACGCCGACCCCCGGGTGCGTGCCGCGGCCGAGGCCGCGCTGGCGCGCGGTTGGAGCCTCGGCACGGCCGAGCCGTACAGCCTCGAGCTCGCCGAGCTGATCACGGCCCGCATCCCGTGGGTGCAGAGCATCCGCTTCGTCAATTCGGGCACCGAGGCCGTCATGTCCGCGTTGCGCGTGGCACGCGGCGCGACCGGCCGCTCGAAGATCCTGAAGTTCGAGGGCTGCTACCATGGCCACACCGATTCCATGCTGCTGCGCGCCGGCTCCGGCCTGGCCGAAGCGCCAGTGCCCGACAGCGCCGGCCTGGCACCCGACGTGGTGCACGAGACGCTGATCGCGCCGCTGGATGACACCGCGGCGCTGGCGGCCATGTTCGAGCGTCACGGCCGCGAGCTCGCCGCGGCCATCATCGAGCCGCTGCCGGCGAATTACGGTCTGCTGCCGCAGCGAACGGAGTTCCTGCAGACACTCGAGCGCCTCGTGCACGCCCACGGCGCGCTGCTGATCTTCGACGAAGTGATCTCGGTCTTCAGGCTCGGGTTTCAGGGCTACGCGGGCGTGAGCGCGATCCAGCCGGACCTCGTGACCTACGGCAAGGTCATCGGCGGTGGCTTCCCGGTCGGCGCCTACGGCGGACGCCGCGAGCTCATGGAGCTGGTCGCGCCGGCCGGCCCCGTCTACCAGGCCGGCACCTTGAGCGCCAATCCGCTGGCAATGTGCGCCGGACTCGCGACCCTGCAGCAGCTGGAGGATGGCCGGCTGTACGAGCGCCTCGAGGCGCTCGGCGCACGGCTGGAGCGCGCACTCAGTCGCGCACCGACCATCGCGCTGCAGCGCGTCGGCTCGATCTTCTGGCTCTGCGGCTCCGCGGGCGGGCGGCCGGCCACGCCGATGCGCACGCCGCAGAGCTTCCCGCCCGATGCGGGCAAGCGCTTTGCGGCGCTGTTCCATCCGCTGCTCGAGCGCGGCATCTACCTGGCCCCCAGCGCCTTCGAGGTCGGCTTCCTGTCGGCCGCGCACAGCGAAGAGCACGTCGATGCCCTGGCCGCGGCGCTGATCGAGCTCGACGCGCGCGCGTCGGCTTAGCGACCGCCCGCGGCGCCGCCTCAGGCCGCCGTGGGCGGCACCGGCTCGAGCTTCGCCGCCGGCGCCGACGGCTGCACGCGCTCGCTGCCGGCCGCGCGCTCACCGGTTGCCGCACCGATGGCATCCACGGCGTTCGAGGCTGCGATCGCCGTCAGCAGCTGCACGCTGTGCGCCGCCACCTCCACGCTCGAGTGATCCAATTCCCGCTCGGCCGTCTGCGCCTCGGCACTGTCCAGGCGCAGCCACCAGCGGAAGGTCGGATCGGGCAGCTGGAACACGTGCGCATCCGCGGTGTTGTTGGTCAGCAGCAGGGTGAGTTCGACCTGCGACTCGTCCAACCGCGCGGCCCGGCGTACGCACAGCAACCGGCCTTCGGTGAACTGCCAGTCCTCGCTGCGCATGGTATCGCCGCTTTCATCGAACCACTCGATGTCACGCACCTGCGGCAGGGGCTCGAGCTGTCCATGCTGGAAGTAGCCGCTGCGCAGCGTGCAGTACTGTCGGCGCAGGCGGATCAACTGCGCCACGAACGCCTGCTGCTCGCAGCCGGCGCCCGAGCGCGCCGCGGCCCAATCGAACCAGGACAGCTCGGAGTCCTGGGCATAGGCGTTGTTGTTGCCGCGCTGCGTGCGGCCGCATTCGTCGCCGCCCAGCAGCATCGGCGTGCCGTGCGAGAACAGCAGCGTCGCCAGCATCGCGCGCTTGACGCGCCCGCGCGTGAGCAGCACCGCGGGGTCGTCGCTCGGGCCCTCGACGCCCCAGTTGTTGCTGAGATTGTTGTCGGTGCCGTCGCGGTTGTCCTCGCCGTTGTCCTCGTTGTGCTTGTCGTTGTAGCAGACCCAGTCCTGCAGCGTGAAGCCATCGTGCGAGGTGATCATGTTCACCGACGCCCAGGGCCGGCGGCCGTGATGATCGAACAGATCGGCCGAGCCCTGCAGCCGCGCCGCCAGTGCGCCGCGCAGGCCGGAATCGCCGCGCCAGAATTTGCGCACCTCGTCGCGGAACCTGTCGTTCCATTCGGCCATGCCGGCGGGATGATTGCCGACCTGATAGCCTCCCGGGCCGATGTCCCAGGGCTCGGCGATCAGCTTGACGCGCGCCAGCACCGGATCCTGCAGCAGCGCGTCGAAGAAGCCGGCGCCCGGATCGAAGCCGTTGGATTCGCGCCCCAGGGTGCTGCACAGGTCGAATCGGAAGCCGTCGACGTGAAATTCCTCGACCCAGTAGCGCAGCGAGTCGAGCGCCAGCTGAATCACGCGCGAATGCGAGAAGTTGACGGTATTGCCGACGCCGGTGTCATTGACGCTGTGGCGCGGGTTGTCGGCCTGCAGCCGATAGTAGGCCGCATTGTCCAGGCCGCGCAGGCTCAGGGTCGGACCCAGTTCGCTGCCCTCGCAGGTGTGGTTGTAGACCACGTCGAGCAGCACTTCGATGCCGGCGCGGTGCAGCGCCCGGATCGACGTCTTGAGCTCCGCCAGCGTGCCATCCGACAGGTAGCGCGACTCGGGGGCGAAGTAGGCCAGCGTGTTGTAGCCCCAGTAGTTCACCAGCTTGTGCTCGACCAGTGCGCGATCGTCGACGAAGGCGTGAATCGGCAGCAGCTCGATCGCCGTGATGCCCAGGCGCTGGAGGTGGCCGATCGTGAGATCGTGGCCGAGTGCGGCGGCAGTGCCGCGCGCGCGCGGCGGTATGCCGTCGAGCCCCATGGTCAGTCCACGCAGATGCGTCTCGTAGATGACCGTGTCGGTCCAGGCAATGCGCGGCGGCCGATCATCCCCCCAGTCGAAGAGTTCGGCCGTCACGACTGCCTTGGGAACCGCGGCTGCGCTGTCGCGGCGGTCGAACGACAGGTCGGCGCGCGGCGAGCTGGTACGGTAACCGTACAGCGCATCGCACCACTGCAGGCGGCCGGCCAGGCGCCGCGCGTACGGATCGAGCAGCAGCTTGTTCACGTTGTAGCGATGACCCAGTTCCGGCCGGTAAGGCCCGTGCGCGCGATAGCCGTACAGCTGCCCGGGGACGAGCCCCGGCAGGTAACCGTGCCAGACGCCGTCGGTGCATTCACGCAGCGGCAGTCGCCGCAGCTCCTGCCGGCCGGCCGCGTCGAACAGGCACAGATCGACCCGTTCGGCGTTGCCGGCGAACACGGCAAAGTTCGTGCCCTGCCCATCCCAGCTCGCACCCAGCGGATACGGCGTGCCCGGTAGTGCGCGGGTCGGTAGATCGGAAGCCATGCCCGGTGGTCCTCCTGGCGAGATCAGGCGATCAGCCCCCGAAGCGCAACAATACCGTTGCCAGCGGCGGCAGCGTCAATTCCAGAGAAAAGGCCTGGCCGTGCAGCGGCGTGGTTGCCGCGTGCACCCATCCGGCATTTCCCATGTTCGAGCCGCCGTAGATGTGCGCGTCGGTATTGAGGATCTCGCGCCAATTGCCGGCGCGCGGCACCCCGACGCGGTAGTGCAGGCGCGGCACCGGCGTGAAGTTGCAGACCGCGATCACGGGTGGGGTGTCGTCGCGGCCGAAGCGGCAGAAGGCGTACACGCTGTGGCTGCTGTCGTCCGCCATCAGCCAGCGAAAGCCCATGCCGTCGCTGTCGAACACATGCAGCGCGGCCGCCTCGCGATACACGCGGTTCAGGTCGCCGATCAGCCGCTGCATGCCCGCATGCAGCGGGTGCTCCAGCGCGGCCCAGTCGACCTCGGCCTCGTGATTCCATTCCCAGTCCTGGGCGATCTCCCCGCCCATGAACAGCAGCTTCTTGCCCGGGTGCGTCCACATGAAGGCGAAATAGGCGCGCAGATTGGCGAAGCGCTGCCAGGTATCGCCCGGCATGCGCCCGATCAGCGATCCCTTGCCGTGCACCACCTCATCGTGCGACAGCGGCAACACGAAGCGCTCGGAGAACGCGTACAGCAGGCCAAAGGTCATGTCGTGATGAGCGTACGAGCGGTGCACCGGGTCGTGCTGCATGTAGCGCAGCGTGTCGTGCATCCAGCCCATGTTCCATTTGTACGAGAAGCCGAGCCCCCAATCCCGCGTGGCCTGCGTCACGCCGGGCCAGGCCGTGGATTCTTCGGCGATCATCAGCGCGCCGGGACAGCGCTTGTTCACGGCGTCGTTCAAATGCCGCAGGAAGTCGATCGCCTCGAGGTTCTCGCGCCCGCCGTATTGGTTCGGTATCCATTCACCTTCGCGGCGCGCATAGTCCCGATACAGCAGCGAGGCGACCGCGTCCACGCGCAGGCCGTCGACGTGATAGCGCTCGAGCCAGTGCAGTGCGCTGGAGATCAGGAACGCATGCACCTCCCGCCGTCCGAGGTTGTAGATCGCGGTATTCCACTCCTGATGGAATCCCCCGCGCGGATCGGCGTGCTCGTACAGCGCAGTGCCGTCGAAGTGCGCCAGGCCGTGCGCGTCGGTCGGAAAGTGTCCCGGCACCCAGTCCAGGATCACTCCCAGGCCGGCGTCGTGGCAGCGATCGACGAAACGCGCGAATGCCGGCGGATCGCCCAGCATCGGCTGCGGCGCATATTGACTGAGTACCTGGTATCCCCAGGAGCCGCTGAACGGATGGCCCATGACTGGCAGCAGCTCGAGATGGGTGAAGCCCAATCCGGTCACGTACGGGATCAGCTGGTCGCCGAGCTCGTGCCAGTTGAGCGCGCGCCAGCCGGGCTCGGCGACGCGCCGCCAGGATCCCGCATGCACTTCGTAGATCGACAGCGGCGCGTGCACCAGCGCGCCGTCGCGCGCGCGCCGCTCGAGCCAGCGCGCATCGCTCCATTGGAACGGCGCCGGATCGGCGACCACGGAGGCGGTGCGCGGTGCGGCCTCGGACTGCAGTGCGACCGGATCGGCCTTGAGCGGCAGCAAGCCGTGCGCACCCAGGATCTCGTACTTGTAGACGCTGCCGATCGGCAGGCGCGGCACGAACAGCTCCCACACCCCCGCCTCGACGCGCTTGCGCATCGCATGGCGGCGTCCGTCCCAGCCGTTGAAATCGCCCACCACGGACACGCGCAGCGCGTTCGGCGCCCACACCGCGAAGCGCACGCCGTCGACGCCGCCGATGCTCATCGGCTGCGCGCCGAGGCAGCGTCCGAGCTCGAGATGGTTGCCCTCCGCGAGCAGGTAGATATCGAGCTCCCCGAGCAGCAGCCCGAATGCGTACGGATCCTCGACTTCCTGCAGCACGCCGCCCGGCCAATGGATGCGCAGCCGATAGCCGGTGCTCGCCGCCAACCTGCCGGCGAACAGTCCCGGGGGCGGCAGCGGCTGCAGGTTCGCGAGCACCGTACCGTCGGCGCCGATCAGCTCGACCGCCTGGGCGGGCGGCACATAGGCGCGCACGACGATGCCTTCGCGCACCGGATGCGGCCCCAGGATCGAGAACGGGTCGCCGATCCGGCCCGCCGCCAGGGCCCGCGCCGCGGCCGGATCGATCGACAGTTCAGCATCGATGGGCGGTTCGGACTCGAGCGCTCGCGTCAGATCGTCAGCCGGCGGCGATTCTTCTTGCACCTTGACCTCGACAACGGCATTGCGCGCTTCCCATCGACTGGCGGGTCCGAGCGGTCTTTGAAGTCGACAACGGCTCGGCGCCGGGCCATGCCGCAGACTACCACGGCCGCCGGCTTCGCTGCCGCCGGCGCGTGCCGCCGGCTGCGTGGGGGCTCAACCGCTGGCGCGGGTCGGATGCGATCGGCGGCCCAGCTGCAGCAGCGCGTCGCTGCCATCCTGGTAGGCGACGCTGAAGCTGCGGAACGCCGCGAGCGCGGCGTGCAGGTCTTCTGCCGGATCGAGATCGAAACTGTCGAAGCCGCAGCGCGCGAGGAAGAACAGCTGATCGCGCCGCAGGGCGCCGCGCGCGCGCAGCTCCCCCGTATAGCCATGCCGCTGGCGCAACAGGCGCGCCTGCGAGAATCCGCGGCCCTCGCCGATGCTGGGAAACTCCACCACGATCAGGCTCAACCCGCCCAGCAGCGCGGCGAGCGGCTCCAGCCGGTCGGCGGGCGCGAGCAGCACGGCATCGGCGCCTCCCGCCTGCCCGGCCTGCGCGGCCGCGATCCATTGCGCCGCGGGCAGCACCGTGCGCGCGCCGGCCGCCGGCTCCTCGCCGCAGTAGCGCACGTCGTCCTCGACCACCTCAAGCCGGCGTATGATGCGTCTCATAGACGCGCTCCTGGAACGGTTCGATGCCGATACGCCGTACGGTCTGCAGGAAGCGCTCATCCTCGCCGTCACGCTCGCGCACGTAGACTTCGAGGATCCTGGCGATCGTCTCGGCCACCTCCTCCTTCGCGACCGATGGGCCGATGACTTCCCCGAGCGCCGCGGGCGCAGCCGATGAGCCGCCGAGCGTGATCTGATACCACTCCTTGCCGTGCTTATCGACGCCCAGGATGCCGATGTGGCCGATGTGATGATGGCCGCAGGCATTCATGCAGCCCGACATCTTGATCTCGATGGGACCGAGGTCGTACAGGTAGTCCAGGTCGTCGAAGCGCGCGTGTATCTGCCTGGCGATCGGTATCGAGCCCGCATTGGCCAGGCCGCAGAAATCGAGCCCGGGGCAGCAGATCATGTCGGTCAGGGTGCCGATGTTCGGCGTCGCCAGCCCCAGGGCCTCGAGCTCCTGCCATAGCTGCCGCAGCTGCCGCTGCGGCACGTCGGCGAGCACCAGGTTCTGGTCGTGGGTGCTGCGGATGGTACCGAAGCTGAATCGATCGGCCAGCTCCGCCAGCCCATCCATCTGCGGCGCACTGATGTCGCCCGGGGCTTCGCCGTGCTTCTTCAGCGATACGATTACCACGCGATAGCCGGCGACCTTGTGGCGCCGGGTGTTGTAGCGCAACCAGGCGTCATGCGCCGGATCGCCGGAGCCGTCACTGCCGGCTTCGGGGCTGCAGTCCCCGAGTGCCTGGTACGGCGGCGGCGCGAAGAACCGGCTCATGCGCTCGACCGCCGCGGCCTGCAGCCGCGGCGCAAATGCGCGATTGGCCTCGAACTCGTGCTCGACCTGGCGCGTGAACTCTTCCACGCCCAGCGCACGCACCAGGATCTTGATGCGCGCCTTGTGGAGGTTGTCGCGCCGCCCGTGGCCGTTGTAGACGCGCAGCACCGCCTCGAGGTAGGCCAGCAGATCGGGTTGCGGCAGGAATGACCGGATCACCTTGCCGATGATCGGCGTCCGGCCCAGGCCGCCGCCGGCCAGGATCTCGAATCCGGGCTCGCCGTCCGGGCCGCGCTTGAGGCGCACGCCCACATCGTGCACTTCGGCTGCGGCGCGATCGGCCGCCGATGCGGTCACCGCGATCTTGAACTTGCGCGGCAGGTAGCTGAATTCGGGATGCAGTGTGGCCCACTGGCGGATGATCTCGCAGTATGGCCGCGGGTCGGTGAGCTCGTCGGCGGCCACGCCGGCCAGGTGGTCGGCGGTGATGTTGCGGATGCAGTTGCCGCTGGTCTGCATCGCGTGCATTTCCACCTGCGCCAGTTCCGCGAGGATGTCGGGCACCTGCGCCAATGCCGGCCAGTTGAACTGGATGTTCTGGCGCGTCGTGAAGTGGCCGTAGCCGCGATCGTAGGTGCGGGCGATGTGCGCCAGCGTGCGCAGCTGCGTGCTCGAGAGCAGCCCGTACGGAATCGCGACCCGCAGCATCGGTGCGTAGCGCTGGATGTACAGGCCGTTGCGCAGGCGCAGCGGCCGGAACTCATCCTCGGTCAGCTCGCCGGCCAGGAAGCGCCGGGTCTGATCGCGAAATTGCACCACCCGCTCGCGCACCAGCGTCTGGTCGATTTGGTCGTATCGGTACACGTGCGCGCCCCGCTGACTAGGGCCGGTACTCTAAGGTCGCGCGGCAGCCCGATAAACGGGAAAGCGGTTATGACCAACGTGCGGCGTTGTTATATCGCCCGGCCTCAGCCGGTGGTCTGAAGGCCGCGTGCGATGCCGCTGACGCTGGCCTGCAGCGCCTCGAACAGCTCGCGGTTCTGGCGGCCGCTGGCGCGCCAGCGCTCGAGCATATCGACCTGGATGAAATGCAGCGGATCGAGGTAGGGATTGCGCAACGCCACGCCCCGCTGCAGCGTCCGGTCGGTGTCCAGCAGCGCCGTGGATTCCTTGATCTCCAGCACCGCCGCACAGCCGAGCTCGTACTCGCTGTGCAGCACGGCGCTGAAGTGACGCAGGTCGGGCGCCGCCAGCCGGTCATATTGGGCCCCGATGTTCAGGTCGGCGCGCGCCAGCATGGCCTCGACGTCGTCGATCAGGTTGCGGAAGAACGGCCAGCCGCGGTAGCAGAGCCGCAGCACGTCGATGCCGCGCTCGGCGCGTGCGAACGCCAGGCCGCTGCCGGCCCCATACCAGCCCGGCAGCATGTGGCGCGATTGCGACCAGGCGAAGGTCCAGAGCGCGGGCCGTACCGCGTCGATCCCCTGATCCGCGCTGCGCTGCGATTGGTTGGAGCCGATCTGCATGCGCTCGATGACGTCGATCGGCGTCACGGCGCGGAAGAAATCGACGAACTGCGGCTGCTGGTACATCAGCTCATGCCATACCTGCGCACTGCGGCCGGCGACCAGGCCCACGCATTCGGCGAGCGCCGCGCCTTCGCGCACCGCCACCCCGCGCCGGACCGCGAGCGTCGCGAGCGCCAGGGTGCTGAAGGCGCGTTCCAGCGTGCGCATGGCGTTCGGGCGCAGGCCGTAGTTCTGGCTGATGCTCTCGCCCTGCTCGGTGAAGCGCAGCACGCCGCTGACCGATTCGGCCGGCGAGGCGCGCAGCAGCGCGTCGATGCGCCCGCCGCCGCGCGGTATGCCGCCGCCACGGCTGTAGAACAGCACGTGCTGCTTGTGCGCCTGGCGCAACGCCTGCGTCAACAGCCGCTGCGCCCGGTACGCGGCCAGCCGCGAGGCGACGATGCCGCTCTGCTGGGCGCTCTCGGAGTAGCCGATCAGTACGGTCTGTGGCCGGCCGCGCGCCTCCAGGTGGCGCTTGTAGACGCCGTCCTCGAGCAGCGAGCTCATCACGTCGCCGCAACTCTCCAAGGTGCCGACGCTGTCGAACTGCGGTGCGACATCGAGCGCCACCTCGCCGCTGCCCTTGTCGTAGGCGCCGGCCCAGCGCGCCAGCACCAGCGGCGCCAGCACGTCATCGGCCTGGGCGGCGCCGCTGACGATGTACAGGCCGATCGAGTCGGCACCGTAGCGATGACGGCTCTGCGTGATCGCGTCGAACACCGCCAGCGTGCGCTTGCCGAGCGCATCGAAGGCGCCGATCGGGCCGACGTCGCGCTGCAGGACGTCGATCAGCCGCGCGTGGCGCTCGGCCGCACTGCGGCTGCGCCAGGACGGGTCGTCGAGGCCCTGGGCGAGCACCGCGTGATGCACCGAGGTGTGCGCGCGCAGATCCAGCGTTGCCAGGTGAAAGCCGAAGGTATCGATCCGGTACAGCAGTCGCCGCACCTGGAAATACCCGGCGTGCACGCCGCGGTTGGCGAGCAGGCTGTCCGTGATCAGCGCGACGTCGGCGCGGAACTGCGAGGGCTGCTGATAGCCGCTGGAGCGCCCATCGTAGGTCGCGTGCAGTCGTTCGGCGATCTGCGTCAGCAGCACGCGATACGGCATGCGGTCGTGCCGCGACGGGGTCATCGCCTGTGCGCCGGGCAGCAGCGTGCGGTATTCCTCGACGCGGCGCATGACCGCGCTCGACACCGCGATGCGACTCGCGCTCTGCGACAAAGTCTGCGCCAGCTCCAGGCACTCGTCGTAGTAGGTGTTGATGATGACCTGTTGCGAGCGCGCCAGCGTGTCGCGGATGCTCTTGCCGTGCACCTCGGCGGAGCTCTCCATGTCACCGCCAACCCAGCTGCCGAAGCGCACCAGCAGCGGCAACTCGAGGGTCTCGGGCGAGACGCCATGCAGTCGGCCCAATGCCGCAGCGATCTCCTGGTAGAACGCCGGAATGATGCGATAGAGGATCTCGGCGAAGTAGAAAATGGCATGCTCGCGCTCGTCGACGACCGTCAGGCGGTCGCGCGGGTGCTCCTCGGTCTGCCAATCGGCGCTGATCTCGACGCGAATTCGCTCCAGCAGCGCGCGCCGTTCGTGCGGCGCGAGCGTGGCATTGTCGCGCTCCAGCAGCAGCGCGGCCATGCGCTGCTGGCGGCGCAGCGTCGTGCGCCGCGTCGACTCCATCGGATGCGCCAGCATCACCGGCTCGATCGACAGCTGCGACAGCAGCTCGAGCGTATCCTTCAGATCCAGGCCGGAGGATTTCAATTCCGACAGCGCATCCTCGACGCCGCCGGGCTGCGGCCGGTCGCTGTCGCGCTGAAAGTACTCGCGCCGGCGGCGCATGCGATGCACCTTCTCGGCCACGTTCGCAAGCTGGAACCAGGCCGACAGGGCCCGGACCAGCTCGCCTGCCACGCGCGGCGGGCGCCCGCGAATGCGCACCGCCAGCGCCTCGGCCGCGCCCGCCACCCCCTCGCGCCAGCGCATCGCCGTCAGCCGGTCCTGCTCGACCAGTTGCCAGAGCTCCTCGCCGCCCTGCTCGCGCAGCACCTCGTCCATGAGCTGGCCGAGCGCCGCGAGGTCGTCGCGCAGCGGGTGGTGGCGCGTCGGAAAAGGGATGTCTTCGCGCTTCATGGGGGGCGGCATTCTACCTGCAAGCAGAGCCGGCGTCGGCGCCTGCCCGGACATCAGCCGGCCAGCAGCACCGCCTCGGCGCGCTCGAGCGCCTCGAGGGCGCCGTAGATCACGACCACGTCGCCTTCGCGCAGCTCGGTGTCGCCCGCCGGCTCGTGCCCGGTGATGCCCTGGCGCCGGATCGCGGCAAACGCGACCTCGACGCGGCGCGCGCGCACCTCCTCGAGCCGCCGGCCGACCGCCCAGGCGCCCGGCGACAGTACCACCGAGCGCAGCTCCTCGTCCGATCCGCCCTTGCGCTCCCGCGCCGACGCAGCGCCCAGGGTGCGCAGCGTTGCATAGCGCTGCCTGCGCAGCGTGTCCACGATCCGTGCCACCTGCGGTGCCGGCAGCTGCAGCAAGGTGAGGGCCTGCGACACCAGAGTCAGGCTCGCCTCGAAGGTCTCCGGCACGACCTCGGTCGCACCGGCCGCCGACAGCTCCGCCAGCCGCGAGTCATCCTGGGTGCGCACCAGCACCGGAACGTCCTGGCGCATGCGCCGCACCGCGCGCACGATACCGAGCGCGGCCGCGGGATCGGAAAAGGTGACGATGACCACGCTCGCCCGATTGAGCCCCAGGTGGCGCAGCAGGCCCTCGTCGGCGCTGTCGCCCCAGACCACCGGCACACCGGCCTGGCGCGCGGCGCGCACGTTGTCCGGATCCAGGTCGATGGCCAGATATTCGAAGCCCTGCGACTCGAGCACGTGCGCCAGGTGACGCCCGACGCGCCCGAAGCCGACCAGGATGACGTGCTCGCGCTGGGCCAGTTCCGTGGTGATCGTCTCGGCGCGCGCGATCGGCGAGGCGGGCGGACCTTGCTCCCGCAGCAGCACGCGCGCGATGCGCTTGTTGTAGCGGATGATCACCGGACTCACGATCATGCCGAGCACCACGGCGGCCAGCAGCGGCTGCGTCACAGGGCCCGGAATCGGCTCCAGGCCCGGCGCCAGTATCGTCAGCAGCGCCACGCCGAATTCGCCGCCGCCGGCCAGCACCAGCCCGGTACGCAGCGCCTTGAAGCGACTGACGCCGAAGGCGCGGGTGGTCAGGGCGGTGAGCAGCGCCTTGGCCACGATCAGCAGCGCCAGCAGCGCCACGATGTCCAGCAGGTCCGCGTACAGCACCCGCAAATCGAGCAGCATGCCGACTGAGATGAAGAACAGACCCAGCAGCAGCTCGCGAAACGGACGGATGACGGCCTCGACCTGGTGCCGGTATTCGGTCTCGGCGAGCATCATGCCGGCCAGGAAGGCGCCGAGCGCCATCGACAGCCCGAGCCGCTGCGTGACCCAGGCGGCGGCCAGCACGATCAGCAGCGCCGTGAGGGTGAACAATTCGCGCAACCGGCTGTGCGCGATCTCGCGCAGCAATGGCCGCAGCGCCCAGCGCCCGATCGCCAGCACCGCAACCAGCGCCAGCAGGCCGAGCACCACCAGGCGCAGCAGCAGCTCGGGGCCGAAACCCGGTTCGCCTTGCGCCTGCGCGGTCGCCAGCGCCAGCAATGGTACGAACGCCAGATCCTGGAACAGCAGCACGCCGAAGGACAGGCGGCCGTGCGAGCGGTTGAGCTCGTCCTGATCGCCCAGCTGCTGCAGCACGATCGCGGTCGAGCACATCGCCAGCGCGCCGCCGACCACTATCGCGCTCGGCCAGGCGATGCCGAGCGCATGCGCCGCCGCGGCACCGGCGCCGCCGACCACGAGCGTCTGCGCCGAGCCGAGTCCGAACACTTCACGCCTCAGCGCCACCATGCGCGGAAACGAGAACTCGAGTCCCAGCGTGAACAGCAGGAACACCACGCCGATCTCGGCGATCGCATGCGTCTGCGCGCTCTCGGGCAGCACCGCGAACGCGGACGGCCCCAGGACGATGCCGACCAGCAGGTAGCCGAGGATGGTCGGCAGGCCGACGCGGCGTGCCAGTGCGATCACCAGCACCGACGCGAGCAGCAGGATCAGGACTTGGCTGAGTGACTGCACAGGCACACCGTGACGTTACGGTGCGCGAGCGTCAGTTGTCCATCGCCACCGTGGTGTCGTAGCGGTCGAAGCCGTGGATCGCGCGGTGGTAGGCATTGAGCAGCAGCCGCTCGGCGGCTTTGTCGGCGCGCGGCGAGAGCAGCATGCGCATGACCACGTCGTCGGCCGGGCGCGTATGATCGTCCGCCAGCAGCTGCTCCATGAAGCGCGCCAGACGGCAGACGATTTCGTTGACGAAGCGCAGCCGCGCCCCGTCGTGCACCTGGTCGACGCTCGGACCGTAGGTAGTGCGGCCCTCGACCGTCAATTCGTGCAGGAACAGCGCCATCAGCCGCGCCTGATCCAATGGCGGCAGCTCCGAGAAGTATGCGATTTCCGACTGCAGGTTCACGAGGCTGAGCTGGCGGGAAAGAACACCAGGGGTTTGGTGGTGGTGATCGTCGCAACATCCTTGGCTTCGAATCGAAACAGTCTGACGCGCGCCGCGATCTTGCGTTCGAGCTCAGCATCCCCGAGTTCGCTCGAAACTACGCGGCATTCTGTCACTTCGCCCGACGGGGAAATTGTGAACTCGAGCACAAGTTTGCCCTGCAGGTCCGGCAGATCGCGCAAGGCGCGCTGGTACAGGGCGTCGATCGCGCCGTGATTGCGGTCGAATACCAGTTCGATCTCTTCGCGGCTGCGTCCCGGCTTGCCGTTGCTGGCGGTGCGCGTGGCGTTGCTGCCGTCGCCGGCGGCGGCGATGCGCGAATTCACGACCGTGGTTGCATGGCCGGTCAGCGCCCCGGCGCCGGTACCGAAGCCGCGGCTGGCATTGGCGGTGGTGATGCCCGCCGAGCCGCTACCGGCCTTGGAAGCGATCAGCGAGCGCTCCGCGTGGCTGTCCTGCCCGACCGCGCCCTGCAGGTTCTTGGTCTGGCTGAGCGGTGCCAGATCGACGTTCTGGCGCAGGTCGGCCAGCTGGTCCTGGAACTTCAACAGCCCGGACTGCTGCGCCTTCTTGCGCGCATCGGCTGCCCGGTCCACCGGCTTGGGCGGTTCGATCGGCTTGGCCTCCGGCTTCGGCTTGGGCTGCTCCACCGGCGGCGGCGGCTTGGGCTTCGCCTGCACCATGAGCCGCGCCAGACGCTCCGGGACCGCCTGCTCCGGCGCCTCGGACGGCGCGGGCAGATGCAGCAACGGCAGCACCAGGCCGAACAGCGCCAGCAGCAGCAGCCCGATCGTGAGCAGCCGCCGCAAGCGGCGCTGCTCCTCGGGATCCGCCTCCCAGGGCAGCCGGTAGCTACGGTAGTACTCGGTGAGTTGCATCCGTCTGTCCCAGCCCTTCAGGAGGTACGCACCGAGCCGGCGGGCACGGCCTTGTCTTTCTGCATGACCGCGAGCGAAATGCGGCCGTAGTCGGCATCGGTGCAGGTCGCCATGACCTTCTTGAGTACGTCGTAGGGCAGCGATTTGTCGCCCATCACGGTGATCTCGCGCTCGGCGAGATCCTTTTCCGACATCGCCTGGCCGACCAGCGTCGGGCGCTTCAGCGCCGCGCGCAACGGCGCGATGATGGCGCCGTCGGACGAACGGATCTCGGCCACCGTCGCGATCGGCTCGCCCTGAACGTACAGCTCGTCCTTGGTCAGCATCACCACCACGGTCACGCGCGGCTGGCGTTCCGAGACCGATTGCGGAATCTCGATGGCCTTGGTGTTCTGCAGCACCTCGACGTTGGTCGAATACACCAGCAGGAACGACACCATGACGCTCAGGATGTCGATCATCGGGATCAGGTTCAGCTCGGCATCGGCGCGATGCCGCAGCTGGTGCTGCAGCATGCGTCGGGCGCGGTTGGACATGCTCATGCGGCGGCTCCGGTCATCGCTTGGCAGCGCCGGCCGGCGCAGCACCGTTGGCTGGTGCGCTGGCAGCGCCGTTCTGGGCCACGATCGGAGCGTCGCCGATCGAGATATCGGGGAACAGTTCGTATTGCACCACGTTGAGCCCGGCGTTGACTTCGAGCACCCGGATGCGGTCCATGACCTGGACGACCGTGTCGTACGGGGTTTGCGGCTCGAGCAGGATCGTCGCTTCGGTCTTTTCCGGGAACCTGGCCTTCACCTGCTGCAGGTATTGCGACAGCCCATCGAGGTCGTAGGCGCCGTCCTTGCTCGCAAACGTCTTCAGCGGCCCGGAGTTCCGGTCCCCGACCTGCAGCGAGTCATTGCGCACGGTTATTTCCAGCTGCAAGCCCGGCGGCGGCTCCTTGAACTCGGTATTGGCCGGCGGCAGCTTCAGCTCCAGGATGACGGTGCGGGAGAACACGGCGGTCATCAGCAGGAACGTCACGAGCACCGTGAAGATGTCGATCATCGACACCAGCTGCAGCTCCGACGGCCGGCGCTGGTGGCGCAGCATTCTTCGGACGCTTTGGGAGCGGCGCATGCGCGAACTCTGGTTTCAGCGGGCGGCGGCCGCCGCTCAGGCCGCGGCCGGCGCCGGCTGCGGCTGCCGCTCGGTCACGGCGTTGAGGAACTTCACCGACGCCATCTCCAGGCTGTCGATCAACTCCGTGGTCTTGGTCTGCAGCACGGCGTGAATCAGCAGCAGCGGCACGGCCGTCATGAGGCCGAAGGCCGTGCAATTCATCGCCACCGAGATGCTGGCCGACAGCAGGTTCGCCTTCTCCGCCGGATTGACGGTGGCTACCGCCGCGAAGGCGTTGATCAGGCCGATCACGGTGCCCAGCAGTCCCAGCAGCGTCGCCAGGTTCGCAAACGTGGCAATGTAGTGCGTGCGCTTCTCGAGCCGCGGCACGATATCCATCAGGCTCTCTTCCATGGCCTTCTCGATATCGTCGCGCCGGCGGGCCGACGCAATTCGCGCCAGCCCGTAGCTCAGGATCTGGGCGATCGCAGCCTTGGACTTGCCAGTCAGCTGCACCGCCTGGCGAAAGTTGCCTTGCGCCAGCAGGGGTGCGATCTCGTTCCAGAGGCCGCGATTGCGCAGCGCGGTGTGAGTCAGGACGAGCCAGCGCTCGAGGGCGATGGCCGCCCCCACCACCAGCACCGCGGCGATCGGGTACATCATGTATCCGCCGCCTTGGAAGAATCCGACTATGTGACTGAAGATGCTCATCGTGCTGACTCCCATGCCTTGCCGCTATGCACTACTGGAAATGCTCAAACTAAAGGCGCTCAGACGCTCAATTCCGCGATCTACTTCTCATCCTCGGGTCTTGGCGGCGCCACGCCCGCGCCGGGGCTGCCGGCCCGCGGCGCGGCCGAGGCGGCCTGCCCCGCCAGCTGCGCGTAGTAGTCGTTCTGTCGCCGAAAGACGTCACGATCGACCGGCGCCAGCGCCTCCTCGAGCAGGCTGTTGGGCGGCCGGCCAGCGAGTTCCCCGAGATCGGCCCTGCGCCACGGCACGACGTACATGACCTTCGGCAACTCGCGGTTGCCGCTGATCTGCGTCGTGTCGAGCTCGAGATGATCGGTCGCCTTGTCGCGCTTCGGCGCTGCTCCGGCCGCGGCCGCGGCCGCGGCCGCGGCGGTGGCGGTGGCGGTGGCGGTGGCGGTG
This sequence comes from Gammaproteobacteria bacterium, assembly GCA_027315105.1. Classification (GTDB taxonomy): domain Bacteria; phylum Pseudomonadota; class Gammaproteobacteria; order Steroidobacterales; family Steroidobacteraceae; genus FEN-1191. The sequence continues at coordinate 22,370 of DAHUYP010000090.1, forward strand.
GCGGTGGCGGCAGTGACGGCGGCTTTAGGCTTCACGGGCGCCGGCGGCACAGGCGCCGCCGGCGCGCGGCTCGATGCCTCGGCCGGAGCGTTCACCGGCGCCGCAGCGCTCGAGGTCCGCACCCCGGGCTCTGGTTCCTGCGCGCCGGCCGTCGCAGCCAGCAGCAGCAGGCATGGCACCGCCCGGCGGCACTTACGGCTTGTCATGTCGAACCTCCGTTTTCGGCGCTCGCCGCCGTGCGCGGCGCATTGACATCGACCGGACCGGTCTGGGGCACCGCCGCCGGCGACGGGGCCTTGATACCGGTCCTCGCGCGCAGCTCGGCGATCCACGTGCTGACCGGCTTGTCTTCGGCGGTCAAGATCTTGTAGCGCTCGAGTTCCGGCAGCGCCGCCGCCGGCTCCCCGAGATAAAGGTCGAGCAGCACACCCAGATTGCGATGCGCCGCCCCGTAAGCCGGATCGGCGACCAGCGCGTGCTCATAGGCGGCGCGCGCGTCCTGGAATTTGCCTTGCTGCCGCAACGTCAGTCCGAGCTCGTTCCAGGCGATGGCATCGGCGCCGTCCAGGGCGACCGCGCTTTGCAGCGCGGCGGCCGAATCGGCGAGCCGGCCGGCTTTGCGCTCGAGCAGCCCCAGATCGATCGCGCTAGCCGCGAATCCCGGATACTGCAGCTCGAACTGCTTGAGCTCGAGCTCGGCATCGGTGTCCTTGCCGGCGGTCGCAAGATCGGTCGCTCGCTGGAACTCGGTCACGGCCGCGGCGCTCGGCACCGCCGTCACCACCACCGGCGCCGCCGGCACGGCCGGCGCAGGCGGGGTCGCAGGCGGCTTCGCGGCCGCTGCCGGGGCCGGCGCCGTGGACACGGGCAAAGCGACGGCCGGCGCGCCGTTGCCTTGCGCACTCGCGCCGGCGGCGACCGGCGGCGCGGCGAGCGAGGCAACCCAGCCCACGCTGAGCTCGGTCTTGCCGTAGCGGGCGGGTTTCAGCTCCGCCAGGGCCTGGAAGCTCTTGCGCACCCAGTCGTCATAGATGCCCTCCTGGGTGCGTTTGGCGTTGAGCTCGTGGATCGCAATGGCCTGCTCCTCGAACGGGTAAGCCTGTTCCTCGAGCAGCGAATCGTACTGTTCGCGTTCGTCCGCCGAGAGCTTCTTCGGGCGCTCCGAGCTCAGCAGGTCATGGGCCAGGGTTCGATACAGCTCGGCGGTCTCGTAGGTGGCAGCGGTCGTGGTCTCGGCCACCTGATACTCGGCGACCTGCTTATAGGCCCGGACCGCGCTCTCCATGGCTTTCTTCTTCGCGGCCAGGCTCTGTTTGAGCGGCGCCACGAGCTTGATGCTGCGGAACTCATCGCGCACCGGTGTCGCCAGCGCCAGCTGCGCCTCGGCCGCCAGATACCGCGTACGATCGGTGCGCGCGGGACCGGCCGCGGCGTCGGCGTTGATGATCTCGCGCTGCCAATAGCTCGCGCGCGCAGCATCGCCGCTCCTGGCGGCGATCTGCGCCAGCCGCTCGCGCATCTCGATCGCATCGGCCACGGGCGTCGGATACTGCTTGACCAGCCGTTCCAGCATCGCGACGCAGCGCGCTGTGTCGCCGGATTGCTGGTACAGGTCGGCGGCCTTGCTGAGCGCCTCGCGCACCACCCCCGGATCTTCCTGCGGATTCGCGGCGATGCGCTCGAATTCGGCCGCCGCCTGCGCCGAGCGGCCTGCGGCGACATAGGCGACCGCCAGCTTCTGGCCGACATCGGCGCGGTACGGGCTGTTCGGATAATCGCGCCGGTACGCCTCCAGCACCTGGATGGCGCGGTCCCATTGCTGCGCGTTGATCAAGGCCGCGGCCGCATCGTACTGCGAGGTGGCGACCACCTTCGACGTCGGCGCGACGCGTGCCACGCGCAGGAAATCCGCCGCCGCGCCGGCCTGGTCACCGGCGCTGCGCTTGCTTTCGCCTTGCTTGTACACCGCCGCCGCCAGGCGCTCGGTGATGTCGGCCCGCTCCGGATCGTTCGGCGCCGAGACCGCGAGCGCGCGTGTGAAGGCGTTCTCCGCCTGGGTGTAGTCGCCCTGGTTGAAGCTCACCTGGCCGACGATGGTCCAGCCGATGCGCTGCTTGGCGGCGTCGACCGGCGGCACGCGCGCCAGCAGCGCCTGCGCGCTCTGCGCCGCGCGCGCCTGATCGCCGGCGGCGTACAGGTCCTGCGCCGCGCGCGTCAGTACCGCCGCGCTCTCGGGATGGTCCGGAAATGCCTGCGCGAATCTCAGGCCCAGGGCGATGGCGCGCAGATGCGCAGCGGCGCGCGCCTCGGCCGGCAGGCCCTCCTCATACTTCTGATACGCCACCAGTGCGGCGTAGCCGGCCTCGGCCGAGCGGGCGTTCTTTGGATAATCGTAGGCCGTGTGCTCGTATTCCGCCGCGGCGTCCTGGTACTGCTTGCTCTCGAACAGCGCATCGGCGAGCAGGTAATCGGTGGCGGCGGATTCCGGGTCGTCCGGGAACGAGGTCAGGTACGCGCGGTACCAGCGCGCCGCGGCCGCGTAGTCCGCGGGACTCTTATCTCTCTGCGCGTTGGCGTGATAATACTGCGCCACGTCCTTGAGGTTGGTCTTGAGCTCCTGCACCACCTGCGGATAGGCGCTGTGCTCGCGCCCTTGCCAGAAGGGTGCGCCGAAGCCGTAGCGCTGCACGTATTCCAGCTTGCCGTCGAGCATCAGGTCGGCGAATCCGCCCTTGCGGTAGGCCTCGATGGCGGCGTTGGTCAGCATCGGCGCGTGCTCGTCCACCGGATCACGGCTCACGAAGGCCCGATACGTCGCGGCCGCATCCTGATAGCGCTGCTTCTCGACGTACAGATCCCCGAGACGCGAGTACAGCAGCCAGGTGTAGGGCGGATTGCCCCGGTGCGCGATGAATGCATCCAGCGATTTGGCGCCGTCCAGATACGAGAACGTGATGCTCATGACGCGCAGCGTATCCTCCACCAGCTCGCGGTCGGCACGGCTCAGCTTGTCCCAGCGGAGCTGGTGGGCGCCGTCCTTGCGATCGAGCAGCATCAGGTCGAGCAGGTTGCAGAACGGCGTCAGGCTCTCCTCGTTCGACCCCTGCTTGAACTGCGCCCAGCCGAGCTTGTACAGGCTCTGCGGATAGAATTTCGAGCCGCTGCGGCCGCGTGCCAGCACCGCCTCATAGGCATGCTGCGCTTCGGCATAACGCCGGGCGGAGAACAGCAGCTCGCCGCGGCGGAACTGCACCTCGGCGTAGTCGCGGCTCTGCGGATAGCGCGCGACGATGGTGTCGAGCGTGGCCAGCGCCTGCTCATTCTGACCAGTGCTCTCGTAGGCTCGCGCGAGCTGATAGAGCACTTCGTCATTGCGGGCATAGTTGGGGTAGGCCTTGAGCAACGTGCTGTAAAGCCGGATGGCCTCGGCGCCCTGCGTGTCGATCTGGGTCAGCTCACTGGCCATGCGGTCGAGCTCGCCGGACTCGAGATTGAGGTCGCCGAGCCGGCGCAGCGCTTCGGCGCGCAACTTGGGGTCGGCATTCTGCAGGTTGAGGAACTGCCGATAGTTCTCCATCGCCTTGGAGGGGCCGCCGCTGGGTATGCCATCGCTCTGCACCTGCACCGATTGCGGGTCCAGGTCGCCGACGGTCGCCGCCGCCTTGTGCGGTTGCGCCGCCTGCGCGCTCGAGAGCACCAGCGCGCACGGCAGTGCCGCGAGCCGCAGTACTAATCGTGGCGGCGGGCTCGGCATCATCGCGGATCCGGCGCCGAGGGGGCCGGCGGGGCGGATTCCGGCGGCACGCCGCCCGGCGGCGACGGTGCGCCGGGGCCGTCGCCGGGTGCCTCGGCCGGGCGGTCGCTGCGGCTGGCCGCGCGGTCGTAGATGTCGGCCAGCTGGAAGCGCGCCTGCACGGCATAGGTGGCCAACCGGTCCTTCTGCGACTGCAGCTCCGCCTCGGCCAGATTCGCCAGGTACTGGCTCTGCTCCTCGGCGGCGAGATCGAGCTGCTCGCGCAGGCCCTTGATGCGATCGGCCAGCAGCGCGACGCGTGCCGCGAACTCGCCGTTGTTGGTGGGCACGGTGGCGCGGGCGCGCTGCACCCGCACCCAGCGATTCTGCAATTCCTGCAGCGCGGCATCGAGTTCGCGCAGCGAGCGGTGCTCCTTGTAGCTGCGCTCCTTGAAGGCGGCATCGAGCCGCCACAGCAGCACGCCCCTGATCAGGTGCAGCTTGTCGGCGGCGTCGGCACGCTCCAGGCTCGGCGGCAACACCGCGATGCGCTCCTCGAGATGTGCGATGCGCGCCCATTGGTCGCGCTCCTCGGGGGTACCGAGCGCGGCCACGTCATCGCCGGTCTCGATGGCGTTGAGTCGCGACTCCATCTCGGCGCGCGCCGCCCGCAGCCGCGCCGGCGCATCGGTCGCCAGCAGCGCATCGGTGCGCGGCAATCGTTCGGCGTAGGCGCGCTCGCGCGTATCGATCATCGCCGCGAAGGCATCCATCTTCGCGTCCCAGGCGAGCAGTCCGACCTGCCAGTAGTTCAGATCGCGGAAATTCTTCAGGCCCTCCTGAAAATCATTGTCGGCCAGCAGCGAATACAGGTAGCGCGATTGCGGCGCATCGGGCAGCGTCTTGAGCTGCCAGAACCAGCCGTGGTGCGCATCCAGGTCGTCGCCCAGGATGTCCTGCAGCATGTGCCCGCCGCGAATGTGCTCGATCGCCGCGTCGAGATTGTCCGACTCGGCTGCAAACGACTTGAGGGCCTCTTCGTAGTATTGCGCCGACTGCGCAGGGGCATGGAGCTGACTGAAGGCGAACGGGACGGCGAGATAGGATTCCTGCACCGCCGCGTCCAGCAGACTGCGGCGCCGCAGTTCGAGCCACGGCGCGAGCGCCGCCCGGTACTCCTGCAGGTCGGCGTGCGCCCAGCCGGCGCCGAGCAGCGCGCGGCTCGAATACGGTCCATCGAGCCGCACGCGTCCGAGCGGCACCAGCGCCCGCGCCGGATTCTGCGCCTGCAGATAGGCGAAGCCGAGCGCCAGGTTCGCCTTGTCGCGCAGTTCGAGCAGTTCGGCGCTGGTGGAGTCCATGGTGCCGACCGCCGCCAGGATCGGATCGGCCTCGGGCAAGCGCCCGGCGCGCACCAGCGCGACGCCGAGATTGAAGCGCGCAAAGGCCATCCAGTCGGGCGCGCCCTGCCAGCTCTTGAGTCGCGCTATGGCCTCGTCGTAGCGCTGCTGCCGCATCAGCACGTTGACCAGCAGGTTCATGCGCTCGGCTTCGAGACCCGCCGGCAGCGCGCCCTCGATACGGTCCAGCGCGAGCTCGCTACGATCGTAGTAACCGCGCTCGTACCAGATCTTGGCCAGGTAGAACCAGGCCTTGTTGCGCACGCGCGGCGGAACGCCGTTGCCGAGCAGCGTTTCGAAGCGGCGGCCGGCTTCGTTGTGCATGCCAAGCTGCAGGTACAGGCCGGCCGCGAGCAACTGCGCGTCCAGCTCGTGATGCGGCATGCGCTGCCACTGGCTGTAGGCCTCCAGCAGCGTAAGCGCCTGGAGGCCCGAGTCCCGATCGGCCCAGAAATGGAACAGCACGTCGCCGTAATACAGATCCTGCACCTTGACGCTGGGCAGCTTGTCCGGATCGGACTTGCGCGCCGACCAGGCGGCCGGCGCCGCCGCGGCCAGCAGCGCGCACCCCATTCCGAGCCATGGACGCGCCGGTCTCATGCGTGCGCTATTCCCAATCCTTGATCTCGAACTCGGGTTGCTCGGCCCGCTGGTGATCGGTGACCTTGAGCTCGAGATACTTTGCGCCTACGCCTTTTTCGAACTTCAGGCTGGCGCCGCGGCGGTAATAGCGGTCGTGCGGACCCTTGCCGTCGAAGAATGCCACCAGCTCGTGGGCACCAGCCTTCAGATTGCCGACATAGAGGCGCTGCACGCCGCCTTTGGCGAGCGCGGCGACTTCACGCGGGGTGTAGAGATAATTCTGCACGTCGCGGTTGTCGATCTTGAGCGTGATCGAATCGAGCGCGAAGAAATCGCCCACATCCATCGATACGAATACCGCCACCTGCGTGTTGGCCGGGAACAGCAGCTCTTCCTCGAGCACGAACAGGTCGCGATTGAGATCGACCACGTTCTTCTTGAGGTCCTGAATCTGCTGATCGAGGGCGCGGGTGCCGCCGGTGGCGCCCGCGGCAGCCGTGGCGGCCACGGTATTGTCGCCGGCAGGATTCTGCGCCGTGGCGGCGGCGGTGCCGGCCGGAGCCGCGGAGCCGGCTGCGGCGGGTGCCGCGGGCGCGGCCCCCACGGCGCCGGCTGCCTGGACCGCGGCGGCGGCGAAGCTCAACGCCGCGAGCAGCAGCGATGGCGCCAGCCGGCGCGCGTGCCGACGCGAGATGCCCAGCGGGCGGGAGGGAAGCGATGTATTCATGGGTCTCGGGCCGATCAGGTGGAGATTCATGGTGCCGTCACGTTGTCGTCCAGCAGCGCGCGGATCTGCGTCACGTAGGTGCCCTCGTCGGCACGGTCGTCGTCGTGCAGATAGCGCACGACTCCGGAGCGATCGATCAGCACGCTTGCCGGCAGGCGCTCGATCGTGAATGCACGGCTGACCGACTTGCTGGAGTCGATCAGCAGCGGGAACGCCTGGGCATGAGCGCGCGCGTATTGCTGTGCGCGCTGCGCGTCGTCATCGACACTGATGGCCAGCACGATCAAACCCGAGGAGCGATAGGTGTTATAGAGTCGGTCCAGCGTCGCGAGCTGCTTGGCGCAGGTGCTGCAGCGGCTGCTCCAGAACGAGACGACGACCGGCTGGCCGCGATATTCCGACAACCGCACGTTGCTGCCGGCGAAGGCCGGCAGCGCAAAGTCGGGCGCCGTCTGCCCGATCAGGCGGTTCGCAGCCGCTACGCTGATGCGGCCTGCCGGGGTGAGGGTGGCCAGCAGGGCCGCAATGGCAAGCCCGGCCCCGAACCAAAACCTGCGGGATGGAGTGCGCGCTGTCATCGATCCCAATTTGACATCATTCGCCGGCGCGCGGCGACTATCGAAGCGCAAATACATGACTTTGCTCGCATTCAGGTTCTCGGGGCGCACACTTCTGTCCGCACGGTCCGGATCGCTGGCACCGGACGATTGCGGCCGCAGCACCGCGCGGTTGGCTCGCGCCTGCACCGCGCGCGGTGGTGCGCCTCGCGCATTCAATGCTCGACGGCGCGCACCGCGGCTCCGGCCGCTCATGCAGACAGGCTCAGTGCGATGTTGCGGCAGACCGCGCTTTCCTGGAATGGCCGCCAGCGTCGGTAAAGCGCGACAAATCAATGGCGTGCACGGCGAGCGCGGCGGCGCTCGGCCGCGCCGCCGTCAGGCGATCACGCCGTTGACCACCGAGGGCAGCTGGCCGAACGCAATCAGATTGTCGTAGTTCGCGGCCGCCCCCAGACCTTCCGCCAGCCCAGAGTTCCAGCGCACCGATTGGAACGCGCCGGCCTGTCCGTGCAGCGCCATGTAATTGAGCACCACGGTCTCGGCCAGCAGGTTGACCGCGTTGGCCGCAATGCTGCCGGTCGCGTTGACGGTGCCATCGGCATTGTAACTGCCGATCTGCTGCATCGTGGCGGTCGGCCGTGCCTTGGGATCGAACACCAGCATCAGCGAGGCCGCGGTGGCCGTGTTGTCCGCGATCCACATGCCCTTGCCGCGGCCGTTCACGGAGTTGTCGGGCATGCCGTTGGAGATCAGCGAGCCGTCGCTGAACACATAGATCATCAGCGGCACCCCGACGCGCGCCGCGTATTCCAGGCAGGCGCCGATGCATTGGCCGGCCTTGAAGTCGCGCTGTTCGCCGGTGGCGCGGGTGCTGTCGTGATAATCGTAGCCGCCCATCTCGATCGTGCCCGCACCGGCATAGCCATTGATGACCATCTTCATGACCGAGGCCGTGGCCAGGAACTCCGGGTCCTGCATGTCGGTGGGACTGAAGATGCCGCTGCTGCCGGTGATATTGGTGTCCTGCATCGGATCGAGGGCCGACAGGGCGTTGCCGTATTTGTCCACCAGGTAGGCCGCATCGACGTAGCTGCACTGCACCAGGTTCTTGATCGCCGCGTCCTGGGTGGCCGCCAGGCCGGTGCTCACCTGCCCGAGCTTGGCGGCGCTGATGCGCTCCACCGACTCGAGCACCGACACCGCATCGGCCTGGTCGAGCAGCCCCACCAGCGATCCGGTGTTGACCAGCCCGGTCACATCCGAGGGCTGCGTCACGACGGTCGGGTTCACGGTCGGATCGATCATGTAGGCCGGCGCCATGGAATTGCCGCCGGAGGCGGTCGCCTCGGTGCCGATGAGCACCAGCAACGAGCCGGCGGCGCCGGCCGTGTGAATTCCATACATCGGATTATGGGGATTCAGATTGGTGTCGGTCTGGCTGATGGCCGGAATGACGGCACCGTTGACGCGGCCGATCGTGGTCGATGCGGCGCGCTGCGTGATGCCGCGCAAATACGCGCTGTCGCTGTGCATTGCCAGTCCGAGCGTCGTGTTGACGAAGTTGCCCGTGCCGACGGACGAGTTGGGGATCATGTTGCCGGGCAACCCGAGCTTGTTGTAGCCGGCCGTGGTCAGGAAATCGAGCTGCCCGCCGGCACCGCCGACCAGCGCGTTCGAGCCGGCGATGTTGCCGCCGCCCGCCAGATCGAAGGCGATGAAGGGCACCTTGCCCGCGCCGGGCCGGATGTTGCACGGCGTCGTCACCAGTGCCTGTATGTCGGGCGCAAGCGTCGCGTAGGCCTTGCGCGGTTCGGCGAACAGGCTGAAAAACGAGCCCATGCCGACCACGGTCGCACCGCCGCCGATCAGGCCGCGGCCCAGGAACTCGCGGCGGCTCACTGGTGGCCGATGGTCGAGGTTTCGCAGCGCATGCGGGCTCGGCGGGCGTCGCGGCGGCGGCTTCTTCATGGCATCGGCCTCTGGCTGGTCGTCGGGTGGCGTAACAACATGGCTATTTGATCGAGGTCGTGGCACTCGACAGCACCGCGGCGCACGCTGCCATCGTGATGACCTGCGTGCGCCCAGCCGGGCACGTGCTGCCGCCGCACGTGGATAGGTTCGAGATCAGGTTGTAGAGCTCATTGCTGACCACGCTCGCGCTCGGCTGGGTCGCGATGTTCTGCCCGATCAGGTTGTTGATGAGCGGCTGGACGATCTGATCCATGGCGCTGGTGGAGCCGAAGGCCGTGCCCGGCGCCGCGGCGAAGTTGAAGCCCGGGAAGAACGCCGGCCCGAGCGTCGGGTCGTTGACCAGCGCCTGGCAGTACTGCATCGCCAGCTGCGTACCGGCGATCTGTGCCCCCGAGCTGATGCTCTGGATGTCGAACACCGTCGGCAGCTGCTGCTGGACGGTCAGGTAGGTCACATTCACGGCCGGGACCGTCGGCGAGACGGTCGACAGCTTCGACATCGTGGCGTTGACCTCGTCGAATACGCGCACGCCGATTTCCGAGGACGCGACCAGATCGACCGGCGTCGGCGGCGTCGGCGTCGCGTCGGTATAAGTGTGGCTGCTGGTCCCGATCTGCGCGAAGGTCAGGAAGAACTGGTCGGCGCCGGGTCCGTTCTGCAGCGGAATCACGGTGCCGATCGGCGACAGCAGCTGACCGCTGGTCGGCGAGTAGTCGTTGGCGTTCACGTTCACGCTCAGCGGGATGTACGCCTGATCGACCGGTACTTCCACGCCGTTCAGGCCGATGCGAATGCCGGCGATCGGGATGTTGCTGCTCGGCTTGAAGGTCGGATCGAGGTTGATGAAGGTCGGCCGGTCGAACAGGTAGCTGTAGCTGTCGTACTGACTGGCCGTGAACATGATGTACGACTGCGGGATGCTGACCAGGCCGCTGATGTCGAACAGCAGGTAATAGCTCGCACCGACGCCGGCGGCATAATTCTGCTGGATCTGCTGCAGCGTCAGGGCCACGTCGTGCACGGCCGCGAAGCGCACCACGCCCTGCCACGGATGATCGCCCGAGGTCTCGTTGCCGAGCAGGAAGGCGAAGCTGGAGTCCCAGTTATTGAGCGTGCCCCCGGTCGAGCCGTCGATGTCGCCGGTGAACACGCCGTTCACGTAGAGGCGGCGCCCGTGGGTCGGATCGTAGGTCAGCACCACATGCTGCAGCGCAGCCTGCGCCAGTTGATTGCTGGCATTGGTCAGCAGGGTCGGCGCACCGTTGAGGTCGCTGTTGCTGTTGCGGTTGAAGATGTTGTACTGGAAGGCGTTCTGGGCCACGGTGAAATTGCGCAGCGTGTCGCCGCCCGAATAGCTGGCCACGTACGCCTTGGTCTGCGTGACGTTGGCCGCATTCACCCACAGTTCGACGCTGTACTGGCCGGCGGCGGTCAGCTTGTTGTAGAGCTTGGAGCTGGTGGCGGTGCTCGCCTGGGCCCGCCCGTTGGTGGTGAAGCTGATGCCCCAGCCCCCGACCCAGGCGGCATCGCCCGAGAGCGTCAGGTCCATGGAGGGATCCACACCGCTGGTGTCGTAGGCCGTCAGGCCGGTGCCTTCCTTGAACTGCCACTTGGCGATGTCGTGGGCGTCGTAGCGGTTGGCGCCGGAGGCCACGGTGCCCTGCGTGAGCGTGAGCGCTTTCGACACGATCAGCGACGGATCGACCGGCGTGACGGTGATGCCGTTGGCGAAGGCCTGGATCGCGGCCAGCATGGTCGCGGCGCTCGCCGGGCAGTTCACCGGGTTGCCCCAGCAGTTGTGCGACTGTTGCGCCAGGCGAATGTAGAAATTCGAGCTCGGCGGCGAATTGAGCGAGATCTCCGGCTGTGCGGCCGCGTAGGCCGTGGCGATGTTGTCGCTGGCGAAATACGGCGACTGTGGCGTCGCCGCGGTATCGGAGTGGCAGCGCGAGCACCATTGCTGCACCACCGGATAGACGGTGGACTGGAACAGCGTGGTATCGGTCGGAAACACCTTGGTGGCACCGACGGTCTGCGAAGGCGGCGCCGTCAGCTGGATCTGCGTGCCGCCCGACGTGCCGGCGCCGCCGCCGGCCCAGTTGCTGATCCAGGTGGTCAGGATGTCGGCGCAGGCCTGCGTGCTCGCGAGCCAGCAGTTGTGGCCGCTGCCCACCTTCTGCACCATCAGCGAGGTCTCGGGCTGTGACAGGTTGACGACCGTGAGCGCCGCGCTGTAGGCCTGATTGATGTCGTCCGAGCGGGCGAACATCGGGCTCTGCCCGCCGGCCTTGTGGCAGGCGCCGCAACGATTGCTCGGCGAGATATTGACCCAGAGGTTGGCTTCGAACGCCTGCACGTCCGCGCTGCCCGGCGCGGGGCCGCTGTAGGCCGCCGCCGCCGCCGCCAGCTGGATGTTCGGGTTCTGTGTCGTCGGTGCGCCGCCCGAGCAGGCGCCGAGCGCCAGTGCCGCGAGGCCCAGCAGCAGGCGCGAGAGCGTCATGGGTTGCAACTGGGCTTTCACGACCGCGCCTCCTACTGGCCCATGCAGTAGACGGCGGATTCAGCGAACGCCGTCTTCATGTTGTAGTTCGAGGAGATGAAGTCGGAGGTGATCTGAGCCGCCTGGGCGCGATCGGCGGCATTGCTCGGCAGGCGCAGGCACATCGCCTGGAACGCCTTCTGCACCTGGCAGGCCGCGAACTGCCTGGAGCCCTCGATCTCCTGTCCGAACGACTTGGCGCCGTTGCCGCGGCCGGGCAGTGAGCTGCTCCAGCCGAGCAGCGCATTCGGGCCGCTGCGCCAGTAGTTGATCCAGCTGTCGTCGGTCGTAATGTGACCGTACGGGAAATTGCCGGTGTTGATGCCGTACTTGGCCTGTACCTGGCCCGCCGTGTAGACCATCCGGCCGCTGACGGTGTCGAAATTGTAGTAGGCAAACGCGCCCGCGAGCGCGTCCATGCCCGAATGGCAGCCGATGCAGACGTTCAGGAACGTACGGCTGTCGCCGCCCGGGGAGCGCGACGGATCCTGGCGGATGCGATCCGGCGGGCGCGTGGTATCCATGATCGTCGGCAGGTCGTCGCACATGTAGTTGATCATCGTGAATCGCACCATGGCGCGATTCGTGCCCAGGTAGAAGAAGGCCGAGGCGCCGCCGTAGGTGGTCATGACGCCGGCGGTGGCCGCGGACGCTATCCCGGTCAGTGACGACTGCGTCTGCGCCTGCAGCACCTTCGACAGATCGGCGCCGTTGTCGTCCAGGTACTGGTAGTGATTGTTGTTGGCGGGCGAATAGCCCGGCACACCCGACATGTTGCCGGTGTAGACCAGGTCGGCCGACAGCACGGTGTTGTACGGCACGTTGTCGCGCACCATGCCGATGATGGTCGCGGTGTAGTCGTTCAGCGGCACGAACACGCTCTGCGCCTTGTTGGTCATCGGCGCCGCGAAGTTGCGCACCGTGACGTTGTAGAAGCTCGGATCCTGCATCGCGAGTTGCGCGGCCGCCGACGCACTGCCCGAGCTGATGTCGTTCGCCATCTGCGACAGCACCGATGGGCTCGGTTCGGTTCCGGTGATACGGCCGAACAGGCGCTCGGCCTGCTCGGTGGCGCCGGCGAACGCCGGCGCAAACGGCTGCGACACCGGCAGGGCCGCCAGCAGCGCGGCCAGCGTCCTGCCCACACGCGGGGTGTTTGAGCGGTCGAACATTTCTTGAAGCTCCCTGCACCCGTCGTCGAGTGCACCTTGGCGGCTATGATAGGCACGTTGATAGACGCTCCGTAATGTCGCCGAGTGCCGACGATCGCGGCCATTACGTCAATGGCGCTATGCTGCAAACCATGTGAATGCCCGCGACGAGCCGCCAGCGCTATGCTGAACACGACACAACGCACGGATTTGGGCAGCGTGCGTCTGTTCTCATGGCGCTGCGGCGCAAGCGGACTCGAACGCGATCGCGCACGGCTGTGATGCAGTTGACGGTGCAATGAGGCGAGGAAGGTACAGAAAGTGTCAATGCGTCATATTTCGGCAATCGCTGCGCTGCTCGGCATCGGGCTGATCGGCGGCTGCAGCACCAGTGGCGGCTCGGGCGGATCGGTGACGATCGCCAATTCGCAGCCGCCGGACTCGCAGACCACGGATTTCGGCATCGCCTACGTGAAGCGCGCCGTGCCGACCACGCAGGACGACATGCGCCTGCGCCGCACGTTCTTCACCTCGGCCGACCTGTACCTGCTCAACCCGACCAATGCCGGCGGCGCGGAGCAGAACGTCACCGCGCGTGTGACCCGCACTGCGCCCACCGGCACGTTCTACGACATCAAGGACGTCGACGTCTCCAGCGATGGCACCAGGATCATCTTCGCGATGCGCGGCCCGGTGACGCCGACGCAGCAGGATCTGGATCCGCCGAACTGGAACATCTGGGAGTACGTGGTCGCGACCGACAATCTGCATACCGTCCTGCCGACCTCCGATCCGGCCGGCACGGGCTCGCAGTACATCTCACCGCACTACCTGCCGGACGGGCGGATTCTGTTCGCGACCACCCGGCAGGTCGGCTCAGGCGCGGTGCTGCTCAACGAAGGCAAGCCGGAATTCGAGGGACAGACCGAGGACCTGGACGAGTCGGCCTTCGTGCTGCACGTCATGAACGCCGACGGCACCGGCATCCACCAGATCACCTACAACCAGAGCCACGATGTCGATGTCACGGTGCTCAACGACGGCCGCATCATGTGGAGCCGCTGGGACCACGCCAACGGCAACGACGGCATACACCTCTATACGGCCAACCCGGACGGCACCAATGTTCAATTGCTGTACGGCCGCGGCAGCCACGACACCCTGACCACGAACCCGAGCCAGGCCGCCGCCTGCCCCGCGGGCGAGGACTGCACCGTGCAATTCGCCCGCACGCGCGAGTTGCCCGACGGCAAGGCGCTGTCGCTCGTGCGGCCATACACCAACGCCGCATTCGGCGGCAATCTCATGATCATCGACGTGCAGAACTTCCTCGAAAACAACCAGGCCTTCCCCGACGCCCCCGCCAACGCCGGCTACTCGACCTCGCTGCTCGCCGAGCAGCCGGCGACGACGAACGACGTGCTGACCGCCTGCGTGGGCTCGTGCATGACCGCCGCGGCGTCGCCTGCTGCGACCACCAACATTCCGGCGATCTCCCCGGGCGGACGTTTCTCCTCGGCGTTTCCGCTGTGGGACGGCACCGGGCGCATCCTGGTCACCTGGAGCGAGTGCCGGCTGCAGAACGCCGCCGGCACGCTCCTGGCGTGCACCGGCGCCAATCTCGCCAACGCCGCGCTGACCGCCGCACCGGTGCTGTACAGTGCCTGGATGTTCAATCCGGGCGACAACACCTTCAAGCCGCTCATGACACCGGTCGAAGGGGTGATGGTCACCGACATCATCGCCCTGCAGCCGCGCCCCGCGGCGCCCGCCTACATCGGCGACAGCTACACCGATACCACCTCGGCCGCCGGCATCCTCGACATCCGCAGCGTCTACGACTGGGACGGCGCACCGTGGCTGGGCCTCGATGCCGCCTCGGTCAATTCCGCCACCGGCAGCACCTGCCCGGCCGCCGGCAGCATCGCCGCCATGGCGCAGACCATCGCCGATTGCCGCCCCGCGCGCTTCCTGCGGCTGGAGAAGGCGGTCTCCATTCCAAACAAGCAGACTCTCAACTTCGATCGGGCCACGGCGTTCGGCGCGGCCGGCAACTACATGCGCGAGATCCTGGGCTACGTGCCGATCGAGCCCGACGGTTCGGTCCGGGTCACGGTGCCGGCGAACGTGGCCTTCCAGATCTCGGTCGTGGACGCCAGCGGCCAGCGCATCTTCCCGCTGCATCGCGCCTGGCTGCAGCTGCTGCCCGGGGAGGTCCTGAGCTGCAACGGCTGCCACGTGCCGCCGTCGCAGCAGAACCCGCCGGTCGGCGTGAGCTTCTACTCGCATGGCCGCCAGGGTCTGTTCAGCTCGGTCTGGGCCGGCGCGAGCTCGGCCAGCCCGTTCCCCGGCACCTCCGGCACCTACACCCCGTGCATCGGCGAGACCATGGCCGAGGCATTGGTCGGCGAGAACTGCACCATGTCGTCCACGGCCGCCGCCACCCCTAGCCTCAACGTGGTCTTCAACGACCCGTGGTTCGGCGGCGGCACCGGCAACGAGCCGATCCTGCTGTCCTATGACGACCCGACGTTCACCACCCCGTACCCGGCCGCCACAGCCTGCATCCTGGCCGGGGGTTGGAACACCAACTGCCGTACCGTGATCAACTATCCCACGATCATCCAGCCGCTGTGGGACAAGAGCAGACCGCTCAACGGCGTCGCAGGCGCCGGCACGTGCACCACCTGCCACAACGCCTCGAGCGCGGCCACCGGCAATCTGGACCTGGCGGATGGCGCGTCGGCCAACAATGCCAACCAGGACAATGCCTATCAGCAGTTGCTGAATGCCTCTACTGTGTCTACCGTCAATCCGACCACCGGAACGGTCACGACGACCACCGTGCGCGCCGCCGAATTCATTTCCGGCGATGCGCTCGACTCGCACTTTTTCCAGGTCTTTGCCACCGATGCCACGCATATCGGCCTGCTCTCTCCCGCCGAGCTGCGGCTGCTGACAGAATGGGTAGACATTGGCGCCCAGTACGACAACAATCCGTTCGACGCTCCGCTTAACTGAGCTGGCGATGATGCTCGCGCTCTGCCTGGCGTTGGTTGCACCGGCGCCGGCCCGGGCTGCGCGCGCCCTGTTGCAGCTGTTCGTTGCGCAGCCATACCTGTCGCTGCACACGGGCCCTGGACGAGGCTATCCGGTGGCACAGGTCGTGGCACGCGGGGAGTCCGTCGATGTGCTGTTCCGCCGCACGGATTGGTTCAAGGTCCGCACCGAGCACGGCGTGGAAGGCTGGGCCGCGGCCAGCGAGCTCAGCCTCGCGACGCTGGCCGATGGCACGCCGTTCCGCGTGAGCATGGGTGACCGCGAGGGCTTCAAGTCCCACGACTTCGAGACCGGGGTATTTGCGGGCGCCTACGCCGGCGCCACGCTCATCGCGGCCTATTCGGCAGTGTCGGTCACGGACAACCTGAAGGTCGAGCTCGGGCTGTCGCAGTTCCTCGGCAACGTCTCGGACGGCTACCTGGCACAGATCGGCCTGGCGCACGTCTTCATGCCCGAGTGGCGCTTCTCGCCGCTGGTCACGATGGGCACCGGGCTGGTACGGGTCGAGCCCAAGGCCAATCTGGCACAACCGGTGGATCGCAACGATCAGATGGCCTACGTCGGCGTCGGCGGGCGTTTCTATCTGACCCGGCGCTTCTTCCTGCGCAGCGAGTTCCGCAAGGACGTCGTATTCACCAAGACCAATTCCAACGAGGTCAACGAGGAATGGAGACTCGGATTCGGCTTCTTCTATTGAGCATCGCGGCGGCGGTGCTCAGCGGTTGCGCGAGCATGCATTGGCCCTGGCAGCATGGCCAGGCCGCGGCGTCGCCCAGCGAGGCGGCCGCACCCGGCACTGCGGCTGCACCGGGCAGTGCGGCGGCGTCCGGCACCGCGCCGGCGTCCGGCACCGCAGCAAGCGCCGACGATGCCACCGCACCGCCGCCATCCGTGATCGAGCCGCAGGTGGATCGGCGCACGGTCAAGGTGCCGAAGATCGGGGCCAAGAACATCGAACTCGGCGCCTATTATGGCGAGTTGTCGATCCAGGACTTCGGTGCCCAACCGGTCACCGGGGCGCGACTGGACTACCACATCACCGAGGACTTCTTCTTCGAGGCGGACTACGGCCGCGCCAAGGGCGGCCGCACCAGTTTCGAACAGCTCAGCGGCGGCATACAGCTACTTTCCGACGCTGAGAGGCGTTTCACGTACTACAACCTGTCCCTGGGCTACAACCTGCTCCCGGGCGAGGTCTTCATAGGTCGCAACTTCGCCATGCCGAGCGCTTTCTACACGATCGGCGGCATCGGCAGCGTCGATTTCGCGGGTCAGCAGAACTTCACCGTGAACTTCGGCGCCGGCTTTCGCGTGCTGCCGACCGATTGGCTGGCGCTGCATATCGACGTGCAGGACCTGGTATTCAAGTCCGACGTCACGGGCGTCAATCAGCTGAAGAACAATCTTCAGGCAACGATCGGCGCGAGTGTGTTCTTCTAGCGCGCCGGCCAAGCCTGTGCGCCAACGCCTTGAACGGAGGCCATCATGATACGTAGCAACATCGGATTTCCCGCCCTCATACTCGGCTTGAGCCTCTCGGCCGCCGTGCCGCTGAGCGCACCGGCAGCCAGCGTGGGCCCGGGCGCTCCGGCACCCGCCTTCCAGTTGCCGGCCGCCAGCGGCGGCGCGGTGGGCCTGGCAGACCTCAAGGGCCAGGTGGTGTTGATCAACTTCTGGGCCAGCTGGTGCGGTCCGTGCCGTCAGGAAATGCCGGTCCTCGAGCAGCTCTATCGCAAGTACAAGCCGGCGGGTTTCACGCTGCTGGGCGTCAACGTCGAGCCCAAGTCGGGCGACGCGGTCAACTTTCTGAAGTCCACGCCTGTCTCTTTTCCGATACTCTTCGACACCGAGAGCAAGGTCAGTAACCTGTACGAGGTGTCGGGCATGCCCAGTACGGTGATAGTGGATCGCCACGGGAACGTGCGCTATATCCACCACGGCTACAAGCCCGGGGACGAAAGCCAATACCTGGACCAGATCCGTGCATTGACGCGGGAGTGAGCCCGGGGCGGGAGCGATGATGTCGAATATTCAAGCCTGGAAGATCGGTCCGGCGCTGCTGCTGGCCGGCCTGCTGGCCGGCTGCGGCTCGATCGAGCCATGGGTCAAGCCCTACGAGCGCGAGCACCTGGCCGACCCGATCATGTCCTTCGATCGCAATCCGATCTCGGCCAGCTACCTCGACCACGTCTTCGAGACGCGGGAAGGCGCCCGCGGCGCGACCGGGAACGTCGGCGGCGGCTGCGGCTGCAACTAGCGGCGCACGGCGCCGGAACCAGACGAGCACGGGCCTGACGCGATGCGGACGCTGAACATGCGCGCGCGCTGGCTGGCTGCGGCCGCGTTCGCGCTCGGCGCCGTCGGGCGGGCGGACGTATTGCCGGATGATCGCACCGACCTCATGTACCACCGCTACGAGGGCGGCGGCGTCACCGTTCAGGGCCCCTCGGTGCTGGTACGCAAGAAATTCGGCGACTCCGTCTCCTTTTCCTATCAGTACTACGAGGATCTGATTTCCAGCGCATCCATCGACGTCGTCACGCAGGCCAGCCCCTACAAGGAGCGGCGCGTGCAGCACAACTTCGGCGTGGACTATCTGCACGGCAACACGCTCTACAGCGCCGGCTTCATCAGCAGCATCGAGCCGGATTACAACGCCAAGACCGCTTTCCTCAACATCAGCCAGAGCATGTTCGGCGACCTGACGACCGTCTCGTTCGGCTTCTCGCAGGGCTGGGACGTGGTCGGCGAGGTCGACCGCGGCATAGTCCAGCCGTTCAGGGCCGACGCTCAGCACCGCAACTATTCGGTCGCTCTGTCGCAGGTGTTGACGCGCAACCTGCTGCTGGGCCTGAATTTCGAGACCGACGAGAACGACGGCTACCTGCAGAACCCGTACCGCGAGGTACGCTTCCTCGACGCCAACGCCCGCGGTTACAGCTACGGGCCGGCGCACGATCCGAACACCCGCACCGGCAACGCCGTGTCGGCGCAGCTCAAGTACTACCTCCCCTATCGTGCCGCAGTGGACGGCAGCTACCGCTTCTACACCGACACCTGGGGCATCCTGGCCAACACGCTGCAGCTGGGCTACACGCAACCGGTAGCGACGTCCTGGACCCTCGACGCCACGGCCCGTTACTACTGGCAGACCCATGCCACGTTCTACAGCGACCTGTTCCCCTACCAGAATTCGCAGAATTTCATGTCGCGCGATCGCGAACTGGCGCAGTTCCACAGCATGACGCTGGGGCTGGGCGCGAGTTGGCAGTTCCAGCCGCCGTGGCCGCGGTGGATCGACAAGGGTTCGCTCAATTTCAACATCAACCGGATGCTGATCGACTACGCGGATTTCAGGAACGTGCTGGACAGCGGTTTCGCGCCCGGCACCGAGCCGCTCTACACGCTCGATGCCACCGTCATGCAGTTCTTTATTTCCTTCTGGTACTGAACGATCATGCGCGCTCAGGCTCCAATGCCTCGGAGGCGACACATGAACCGACTCTCTTTCTCATCCGCCCTGCTCGCCCTGTCGACGCTGTTGCTGCCGCCGGGCAGCGCGTTCGCGCAGACCAGCAACCCCTCACGCCAGGAAGTGCGCCTGATCACGGCCACGGAAGTGCTCGAAGAGCTGCGCGCCACGCCGGACCAGAACGTGCCGGACTGGCTCATGCAGCGCGCCTACGGCGTGGCGGTGATCCCCGAAGTTCTCAAGGGCGCCTTCATTTTCGGCGGCCGCTACGGCAATGGCGTGCTGACCGTGCGCGACGCGCAGGGCCGCTTCAGCAACCCGGTATTCATCACCCTCGTGGGGGGCAGCTTCGGTTGGCAGATCGGCGCCACGTCGACCGACGTGGTGCTGGTGTTCGTCACCCCGCGCAGCGTGCAGAACTTTGCGCGCGGCAAGCTGACGCTCGGCGCCGACGCCTCTGTCGCGGCCGGCCCGGTCGGCCGCCAGGGCGAAGCGCAGGCGGGCATCAACGCCGAGATCTACTCCTACTCGCGCGCGCGCGGACTGTTCGCCGGCGTGGCGCTCGACGGCACCGTGATCGCCTTCGATACCCGCGCCAATCGCGCCTTCTACGACAAGTCCGATGTGACCACGGACATGATCACGAGCGGCCAGGTCACGACGCACTCCGACGCGGCGCGCCGCTTTCTGGCCTCGGTGGCCAAGAGTGCCAATGCCGACGCTGCGAGCACCCCGACCACCGGCGCAACGCCGCCACCGCCGCCGCCGGCAGCGCAGTCGCAGCCGCCGCCAGGCAAGGCTTCGCCCGGTAGCAGCGGCGCGAGCGGCGCGAGCGCCTATCCGATGGAAGACACCCATCCGGGCGGCGAGCCGAAGTAGCGCACCGCCGCCCCCGGTCGCGATCTCATCCTCGAGCATGAGTGCGCCGGGCGCGGCCACCGCGGCCACCGATTACGCCCTGCAAGTCCGGGCCCTGCGCAAGCAGTATGGCGACACGGTCGCGGTCGACGGCATCTCCTTCGGCGTGCGCCGCAGCGAGATCGTGGGTCTGCTCGGACCCAACGGCGCCGGCAAGACCACGACCATCAACATGGTCCTGGGGGTGCTGCAACCGAGTGCCGGCAGCATACTGATCGAAGGCATCGAACTGTCGCGCCACCGCTCGCAGGCGCTGGCGCATACCAACTTTGCCGCGGTGTACGCGCCGCTGCCCGGCAACCTGACCGTCCAGCAGAACCTGCGCTTCTTCAGCCTCGTTTACGACGTCCCCGCCGCCGCCGCGCGCATCGAGTCGCTGCTGACCGAGTACGATCTGCGGCGGCTGCGCAAGGTCCGTTGCGGCCTGCTGTCCTCGGGCGAGCAGACCCGGCTGTCGCTCGCCAAGGCGGTACTGAATCAGCCGCGGCTGCTGCTGCTCGATGAGCCCACGGCTTCGCTCGATCCTTCGGCGGCCGCTCTGGTCCGCTCGCGCATCCGCCAGATGGCCCAGCGCAGCGGCTGCGGCATCCTCTGGACCTCGCACAACATGTACGAGGTCCAGGAGACCTGCGACCGCGTCCTGTTCCTCTCGCATGGCCGCATTCTGCTGGAGGGTGATCCGAAGACGCTGCCGCACGAACACGGCGCCGCGACGCTCGAAGAATTGTTCATCCGCCTGGCGCGCGAGCCCCAGGCCGATCACCCGCAGATGCCGGCCGCCGACCCGGGGCTCGCGCCATGAAGTGGCGCCCGATCGCGGCCATCGTGCTGCGCCAGTTCTACCTGATGCGCAGCAGTCCGACCCGGGTGTTGCCGATGGTCGCCTGGGTCGCCGTGGACATCATTCTGTGGGGCTTCATCTCGCGCTACCTCGACAGCGTCGCCTCCACGGGCGTCAACTTCATCTCGAGCCTGCTGGGCGCGGTCCTGTTCTGGGATTTCTTCACGCGCGTCATGCAGGGCGTCACCATGGCATTCTTCGAGGACGTCTGGTCGCGCAACTTCATCAATATGTTCGCCACCCCGCTGCTCATTTCCGAATACCTGACCGGACTGGTGCTGACTGCGATCATCACCAGCCTCGTCGGCCTGCTGGTCATGCTGGTGCTCGCCACCTGGCTGTTCGGACTGCCGTTCTTCTCCCTGGGATTGCTGCTGCTGCCGTTCCTGCTGGTGCTGTTCCTGTTCGGCATCGCGCTCGGGGTGCTGGCGAGCGCCATGGTGCTGCGGTTCGGTCCGGCCTCGGAGTGGCTGGTATGGCCGATTCCGGCGCTGCTGTCGCCATTCGTGGGCGTCTTCTATCCGCTGTCGACATTGCCGGCCTGGATGCGCGCCGTCGGCCATCTGCTGCCGCCGTCCTATGTGTTCGAGAGCATGCGCGCGGTGCTCGGCGGCCATGGCTATTCGCCCGGCGGGCTGCTGACCGGCGTCGGCCTCGCGACGCTCGACATTCTGCTGGCCGCCTGGCTATTCACCTGCGTCTACCGCTACGTGGTGCGCAGCGGGCTGCTGGCGCGCTATAGCGCCGAGAGCGCCGGCTGAGTTCGCGCCGCCCATGAGCAACCTGGGTCTGTACGGCGTCGCGGTGCTCATCTGGGGCTCGACCTGGCTGGTGATCAAGTTTCAGCTCGGCGTCGTGCCGCCGGCGATCTCGGTGCTCTGGCGCTTCGCACTCGCGGGCCTGCTGCTGCTCGGCTACTCGCTCTGGCAGCGCCGGTCGCTGGTGTTCAGCGCCCGCGACCATGGCTGGATCGCCCTGCAGGGGGTGCTGCTGTTCGGCGTCAATTACCTCGGCATCTACCTCTCCGAGCAATACCTGGCCTCGGGGCTGGTCGCGATCGTATTCTCGCTCGTGATCGTCATGAACACGCTCGGCATGCGACTGTTCTTCGCGGTGCCGATCCGCCCCGCGATACTGCTGGCGGCCACGGTCGGCATCGCGGGCGTGATCCTGGTCTTCCGGCCGCAGATGCTCGGCTTCTCGAATTCGCGCGACCAACTCATCGGACTCGCGTTCGCCCTGGGCTCCACCGTGGTGGCGTCGCTCGGCAACATGGTCGCCACGCACATCCATCGGCGCGCGCTGCCGGTCATGCAGGTCAACGCCTGGTCCATGCTCTACGGCGCGGCCTGCGTCGGCGTCGTTGCACTGGCGTCGGGGCAGCGATTCGCGTTCGATTTCTCCTGGCCCTACGTGGCCTCGCTCGTCTATCTGGCGCTGTTCGGCTCGGCACTGGCCTTCGGCGCCTATCTGACGCTAATGCGCCGAATCGGCGCCGATCGTGCGTCCTATACCGCCGTCGCCATCCCGATCGTGGCCCTGCTGCTGTCCACCGCGTTCGAGAACCTGCATTGGCAGCGCGAAACCACGCTCGGCATCGCACTGTGCGTGGCCGGCAATGCGCTGGCGCTGCGGCATCGCCGGGCCTAGGATCCGGACCCCATGGGCGCCATCATCATTCTCGCAGCCACGGTGGCGATCAGCCTGCTCGGGCTCTGGGCCTCGCCGGCGCTCATCGAGCGCAGCCTGTTTCGCCCGTACTGGTTCCTGCGGCGCCGCGAGTACTGGACCGCCCTGGCCAACGGCTTCGTCCACGCCGACCTGGGTCACCTGCTGTTCAACGCCCTCACCTACTGGTTCTTCGCTTTTGGTCTGCAGCGCGTGATCGGCACGCCGCGTTTCGTGGCGCTCTATCTGCTCGGACTCGTGGCCAGCAATACCGGCACCTATTTCAAGCACCGGCGCGATCCGGACTACGCCTGCCTGGGCGCCTCGGGCGCCATCCTGGCGGTGCTGTTCGCCTCGATCGTCTATTTCCCCCGGCAGTCGATCATGATCATGCCGATCCCGCTGCCGATTCCGGCGCCGCTGTTCGCGGTCGGCTACCTTTTCTACACGTTCTATGCGGCGCGCGCGCAGCGCGGACGGATCAATCATGACGCGCACCTGGACGGCGCGCTGGCGGGTCTGATCTTCGTTGCCGTCACCGACCCATCGGCCTGGGAGCGCGCCTGGCGAATGGTCGTGGGCTGAGGCGCATGCCGATGAGCGGCCCTGCCGGTCCGGCGCAAGACCGGGCGGCACCGTCGCCGAAGTGTTCCCTCGTCGACGATGCCGCGCCGCTTCCCCCCGCATTCCGCCATCGGCCAGCGCCCGTGGCGTCGGTCCGCTCACCGGGACCGGCGCATGACCGACCAGTCGAGTCCCGGCAACACTCCTGGCGCCTGTTTAGCCTGCACTTTATTCGTATGTGTTGTCAAATTGCCGCGCCCGGCGCCAGGCTGCGATCGCCAACGGCGGGCCGGGCGCCACGGTCGACGCTCGAGCACGAAAAGGAATACTTCATAACCAATCCGCGCCGCGCGCCGGCCCGCCGCCGCGGCGCGCACTATTTCGCGGCGTTCTTCGGCCTCGCCAGAATCACCTCGACCTCGACCAGCATTCCGGGCGCCGCCAGGTTCGCCACCTGCACCGCCGAGCGCGCCGGCAGATTCGGTTGCGCCGGAGTGCCGAAGAACTGCGTATAGGCTTCCATGAAGCCCTGGAAATCCATGCGGCCGTCCTTGCTGGCCGGATCGGCGACCAGAAACACGGTCATCTTGACCACGTCGCCAAAGCCCAGGCCCATCTGGTCGAGTGACGCCTTGATGTTGTTGAAGGCGCTCAGCGCCTGCGTCTCGGTATCGCCCCAGTATTGCGCCGTGCCCTTCGGCGCACTCGGATCCTTCGGCGATGGCGTCATGCCGCTGTGGAATATCAACTCCGTGCCCGCGGGCACCTCCACCGCGCGCGCGATCGGGAACTTGCTGCCACCGAGCAGCGGATAGCGCACCACATCGTCGGCGTACACCGACGCTGCCGGCAGCAGCGCCAGCAACAGAGCGGCCCGGACCAGTGTTTTCATCGACGTTCTCCCCAAGCAGTAGGTTGTGACTTCGGACTCGCGCCGCATCAGCGCAGCGTATCGATAAAGGCTACGACGTCATTCACGGCCGCGTCATCGGGCAGCGCCGCCGCCACGGCGTGCATCTGCTGGCCGTTCGGGTCGTCCGCATGGGCGCCGCGCAGGCCGGCGCGATAGTCGCGCAGCTGGGTCGCCAGATACCAATCGGTGCGCATGGCCAGCGCCGGCGCATGCAGCGATTCATTGCCTTGACCGGCGGCACCATGGCAGCTCGCACACGCGGCATAGAGCTGCTGGCCGCGCGCGACATCGCCTTTGACCGTGATCGGTGGCGGCTTGGGCGAGAAGCTGCCGACATAGGAGATCGCGCGATCGATCTGCGGCTCGCTCAACGCCACCGCGACCGGCCGCATCTCGTTGCCGGGCGCGTCGTCCGCGTGCGCACCGCGCCAACCGGCCCTGAAGGCGGCAAACTGGCTCTTGAGGTACCAGGGCTCGAGGCCGGCGATCCGCGGTGCGCGGATGGCAAGATTGCCGTTGCCGTTGGCGCCGTGACAGACGGTGCAATACTCGAAGCTCGTCTCGGCGGCCAGCGCCGGCCGCGTGCTCAGGCTGATGAGTGCCAGCACACTCCATCGGATTGACATGTTGATTGCTCCTGCCGTGCTCATGCGGCCGCGGGCTGGGAATTCTGGCGTTCGCGCCGGTCGATGTCGGCCAGCGCGTGCCAGGCCGAATAGATGGCGCCCTCCTGCCAGCCGGGGAGGTAGCTCATCTGGTCTCCAATGTTGTAGTAATTGCCGACCGGCGAGCGCAGCAGGTCGAACCATTGCTGGCGCAGCTCATCGGTCCATGCCGCCGCACATCCCAGCATGTTGTTCATGCGTACCCAGGGAATGCTGACGCCGTGCTCGACGTAGCCGCGATAGCCGGGATGCAGCTGCTCGCCTTGCCGGATCGCCAGCTCCAGGCGCTGCTCGTTGCTCAGGCGTGCGAACATCTCGCCCGTCCGCGGGCCGAAGGTATAGGCCCCGAGAATCACGCCCTTCTGCCGGTGGATGCCGTGCGCCGGATACCACAGCTGCTGGATGTCCTGCGAGGTCCAGGAAATGCCGCCGTAGATGTTCTCGCGCTCCCAGAACCGCTCCTTCATCTGGAAGCCGATCTTGAACAACTTGCCGCGCGGGACCGCCGCCAGGCCGGCCGCGAAGTCGGCCGGAAAGTTGTTGTCGATGCCGCTCAGCAGATGAACCGGTATGCAGCTCAGGCAGTAGTCGGCGTCGATCACCGTGCGCACACCCTGGGCGTGGTAGACGATGCGCACGCCGCGCTCCTTGACCTGCACGGACTCCACCATGGCATGCAGCCGCACATGCTGATCGACCTTGCGCAGAAATCCGGCGACCACCTGATCCATGCCGCCGATCGGCTCCATCATCATCGCCGCCTGATCGTCGCCCTCGCCGAAGGTCATGATGTTCATCATGAAGTTCGACTGCAGCAGCTCATGGATATCGAGCGGCTGCTTGAGCACGTCGGGCGCCGACGGGTCGTGCAAGGCCATGCCGGCGCGCAGCGAGCCCCGGTACTTGAAGCTCTGGTCCAGGTCGCCGAGGCTGCGCAGGTAGGCGAGCACGTGCTCGTAGTCGCCGCGCGTGAGCGGTGCCGCGAGATCCTCCGGCTTGATCGACTTCGCCGCCAGCTCGGCGATGAAGCCGCGCGTATCGGTGATGTATTCGCGATTCCGGATCCGGCGGCCGCCGAACATGGCTTCGTCCTGCACCCAGGCATTGCGGTTGTCGTTGATGAACGGCTCGAGCCCGACTCCGAGCTCGCGGCAATAGCCCAGCAACGCGGTATGGTGCCCCGGGATTCGCGCTGGACCGGCATTCATGTAGAGGTCCGGGTCAGGGTCGAACTCACAGCGCCGCGGATTGCCGATCTCGTCGATCAGGTCGCCATGGCGCAGCGTCAGATTGCGGCCGCCGGCGCGGTGCGAGGCCTCGAGGACGATGACCTCATAGCCCTTTCGGCCCAGCTCATAGGCCGAGGTCAGGCCGGAAATGCCCGCGCCGAGAATGACCACCCTGCGCCGCCGCCTGGCCCCGAGCGGCGCCAGGTCGGGACGATCGGCCCGCGCCGCCGCGGGTATGAGCCCCAGACCGAGTGCCATCTGATAGATGGCCGCCGAGCCGCCCGCAGCGCCGGCGAGGTCGAGGAAGCGCCGCCGCGTGAATAGAGGAATCATGGACACGAAGCTCCTTTCCTTGAACGACGGCAATCCGCAGATCCGATCGGGTACCTTACCGTGGACCCCGGCACGAGCCGAATCCGCGGTTCATTCGAGGTGCGTGCCAGACCGCCATCATCGCTCACCCTGGTTTTCACGGGGAATTTCGAGCCTGCTATACTGGCCCTGCCCTGCAATCGCACGCGCCCCTCAGTTCGCACATCGGAATAATGCAATACCGGCTTCGTCCGGCGACGCACGCCGACCGAGACACCCTCAAGCTTCTGATCGAGCGCTCTGCGCGCAAGCTCGGGGCCGGTGACTATCGGCCGGAACAGATCGAGGGCGCATTGCAAGGCGCCTTTGGAGTCGACACGCAACTGATCGACGATGGCACCTACTTCGTGGTCGAAATCGCGGGCAAGATCGTCGGCTGCGGCGGCTGGAGTCGCCGGCGCACGCTGTTTGGCGGCGACCGGCATGCCGAACGCGACGCCGGGGAACTCGACCCGAGGACCGACGCCGCCAGGATCCGCGCCTTCTTCGTCGATCCCGACCACGCCCGCCGCGGCATCGGCAGGGCACTGCTCGAGCGCTGCGAGAGCGAAGCGCGTGCACGCGGCTTCACGCGCATGGAACTCATGGGTACGCTGTCGGGCGTCCGGCTCTATCAGGCGCTCGGCTATGCTCCCGGCGAGGCGGTGCATTATCCGGTGGCGCCTGGCGTGACGATCGAATTCGTACGCATGCGCAAAGCCTGACGCGGCTCATCGGCCGCATCGATGCCGGCACCGGTGGTCACTGTGACCCAGCGCGCCCCTGCCCGGCATCGCTGGCCGCCAGCCGCGCGATGGCGGACCAGTCGAGCGCCTCACCTCCCTGCGCCAGCAACGCCAGGAAGCGGTCGCGCAGCAGACTTGCCAGCGGCAGCGGCACGCGCAGCGCGTCCCCCGCGGCCAGTGCGAGTCGAATGTCCTTCAATCCCAGTGCGGCCGCAAAGCCGGCGGGCTCATACTGCTGCTCCACGATGAGCGCCCCATAATTCCTGTACACCGGCGCATTGAACAACGTCGAGGTCAGCAGTTCCAGATAGGCACGCTGATCGATGCCCGCCTTGCCGATCAGAGCCAGCGCCTCCGCCAGTGATTCGATCACCGAGGCGATCAGGAAATTGCCGCTGAGCTTCACGAGGTTGGCCGCCGCAGGCTCGGCGCCGAGATAGAACGTCCTCTGCCCCAAGTTGCTGAATAGTGGCTCGCACCGGTCCACCGCTGCGCGCGTGCCTGCGGCGACGATGAACAGCTTGGCGGCGGCGGCCGCATCCGGCCGGCCGAACACCGGGGCCGCTACGAACTGCTGCTGCGCGGCCACGTGCGCCGCCGTCAGGCGAGCCGAAAGCTCGATGCTGATCGTGCTCATCGATACGTGCGTGCATTCCGGCCGGCAGTGCGCGATCAGGCCGCCGCCACCGAACGCGATGCCGCTCAGGGCGTCGTCGTTAGCCACCATCGTGATCACGACGTCGCCGCGGCAGGCCTCGGCGATGGTCGAGGCAACCTGGGCTCCCCGGGCCGACAGCGAAGCTGCCTTCCCGGGCGTACGGTTGTAGACGATGAGCTCATGCCCTGCTGCGAGCAGGTTGGCCGCCATGCCGGCGCCCATGCGGCCGAGCCCGATGAAACCCACTCTCATGTTCGCCACTCCTCAATGCGATGCGCGCGTCGGCGCGTGTCGGCCCATGTCGATGGCGCCTGCGTGGTCAGCCCAATGCCGCCAGCACGTCGGCCTCGATCGAATCCGGCTTGTCCCTCGAACCGTAGCGTCGCAGCACCTGTCCCTGGCGGCTCACCAGAAACTTGGTGAAGTTCCATTTGATGCCCTCGCTGCCGAGGATGCCCGGTTGCTGCTGCTTGAGGTATCGATAGAGTGGATGCGCGCCCGGTCCGTTGACTTCGATCTTCGCAAACATCGGAAACGTGACGTCGTACGTCAGGCTGCAGAATCGCTTGATCTGCGCCTCATCGCCCGGCTCCTGATGCCCGAACTGATCGCAGGGGAAGCCGAGCACCGAAAATCCGCGGCTATTGAACTTGCGATAGAGGGCTTCCAATCCCGCGTATTGCGCCGTGAAGCCGCACTTGCTGGCGACGTTGACGATCAGCAGCACCTGGCCGCGGTAAGCCGCGAGCGTTTGCTCCACGCCGTCGATGGTCCGGACGCCGCAGTCGAGAATGTCCATGCCAGCCTCGCAGTATCGGTCCCGCGCCGCCCGCCGATCATAGGGCTCTGCAGCGCCGGCGCCAACGCGCCGCCGGCGCCTCCGGCCTCGCACGCCGGCGGCTGCCTGAATTCCGACTCACGGCCGCCAGATATGCCAGAATCCCGGCCGGCGCGCCGCGCTGCCAGGGATTGGGCTGCGCAGACGGCTACGGATCGGATCGGAGCATCGGCGAGGATTCTGATTTCGTTCCCGCGCCTCACCTGGCGTACGGGATACCCGCGATTGTCGTTTGGTTACAGGCGCACACCGAATGCCTTCGTGGTTGCGTGCTCGAGCATCCGCCTCTGCGAACCCTGGCGCGGCATTGTCCGATGTCCGCGGGGGGCATCGCATAAAATGACCGTTTATGCCCACGTTCGTTGAAATCGCACTGCTCGGCCTCGCGCTTGCCGCGGCACCCGGCAGCCCATTGCACCGCACGCCGGCCAATCGAGACGCGGTTCTCGGATGAGCCGCATCGCGTGCCTGGCCGCGCTCACGCTGCTCGGTGCCGCACTCGCGGCGCAGGCGGACGACTTCGCGGCTGCTGGCCCGGTGAGCGCCGCGGCCCCGCCCGCCCCGGCCGAGACTGCGACCCCGCCCGCCCCGGCCGAGACTGCGACCCCGCCTGTCCCGGCCGAGACTGCGACCCCGCCTGTCCCGGCCGAGACTGCGACCCCGCCTGTCCCGGCCGAGACTGCGACCCCGCCCGTCCCGGCCGAGACTGCGCCTTCGCCCGTGCCCGGGAGCACCGGCGGCCCGCGTCGGTCGGCCGGCTCCACCTATCCGTCCGATTCTGCCGGCTCGACCGGCTCAGCGCGTTCGGCAGCGTCCGCGTTCTCGACCAGTCTGACCAATTCGGCTGGCTGGGGACGCTGGTTCGATCCGGCGACGGCACCGTTCATCCCGGTACCGGAAGTGAATATCGACCCGGACAGCGGCACCACCGTCGGCATCATTCCGGTGCTGCTCGATACCGACGAGAACGGCGACATCCGCACGATCTTTGCGCCGGACATCTATCGTTCGCAATACTTCGGCTACGGCGCTCACGCGCGCGTGTTCGCCTATCCGTCCGTGGACACGCAGTGGTCGCTGGTCGCCGGCGGCGAGCAGCGGGTCGAGAGTACCTTCGATGCCGAGTACCAGAACGATCGCACCCGCCACAGCCGCTGGTCGCTGAGCTTCAGCGCCGTCTACGATCGGAATGGCACGCCGCGCTTTTACGGCATCGGCAACGAATCACCGATCTACGACATCGCCGGCTACACCATCCAGCAGAAGTACGCGCAGGCGAATTTCGGCTTCAACATCAATCCGCAATGGCAACTGACATACTCCACGCGGTTGCGTGCCGTGGAGGTGCTGCCGGGCACGATCACCGGCCTGCCGTCGCTGCAGCGCCGATTCGGCCTGCTCAACGGCATCGGCAACAACCACGAGATGCTGCACCGCGGATCGATCACCTACGACACGCGCGACGACCTGACCGTGCCGACCAGCGGCGGACAGTTCATCGTCTACGGCGGGGCGGCGAGCCGGCAGGGGTTCGTCAACGACTCGCTCTACGTCGAAGCCGGGACCGACGATCGCTACTACTGGCCGCTGGCGCACGATACGGTACTGGCCTCGCATTTCGCTTTGCGATACCTGCCGGAAACGCACCAGGTGCCGTTCTGGGCCTTGAGCGAGCTCGGCGGCGACAGCAGCATCATCGGCGGCGGGCAGCCGCTGCGCGGCTTCGGCGAGGGGCGCTTCTACGACCGCAATTCCGTCTCCGCCAGTGTCGAATTGCGCCGCCGCGTGATGTCCTTCAATGCGGTCTCCACGCACATCGACCTCGAGCTGGCGCCATTCATCGACGCCGGTCGCGTCTTTTCCAATGCGACCACCCTGCCGCTCTACCAGCTCCATCGCGTGTACGGCCTGGGCATCCGCGGCATCGCCAAACCGTACATCGTCGGTTTCATCGACGTGGGCTACGGCAGCGAGGGCGCCGCCGCCTTCACCGGGATCAACTATCCGTTCTGAGCCCGCCGCAACGGCGTGCTAGAGTGCCCGCATCCTCGACCGATGATCGAAATCGGCCAGGCTTGAGTACCTTCCGAGAGATCCGCCGTCGGCCAGGCCGCGATGCAAGGGGGTTGCACATGAATAGGCTCGAGGGGCGTAACGCATTGGTGACCGGCGCCGCGCGCGGCATCGGCCGGGCGATCGCCGAGGCGCTTGCCGCCGAGGGCGCCGATGTCGCGATCAATTACCAGTCCAGCGAGGCGGATGCGGTTTCGCTGGCGCAGGAGATCGGCACGCTGGGTCGCCGGACGCTGCTGTTCAAGGGCGACGTCGGTCAGCGCTCGACCTGGACCTCGATGATCGGGAAGATCAGGCAGGACTGGGGACGGCTGGACATTCTGGTCAATAACGCCGGCATCACGCGCGACAAGACCCTGCGGAAGATGACGGATGAGGACTGGCTGGCGGTGCTGCAGACCAACCTCAATGCCTGCTATTTCGGCGTCTCGGCGGTCATGAACATGATGATCGAGCAGAAGTTCGGTCGCATCGTCAATATCAGCTCGTTCGTCGGCCAGGCAGGCAATTTCGGGCAGGCCAACTATGCGGCGAGCAAGGGTGGCATCATCGCCTTCACCAAGACCGCCGCCATGGAGCTCGCGAAGTACAACGTGACCTGCAACGCGCTCGCTCCCGGATTTACCGAGACCGGCATGCTCGCCAAGGTTCCCGAGCAGGTGCGGGCGCAGATCCTGACGCGCATACCGATGGGACGCTTCGGCAAGCCCGAGGAGATCGCCAAAGCGGTGCTGTTCCTCGCGGCCGATGCCGACTACGTCACCGGCCAGCAGATCAACGTCAATGGCGGCGTGTACATGTAGCGCGCGGGGCCGGGCGCAGGCGGCACTGCGAGCCCGTCTCAGCGCGCCGCGAGCCAGGTGGCGATGGCCCGGGGCACTTCGCGCTGGGCGCGCGCGCTGATGTACATGCCGATGTGCCCAAGGTCGAACTCGAGCGCGGTGTAGTCGGCGCCGCCGAGCTGGCCGCGCAGGGCGGCGGAGGCTGCGGGAGGCACCAGGTGATCGCGCGTGCCGATCAGATTCAGGACCGGCTGCGCGATGGCGTGCAATTCGACCTTCCGGCCCGCGATCTGCATCCGGTTCTGCACCAGCCGGTTCTCCTGGTAGCACCACTGCACGAATTGCCGAAACGCGCACCCGGCCTGATCCGGGCTGTCGAAGATCCAGCGCTCGACCCGCATGAAATTCTCCAGGCGCGCGCGATCGGGCTCCGCCGTGAGCAGCTGCACGTATTTCTGCTGCGTGAGGCGAAACGGCATCAGCGCCAGGAATATCTGATTCAGGACGTCGCCGGAGACGTTGCCCTCGCCGAGCCAGCTCTGCAGATCGATCTTGCGCACCCACTTCGACAGCAGGTCCGCCGGCGTCTGGAAATCCACCGGCGTGACCATCGTGATCAGATTGCGCACCTGCCGTGCGTTCAGCGCCGTATAGCACAGGCTCAGCACGCCGCCCTGGCAGACGCCGAGCACGTTGAGCGCGGCCAGCCCGTGCGCCTGCAGAATGTGGCTCACGCAGCCGGCGAGATAGCCGTCGATGTAGTCGGCCAGGCTCGTGAAGCGGTCCGCGCCGTCCGGATATCCCCAGTCGATGAGGTAGACGTCGAGGCCTGCGGACAGCAGCCCTCGGATCAGCGAACGATCCGGCTGCAGATCCAGCATATAGGGGCGATTGATCAGCGCGTAGACGATGAGCAGCGGCGCCTGGCCGGCCGGCCGCGCGATCGGCCGGTAGCGATAGAGCTCGAGCTTGCCGGACTGCCACACCAGGTCCTTCGGCGAGCAGCCCACTGCGCCATGGCCGGCGCCCGCCAGCGCCTCGTACAGGCCGCCGCTGCTCACGGCTTTGCCCGACGGCGTGACCGCGGTGCGCCGCGGCGCTTCGCGTGCGTCGTGTTCTGCGCCGACTCGGCCCGGGTGCGCTGCGCGGCACCCGGGGCGCGCTGCACGGCCGGCGCCGCTGCGCGCAGGTGTTCTTCCACCGACTTCAAACGCCGCGACAGCGTATTGATCTCGCTGCGCGTCGGCAGGTCGAGCAGCTTCGCCGATTGCTCGATGAGCGCCTGCAGCTCCTGGCGCCACTGGCCGGACGCGTTCACGAATTCGGCCTGCGCGCTGCAGAATGCCTCCCCGTGCGCCATGCGCGCGTAGGCCGCTTCCGCGCAGTCGATCCAGGCATCGTACAGCTCGGGCGGCGCCGTCGGGCCCGGCATCTGCACCGGCTGCCCGGGCACCGGCTGCCCCAGCCATTGCGCCGTGAATGCCGCCGCGGCCTCGCGCAACGCATCCGACCACAATCGCTGCAGGTGCCGCTGCGCGCCGTCGATGCGCCGCCAGGCCTCGCTCATGCGCTGCCAGCGCAGCTGGTACTCTCGGGTGGCGCCGAGCGCCGGCCCGTCGAACCCGCTGCCCGGGGGCACGGTGCCGGAGCCGGCCGGCCCGGGGCCGGCGCCCCATGGCGGCGGCGTGCCGCCGAACTGCTCTCGCAGGAACTCACCGAAGCGCTCGGCCGCCTGTCCCGCCACCGCCGCCGAACCGCCGGCAGCGCCGTCGATGAACGACTGTGCCGCGGCCTTGAATCGCTCCGCGCCCTCGGCCAACGCGGCCAGGCCGGGCGCGCCCGGCCACTCATGGGCAGTGGGTGAAGCCGGATTCGGAGCCATCCACGACGCCGCCAGCGCCTGCCACTGCCGCCACAGCTCATCCGCCATGGCGCCGTCCGCGGTATGCAGCGCAACAAGCCTTCCCGCCTGATTTGACAGGGCCTGCGGACCGACCAAATGCACCGTAAGACATTGTTAATACACAGCTATCGTCATCGAATGAATGGATCTGGACGGATTTGCACGAAGATTGGTTGTGCAATGCGAAAAGTTGACCTAGCATGCGCGCGTTGGAACGGAATCGACCATGCCCCAGGAACGCCTGATACGAAAATACGCGAATCGCCGGCTCTACGACACCGGCGCGAGCCGCCACGTGACGCTCGACGATCTGCGCGGACTCATCGTCGCGGGCGAGAAGATCAAGGTGGTGGACGAAAAGTCGGGCGAAGACCTCACGCGTTCCGTGCTGTTGCAGATCATCGCCGAACAGGAGCAGTTCGGCTCGCCGGTGCTCAACTCGGAGCTGCTGGAAATGATCATCCGCTTCTATGGGCGGCCCATGCAAGCGATGCTCAGCAGCTATCTCGAACAGGCCTTCACCGCCATGCTGCGCCAGCAGGAGACCATCCAGAGCGAGATGGCCAAGGCCCTGCAATCGCCGTTTGCGCCGTTCGCGGAGCTGGCGCGCAAGAACATGGAGGTATGGGAACAGATGCAGGCCGCGACCCGCGAGGCCTTTGCCGGCCGTGCCGCCGAAGCAGCCAAGCCGGCGGAGCAGTCCGACTCGAAGAAAGGCAAGTGAAGCGGGTGGACGTACGCGGCAAGACAGTGGTCGTGACCGGCGCCGGACGCGGAATCGGCCGATCGATCGCCCTGCAGCTCGCACGGCGCGGCGCCAACCTGGCGCTGTTCGATCTGCACGACGAGGATCTCGCACAGACCGGTGCGCAGTGCGCCGCCGAATCGGTCCAGGCGCGCAGCTACCACGTCAACGTCGCCGATGAAGCGGACGTCACCGCGAACATGACGCGCGTGGTGGCCGACTTCGGCCGCCTGGACGGTCTGGTGAACAATGCCGGCATCGTGCGCGACGCGCTGCTGGTGAAGGTGAAGGACGGCGCGGTGGCGGGCCGGATGTCGCTGGAGCAGTGGAACGCCGTGATGGCCGTGAACCTTACCGGCGTGTTCCTGTGCGCGCGCGAAGCCGCCGCGCACATGATCGAGCGCGGCAACGGCGGCGTGATCGTCAATATCTCGAGCATCTCGCGAACCGGCAACGCCGGCCAAAGCAACTACAGCGCCGCCAAGGCGGGCGTGGAGTCCATGGGCGTGGTGTGGGCCAAGGAGCTCGCGCGCCATGGCATCCGCGTCGGCAGCGTCGCGCCCGGGTTCACGCAGACGGAGATCCTCGCCGCGATGCGTCCCGACGTGCTCGAAAAACTCACCGCACCGGTGCCGCTGAAGCGGCTCGGACGCCCGGAAGAAATCGCACATGCCGTGCTGTTCATATTCGAGAACGACTTCTTCACCGGACGCTGCCTGGACGTGGATGGAGGCCTGCGGCTCTAGGCCGCGGGCGTGCGCGGAAGGCCGAACGGGTGCCGGGCG
Organism: Gammaproteobacteria bacterium; assembly: GCA_027315105.1. Classification (GTDB taxonomy): domain Bacteria; phylum Pseudomonadota; class Gammaproteobacteria; order Steroidobacterales; family Steroidobacteraceae; genus FEN-1191. The sequence goes on from DAHUYP010000090.1 coordinate 57,244, forward strand.
AACCCTTTTGCGTCGCAAATATATCCGATACAGGCACGTTATTGGTACGTATTGCTCTCACTTGATTCTTTAAATATCAATATACTAGAGTCATTCAGCCCCTCGCGGCTCTCCTCCGGATTATCTTGCACTGCATACAAATCGCGCTATAATGGCGCCGTACCGACCCCCGGACACCGCGAGCAGGAGAGCCGCCATGAATGATTCAACCTTCGACCCGAAAACGATTTTCGAGGCCTACCGCAATGCCTTCGCGCCGACATTGAAGGCCCAGCAGGAAGGCCTCAAGACGATCGACCGCGCCGGCCATTACCACTACGCCGTCGCCGGCGACTACCTGGAGTGGAGCCTGGCCCAGGCCAAGGCCGCGCTCGCCGCACAGACGCCGGCGGAGTTCGTCTCCAAGCAGATCGAGCTTGCCACGGCGCTGAGCGAGAAGCTGCGGGGCCGCGTACAGGAATTCGTCACCCTGGCAACCGACGCGCAGAACAGCTTCACGCAAGTGATGACCGAAGCGACCGCCAAGGTTGCCGAAGTGACGAAGAAAGCGGCCTGAGGCCGCGGGCCGGATCCGCGACCGGCCCGGACGAGATGACCCCATAAGACCCCCCGCAGCGGCGGGCGAGGGGTGCCGCAAGGCACCCCTCGCCCAAAGCTGTATATTGATTGCCGCCAGTCAGAACACCAGCGGGACGACCGTGGCGAAATCCTCCAGTCCGAGCCCGAACGCGCCCACCGGCGCAGCCGAGGAACCCCCCGCGGCGGCGGCGGCGGAACTGGCGCAGGCATTGCGTGCCCAGCTGGCGGCGGTCACCGGCGGGCTGGCTCCCGACGTGTACGTGAATGCGTGGTGGGACTGGTATCTCAACCTCGCCAAGGAGCCGCCCAAGCAGGTCGAGTTGCTGCAGGATGCGTTGGCCAAGGCGGCGGACACCTGGAGCTTCGCGCTGCAGGCCGCGAGCGGCAAGCCGCTGCCGCCGGCCGCCGACGATGCGCGCTACGGCAGCGCGGCCTGGGCGCAATGGCCGTTCAACATCTACGCCCGCGGCTACCGCAATTACGTCGACTGGTGGCAGAAGGCGCTGTCGAGCGTGCCGGGCGTGGCGCCGGCCACGGAGCGCACCCTGGACTTCGTTGGCCGCAATGCGCTCGAGGCGATCTCGCCGTCGAACTACCTGGCGACCAATCCCGAGCTGCTCGCGACCACCCGTGCCGAGGCCGGCCGGAACCTCGTGCGCGGCTTCCAGAACTGGCTCGACGACGTCGAACGCACCCTCGAGGCGAAGGGGCCGAGCGGCAGCGACAGGTTCGTCGTCGGACGCGACGTGGCGGCGACGCCCGGCAAGGTCGTGTTGCGCAACGATCTGATCGAATTGATCCAGTATGCACCCGCCACCGAGCGCGTGTTCGCCGAGCCGGTACTGATCGTGCCGGCGTGGATCATGAAGTACTACATCCTCGATCTCTCCGCCGGCAATTCACTGGTGAGGTACCTGGTGTCGCAGGGGCACACGGTCTTCATGGTGTCGTGGAGGAATCCCGATGCCGGCGACCGCGGCCTCGGCATGGACGACTACCTGCGGCTGGGCGTACGCGCGGCACTCGACGCCGTCTCGAGCATCGTTCCCGAGCGCAGGATTCACGCGGTGGGCTATTGCATCGGCGGCACGCTGCTGTCGATTGCCGCGGCGGCGCTCGCCGCGCAAGGCGATGAGCGGCTCGGCACGATGACGCTGCTGGCGGCGCAGATGGATTTCAGCGAGCCGGGCGAGCTGTCGGTGTTCATCAGCCCGAGTCAGCTGGCCATGCTGGAGGCGGTCATGCAGCGCACCGGCGTTCTGAAGAGCGAACAGATGGCGGCCGCCTTCACGCTGCTGCGTTCGCGCGACCTGCTGTGGACCCCGGCCGTCGATTCCTACCTGCGTGGCACGCGCGAGTCGCCCAACGACCTCATGGCGTGGAACGCCGACGGCACGCGCATGCCTTGCCGCATGCACACCGAGTATCTGCGCGGGCTCTATCTCGACAATGCGCTGGCGCGCGGCGAGTTCCGGGCCGAGGGGCGCCGGGTGCATCTGGCCGCCATCCAGCTGCCGATGTTCGTCGTCGGCACCGAGACCGACCATGTGGCGCCCTGGCGCTCGGTCTACAAGGCGCGCGGCTTGACGCGCTCGAGCGATTACACGTTTCTGTTGACCTCGGGCGGACACAATGCCGGCATCGTCAGCGGTCCGGTGCACCCCCGGCGGCGCCATCGCGTCCGTACCTGGTCGGACGCCGAGCGGACCCTGCCGCCGCAGGAGTGGCTGCAAAGCACCGAGCCGCATGCCGGATCGTGGTGGCCGGTCTGGCAGCAGTGGCTGACGCAGCATTCGACGCCGCAACCGGTTGCGCCGCCGCCGCTCGGGCGCGCCGCGGCCGGCTACGCGCCGATCGGCGACGCGCCCGGGCGCTACGTGCTGCAGAGATAGTCCGCACCGCCGCCGGCAGGCGCGCACCGGGCCGCAGGTCCTGAAGTAGAATGACGTCATGAAATACCTGCACACCATGGTCCGGGTGACCGATCTCGAGGCTTCCTGCAGGTTCTACTGCGACGCGCTGGGATTGCGCGAGCTGCGGCGCATGGAGAACGAGAAAGGCCGGTACACACTGGTCTTCCTGGCTGCTCCGGGCGACGACGCGGCACAGGTCGAGCTCACCTACAACTGGGACCCGGAGGCCTACTCCGGCGGCCGCAATTTCGGTCACCTGGCGTACGAGGTCGACGACATCTATGCCGCCTGCCGGCGCCTGATGGAACGCGGCGTGACCATCCACCGCCCGCCGCGCGACGGCCGCATGGCCTTCGTGCGATCCCCGGATCAGATCTCGGTGGAGCTGCTGCAGAAAGGTCACGCCCTGGCGCCGCAGGAACCGTGGCTGTCGATGCCAAACGTGGGCGTGTGGTAGGCGCCCGCGACGGCCGCGCGCATACGGGCTTGGCGCGCCTGTGCACGAACCTGGGCTCACACGTGGGGGTGGCGACATGAACAGATACGGCGCGGAATTCGTCGGCACATTCTGGCTGGTGCTCGGCGGCTGCGGCAGCGCGGTGCTGTCCGCGGCATTCCCGCATCTGGGAATCGGCCTGCTCGGGGTTGCACTGGCCTTCGGCCTCACCGTGTTGACCATGGCCTTCGCGATCGGACACATCTCCGGCTGTCATCTCAATCCGGCGGTCTCCATCGGCCTGTGGGCGGGCGGGCGCTTCCCCGCTGGCCAGGTCCTGCCCTACGTCGTCGCGCAAGTGCTCGGTGGCATCGCCGCCGGCGGGGTGCTGTATCTGATCGCCAGCGGCAAGAGCGGCTTCGACGTCACCGCGGGTTTTGCCAGCAATGGCTACGGCGCCCATTCCCCCGGCGGCTATTCGCTGGGCTCGGCGCTCGTCTCCGAGCTGGTCATGACCATGATGTTCCTGCTGGTCATCATGGGGGCGACCGACCGGCGCGCGCCGCAGGGCATGGCACCGATCGCCATCGGTCTGTGCCTCACGTTGATTCATCTGATCAGCATTCCGGTCACCAACACCTCGGTGAACCCGGCGCGCAGCACCGGCGTCGCGCTGTATGCCGGCGGTTGGGCGATCTCCCAGCTGTGGCTCTTCTGGCTGGCACCGATCGCGGGCGGCATCCTCGGCGCGCTGCTGTATCGGCTCATCGGCACCGCGCCGCGCGACTGACGCGCCGCGTTCGGGCGCCCGCCGACTCAGCGACCTTGGAGAAGGATTTCATCAGCGCCCAGTCGCTGCTGCGCGACTCGATGGAGCTCGCGCTGCGCATCGTGCGCAGCGGCTTTCGGCCCACGTTTCTGGTCGCGATCTGGCGCGGCGGCGCCCCGATCGGTATCACGGTGCAGGAAGTGCTCGAATATCACGGCATCCCGGTCGATCACATCGCGATTCGAACCTCCTCGTACTGCGGCATCGGGCAGCAGGCCAGGACCGTTCAGGTGCACGCGCTGGATTACCTCGTGTCGCGTCTGTCGGCGCAGGACGAGCTGCTGCTGGTGGACGATGTGTTCGACAGCGGCCGCAGCATCGCGGCGGTCCTGGGCGAGCTCGAGCGCCGCTGCCGGCGCAATCTGCCGGGCAGGATTCGGATTGCGACCGTGTATTACAAGCCGGCGCGCAACGTCACGGCGCTGCGGCCGGATTACTTCGTGCGCGAGACCGATCGCTGGCTGGTGTTTCCGCACGAGATACGGGGTCTGACCCGCCAGGAGATCCTGGAGCACAAGCCGGTCGACGCCAGCTTCTTCGCGCCCGAGTAGCGCCGCCGCCTGGCGCGCGTGCTTGCCGGCACCGCTTGCCGCGGCGGGCTCACCGACCGTCGCTCGGCGGGGCAGCGCCCTTGCGCGCCATGAATGCCTGCAGGATGGCCTGTGCTTCGGCGCTCGCCAGCCGATCCGCGAACACATGGCATTCGGACTCGATCGCCGCCAGCAGCCGCCCCTGCTCCCGCATCAGCCTCTTGGTCGCCTGTACGGCCTGTGCCGGCTTGGCCGCCAGTGCGAGCGCGGCGCCGCGCGCACGCGCCGTCACCGCCGCGGCCGGCAGCGCGGCGTTGGCCAGGCCCCAAGCGGCCGCCGTGCGGCCGTCGAGCGACTCGCCCAGTGCAAACAGCGCAAACGCCCGCACGTGGCCGATCCGCAGCGGCAGCAGCAGGCTCGAGGCTGCCTCGGGCACCAATGCCAGGTCCGCAAACGGCGCCGATAACGTCGCGTCCTCGGCAACGTACACCAGGTCACAGTGCAGCAGCAGGGTGGTGCCGATGCCGACCGCACGGCCGCGGACCGCCGCCACCAGCGGCTTGTCGAGCGCCGCGAGCGCGCGCAGGAACCGCAAGACGGCGGAGCCCGCCGGCTCCGCCTTCGAGCGCGCCATCGCCAGAAAATCGGCGATGTCATTGCCCGCACAGAAATCGCTGCCGTCGGCATCCAGCAGCACCGCCCGCACGGACGGCTCGGCGCTCGCGTGCTCGAGGGCCTCTGCCAGCGCCTGGTACATCTGGCCGGTGAGCGCGTTCTTCTTCTCCGCCCGCGCCAGCGTGAGCGACAGCAGCCCGCAGGCGGCGTCGACCCGAACGTGTTGCGAAGTCTGCATGGCCGATCCTCTTGCCGCCTACCGCATGGCGCGCGGGCGTGCAGCCGTGCACGCCGGCCGGCGCATGCTAGCGCGTCGGCCTGCATCGGCGCACGCGATCCTGCGGTCGGCCGGCACGGCCGTCGGACGGCGCAGCTGCCGCCGTGTATGCCGCCCGCGCCGGCCGTGCGCGCGCGGCCATTGACACGCTCGACGGCGCGCCGCAGATTCCGGACGCGATATCCGCTCTGCCGCCCGATCCTCACGCTGGAGCACGCCATGACGACCTTAGCGGGCAGGACCCTGTTCATATCGGGAGCCTCGCGCGGCATCGGGCTGGCGATCGCGCTGCGCGCCGCGCGCGACGGCGCCAACGTCGCCATCGCCGCCAAGACCAGTACCCCCCATCCGAAGCTTCCGGGAACCATACACAGCGCGGCCGAGCTGGTCCGCCAGGCCGGCGGCCGCGCACTGGCGCTCGAATGCGACATTCGTTCCGAGCCGCAGATCGAGGCGGCCGTCGCCAGCACGGCCGAGACCTTCGGGGGTATCGATATCTGCGTCAACAACGCGAGCGCGATCAGCCTCACGCCGACGCTGCAGACCGACTCCAGGCGCTACGATCTGATGTACCAGATCAACGTGCGCGGCACCTTCCTGGTCTCCCGGGCCTGCGTTCCCCACCTGCGGCGCTCGAGCAACCCACATGTGTTGACGCTGTCGCCGCCGCTGCGGCTCGATCCCGAGTGGTTCGCGCCCTACCCGGCGTATGCGCTGTCCAAATACTCCATGAGCATCTACGCGATGGCCATGGCGCATGAATTTCGTGCCGAGGGCATCGCTTTCAACACCCTGTGGCCCCGAACCATCATCGCCACGGCAGCGGTGCGCAACCTGCTCGGCGGCGAACAGGCGATCAGCCGCAGCCGCACCCCGGAAATCGTCGCCGACGCCGCCCATGCCATTCTCACCAGGAACAGCCGTGAATTCACGGGCCAGCATTGCATCGACGAGGACGTCCTGATGGCCGGCGGTGTCACGGACTTTCGCGGCTATCGCGCCGCGCCCGGTTCCGGGCCCCTGGCTCCGGACCTGTTCGTGTCCGAGGGCCCGCGGCCGCCTGCCGTTCAGGTCTAGGGACGCGGCTGCGGGCCGATGGTCCTGGGCTGCCCTGGCACTCTACAATGCCTTCCCTGCGGCCAACCCTGGCGGCCTTCAGTGGCGGGTGAGTCATGACGCAATTCAACTGGCATAACCCCTACGCGACCACCCGCCTGCCCGTGTTCGCCCGCAACGTGGTCGCGACTTCACATCCGCAGGCGGCGCAGGCCGGATTGCGCATGCTCTGGAAGGGAGGCAATGCCGTCGACGCTGCGATCGCCGCGGCCGCCGTGCTGACGGTGGTCGAACCGGTATCGTGCGGTCTCGGCGGTGACGCGTTTGCGCTCGTCTGGGACGGCTCGCAGCTGCACGGACTCAATGCCTCCGGCACCGCGCCGGCGGCGTGGGATTGCGAATACTTCAGGCGAAAATACGGCACCGCAGGCGCGCTCGCGCGCCAGCCGCAGCGCGGATGGGATACGGTGACGGTGCCCGGGGTGATCGCCGGCTGGGAAGCGCTGCACCGCCGGTTCGGTACCCTGCCGCTCGGCGATCTGCTCGAGCCGGCGATCGACATCGCCGAGCGCGGCCATGCGGTGGCGATGATCGTGGCGCAAAAATGGGCGGCCGCGGTGCCGGAACTGCACGACCAGCCCGGCTTCGCCGAGGTGTTCATGCCGCGCGGCCGCGCGCCGCGCGTCAGCGAGCCGGTACGCTTCCCTGACCTCGCTCGCACGCTGCGCGCGCTCGCCGGCAAGGGGCCGCGCGACTTCTATGAGGGGGAGATTGCCGAGAAGATCGCGGCGTCGGCGCGCCTGGGCGGCGCCGCGCTGACGCTCGAGGACCTGCGCGGCTATCGCGCCGACTGGGTCGAGCCGATCTCCAAGGCCTATCGCGGCTACACCGTGCACGAGATCCCGCCGAACGGCCAGGGCATCGGGGCGCTGATCGCGCTGGGTATCCTCGAGCAGCTGGAGCTGGGGGCGCTGCCGCTCGACAAGGCTGAATCTCAGCATCTGCAGATCGAAGCCATGAAGCTCGCCTTCGCCGACGTCTACCGCTATGTCGCGGATCCGCGCTCGATGGAGGTGACGCCGGCGCAGATGCTCGATGACGCCTATCTGAAGTCGCGGGCGCGGCTGGTCCACCGCAGCCGCGCGACACACTTCGATTACGGCCTGCCGGCGAGCGGCGGCACCATCTACCTGAGCGCCGCCGATCAGAGCGGCCTGATGGTCAGCTTCATCCAGTCGAACTACATGGGCTTCGGCTCGGGGGTGGTCGTGGCCGACAGCGGCATTTCGCTGCAGAATCGCGGCTTCGGCTTTTCGATGGACCCTCGCTCCCCGAACGTGGTCGCGGGGCGCAAGCGGCCGTTCCACACGATCATCCCGGCATTTCTGACCCGCTGCATCGACGGGCACGCCAAGGCGGTGATGAGCTTCGGGGTCATGGGCGGCGACATGCAGCCGCAGGGGCACCTGCAGTCGCTGGTGCGCATGCTCGACTACGCTCAGCAGCCGCAAGCCGCCTGCGATGCGCCGCGCTGGAAGATCAACCGCGACTTCACGCTCGACGTCGAGCCGGGGTTCGATGCCGGCACCCTGGCGGACCTGGAATCGTACGGACACAAGATCAAATCGATCGACGACTCGTACATGGATTTCGGCTCCGGCCAGTACGTGTGGCGGCTCGACCACGACGACCTCGAACGCGGCTACGTCGCCGCCAGCGACAGCCGGCGCGATGGGCTTGCCGCGGGCTATTAGCGCCGTTCGGCCGGCAGGCGCTGCAGCGCGCCGCCGGCTCGCAACTGCGCCGCCATCGCAGCGTCACGCGGCTTCAGGCGGCCCGTTCGAGGTCCATGGATCGTGAAGATCTACTCCTGGAACGTCAACGGCATCCGTGCCGTCATCAAGAAGGATCGCCTGCATCCGTTCCTGAAGCAGCACGATCCGGACGTCCTGTGCCTGCAGGAGACCAAGGCCGAGCGCGGCCAGGTCGAAATCGACCTGCCGAATTACCACGAGTACTGGAATTCCGCCGTCCGGAAGGGCTATTCGGGCACGGCGATCTTCTCGAAGCAGGCGCCGATCTCGCTCGTCAACGGCTTTCCGCAGAGCTTTTCCAGGCGCTTCGAATTCGCCGATGAGCTGCAGCGTGACAGCGCCGACGAGGGCCGCCTGATCACGGCCGAGTTCCCGTCGTTCTACGTGGTGACCGTCTACACTCCGAACGCGAAGGACGACCTCAGTCGCCTGCCGTTGCGGTACCGGCATTGGGATCCGGCATTCCTCGCCTATTGCCTGCTGCTCGAGCGCAAGAAGCCCGTCATCTTCTGCGGCGACCTGAACGTCGCCCACACGGAGCTCGATCTGGCCAATCCGAAGCCCAATCGCGGCAAGAAGGGATTCACCGACGAGGAGCGCAGCGGCTTCCAGAAGCTGATCGACGCCGGTTTCATCGATACGCTGCGCCTGTTCAAGCACGGCAACGGGCACTACACCTGGTGGAGCCATTTCGCGAACTCGCGCGCGCGCAACGTCGGATGGAGAATCGACTACATATTGGTATCCCCCAAGCTGCGAGCTGCGGTCAAGGCGGCCGACATTCACGCCGACGTGCTCGGCAGCGATCATTGCCCGGTCAGCATCACACTGGATTGGCGCGGCCCGGCGCAGGCCCATGGCCCGCGGGATTGATCCGGATCGACCGTTCGCTTATTTTCGTGCCCATATCGAACAGGAATGCAGCCCATGCCCAATTACGAGTATCTGTGTGAAGCCAACGGCCGCGTGGTGGAAGTGCGCCACAAGATGAATGAGAAGCTGAGCAGCTGGGGCGAGCTGTGCGAGCGGGCCGAGCTCTCCCCTGGCCCGACCGACCCGAAAGCGCCCGTGCGCAAGCTCATTTCCGCGGGATTCGTCGGCACCGGCGCGGCCAATGAGCCGGCGTGTGAGGCGCCCGGATGCGGCAGCGGAGCGTGCGGCGGCGGCATGTGCGCGATGCAATAGGCATGCGCGCGCCCGGGGCGCAGGTCACGCACCCGGCCACGCCGCGACCGGCTGTGGTGGCGGCCAGGTGCCTCGAGCGCAGGACCCTCAGAGCCCGAACGTCAGGTTGATGCCGGCGTAGCGATCGATCGTCGGCTGGGTCTCGAACTGCCTGCTTCGCCATACCCAGGCGGCGTCCAGCCTGAAATCATTGGCCCAGAAGATCGAGAATCCGGCCGTCAGGTCGCCCACGAACGGCAGCTTGTCGACGCTCGGCGAGGCGCGCCAGGTATTGCCGTCGAGGAACAGGTCCCGCCCCATGGCACGGCCCTGGACGCCCGCGTACAGGTACCATCCCAGCGAGCCGTCGAGTTGACCGGGATCGAACCAGGTGGTTCCGGACAGCGCCGGCCGCATCCGGGGCGCGCCGTAATCGGCGTTCAGGTTCCGGCCCCAGCGCACCAGCGCGCTGGCCTCGGCATAGGTGTAGACGTTGCCCAGGCTGGCGCCGAGCTCGGGAATGGCGTCGAAGCCGACGGACGATGCAGTCGGCAGCGCGATGCGCCACTTGCGCTCGTAGGAGACGACGACGCCCGGCTCGTTCTTGAGCTGCTCGGCCCAGGCGCGAGGGTTGACCTGGCCCGACAGGCCGTGGAACGCGTCCTGGGTTTGGGCGGCCAGGGCGGCAGGACCGACCACGCCGAGCTGCAGCTCGAGGTGGGCCAGCTGCCGGTGATCGCTCTCCTGGAACAATCCGAAGCCGCCGTAGAGCCAGCCGGCATAGGGGCGGTCCGTGGGATCGGGCGGGAAGCGCGAGAGGTTCACGGGCGTGAACATCTGTTGCCCGAGAGAGAGCCCGAAGCGCCTGAGGTCGGCGCCCTCGGGGTCCACCGGCAGCAGCGACGGCAGCGACGCCGCGCGATCGGGGCTGATCAGGCCCGACAGGTAATCCACCTCGAGGCCCTGCGTGTACCAGCGATCGGTGGGCGGGACGGCGAAGGCGTCGTTTTCCTCGATCACGGAAATTCGGCCGGCCTGCGCGGCCGGCGCGTCCGCGGGCTGCTCGGATTGGGCGCCGGGGATGGGCGCGGCCGCATCGGCCGCGAACGCGCTGCTGCAGTTCAGGCCCAGGCCCAGGCCCAGGCCCAGCCCCGGTCCCACGCCCAGGATGGCGCGCAAAAGGATTCGATTCACTGCCATGGATGGAGCGCGGACCCGCCGACCGGATCCTTCCCCTCGTGGTTGCCGGCGACTTCGCTTGCCAGGAAATTCGAGCTTAGCGAAAATCCGATTGGTCGTGGCGCGCTGGGACCTGTCGGCAGCGCACTGCTCTTAAGTGAATTAAACCAATTGCAGGGGCAATGATGCCATCATTGCCTGTCCACGGCGCCAGGACGGTGCATGCAGAAAACGAACATCGTGGTCGCGGCGTTTATCACGGGCTGGGGATCGCTGGTGGGTGGCGGTGCGCTGGCGCAGGAGCCTTTGAAGCCATGGCGGCCCGCAATCGCGCCGGATGCGATCGGTTCCGCAAGCGGCACCGACTCGTCTGTCCCCTGTCGCACGATTGCATGGAACCACGAGTGGCTCGAGGACGCCGCAAGCGTGCCGGATCCCGGCGACGCTTTCATGGCGCTCGCCTCCTGCCGGGCCGAGACCGCACGCTCGTGGCGCCTGTCGGACGAGGATCCGCCGGCACCGGGCACGCCGGCGCAATCCCCCGCTGCCACCCCTGCACCCGCACCCGCCGCAGCACCGGCCGCGGCACCGGCCGCGGCACCGGCCGCCCGAGCGGCGCCGGCGTCGGCCGACGCGCCCAGCATTCAGTATCTGATGGGCGGAAAAGGCGGCATTCCGGGTGGATCGTACGCCTTGAAGCGCAAGGCGGCCGCCTATCAGGAGACGTACCTGCAGCCGAATGTGCTCGGCCCGCTCGGCCTGGAGATCAGCTATCTGAACGAGGGCCATCTCACCACGACCTGGCCCTGGTATTGGCCGGTCAACCTGCCGCTGCACTATCGAGACAGCTATGCGGTCCAGCTCGATGCCTGGTCACCGTCGCTCGCGCGCTGTCGGCTCGGCGCCGCGCTCGGCCCGGAAGCGTATTTCGACACCACCACCAGCGGCTATCGAACCCACTACGAGGACCGGCACGGCATGGGTCTGCGCACCAATCTGTCCGGGCAGTGCTATCTGCTGTCGACGCTGGCGATCACGGTGCTGGCCGGCCGCTCGTTCGATGCCGCCAGCTACGACTCGAACGTGCTGATGGTCGGCCTCACCTTCACGCCGGGCAACAGCGCCGCGCCGGCAGCCGGGAGCAGCGCGATCCACGGCTACGTGGACCTGGTCGCGGGCATGACCCAGATCGATTCCTTCCGGGTCGAGCACGAGCATGGGATTGCCGAGTGGCTCACCTACGGATACCCGTTGAGCCGCCTGTTTGCACTGGAGCTCTCCGCCTTGAACGAGGGCATCTCGGGTACCATGCAGCGCCGGGAGGCGGCGGCGCAGCTGATGGTCTCGCACACCTTCGGCGCCCCATGGCTGCGGCTGTTCGCCGGCGTGGGTCCCGAGCTGGCGCGAACCAACGAACAGGTCAACGGTGCCTGTGACAGCTACGCGCCGGATTGCGACAAGACCACGCTGCACATCTATACGCAGATGAACCTGCTGTTCACCTACGGCGTCCGGGCGTCCATCGGCCGCACGCTCTCGCTGCTGCTGAAGATGGGTCGCGTGCAGTCGGCCTCCGGCCGGACGGACACCGATATGGTGATGATGGGGGTCGGCGTTGATCTGCACTGATCCCCGCTGTCCGAGCATGGGCCCGAATCGGCGCGCCTCACCGTGCGCCTCGCCGCATTCGCCGCGCCGCACACCCCAATCGCATTTCCGATGCATCGACGAGTTCCCCACATGACGCAATCACCGAGCGCACACCCCACCCGGAACGAAAGCCACCTCACCCCGGAACGCGCCCGGGCGCGCGGCATCGGCGCCGCGCGCTGGCTGCCGTGGCCGGCGTTCCTCGCCGCGGGCCTTGCGCTCGCGGCCGACCCGGCATCGGCGCCCTCCGACACCTACGACCTGAGCCGCATGGAGGTGCGCGCCGGCTACCTGGTCGGCATTTCATTTCCGTGGGATTCGATCCGATCGTTTCCGGAGCACGGCACCGGCAATCTCAATGCCGAGTTCGTGCTGCCGAAGTTCTGGCATTCGTCGGTGGTGCCCGATTTCCTGCTGCCGCGCCTGCATGCCGGCGTGATGGCGAACCTGGACGGACGCACCAGCTATGCCTATGGCGGCGTGCTCTGGACGCTGGACATCACGCGCCGCACCTTCGGCGAGATCTTCTTCGGCGGCCTGGTGCACAACGGGCAGCTCGATGGCACCGATCCGCGGCTCGCCCGCCTCGGCTGCCGTGAGCTCTACCAGGTCGGAGGCAACTGGGGATACCGCTTCGATCAGCATACGAGCGTGATGCTGACATTCGATCATGGCTCGAACGGTGAGCCGCTGCTCTCGGGCTGCGGCATCAACGAGGGCATCGACGTGCTGGGGCTGCGCATGGCCTACAGCTTCTAGCACGCCGCCGCGGCGCCGGCGGCGCCGGCCGCGCCTAGGGCACGATGCTGAAGTCCATGCCGTCGAAGTTGTAGCGCGACTCCTGCTGCCAGCTGCCATCCTGCTGCTTGACCGGGACCTTGTGGACGCGCACGTCATCCACCGTCATCTTGCCGTCGTGCTCGTCGACCCAGAAGTCGATGTCATAGTACTGATCGGTGGTGCCGGCCTTGCGAAAGTCGGTGCACATGAAATAGCGGCCATCCTTCTGCAGGCGCCGCACCGGCTGGTGAGTGCCGATGAAATCCAGGTTGAGCTGCTCGCCGGTCTTGGCATCCGTGAGCTTGATCCTGCCGTTGTTCCGCGCCTGCCGCTGCATGATGTCTTCTTCCACGGCCGACATGACTTCCCAGCCGCGGGTCTGCTCGGTCTTGCCGGGGTGCTCCGAGGCCGGGATCCACCACCACGGGATCGGCTGCCGGGCCTGCAGCTTCCAGCCCGTGCCCTCCTGCTTCGGCGCCTTGTAGATCCGGGTTTCGATGATCTGCAGCTTGTCCTGCGCCGGCTTGATCCAGAAATCGATCAGGTAGTGCTTGTCCGGATTGTCCTGCGCATTGAATGCAACGTCGGGAAAGAAGCCGTAGCCGGCCAGCGTGCGGACGAAATCCACGTGATCGAACACCAGCTTGAGCTGCTGGCCGGTGACCGGATCGTCGAACGGAAACACACCGCCATGCTTCGCCGCGGTGTCCTTGATGACACCGGTCACGAAGGCGTCCACGTCGGAGCTCTTGTAGTACTCCATGCGCGAGGCCGTGGCTTCCACGTCGCCGGCGGCGAGAAAATTGCGGGCGCGTTCGATGTTGCCCTGCGGATCCTCGAGGAAGCTCTTCTTGGATTGCTCGTTGGAGAAGCAGTAGACCTTGCCGTCGGGCGCCACCCACCGGATCGAACAGTCGGTCGGCTCGGTCTTGCCTTCGGCCATGGCCATCGCGCACTGGCCGCCGAACTCCGGCTGCGCGGCCGCCGCTGCGGCCGGGGCCGACGGGGCGCCTGCCGCCGCGGGCGGCGATGCGGCCATGCCGCTGACCGCTCGCGCAAGCGCCACCACGGCGATCGCCGCCAAAGCCGGTTTCATACGCACGGCGCACCCCCAATTGCTGGAAGCCGGTGCTGCGGATCGCGGCCGCCGGCCATCATCGGATCCGATGTTTATACCCCCTGGCCGGAGCGCCGACAAGCCGATCGCGCCGGCGGCGCCAGGCCGGCCGCGCCAGGCCGGCCGCACCATCATGCGGCGCCGCGACGCATCGGTCGGCGCGGCCTCGAGCCTTCACAGCAATTCCCGCAGCCGGGCGGGTCCGCAGCCTGGGCCGCGCGAGCCGGCTTCAGGTGCCGAGGATCTCGCCCACCTTCAATCCGGCCTCGGCGCAGAACTGCGGCGCGGGCAGCTTCTTGCCAGTGCCATACCTGACCCGGAGCAGCTCGATCTGCCCGCCCTGCGTCGCGACCAGCACGCCTTGCTCGCCGATCGAGGTGATGGCACCGACGCTGCTGCCGGACGGTGAAAAGGCGCGTGCGGCGTGCTTGCGGGCATCGAACACCTGCAGCGCGGTGCCCTTGCAGGTCGTCCAGGCGCCGGGGGCCGGATTGCAGCCGCGGATCAGGTTGTAGACCAGATCGATATGGTTGTGCCAGTTGATCCTGGCCTCGGCGGTGCGGCACCAGCCGAAGTAGCTCGCCTGCGATTCGTCCTGCACGATCGATACGGCTCGTCCGCTCACCACCAGGTCGGCCGCTTCCTGCAACGCCTGGATCCCCATCGGAAACAGCCGATCGAAATACACGCTGCCGAGGGTATCGTCAGGGCCGATCGGCGTTTCCTTCTGCAGGATGATCGGCCCTTCGTCCATACCGTCGGTGGGACGGAAGATCGTGAGTCCGGTGCGCTCATCGCCGCGGATGATCGGCCAGTTGATCGAGCTCGGGCCGCGATAGCGCGGCAGCAGCGACGGGTGGTATTGAATCATGCCGTGGGTCGGCACGGTGGCGAATGCCTGCGGTACGAACTGCAGGACGTACGCCATCACGCCGAGCTCGACGTCGAGCGCGCGCAAGGTCTCGCGCGCCTCCTCGCTCTTGAGGGAACGCATCTGATACACCGGAATGCCCCGCTGCTGAGCCGCCACGAGCAGCGGATCGGGTTTGTCATCCGGTTTCCCGGGGGCACAAAACACTCCGGCAACGGTGTCACCGCGCGTGACCATGGCCTCGAGCACCGCCTTGCCGAATTCCTGTTGTCCGATGATGGCTATACGCACGTGAGTTCTCCCCTGCGGTTCCCTCATCCCCGCCCACCGAGCCCGGTGTGCGGGCGGAACCTGCATTCCAATGTAGATACCCGAGCCGATCGCGGCGCACGCCACACCCTCGGGCGCCGCCGGGTCAGCGGCGCGCTGCCGTCCGCGTGCGGCAGGCCACGGCGGTCAGGTGCAACGGTCCACGATCGCTCGTCCAGTTGAGCACTGTCATCGGGAAAGTCAACCTTCGGACACCGTTCGCAGCGGCCGGCCCCGATGACAGCCGGCCTGGCCGGACCCGAAGCATCCCGCTGGCGCCGCCATCCTATCGCGTAGCCCCGCCGCGCCGGAATCGATGCCGCATCGATCTTGTCCCGACGCAGGCGCAAACGCATATTCCGGCCGGCCCAAAGCAGCTCGGCGCAGCCGGGGCCCTTGCGGGCGGGGCGATGACCCGGGCACCCGGCGTTGCCATTGCGTGCCGCGAACGCGGCGCTCGAATTGCGTCCTCGAGGGCTCGCCATGGCGTCACGAAATCATCGGGTTGGGCTCATCGTCACCCTGGCGGCCGGCTTGGCGCTCGATCACGGCCCGGCGCCGGCCCGCGACACGTCCGCAGCGCCCCTGCAGCCGGCCCTGGCGGCGCTCGACGCCGCGGACTTCCTGCGCCACGTCGAGGTACTGTCGTCGGACGAGTTCGAGGGCCGCTCGCCCGGGACGCACGGGGAGGCGATGACCGTCGCCTACCTCGAGCAGCAGTTCAAGGCCCTCGGCCTGCAACCCGGCAACCCGGACGGCAGCTACGTGCAGGCAGTGCCGATGACCGGCTTCGTCGCCAAGCCGCGGGCCACCTTCCAGGTGCGCGGCCAGAGCGTGGCGCTGCGCTATCCCGACGATTTCGTCGCGTTCTCGCTGCAGCGCAGACCGCGGGTCCGGATCGAGCGCTCGCAACTCGTGTTCGTCGGCTACGGCGTGCAGGCGCCCGAGTACCGCTGGGACGATTTCAAGGGCATGGACGTGCGCGGCAAGACGCTGGTCATGCTGATCAACGATCCGCCGATACCCGATCCGCTCGATCCGGGCAAGCTCGATGCCAGGATGTTCGGCGGCAAGGCGATGACCTACTACGGCCGCTGGACCTATAAATACGAAACCGCCGCCAAGCTGGGCGCGGCCGCGGCCATCATCGTGCACGAGACCGGCCCGGCCGCCTATCCGTATTCGGTGGTCGTCAACAGCTGGGGAGGCGAGAACTTCGAACTCGATACCGGACAGGCGAGCACCGACGTCCCGAGGGTTGCGGCCTGGATGACGCTCGAGCAGGCCGAGGCACTGTTTCGCGCCTCGGGCATGAACTTCGAGTCGATGAAACAGGCTGCCATCTCCCGGGATTTCAGGCCCATCGCGCTCGACGCCAGCGTCAGCTTCGACATCGACAACCGCTGGCGCGATGTCGTCTCGCAGAACGTCATTGCCAGGCTCGAGGGCTCCGATCCGCGCCTGAGGCATCAGTACGTCGTCTACAGCGCGCACTGGGATCACTTCGGCTGGGACCCGAAACTGCCGGGCGACAAGCACGCCCAGATCTACCACGGCGCGCACGACAACGCTTCCGGAATTGCGGCGCTGCTGGCGCTGGCCCGCGCCTTCAAGGCGCTGCCACATCCACCCCGGCGCACGATCCTGTTCATCGCCACGACGGCCGAGGAGCGCGGACTGCTGGGCGCGCGCTATTACGCCAGGCATCCGCTCTACCCGCTGCGCGCCACGCTGGCCGACATCAACATGGACGGCATCGCCAGCTGGGGCCGCACGCGCGACATCGAGCTGGTCACCTCCGGCAAGTCATCCGTGGACGATATCGTTCGCGCCGAGGCCGCCGACATGGGCATGCAGACCCTGGATGACTCGCATCCCGAGCGCGGCAGCTTCTATCGGGCCGACCAGCTGGAATTTGCGCGCGTCGGCATCCCGGTGGTGTTTCTCGGATCAGGCAAGCAGGTCATCGGCAAGCCGGCCGGCTATGGCGATGAAAGGACCGATCAGTACATCGCCCACGACTATCATCAGGTCACCGATACCATCAAGCCGGATTGGGATCCGGCCGGTGCCGCGCAGGAAATCCAGCTGCTGCTGCGCGTCGGCTACGCGCTCGCGCAAGGCCGCGAGTTCCCGCGATGGCGACCGGATGCCGAGTTCAAGGCGGCCCGGGACGCCATGCTCGCAGCGCCGGCGACGGTGCGCTGACCGGGGTCCGCGACGATTCGATCCGGGCGGCGGCGCCGTGCCGGTTTCGCTGCGCCCGCCGTCGAGCCCGGACGATGGGTGCGACTCCGATCGAGCCTCCGGACCCGGCGACAGCTCATCGTGTGAGCTCTGTTGGCGACGTGCGGATCGGCCCGGAATCCTTCTGCAGACCGTTGCGCGCGGCTGCCCGTGCAGTCGTTCAGGCCGGTTCGCGCATGGCCTCGGGATGCGGCGGCGGAACGGATCGGATGCCGCGAATCAAGTCGGCCGCTTTCTCGCCGATCATGATCGCCGGCCCGTTCGTATTCGACGAAACGATGGCCGGCATGACCGAGGCATCACAGACCCGAAGCGAAGCGATGCCTCGTACGCGAAGATCCGGACCCACGACGGCGCTGTCGTCCACGCCCATCTTGCACGTGCCGACCAGATGAAATCCCGTCTGCACCATGTTACGCACGTACTCGGCGTACTGCTCCTTTGTCCTGACATCGGGCCCCGGCGCGTACTCCCGGCGCAGACATCGCTTCATCGCGGGCTGCGACATGATCCACTGGCAGATCCTGAGGCCGTCGATCGTCTGCTCGAGATCGTACGGATCCGCCAGAGGATTGGAGTCGATCAGCGGATGCGCGTCGGGATCGGCGCTCCGCAGCATGACCGAGCCGCGCGAACGCGGCCGCAGGGCATAGAAATTCATCGAGCATCCGCTGCGGTAGGGTACATCGGCTGACATCGGCACGAAGAAGAATTGCAGATTCGGATCCTGCTCCTGCCGATCACTCCACCAGAACACGCCGCCAACGAGCAGGTTGGATGCGATCGGACCGCCCTTGAAAAGCAGGTACTCGATGCCGGCCATCATGGCGCGCAATGGATGCTTGTAGCGGTCGACCGAATACGCGTCATTGAGCTCGTAGAACGCGTCCACCCGCGCGTGGTCGTGAAGATTCCGCCCCACGCCCGCAAGATCATGAATCACGGGTATTCCCACGGACCGCAGATGATCGGCGGGGCCGATGCCTGACAGCATCAGCAGCTTGGGAGATCCGACCGCTCCCGCGGTCAGAATGACTTCGCAATCCGCGTACTCATTGATGAGGCGCCCATTGTCGAGATAGCTCACGCCAACGGCGCGACCGTTGTCGACCAGCACCTTGTGGACGGTGATGCCTGCGCGGACGCGCAGATTCCTTCGCCCCTTCGCCAGCGTGAGGTACGCGGCCGCCGAGCTGCAGCGCCGGCCATTCCGGATGGTCGCCTGATAGATGCCGCAACCTTCCGCATTGGCACCGTTGAAATCAGCGTTGTAGGGTATGCCGGCCTGCTGGGCCGCGCGCACGAACGTGCGCGTCAATGGATCCGGGACCACATCGGATACGACGAGCGGGCCGCTATCGCCGTGATACTCGTTCGCAAAGGTGGTGTTGGTCTCGCTGCGCCGAAAATACGGCAGCACATCCCGGAACGACCATCCCTCGCAGCCGTATTCGGCGGCCCAGCGATCGTAGTCGCGCGCGGTGCCCCGCGTGTACACCATGGCGTTGACGGATGAGCTTCCGCCGAGGATTCGTCCTTGCCGCAATTCGATGGAACGATTGTTGGCAGACCTCAGGGGTGCCGAGCGGTAACCCCAGGTATAGCGGTCGGCGAGTCCGCAATACCCGGCGGGAGCGTGTATCAGCGGGTTGGTGTCCTGCGGGCCCGCCTCCAGCAGCAAGACCGAGCGCCTGGCGTCTTCGGTCAACCGGGCCGCGAGCACGCAACCGGATGATCCACCGCCCACGATTATGTAATCCAGCGCCATGAATGCCCTCCCTTGATCCCTCGCGAGATCGGCCGCGCCTGTGAGGCGCGCCCTGCGGCCGCGTGCTCTGGCCGCCACCTCTTATGTTAGTGCGCTTTGATCGCATGCATTGGGCCATTTTGGAACCGCAGCCGCCGGGGTGCGGTAGCGACGGGTCCCCTGGCCCCGACCGCCCCGGTGCTGCTCGCAACCCTCGGGCCGCACGCGGCCGCTTGCGGACCGCGGCGGCACGCCATGCCGGGCATGCCGGGCATGCCAGGCGCGCTGAATGGCGCGGCAACTACACCGGTCGGCACCCGCCCGCCCGGGCCTCCAGCCACGCGTCTGCGAACTCCCGGCGCAGCTCCTCTTCCCGCCCGAAGTAGCGCGGCGAGAAGTGAAATGGCACGGCAGACCTGACCCCGGCCGCCCGAGCGATCGCACCGGCGGCGCGCGCGGTCAGATGCGCCTTGCGCTCGGCCTGTTCGCGATCCTCGTCGAGAAAGACGGCCTCGATGAACAGCTGATCGGCATCGCGCACGAACTGCGTAAGCGCGCTGCGGTTATGCTCGGTGCCGGCCGCATCCGTGACATAGCAGACCTTCTGGCCGGGTACGAACTGCAGCACCTTTTGCTCAAGCTCGCCGAGCGCAAAGGTCCGCTCATGCGAGCCCTCGCGCGTGCGCCAGCGAACCCGGATCGGGGTGTCGTCCGGCGCGCCCGCACGCACCTGCTTCTTCAATTCAGTGAGCCACGCTCCGGTCGGCAGCTGCAATTCCTCCAGGCGGCTCTTCCAGACGTTGATGTGCACGCTCTCCTCGAAGGCGAACGCGAGCGAGGTGATGTCGTGATGCTCGAGCGGCAGGGTGCGCACCCTGAACGACGGCTCTTCGAGCACGACGCCGTCGCGAGCCCAAGCGTCCGTCAGCGGCTCGCGCTCGAAGCGCCGCCGGCTGCGAAAGCGCGCACGCCGCATGCATCCTTGCGCATCCAGCTCGTGCGCGATGATGACGAAGTCGGTGTCGTAGTTCTCGACCAGGTTCCAGGTGTATGCGGCGAGCTTGTGCTCGAGTTGCGCTATGAATCCAGGCGGCCCGTACAGGTTTACGCCGGTATCGCGTCCCAGACAGACACGCAGCAGATGATCGAAACCGCAGAAGTGATCCATGTGGGTGTGCGAGACGAATACCTCGCTGACGCGCAGCAGCTTGCGCGTCGGCAGCACGCTGATGTCGCCGATGTCGAACAGGATCGCGCGCCGCTCGAACGCGAGATCGATGTAGACGCCCGGGTCGCCGAATGGCCGGTTGACCAGCTTGGCATGCAAGGCGGGCCGCATGCACCCCAGGATACCATCGGCCTGCTCACCGGATGCCGCCGGCAAGACGCACGACGTGTGCAGGCCCGTCGCCGTGAATTCGAGCCAGCGCGCCGGGTCGCCGGCGCGCCCGGCGACCCCCTTCCCCGGATGCTACGCCCGGGCCGAATCCACGGCGTGTTGCGCCCTACTGTATCGGCCAGGAGGTCGCCGGCGCATTGCCGAGGATGCGCGCGTTGATCGCCAGATAGAGATTCGCAATGCGTCCGCGAATCTCACCGGAAGGATTCGGGTTGGTCGGAGAGCTCGAAAAGGCACTTTCGTTGCTCGCGACCAGCGAGTCGCAGGTGAGCAGTTGCGCGGCCGCATTCGCGTACTTCTTCTTGTCGAAATAGTAGAGACTGCTGCCGAGGCAGTTGGAGAGCGTCGCCTGGAACGAGCTCGTGATGGTCGCCAGCGCGACGGTCTGGTTCAGCGCGTCGTACTTGGCCGCGGCGAAATTGACCAGCTTGTCGGTCGCCGACCTTCCGGGTAGAGCGGACTCGTTCAACACCAATCCCACCGCCCACAGCGACAGACCCTTGCTGACACCCGCGGAGGAGCCGCAGTAGCCGGTCATCTCGAGCAGCGAACTTCCCTCGACGATGGTGCCCTCATTGGCAAGCGGAGCCCAGCCGAGGACGGTCTGCGGACAGAGCGGATTATTGGTGCCGCCGAGGATGTTTTCGACGAATGCCTCATTGCGGACCAGGGCGCCCTTGATGCTGTCGATCGTGTTGGAGACGCTCGTAATGAGCGCGAATCCGGCGCCCGAGTTGCCGCCGCCGCCGCACAGATAATCCGGAATCACGGTACTGCCGTAGCCGGCGCAGACCTGGGAGACCGGCAGGCTGTGCCCGGTGCAGGTACCGTATTGCGCCAGCCGCGGATCCACCTCCACGACGCACGGGTCTTCGATCACGTAGCCCGACAGCGACTGCACGCCGGATACCTTGTGCGTGATGACGCCGCCGATGATGTCGCAGCCGCCGGCGCTCTGCAGGCAGTTGCCGGCGTCGGTGGCCGCAAGGTTGCTCGCAGTCAGACCTTGTGGATGCTCCACTCCGCTCGTGACGGTCGCCAGCACCGGATTGGCGCCGGTTGCGGGTGGCGCGCCGAATTTCAGGATGTCGCCGCCATTGTTGTTGGCAATGAAGGCGTACGGCACGCTTTCCTGCAGCGCGGCCTTGACCTTGAACTTGCCGTTGCCGAGACCGTCGGCGAAATCGGCCAACGGCGTCGCGCCGCTCGCGGAAAAAGCGTAGCGCAACACGCTTCCACCGCTGGTGCTCAGCAGCAGGCTGCCGTCGATCGGCCAGAAATCCATGCCACCGGGCACTGCGCCATTCGGGAACTGCGCCGGCGCTATCAGCGTGCGGCTCGGGCTGGTGGGCCCACTGCCGCTGAGCACGCCCTGGATGCTGGCGGCCGAGTACACGAACACCGTCGGCGGATCGCTCGACAGCACGAGCAGATCGCCCGCGCCGGCGGCGGCGCTCGTGCCGCGCGCGACCAGGGTCTCTTCCAGAGCCTGGACCGGGACGCCGCCAAAGGAAGCATCGACCAGCCGTGGGGCGAGAAAGCCCGAACCCGGCGGCACCGAAGGATCGCTCGGCAGAACCCAGAGCTGCGCCGGTTTCGGACTGCCCGGCGCCGACGTGACGACGAACAGGTCGCCACTGGAATCGATCGAGAGACCATCCGGATAGGTCGGACCCGCTCCCATGGTGGTATTCCAGACGACGGTCGCCACCCCGGAGGCGTTGGCATAGCGCACGATCTGCCCGCCCAAGGTATCGGCAACCAGCAGGTCGGTCTTGCCGGTGGCGTTGTTTGCAATGAACACCAGCGAACGGAAACTCACGTACTGGTTCTGATCGGTGTTCAGCGTGGTGATGTAGCCGCCGCTGCCGACGAAGCTGACGTCGTAGACGGCCGAGTTGGACGCGTTGGCCGCGGTTACGCGCAATGCCTGCGCGTGTGCGCCCGCCATTGCCAGCAGCGCCACGAGACCGAGCGGCAGCCGCGACCGGAGCCGGTGACGGCTCGATGAGCAAAGTTCCATGAATCCCCCCTACGGTCCGTCGATATTGTGATCTGGTCGATGGACACTGATCCCTATGGGCCATTATCGCAGCCCGGCCCGCGCCGCGCATCTTTATCGCCGGCCGCTGCGTTACGGGCGCTGCATGGCGGCCGCGTTGGGCACCCGATTATGTCACTTGGGCGCCTGGGACCCCGGCTCCAGAGCGTCGGTCCGAACGAATGCGTAGCGATGCGCGTCGCCGGGGCGCCCCCATTGCTGATACAACTGCTCGAGATAGTGACGCGCGAGCGACCGATAGGACGGCAATGCGCCGATATCCTTGCTGAGAATGTCGTAGCTGTGCGTCAGCAGCTTCTCTGCTTCCGCATAGCGCCCCAGGCCGGCGAGCGCGGCGCCTTCGGCGCTCTCGGCGACCGCGGTCTTCCAGTGGGAGGCCGAGAATGCCGCCGTATAGATCTTGACGGCGGTGCTCGCAGAGGCGATGGCGTCGCGGTATTTTCGCGTCGCCACCTGCAGGATGGCCACATGGGTCAGGCTGCTCGCGACGTCAGGATGCATGTCGCCCAGCAGCCGGAGCCGCATTTCCAGCGCCTCGTGCAGATCGCGATCCGCGTCGACGTAGTCGCCGGCTTCGATCTGCCAGTAGCCGATCCGGTTCATGATGCGTGCGACGTCCGGATGATCGGACCGAAAGAGCTGTCGATACACCTGCAGGGATTCTTCCTCGGTACGCAAGGCCGCCCGCCGCTGGCCGCGATCGTATTCCACGAAGGCGAGGTTATTCAGCGTATTGGCGACGTCCGGATGGACCTCGCCGAGCAGTTCGCGCTGCATGGCCAGAGCCTGACGGTAGGTCGCCTCGGCGGCTGCGAGTTCGCCCTTGTCATACAGCACGGACGCGAGGTTATTGAGCCCCATCGCGATCTCCGGGTGCTTGTCGCCGAGCAGGCGCCGCTTCATGTCGAGGGCTTCGGTGAACAGCCTCTGGGAGTCGTCGTAGTCGCCGTTCTCCTCCGACAGCAGCCCCAGATCGTTCACGGCCTGCGCAAGATCGGGGTGCGGCAGCGAACCGCGCAGCTGGCGCTGCATGGCCACGGCTTCGCGCATGAGCGCCAGAGCCGACTTGAGATCGCCGCGTTGATCGACCACCTTCGCCAGATCCTGCAAGGTGCGGGCGATATCGCCGTTGGCCGCGCCGTACAGTGCGCGCTGGCGCGCCAGCGCCTCCCGCAAGCGCTGTTCCGCCGCATCGTATTGCCCTTGCTGCGCCAGTGCCGTCCCGAGCCCAAACAGCGTCTTCGCCTGCGCTGCGCGGCCTTGCGGCTGCGCGGGCTGTGCGGCCTCGACCGCCGCTGCCTCGCCAAAGGCTTTCTGCGCCCCGTCGTAGTCCGCCTGCAGCGTCAGCAGCTCGCCCAGATGATTCAGCGAGTCGTCCAGCGTCACGGGCGCGGGTGAGCCAAGGCCGCGCCGCGTCTCGACCGCGCGGACGAGCAACGGCCTGGCCTGGTGGTAGAGGCCGAGTCCCATGTAGACGGTGCCGACGGTGTCCAGCAGCGCCGCCTGCACCGCGGGCTGCGTCGCCAGCTCGGTGTCGATCCGCGCCGCGCCCTTGTCCAGCATCTCGCGCGCCGTGACGCTGTTGCCACGCGCCTCACTCGGATCGGAAATGCGAAACAGATCGATGAGGAAATTGGTCGTGCGGTGCGAGGTCTCCGCCTCGGCCTCGGCGCGCAGGGTCTCACGCTGTGCCGTGGCGCGCGCTACCAGCGCCAGCGCAGCCAGCCCGGTGGTCAACACCATTCCAGCCAGCGCCGAAGCCGTGATCGCGAGCAGCTGTCGTTGGCGGCGATGCTGTTCACGCTGCTTCAGCGCATCGAAGCCGAGCCCGAGCATGCCCGCGATCAGCTTCAGCTTGGCATTGGTCTTGCCGTCCTTGCCTGCGCGCGCATCGGCGGCAATGGGCTCGGTGCGCTCCTCGGTGAGACGCCCATCCGCGCCCATCCGGTAGCGCAGCGCGGGCGGGAAGCACTCGTTCCCGGCCTGCGCCGCATCGTCGGACGCGTTGGGCTCACCATCGACGATGAGACAGAGGATCCGGCTCTCCCGGCCGAGGCGCTTGAAGGCAAGGATCTCCTCGTCCACCCAGCGGGATTTCGCGGCGTACGGCGAGCAGATCACGAGCTGACAGGCCGATTCCCGGAGCGCCTCGTTGATGACGGCGCCGAGGTCGGTCGCACTCGCCAGCTCTTCGCGATCGCGAAAGATTGGCGCCAGACGCCTGGGTATCTCGCCGTGTTCGGTGATCTGGCCGATCAGGTGTTTTGGCGGTCGGTAGGACTCCAATGACTTGTGCAGCCATTGCGCCCACTTCGCGTCGCGGTGGCTGTAACTCAGGAACGCCCGGTACTTTGGCCGCTCCAATGTGACCATCCTTGTAGCCGGCCCTTGGATTGATGCCAGGCGCGGATTCTCTATTCCGGCGCTGCGCCGAGCCCGTGGCGCCGAGCCCGTGGGCCGACTCTAATGCAATTGATTGGCGGCGCCTAGCACCGCCGACCCCCGCCGGCCTGTTCTCCGGCCTGAGCTACCGGCACAATGGGGGCACGAGCATCCGTTCCAGATCGGCGCCGAATCCGTGGCCAGCAACCGCCCTCCCCAAAACTCGCCTTTTGTCGTCAGCGTTTCGGGCCACCGGAATCTGCATCCCGCGGGGTTGGCGCATCTGCGCGAGGCGGTGACGGCGTTCATGCGTCAACTCAAACAACACCTTCCGGACACGGAACTGCGGATCATGGTCGGCATGGCGGACGGCGCCGACCTTCTGGTAGCGCAAAGCGCCCTCGATCTCGGCTTGCACGTCGATGCCGTTCTGCCCATGCCTTTGGCCGAATACGCCGAGGATTTTGACGCCGCCGCCCTGGTGCGGCTGCGATCACTGCTGCGTCATTCCAACGTTCGCAGCGTGGAACTGTCGTTATCTCCGCGTGCGCGCGGCACGGCAGTCCCTCCCGGAGCGGCTGCGCGCGATGCGCTGTACGCGAACCTCACGGCGCATCTCGTGCGCTGCAGTAGCCTGCTGCTCGCCCTGTGGGACGGCCGGATGTCGTCGCGGCCCGGCGGTACGGCCGACACCGTGCTGCGGTACCTGGGAATGCGCACGGCAGCCCAGGTCGCCGACGGCGAGATCACCTTTGTCGACGCCACCGGCGACCCCGAGCCGGCATCGCAGCTGGCATATTGGATTCCTGCTGCGCGCAATGACGATGACGAGGCACTCACGCTGGCACGGCCCTGCTTCCTGTCGGCCGCAGGTGACGACGTGCTGCAGCGACACTACGACATGCCGTCGCAGCTCCAGCACGAGCTCGCGGCGCTGAACCATTACAACCAGGAGTATCAGCAGCTTGCCGCAGACGGCAATCTCGATCTGGGCGAATCTCTGCTGGCAACCCTGCCGCAGCACGGCCCGCTGGCGGACCGGGTCATGCTCGAGCAGATCGATGCGCAGTACGGCAAGGCCGATGCGCTGGCGGTGTATTACCAAAAGCGCTCGGATCGTCTGTTTCTGTCCTTCAGCCTCATGGCCTTCGCCATGGGCCTGGCATATCTGATCTACGAGAAATTCACCGAGACGCGGCTGTTGCTGTTCTTCTACGCGATCATCCTGCTGTCGGGCCTCGGTCTGTATCACCTGCTGCGGGACAAACGCTGGTTCGCGAAACACCTGATCTACCGCGTGCTTGCAGAGACCATCCGCGTCAAATTCTACCTGCGCATTGCAGAGGCTGATCGGCTGGTGGATGCAGCGGAGGTGATCTCCCTCTCCGGCGTCGATCAATTTCACGGTTTCAGCTGGATCAGGCATGCACTCAAGAGCGCCGAATTGGTCGAGCGTCGGCCCGACCCGGCCGGCACGTCGACGACGCCGCAGGAAGTCGATCGAGTGTGGATCGAGAATCAGGGGAATTATTTCGCCTCCAAGGTGGTTCGGCTCGAACGCAGCCATCGCCACGGCACGCGGCTCAGGACCACGCTGCTGGTGGTGATCGCCCTAGTCATCCTGGCGCTGTTCTTCCTCCACGAGCACCTGAGCGGCCGGGTTCTCGGAATCGGCATCCCGCTGAGGAACATGTTGACTTTCCTCATGGGCTTCGCCGCGGTGCTGCTCGGCGTCTGGGAGCTGCATCAGAACAAGATGGCGACGCGGGAGCTCCTGTGGCAATACCGCAACCAGCTCAACCACTTTTCGCGCGCGCGCACGCAGCTGTCGCGCATCAGCGCGCGAGATCGGCGCATTGAAGTGCTGGCCGAATTGGGCAAGGACTCGTTGATGGAAAGCTACCTGTGGACCATCCACCGCTATCACCGCGAGCACACCCCGCCTACGAGCTAAGGGAGCCGGTCGTGTCAGGCTCCGCCCCCGAGACGGGCCGAAGGAGTCTCGACCGTGGGCGTCCCCCACGCGAAGCAGTCCATCGACAGCGCCCCATGAGTGATGCCGCCGTCGATCGTCTCGACGGCGTCGGCCCCGCGGCTGGCGCCCATGGCCACCAGCAGCGGCAGGAAGTGCTCGTCGGTGGGATCGCTCGGCATGCGGTGCCAGCTGGCGGTAGTGCGTGAGCGCGGCGGCGTCGCGGCGCAGTACCGCCTGCCGAATCCAGTCGGAGGACGGGCATCTCGATCGTAACCGACCGGGCATCACACGTTCCGAGGGCTGTCGCGCTTTAGGGCTGTCTCGAGCTGCTCGAGGATGGCGACGAGACGATCTCGGTCAACGGCGTCCATGAGGTTTCCTGAGACGCGAAGCACTTCCTTTAGCGCGATTGTCGATTCCCCCAGGAACTCGGTGCTCAGCCCTGTACCATGTGCGGCGGCACGACGTAGCTTGTTCGCCTGGTCAGTAAGCCCGAGCCTTGACACGAGCTCGGCGGTCTGCAGCAGATAGCGATGCAGTTCGGCATTGCTTGCCAGCGGACCGTCAGTGCGTGTCATGG
The DNA here is from genome assembly GCA_027315105.1 of Gammaproteobacteria bacterium. Classification (GTDB taxonomy): domain Bacteria; phylum Pseudomonadota; class Gammaproteobacteria; order Steroidobacterales; family Steroidobacteraceae; genus FEN-1191. The sequence continues at coordinate 84,755 of DAHUYP010000090.1, forward strand.
CCAAGTGGCGTTCATGATAGTCGTCGCCGAAGTCGACAATTGCGTGAATGCCCGCATCGTTACATCGTCGACGGTACGCCATCGGTCGCCCTTCAGCGAAGTTGACGTCATTCCCTCGCTCGACCACTAAGCGAATGCGAGCATAGTCCAATCCGAAGGGACAGCCAGCCGCCATGAGCGAACCCCCGGGTTACGTGCGGGGGGGGCGATCACGCCACGCGTTGCGACAACTCGCTAAGCCTCTCGCGCGCCCTCCGCAGGCTTGACGATTGTCGCGCAGCCCGAGACGGGTCCCACGAACGTCGCACAAGTTCACAGAGCCGAGCGTTGTAGCCAAGACCTCGCGATGCCACCGCTCCGTCCGACGGAAGAAGATCTTCACGGACTTCACGAGGCGCGCGTCGTGCAAGCTGAAGAAGTGTAGCTTTCGGATCGCGGAGAGAATCCGGTGCGCGCGGGAGGGCATTCGCGCCGCGGCCGAGCAGTTCACGCATCGCTTCAGCGTCAGCGAGGAGCCACGATTCAACTTCATGCACTGCCACACGAAACAGAAGATTGCGCCGATGCAATCGGTCGGGCAGCCAATCGGCAATAAGCGCCGGTGGACATACCACCTGATCCAAATCCGTGATCACCAGCACTGGCAGCCGACGAGCCATCTCTGAAAAATTGGCCATGCGCTTCTGCAGGTAGCCCCGCCCGCCACCCCGAAGTCGCTGAACGACGTTGAGGCCTGCATCAGTTACCAGACGTTGGCCGATTTCTTCACTTAGCGCGTCTTCTGTAGCCAGAGCAATCGACGCCATTACCAGAGCGCCAATTGTTCGACAGTCTTTGGGTGCGTTTTCGGAAGCACAACCTCGGCTATCGAAAAGCCAGACCGAAGCGACAGAGTCTCCGTTTCGTTAACCGGCCGTACTATGGTGCCTTCGGCATCCGGCTCGAGGAGCAGGACGCCTCTCCCATCAATCCCGGGGTTACTCAATAGAGCTTCACTGTGGGTGCTGATTAGCACCTGTCGAGGGCGCTTCTTCTTGTCTCGTTGAATTCTTTCCAGGAGCCGAGGAATCTCTCGAACAATTGCGTCATTCAGAGAGAGTTCTGGTTCCTCCAGGAGCAGGAGCGAATCACCTTCCGCAAGTACCCACAGCAGCCCCAACAACCGAAGCGTGCCATCGGAGAATTGCTCTTCCCGTTGCCAGCCTGCATTCGGCCGATAGTGAGTGTACATCGCCTCAAGATGCGGCCGACCGGACGCCTTATCCTGGGTAAAACGCAGTTCCTTGAATTGTGGGACGGCCAACGCAAGGGCCTTTCCGATTCTCTTGAGCCTGGAGTCACGGACTTTCTTTGGCGTCCTGGCAACGCGCTCCAGGAATCCTTGGCCGAACGGGTCATCCTCTAGGCGCTTGCCCCCAATCTGATCGCCAAATTTTAAGAGTTGCGGCACCAGATGCAGATAAGTAATTTGCCCGAAGAAGGAAGCCAACTCTCGAAATTCGGCATTGACCTGAATCTGCTCGAGCGCAGTTTGCGTCAGTCGCATCGGATCCTGCTTGTCGGAAGCAGTCGGCCGGTCGAGAATTGGTTCTGATTTGCCGCGCCCCCAGACTTGCTCGATGGAAATTAGGGTTCTTTGGGCCCCTTTCCCTTCGGGCTTAAATCCAAGGATGTACCGCCAATCTGGCGATCGCTGCTCTCGGGCTTCCGCGAGATGGACCTCGATCCGAACTTCGGGATCACGCCTCGCGTGTAGGCACCGGAGCTTATGGATTCCGCCGCGATCGGCTATCGCTTTTTGGAGTCCGCCGCCCTGGGGCTTACTGATGTCGTGAAGAAACCGAAAGACATCAAGCAGATTCGACTTTCCAGACGCGTTTGCGCCGAGAAGATACGTGCGGTCGATGAGCGGCACGTCGATCTGTCGAAAGTTACGCCAGTTCTTCAGTGCAAGGTGGGTGACAATCATTATTGGTTTCGCATCAAATCCGGGCTTAGTGCATGAGGCGTGCGTATTGCCGCGTCAGCATTGGTCGGCGGCTGACCGGACCGAGTACATCGTCGACTCTACCGGTTCTCTACCGGCCAAAGCCGCGCCCACTACAACTTGATGAGTTTACATGCTTTTGCCTTTCGCTCAGCAATATCCTAACTATTATCTGGGTAACGTCCAGAGGGGAGTAAGGGGAGTGCACTGCCCTGACCTGCTCTCAAGTTTCAGCGCCACGAAAAGTCCAATCGACTGGCACTGGAGTGGATCAACGACTATCTCGAACAACGCAACCATTCAGACATACCACTGTTGACTCGAGAAGAAATCGAGCGCGCTCGGGCGCGGAACAGGGAGCTGATGAACCGCGATCGGCGGTAAGTCGCCCTCTGCGCTGTCCTCGGACATCCGAATCCTTCCCCGCGGACATTCCTACTACCAAACCCCCAGTAGAATTCCGGCAGACCTCAGCGCCGAAAACAGCCCTCGTTTTCCTGCAGAAATCCGCTGGGTCTTCGATCCTCCATCTCGTAACCCCCTGTCTCACTGCAGGTGACAGGGTCGCACCTGCACTTACACTTTCTCCGGCTTCTGTAACTCCGCCGTTTTGAAGCTGACCCCGCACGAGTGATCCGGGCAGTAGCCATCCGGGTTCTTCGCCAGGTACTGCTGGTGATAGTCCTCGGCGTAATGGAACTCGGGCGCCTCGCGAATCTCGGTGGTGATCGCGCCATGGCCAGCCTGCTCGAGCGCGCGCTGGTATGTGCGTCGCGATTGCTCGGCCGCCCCGCGCTGCGCGTCGCCGAAGGTGAAGATCGCCGAGCGATACTGCGTGCCGATATCGTTGCCCTGCCGCATGCCCTAGGTCGGATTGTGCGACTCCCAGAAGAACTGCAGCAGCCGGCCGTAGGCGATGCGCTTGGGATCGAACACCACCAGCACCGCTTCGGCATGGCCGGTCGCCCCCGAGCACACCTGCCGATAGCTCGGGTTGGGCACATGCCCGCCGGCGTAACCGACCGCCGTGGAATAGACGCCGGGAAGCTGCCAGAAGCCCTTCTCGGCGCCCCAGAAGCAGCCCATGGCGAACAGCGCGCGCTCCAGCCCCTCCGGGAACGGCGGCTGGATGCGATGTCCATTCACGAAATGCGTCTCGGGCACCTGCATGATCGATTCCTCGTATTCCGCGCCTCGGTGCGGCTACAATCGTGCCTCAGCAGACCTTAATCAAGCCCTGCGAGCGATCCCGTCATGTCCGCCATCTGCCAGCCGCACAATCTGCGCCGCCCGATCAGCCACGGCCCCAAGCCTTACGGTGTGCGTGTCAGTCTTCGCCGCGGCGATCCGTTCTGCAAGATCATGGGCGCCGAATGGCATCGGGAACATTGGTTCGCGAGCGCCGCCGAGCGCGACGCCGCGCTCGGCGAGATGAGCCGCCGGCACGAATATTCGCGCGTCGGCGACAAACCCGCGCTGACATTCGAAAAAGTCGAGAATCTCGCCGCCAGCCGCGGTCTGTAGGCATCGGCCGACGCGCGGCCTGCGCGTCCGTGTCAGTGCGGCGGCGTGCGCCGCTCGGCCCGCTCAGAAGCTGCGGCCGAGGAACAGGTGGAACGCAACGCTACCGCTCGCATCATAGCCCCACGCGACGTAGGCCGGTCCGATGTAGGTGTCGGCGCCGAAGAACACCGAAGCGTCCTTGTGCGTCGACCCGAAGCTCATGTCGCTGCGCGCGCTCCAGACGTTGCCGGCCTCGAGCGACATGCCGACGTAGGCGGGCACGTCCAGAATGCCTTCACCGCCGTTGCCGACCTTGCGCAGATAGATCAGGCGTCCGATCGCATACTCCGGTCCGGCCATCGACCAGGTCTGCATGCCCGACAGGTTCAGGAAGCCGCCCATCGGAAAATAGGTGCGCACGTTGGTCGTGCTGCCGCCGACCGTGGTACCGGACGAGAACCACGTGACGATCGTGTTCTTGGCCCATGAATGCGCCATGCGCCAATCGATCGTCATCAGGTCCGTGCCGCGCTCGCCGCCGCCGCCGCTGGCGCCTTCGACGGTCAGCTGCGCGGTGAATGCCTGACCCGAATGAGGGAAATTGGTGGTGTCGAGCTTGTCGTAGCCGACGCGCATGAAGTATTGCGGCAGGTGGAAGTAGGATACCGGCGTACTGAAATTGCCCAGGTACACGTACGAATCGCCGCGCGTATCGATCGCGCCGAACCGCATCTCGCCCCAGGTGCCGAGTTCGCGGCCGAAGTCGAGGCCATAGTTGATGCTGCGCACATGATACCAGCCGACCTGGCGGTCGTTCTCGACCTGCGCGATCTCGTGTTCCTGGATGTCCGCGTGAGGAGCGACGAAATAGCGGGTCACGTCCGACAGCGGCAGGTACAGTTCCGTCGCCAGCAGCGGCGAAGTGCCGACCTGCAGGTCCGATACCCACTCCGCGCCGAGAGAATTGAGCTCGGTGACGTCCAGCCTGCCGGCGGCATTGACGATGGTGTTGCCCTCGAAGTCATCTTCCATCGAAAGCCCGAACCGCAGATAGTTCGGTCCCCAGGAATTGGGTCGGGCGGTGAAGTCCAGCCCGGTCTGCCCGAGCGGGTCCTGCACCAGCCGGTAGTCGAGCAGCTCCAGATTGCCGCGGCTGTACAGCGACTGGACCTGGTCCTGCAACACCTGCGGGTCGAGCGTGTGGTCCACGTCCCGGCTGAACAGGTCCTCGATCTGCCGCCGGTAGGCCTTGGAATCGGGCTCGACCTGCAGGAACTTCACGGTCGGCAGGCCGGAGCGCGCGGCGCTGCGAGCCTGCAGGTAGCGCTCATAATCGGCGGCCGGCAGCGCCAGTCCGGCCAGTCGCGACTGCACCGCCTGGGCGGCGGTCTCCCCCGCATTCACTATCTTCATGATGTCGGGGAAGTCATAGGAGGAGAAATCGCCGAGCTGCGGACTCACGACCACGTCGGCTGGCCGCAGCGAGGCGAGCTCGCGCTCGACGTCCCGGCGCAGCAGGATCGAGAACATCTGGTTGGTGATGCTCGGTACCGAGTTGAGGCCCTTGCGCGACTGCAGCGGAAAGCCGGCATCGACCACGATCAGCACGTCCACCCCCATCGCCCGGATGACGTCGATCGGCAGGTTGTCGACCAGCCCGCCGTCCACCAGCAGCTTGTGGCGGTATTCGACCGGGGCGAACACCCCCGGCACCGACATGCTCGCGCGCATCGCCGTGGTCAGGTCCCCGTCCGCGAGCACCTCCTTGGCACCGGTCTCCAGATTGGTCGCCACGGCGCGAAAGGGCGTGGGCAGCCGATCGAAGTCGGTGATGCGCGCCACCGGCAGGGTGAGCGCGCGCAGCGTCTCGGTGAACTTCTGGCCCTGCACCAGCCCCTTGGGGATCACGAGCTTCCTGCCCTGCAGACCGAGCGGCAGATTGACCAGGAACTCCCGGTCCTCCTCCTTGCGCCGGTAATCGAGCTCACCGCGCTGCGAGCGGTCGCGGAATGCCGACTGCCAGTTCACCGACGCCATCGCGCGCTCGATCTCTTCGCCCGACATGCCGCTCGCGTACAGTCCGCCGACCACCGCACCCATGCTGGTGCCGGCGATCGCATCCACCGGCACGTGCAGCCGATCGAGCATCTTGAGCACGCCGATATGCGCCGCACCGCGCGCACCGCCGCCCGAGAGCACCAGGCCGATGCGCGGCCGGCCGACGGCCGGACGGTTCGCGGCGTCATCGGTCGATGATTGCTGGTTGGGGGATTCCTGCGCGCCGGCCGTCAAATGAGCGAGCAGCAACGCCGTCAAGCCGACTAATTTTGCTATGCGCATGCACTGGTCGCGGCGCGACGGCGCCGCCGGGCCGATCTTAGCATGCGCCTGCGCGCGAGCCTGGCGCGCGGCCGCGGCCGCGCCCGCATGGCCCGCTGGCGATACCCTATCGTGGCGCGCTCGCGGCCGGGTAAGCTTGCGCACATGAGCTCGGCAATCATCGTCTCCCTCGTCATCCAGGTACTGCTGATCATTCACTGCATCCGTACCGGGCGCAATTCGCTGTGGATCTGGGCCATCGCCCTGCTGCCCGCGGCCGGGCCCATCGCCTACGTGCTGGTGGAGGTGCTGCCCGGCCTGTTCCGCAGCCGCGGCACCCGCCGCGCCGTGCAGGGCATGCGCAAGGCACTCGATCCGGAACAGGACCTGCGGCGCTTCGAGGCCGAAGCGCGTATGACGGGCGACGTCGCCAGTCGCCAGCGCTACGCCGATGAGCTGCTGCGCCACGGACGCTCGCCGGAGGCGATCGCGGCCTACCGGCAGGCGCTCGCCGGGCTGTACGAGCACGACCCGAACCTGCTGCTCGGCCTCGCCCGTGCGCTGTTCGCGAGCGGCAGCTTCGGCGAGGCGCGCCAGACGCTCGACACGCTGGTCGCGCACAATCCGGACTTTCGCTCCCCCGACGGCCATCTGCTCTACGCCCGCGCGCTGCAGGGTGAAGGCAGGCTCGAGCAGGCGCTGCAGGAATACGCCGCGGTGGCGAAATACTTCGCCGGCGCCGAAGCGCCGCTGCGCTACGCGCAGTTGCTGCGTGCGAGCGGCCGGGCCGAGGAAGCGCGCCGTGTGCTCAAGGACCTGCTGGAGCATGCGCGGCTCGCGCCGCGGCATTACCGCAGGATGCAGCGCGAGTGGCTGGCGGGCGCCGAGCAGGAGCTCGCCTCGCTCTGATGCCTGCGCGCTCGCCGGCCGCGGCGAGTGGCCGCGCCGCCGGCTGCTGCTGCGTGATGCAATGGATATTGCCGCCGCCGAGCAGGATTTCGCGCGCCGGCACCCCGACGATGCGCCGGTGCGGAAAGATGCCCCGCAGGATGCGGCGCGCCGCGCCGTCCGTGCGCCGATCGAGCAGCGGCAGGATCAGGCCGCCGTTGGCGAGATAGAAATTGACGTAGCTGCCGGCCAGGCGCTGGCCGGCGCGCAGCGCACGGATCCCCTGGTGGCCGGCGATGCCCCCGGCCTCGCGGCGTGTCATGTGCAGCGGCCCCGGCGCGGGCAGCTTGTGCACCACCAGCCGCCGGCCGCGTGCGTCTCTGGCCGCCATGAGCCGCTCCCAGGCATCCCTCGATACACGGTATTGCGGATCGCGCCGGTCATCGCTCCACGTCAGGCAGACCTCCCCGGGCCGGGCGAAGCAGGCCAGGTTGTCGACGTGGCCCGAGGTCTCGTCGCCGACCACTCCTTCTCCCAGCCAGATGACGCAGCGGGCACCCAGGTAGCTCTTCAGCAGGCTCTCGATGCGGCCGCGGCTCAAGGCCGGATTGCGGTTGCGGTTGAGCAGGCACTGCTCGGTCACGAGCACCGTACCCTGGCCGTCGACGTGAATCGCGCCGCCTTCGTTGACGAACGGCGCGCAATAGCGCTCGCAGCCGGCCATCTCCAGCAGCTTTTGCGCCACGAGCCGGTCGCGCCGGCAATCCCGGTACAACCCGCCCCAGGCATTGAAGCGCCACTGCACGCCGCGCAGCGCACCGCGTGCGTTGACGAGGAACGTCGGCCCGACGTCGCGCATCCAGGCATCGTCACTCGACAGCTCCAGCACGCGTACGCGCTCCGGCAGGCCGGCGCGCGCTCGGGCATATTGCTGCGCCGACACCCCGACCGTGACCGGCTCGAATTGCGCGATCGCCGCGGCGACCGCGGCGAACGCCCGCTGCGCGGGCAATGCCCGCCGCCGCCAATTGTCGGGCCGCTCGGGCCACAGCATCCAGCAGCCCGCATGCGGCTCGAATTCGCCCGGCATCCAGAAGCCGTCGCGCGCGGGCGTTGATTTCAAGGTGCTTGGCATCGCGACCGCAATTGTAGTCGCAAGCGATCGCCGGGTCGGCCCGATGCGGACGGTGCTGTGATACTATTTGTTGTTGCCCGAGCCCAAGCCGCTGGATCCCGCCATGCCCAATCCGAACCCGACCTCGCCGCAGCCGGTCGTGCCCGCAGGCGGTCAGAAAATCACCGTCAGGAGCGACAAACTGGCGGTCCCCGACCACCCGATCGTGCCGTTCATAGAAGGCGACGGCACCGGTCGCGACATCTGGCGCGCGAGCTCGCGCGTACTCGACGCCGCGGTTCACAAGGCGTACGGCGCCGGCCGCAGGATCGAGTGGATGGAGGTGTACGCGGGCGAAAAGGCTTTCAATGCCTTCAAGAACTGGCTGCCCGATGAGACCGTCGGTGCCTGCCGTGAATACCTGGTATCGATCAAGGGGCCTCTGACGACTCCGGTGGGCGGCGGCATCCGCTCGCTCAACGTGGCGCTGCGCCAGCTGCTCGATCTGTACGTCTGCCTGCGGCCGGTGCGCTGGTTCAAGGGCGTGCCATCGCCGGTCAAGGCGCCGGAAAAGGTCAACATGGTGATCTTCCGCGAGAATACGGAGGATCTCTATTCGGGGATCGAATTCGAGCAGGGCACCGAGGATGATCGCAGGTTCCTCGAGCTGCTCAAGACCCAGTTCCCGAAGCACTACGCCAAGATCCGCTTCCCCAACACCAGCGGCATCGCCATCAAGAACGTCTCGATCGAAGGCACCGAGCGGCTGTTTCGCTCGGCCGTCGAATACGCGCTGGCGAACAAGCGCAAGAGCGTGACGATCGTGCACAAGGGCAACATTCTCAAGTTCACCGAGGGCTCGTTTCGCGCCTGGGCCTACGCGCTCGCGGAGCGCGAGTTCGCCGCGCAGGTCTACACCTGGCCGCAGTGGGAGCGCACCAAGGCCGCGGCCGGCGAACAGGCGGCCAACGACGAGCAGGCGGCGGCGCTCAAGAGTGGCAAGCTGTTGATCAAGGACGCCATCGCGGATATCACGCTGCAGCAGGTCCTCACGCGAGCGGACGAATTCGACGTGGTGGCGACCATGAACCTCAACGGCGACTATCTCTCCGACGCACTGGCGGCGCAGGTCGGCGGCATCGGCATCGCGCCGGGCGCCAACATCAATTACATGACCGGGCACGCCGTGTTCGAGGCGACGCATGGCACGGCGCCGAAGTACGCGGATCTGGATCAGGTCAATCCCGGCTCGGTGATCCTCTCGGGCGAGATGATGCTGCGCTACCTGGGCTGGACCGAGGCGGCCGATGCGATCATCGGCGCGATGGACAAGACCATCGGCCAGAAGATCGTGACCTACGACTTCGCCCGCCTGATGCCGGGCGCGACCAAGGTCAAGTGCAGCGAATTCGCCGACGCCTTGATCCGCAAACTCTAGCCCCGTCTTCCGGGCGCGTCCGGCCCGCCCCGCGGCTCAGACCCGGCGCCGATCCGGCGGCGGCGGCGTGTACTGGTAGCTCCAGGTCTCCGTCAGCGGCTGGTCGCCCAGGGCGAGGAACAGGCGCAGATTGATCGGTTCGATGCTGTCATCCACCGGTCTCAGATCGAACATGGCGCGCCAGCCCTGGATCGGGCGCAGCGGCCGCGCCGAGATGATCTCGATCTGCCCGCGCGAGGCGCTGACGATGGCCTCGACCGGCGCATCCTCGCCGAGCAGCGGGAAATCACCGCCGGCGAAATCGACCACGAAGCGCCAGGAGAAGTAACTGCGCTTCTGGCCGATGACCCCGCCGATGCCGTCACGCGTGGCGCAGACCTGTGCCAGGGGGCACGCCCGCGGATTGTTCCGGCACCAGTACAGGCGATAGCTGAACAGCAGTTCCTCACCGCCGCGCGGCGGCTCGGCCGGGTTCCAGAACGCCACGATGTTATCGGCAGTCTCGTCCGCGGCCGGCAGCTCGACCAGCATCACGGCGCCCTTGCCCCAGTTGCCCTTGGGCTCGACCCAGACGCTCGGACGGCGGTCGTAGAACACGCCGTCGTCCTGATAATGGTCGAAGTTGCGGTCGCGCTGCATCAGGCCGAATCCGCGCGGCGATTCGTCGGTGTACCAATTGACGCGGCTCGCCGCCGGGTTGACCAGCGGCCGCCACAGCCATTCGCCCACGCCCGTGTAGAGCTGCAGCCCGTCGGAATCATGGATCGCAGGCCGCCAGTCGGCGGCGACGCGCCGATCGTTCGTGCCGCACAGGAACATGCTCGTGCCCGTTGCCAATCCGACGCGCTCGATCGGCTTGCGCGGATACAGCGCCGCATCGACATCCATCACGATCGCGTCGGCGATATCGATCAGGAAGCGATAGGCGCCGGCGGCGCTCGGCGAGTCGAGCAATGCGTACACCGTGACCTGACTGGCGTCCCTGGCCGGCCGCTCCAGGTAATAGGCGACGAATTCCGGGAACTCCTCCGGCCGCGTCAGGCCGCAGTCGATCGCCAGCCCGCGCTGTGACATGCCGTACTGCTTGTCGCCGTCGACCGCCCGGAAATAGGAGGCGCCCTGGAACGCGACCAGGTCGCGCGTCCAGTCGGTGTGGAACAGCAGCCGGAAGCCGGCAAAGCCGAGCGTCGGCGGCAGCTGGCGCGCATCCACGCCGCTGCGGCTGAAATCGAACATCGCCGGGTCGTAGGCCAACTCCTGCGCCTGCCCGCCCTCGACGCTGTAGAGCCGCACCGGCTTTCGCATCGTGAATCCGAGGTGAAAGAAGCGCGCCTGGAAGCGCAGGCCTTCGCCGGCCCACAGCGAATGATCGTCGCGATAGCCAATCGCCTGCCACTGGTCCCAGTTGAGCTTCGCGATCGGCGGCGGCAGCGCGGCGGCAGACGGCCGATAGGCTGCGCCGGCCATCGAGCGCGCCAGGCCCTTGAGCCGCGCATAGTCGAACGGCTGCGCCGCGCCCTCGCGCTTCAGGGACGCAGTGCGCCCTCGCGGCGCGCCCTGCAGCGGCCACCACGGCAGCACGCTCGCCGCCAGTGCCGCACCGGCCTGGATCAATCGACGCCGACCTGGGCGCTCGCTCATGGCAATCCTCGATTGGACGCCGCCCGCGCTCACCGCGCGCTGCGCTGATCGTGCTCGAATGCGACCGCGTTATCAATGACCTGACGGTGTCGGTGGCCTGCCGCACGCAGCCGGAACCGCAGGCGGCGCTTGATCACGAGCAGCTCCGAAGGAGCGCAGGGCGCTGCAGCCGGCCCCGGGTCAGCTGCTCACGGTGTGGGGATCGCGCTGTGATATCGGCCCCTGCAACGTCTGGATCATTGCCTACGGCGAGCGCCTCGCTGAGTCAGACTCAAGTCCTCAATCTCACCCCAATGACACGATGGGCTCGATCTGGAGCGTCGCCGCGAGCGCGGCCGACGGCAGCGGCGCGCTGCCTCCGGCGTGAATACCGAGGGCCCCCGATGGGGCTTGAACCTCAGAATAAGTGGCTTTTGCCCCGTGCCATCATCCGGCGGTGTCATCGTACCTCGTCAATCACCCTGGCTGCCCGGCGCTCGCTCATGGCGACTGCGACCACGGCGCCCGAAACGAGGGTCAGAACGCCGATCGCGGCAATTGCCCAGGCGGCGCCAAAAAGATCGGCCATGATTCCCGCGGAGAGCGCGCCGATGGCGTAACCGAGATCGCGCCAGAAGCGATAAACGCTCAATGAGCGCGCGCGCCACGAAGGATGGGATGCGTCGGAGACGGCGGCGATGAGCGTCGGATAGACCATCGCGGTGCCAATCCCGAGCAGCAAGCTGGCAAGGAACCACCAGCCGAACCCATGCGTGGTCGCGGTCACGAACAGCCCGATGGCCTGCACCCACATGCCGGCGACGATCAGGCCCTTGCGGCCCCAGCGGTCGCTCAACGGGCCGGTGATCGTCTGAAGCACGCCCCAGACCAACGGATAGATCGCCTTGAGGATGCCGATGCGTTCGACCCCGAGGCCGAACGCCGCGAAGAACAGCGGGAAGATTCCCCAGCTCATCCCGTCATTGAGATTGTTGACCAATCCCGCCTGCGAGGCCGCGACCAGGTTGCGATCGCCGAACGACGTGCGGCGAAACACGTCCCAGAATGCGACATCCTCGCTGGCCGACGCATGACGGGACAACTCAAGGCCGACATGATGCCGCGTGTCGCGTACCAGCAGCACTGACAGAATGAGCCCGAGTGCGGCATAGCCCATGCCGAGATAGAACGGCTGCGGCCGCAGGCCGTAGCGCTGGGCGATATATCCGGTAAGGAAGGCCGTGAGGCCCACGGACAGATAGCCGGCGAATTCGTTGAGGCCCACGGCGAGGCCGCGTGATTTGGGGCCGACGAGATCGACCTTCATGATCACAGTCATCGACCAAGCGAAGCCCTGGTTGATGCCCAGCAGAGCGTTCGCGGCGATGATCCAGCCCCAGCTCGGCCCCCAGGCGATCATGAACGGCACCGGCAGCCCGACGAGCCACCCCAGCACCAGCATGTGCTTGCGACCGTAGAGATCGGCAAAATGCCCCGAGACGAGATTGGCGGCGGCTTTGACGACGCCGAAGCTGACGATGAAGGAGACGACAACGGTGGTGGATGCGATCTTGAACTCTTCGGAGCCGATCAGCGGCACCACCGTCCGCTCCAGCCCCACCATGCCGCCGACAAAGGCATTGATGAGGACAAGCAACGAGAACTGCTGCCAGTTCTCGCGCAGTCCCAGCCGGATTCCGGATGCTGCAGAGGTGGGGGATTCCGGGGACACGATCATCGCCTCTCATGGCCCAAAGGCTCCGTCGCCCGAGCTCGCCGAGGACCGGGCGCCCGCCCGATCGAAGCACACGCGACATCTCGCACACGGCGGCGGACGCATCCGGGACAAAGCAGAAAACGGCGATCGAGACCACCACGTCGAAGGCACCATCGGGAAAAGAAAGCTGCTCGATGTGCCCTGCGAGAAAGCCGCGTTGTTCCCATTGTTGTCGGCGCGCGTGCGTGCTGCGGCAAGCAGCACCGGATCGCGATCGACACCCGTCGCCTTTGCGCCGCGCGATGCTGCACGCCACGATGCGTGGGCTTTGGAACCGATTGTGGTCAGTGCGGTCGGGGTGCTCATGCGAGGGCCTGGCGCAATTGATCGACGACGTATTCGATCTCGTTCTGGGTCGTGCTCCGCCCGAGGCTGAAGCGGATGGCGCCCATGCCAACTTCGGGGGCAATGCCCATCGCTTTTAGAACCGGCGACAACGTGATCCGACCCGCATGGCACGCCGAACCAGTCGACGCGGCGATGTCCGGCATCCGCGCCAAGATCTCGACGCCGACATGGTTGATGAATGAGGCATTGAGCGTGTTCGCCAGCCGTAGCGCCGGATGACCATTGAGCGCGACGCGATTGCCGAAAGCGGCGCGAAGGCGATCCCAGAACAGGTCGCGCAGGCGCTGCGTCGCCGACATGCCGATCCAGGATTGTGCAACCTCGCAAGCCTTGCCGAGGCCCGCCGCCAGCAGCGCACTCTCGGTGCCGGCACGCCGCCCGCCTTCGTGTCCGGCTCCGTGGATCAAGGGCTCGATTTCCATCCCGCGACGGACATAGAGGGCACCGATCCCCTTCGGCGCGTAGACCTTGTGGCCCGCGACGGAGAGCAGGTCCGCGCCGAGTGCGCCGACTCGGGTCGGTATCTTGCCGACCGATTGCGCGGCGTCCGTATGCACGGGAACGCCGTGCGCGCGGGCGATCTTCGCGATTTCGGCGATCGGCTGGATCGTGCCGACCTCGTTGTTCGCGTGCATGATGCTGATCAGAAACGTGTCCTTGGTGATCGCCTTGCGGATGTCATCGGGATCGACAAGGCCGCTCCCATCGACGGGAACGTAAGTCACGGTCGCGCCAAGTCGCTCGAGAAATCGGCATGGCGCTAGGATCGCGGGATGCTCGATTTGCGACGTGACGATGTGTGACGGTCGATCGCGGCGCAGAAAGAACAAGCCCTTTAGCGCGAGATTGTTGGCCTCGCTGCCACCACTGGTGAAGACGACCTCATCGGCGGAACAACCGAGGAGCTCCGCGACCTGACGGCGAGCTCCCTCCAAGGCGGCGCGCGCCGGTACGCTTGCCCAATGCCCACTCGACGGATTGCCATAGTTCCCTTCGAGAAATGGGCGCATGACGGCCGCGACCGCCGGGTCGATAGGCGTGCTCGCATTGTAGTCGAGATAGATCGGCGTCCTGACTGCTTCATCTGCCATCGAGACGCACCGATGCCAGGTTGCTTCCAATTTGCCGCTGGACAGCTTCGGAAAAGCGTGTCAATAAGAGCGCTGCGCCTTCAGCAAGCGGCGCCCGCTGCGCGTCCGTGATGCTCGCCTGGCTCTCGATAGAATCGCGCAGAATGACTCGCGCGTCGTCGACGCACAGCACGCCTCGCTCGATAGGCAGAAGAAAGTTGTTCTGAACCATGTCATAGGCCGCGACACCGGCGGCCTGAGCATCGATGCGCACTTCTTGTTTCTTCCGTGGCTCACTCCGCAATTGAGCAGCGATTATCAATTGGCATTCTTCCAGGAGTGTGCGACTCACCCCGGTCTCACCTCGATGGCGCGTCGCGATCGGCTCCTGGTGCCTGAAAATTCAGAATATGAGGACTTTGTCGGCGCAGAGCGTCGCTTCTGTCAGATCGTCCATGGAGCTGCGGCGGGCGCCATCGATGAGTTCCACTTCGGTCAGACCGCGCGCATCCATGCAGGTACCACACAACAGGAGCTTGTGGGCGCCGCTCGCAAAGCGCTTCAACATGCGTTCGAGGTTGTAATAGCCATCGGGTGTCTTCTGGCCCTTCCTGCTGCAGGAAACGGCATCGGCCATGAGGAATACTGTCACCTCCGCCGCCGGATCCTTCTTCACCAGGGCGTTGGCGAGCCGCAGTCCGTTGTAGCAACGCTCGGTCCCGTATGGCGGGTCGTTGAGGATGAGCAAAATCTTCATCGGCACCTCCAGTAGTTCAGGCAGGAGAACTTCAGTCGCCGAGAACCCGGCGGCGCTCCTCGAACTCTTCCTTGTCGATGTCGCCGCGTGCATACCGCTCCTTGAGGATATCGAGCGGAGTGCGTGCCGGTGGGGCCTGGTTCGGCGGCTGAACCGAGTGCCATGGACCACCGAGCCAGCGCAGAAGAAGGACTGCCACCGCAATCGCCAGGGCCAGTACCAGGATCATGAATAGCGGGCCGAAGATCATCATGCCGTACCACCTCCCGCTCCAATCCATCATGTACGGGCCGTATCCATATCGGTTGGGTTCAGGCAGCTGTTGCGCCCATGCCAGAGCCGGCGTCAGAGCAAGCGCCGCACTTGCTGCGGGACCGATTGAAGTTGAAACCCTCTTCATCCGCTTGTCCATTCTTGGATGATGCAGCTGGAGCACGGGCTTCGGCTGGGTAATCGGGCCGACCAAGCGACGCACCTGATGCTCATACCAGTGCGAGTCCAGCATTGGCCGCACGGAGCTCCGCCGCCCGCAGCGGCGGCGATGGAATCTCGGTCGACATGCAGCGCACGAAAGCCCCTTCGTCCTCCATGCGGAACGCGGCGTTGTGGCGCTTCTCGAAACCGATGGTGGACCAGGGCTTGCCGCTTAGGCTGCGTCCACACATCGATCCGGAGAATGCCCCCGGCAGCACTTCCAGATGATCCGGCAGCGCCTTCAGACGCTGAAGGCTCCGGAACAGAAGGCGCGCTCCGTCCTCGACAGATGAGGTCAGCTCTGTCCTGCCGACATCCCCTACCATCAGCGTGTGGCCGGTAAGCACGAACCAGGGATCCTCGGATCGCGTCCGATCGGTGACGAGCAGGGAGACATGCTCGGGCGTGTGCCCCGGCGTATGGAGAATCTTTACCGAGACATTGCCTAGCGAGAGCATGTCGTGGTCACGGACGCCACGGAATGGTGAGGCCGCCTCCGCGTCGGCGAATAGCACGTACTCGGCCCTGGCGGCCTCGGCCAAGCGTCGCCCGGCCGAAACATGATCCGCGTGGATATGCGTGTCGACGACGTAGAGAATGCGCATCCCGGTGCCGTGAGCCGCCTCGAGATAGGGCGCTATTTCACCGACGGGATCGACGATGGCGGCCGCCGCCTTCCCGCCGCAGCCAAAAAGGTAGGAAATCGCCACAGGGTCGGCGTGGAGGAACTGTCGCAGGATCATGGGAACCTCCGGTTGCCGGGCGCCTCCGCCTGTGCGCCCCTCCTCGATCGGATCCATTACTTGCTTGACTAGATAAGGGCGATCATCATTCAATCAATATATTGAATGATTGCTCCGGTGGAGAGGTATGTCAAGCCAGAATCCCAAGGGTCCCAAGAGCGCACTGTTTGCCGGGTTCGCCGAGGTGGCCAAGGCGCTTGGCCAAGGTCATCGGCTAGAAATCCTGGAGCTGTTGGCGCAGAGCGAGCGAAGCGTCGAGGTGCTGGCCGAGCGTGCCGGATTGTCGATCGCCAATGCCTCCCAGCATCTTCGTCTGATGCGCCGCGCTGGTCTGCTGGTCTCGCGCCGCGACGGCAAGCGCATCCTTTACGGCCTGAGCGACCCGGCGGTGCTTGATCTCATGGCGGCACTCCGCCGCGTCGCCGAACGAAACCTGGCGGAAGTCCGCGAAGTCATCGGCGGCTACTTCCATGAGCGCGACGCACTGGAGCCGGTTGGTCGGAGAGAGCTCGCACGCCGCCTCAAGGATGGTCTCGTAACCGTGCTCGACGTGCGTCCCGAAGACGAGTTCGGCACCGGGCATCTGCCACAAGCGATCAACATACCCCTGCGCGAGTTAACGAGCCGCTTGCGCGAGCTTCCCAGGGATCGTGAGATCGTCGCCTATTGTCGCGGCCCATATTGCGTCCTGGCCTTTGAAGCGGTCGCGTTGCTTCGGCGCCGCGGATTCAGGATCAGGCGACTTGAGGACGGCTATCCGGAGTGGAAAGCGGCCGGGTTGCCGGTGGCACAGGATCGACGGTGATACGGGCGCGCGTATTCACTTGCTTGCTCGCGCCGCGCGCTGCACGCGACCTCACCGGGCGCGCCGCGATCATCCGCGTACGACATGCTACGCAAGAATTGCCGGGCATGATCGCCGTGGGGGACCAGGCCGATGACAGGTGCCGCTCTGAGGCGCGGACGGCGAGGCGGCACGATCTCAGGCTTGTACCGCCGCCGCCAGCGCCTGCTGCAGGTCCTCGAGCAGGTCGTCGGCGTCTTCCAGGCCGATCGACAATCGCACCGTACCGTCGGCGACGCCGGACAAGCGCTGCTGTTCTTCGTTCAGATCGCGGCTGCCGAGCATCTGCGGCGGCATCACGAGTGACTCCGTCGAGCCCAGGCTTGCGGTCATCGCGAACAGCTGCAGCGCTTCGGCAAAGCGCCGCCCGGCCTCGGCCCCGCCGCGCAGATCGAAGCTCACGACCGCCCCGAAATCGGTCATCTGTGCGGCGGCCAGCGCGTGGCCGGGATCGCCCGGCAGGCCCGGATAATGGGTGCGCTCCACGGCCGGATGGCTCGACAGGAACTCCGCGACGCGCTGTGCGTTGGCGCACTGTGCCCGAAAGCGCACGAAGTAGGTCTTCAGGCCCCGCTGCAGCAGGAACGCCGCATGCGGATCGAGCACTCCGCCGAGCACCGTGAAATCCGGCCGCAAGCCGCGAATCAGGCGCTCGTTGGCGATCGCCGCCCCACCCATGACATCGCCGTGCCCGGAGACGAATTTGGTCAGGCTGTGCAGGAAGATGTCGATGTCGTACTGCCCGTGCTGATGCACGCCGGCGAAGGTGTTGTCGAGCACCGTCAGGGCGCCGTGGGTGCGCGCCAGCCGCGAGATGGCCGCAATGTCGGCGATCCGATTGATCGGATTGGTGGGGCTCTCGAACACGACCAGGCGCGTCGGCCGCGACGACAGCACGCGCTCGATGCCGGCCAGGTCCGCGATCGACAGCAGCGTGTGCTCGACCCCGAACTTCGCCAGCGTGCGGCGGATCAGGTGCCGCGTCGGCCCGTAGGTCTCGATGAAGCACAGCACGTGATCGCCCTGCCGCGTCAGCGATAGCAGCGCCTGCGCGATCGCCCCGACGCCCGAGGCGCACACCAGGCAGTCATCCCGCCCCTGCAGCTCCGCCAGCGTGAGCTCCAGCTGGCGCGTGGTCGGATTGGAGCTGCGCAGGTAGAAGAACCCGGCCCGGTCCCCGCGCAACGAGCGCAGCGTGTCATCGACCGTCTGGAACTCGAACTTGACGGTCTGGTGAATCGGCGCGACCACCGGCCGGTTGTCGGCGGGCACCTCGACGGCCGGCGGATGATTCACAAGCGTGGATTTCTTCACCATCGGGTCCTCCGCAGTGGGCTCACGCACTCGAGCGCGCGGTCGCAGCGTCGCGCCGGGTGCGCGCGAATTCGCGCAACCGGGCGGCGCCTTCATCGAGCGTCGCGTCGCGCTTGGCGACGCACAGACGCAGCAGCGTCATCGGCGGCGGGTGCTGATAGAACACCGACAACGGTATGCTCGCCACTCGCGCGCGCAGCAGCAGTTCCTCGGCGAATTCGGTATCCGGCCGCGGGCTCACGGCGGCGTAATCGATGAGCTGGAAGAACGAGCCCTGCGCCGGCGGCAGCGTCAGGCCGCTGCCGGCCAGTGCCGCGATCAGGCGGTCGCGTTTGGCGGTGAAGAACGCTCCGAGATGCTCGCCGCAATCGGGCCGTTCGCCCAGATAGCGCGCGATCGCGAGCTGGGGCGCGGTCGGGATCGTGAACGTATTGAACTGGTGCACTTTGCGCAGCTCGGCGCTCAGCGGCGCCGGCGCCACCGCATAGCCGACCCGCAGGCCGGTCGCCTGCAGGGTCTTGCCGAACGAGAACACCGCCACGCTGCGCTCGCGCAGCTCCGGCACCGACAGCACGCCGTGATGTGCGCGGCCGTCGTACAGTACGTGCTCGTACACCTCGTCGGCGACCAGGTAGATCTCGCGTCCCCGCAGCAGCTGCGCCAGAGCGGCCAGATCCTGCGCCGTCAGGCAGGTGCAGCTCGGATTGTGCGGCGAGTTGATGATCAGCAAGCGCGTGCGTGCGCTCAGCACCGAGGCGACGCGATCCCAATCGTAGCGGAATGCCGGCGGCTGCAGCGGCACGTGGATACACGCGCCGCCGGCCAGCCGCACGGCCGGATCGTAGGAATCGTAGGCGGGATCGAATACCACCACCTCGTCGCCGGCGGCCACCAGCGCCTGCACCGCCGAGAAGATCGCCTCGGTGGCGCCCAGCGTGATCGTGATCTCGAGCTCCGGATCCACCTGCGCCGGGTAGCTGCGCGCCAGCTTGGCCGCTATCGCCTCGCGCAGCTGCGGCAAGCCGGGCATCGGCGCGTACTGGTTGTAGCCCTCGCGCATGGCCTGGTGCACCAGCTCGCCCAGGCGCGGGTCGATGTCGTAGTCCGGAAAGCCCTGTCCGAGATTGACGGCGCCCAGCTCGGCGGCGCGGCGCGACATGACGCTGAAGATCGTCGTACCGACCTGGGGCAGTTTGCTGCGGAAGGCCATGCGCGGTTTTGCGGGCGCCGCGCGCTAGCGCTGCCGCTGCCGCGCGGCTGCGAACGCCGCGCCGATCACCCCGGCCAGCGCGCCGTGGGCAGCGCGCCGGATCTCGGCCGGACTCTTCAATAGATGACCGAACTGCTCGAAATCCTCGCTGATCGAGCCGCCGATGATGAACAGGTCCGGCCAGAACAGCGCGTGCAGGCGCGCCAGGTACTCATTGACCCGGGCACACCAGCTCGGCCAGTCCAGCCGCTCCTCGGTGCGTATGCGCGCCGATGCCGACAGTTCCGCGTCCCGGCCGTGGAGCTCCATGTGACCGAATTCGGTGTTCGGCACCAGCTCGCCGTCGAGGAACAGTCCCGAACCGATGCCGGTGCCGAAGGTCAGCATGATGACCACGCCCTTGACGCCCGCGGCAGCGCCGCCCGCCGACACCTCGGCCAGGCCGGCCGCGTCGGCATCATTGAGGAAGATGACCGGACGGCCGATCAGCTGCGACAGGCGCGCGCCGCCGGCGCAGCCAATCCAGCTCTTGTCGACGTTGGCCGCGGTGCGCGCGATGCCGCCCTGCACGACCGACGGAAACGCCAGCCCGACCGTGCCCTGGGCGCCGAGCTCGCGGTCGATCCGGGCGCAGGCCTGCAGCACGGCTTCCGGGGTCGACGGCGTCGGTGTGCGCACCGATTGCAGCGGCGTCACCGCCGCGCCGCGCTCGACGTCCACCAGCGCCGCCTTGATCGAGGAGCCGCCAACGTCCAGTCCGAGCAGCATCGTGTGCGCCATGGTTTACCGGTCCTGATCAGCCGCCGCCCGGGTCCGCCAGTGCCAGCCGCAGGTCCCGCTCCCGGCGGCGCTCCCGGCGCTGCAGCAGCAGCGCCGCGCTCACGGCGCCGACGGCGACGATCGACACCATCAGCGTCGCCAGCGCATTGACGTCCGGGCTGACGCCCAGCCGCACCTTGGAGAAGATGACCATCGGCAATGTGCTCGCACCGGGGCCGGCGACGAATTGCGATATCACCACATCATCCCACGATAGTGTAAACGACAACAGCCAGCCTGAAAGCAGCGCCGGCGCGATCAGCGGCAGAGTGATGCGCGCGAACACCTTCGCCGGCCGCGCCCCCAGGTCCAGCGCCGCCTCTTCCAGCGACTGGTCGAAGCCGATCAGGCGCGACTGTACGATCACCGCCACGTAGGACAGCGAGAAGCTGATGTGCGCGAGCGTGATCGTGGTGACGCCGCGGCTCGATGGCCAGCCGAGCAGCTGCTCCATCGCCACGAACAGCAGCAGCAGCGACAGGCCGGTGATGATCTCGGGCAGCACCAGCGGCGCGGTCGTCAGCGCCGCAAGCAGCGCGCGGCCGCGGAAGCGGCCGAAGCGCACCAGCGCGAATCCGGCCATGGTGCCGAGGATGGTCGCGCCGGTGGCATTCATGGCCGCGATCTTCAACGACAGCACGGCCGCGTCGATGATCTGCTGGTTGTGAAACAGCTCGCCGTACCACTTGAGCGTCGGCGAGTGCGCCGCATCCCACACCGTCACCAGCCGCGAGGCGTTGAACGAGAACACGATCATCGACAGGATCGGCAGGTACAGGAACGCGAAGCCGAAGGCCAGGATCGTCGGCAGCAGCAGCACGCGCCGCGCGCTCATGCCGCACCCGCGAGCTCGCGGCTTCGGTAGCGCTGGAAGATCACGATCGGGCCCAGCAGCACGATCAGCACCACGATCGCCACCGCGCTGGCGACCGGCCAGTCGCGGTTCTCGAAGAATTCGTCCGACAGCACGCGGCCGATCATGAGCTGGTTGGCCGAGCCCATCAGCGAGGGAATGACGAACTCGCCGACCGCCGGGATGAACACCAGCATGGCGCCGGCCACCACGCCGGGAATCGACAGCGGCCAGGTGACGCGCAGGAACGCCTTCCAGGGCGGCGCGCCCAGATCGGCCGCCGCCTCGAGCAGCGACGCGTCGTGCTTCTCGAGATTGGAGTACAACGGCAGCACCATGAACGGCAGATACGAATACACGATGCCGATATAGACCGCGAACGAGGTATTGACCATGGCGATCGGCGCGTCGATCAGATGCAGCGCCAGCAGCAGGTTGTTGATGACGCCGTCGTCCTTGAGCAGCCCGATCCAGGCATAGACGCGCAGCAGGAACGAGGTCCAGAACGGCAGGATCACCAGCATCAGCAGCAGATTACGCCGCGCGGGCGATGCGCGCGCGATCGCCAGCGCCATCGGATAGCCGAGCAGCAGGCACGCCAGCGTCGACAGCGCGGCGACCCGCAGCGAGTACAGGAACGAATTGCCGTACAGCGGATCTGTGAACAGGAAATGATAGTTCGCGAGGTGCAGCTGGATCGCCAGCACGCGCTCGTGCGTCCACTCGACCAGCGCGGCGTACGGCGGCATCGCCAGGCGCGCCTCCGAGAACGAGATCTTCAGCACGATCAGGAACGGCGCCAGGAAGAACAGCACCAGCCACAGCAGCGGCAGCGCGCTCACGGCCGAACGCCCGGAGGCTCCCTGGCGCAACCACTCGAGCAGGCGCGGGCGCATGGCGCGCCTCAGCCGCTGCCGACGACGGGACTGGACGCGTCCCAGCTCAGGTACACCGGCGTATCGCGCACGAATCGCTCCTCCGGCTTGCGGCTGCTGTTCGCCAGCGTCGCGCGCACCTCGCGCCCGGAATCCAGCCGCACCAGGAACACCGAGAGCTCGCCGAGGTAGGCCACTTCGCGCACCACGCCGTGCGCCCAGTTGTCGGCCGGCGCGGGCTGCTCGCGCGTCAGGCCGATCTTCTCGGGCCGCACCGCGACCCACAACGCCGCATCCGGCGGAGCGCTGATGCCGTGGTCCACGAGCACGCTGGCGGGCAGATCGGCGCACTGGATACGCACGTAATCCGGTTCGTCCTCGACCAGGCGGCCCTCGAACAGATTCACCGAGCCGATGAAATCGGCGACGAAGCGCGTGGCCGGAAACTCGTAGATCTGCCGCGGCGTGCCGACCTGCACGATCTCGCCGTGGTTCATGACGCCTATGCGGGTCGCGAGCGTCATGGCCTCCTCCTGATCGTGGGTGACCACGATGAAGGTGACGCCGAGCTGCTGTTGGATGTTGATCAGCTCGAACTGCGTGTGCTCGCGCAGCTTGCGGTCTAGGGCGCCGAGCGGCTCGTCGAGCAGCAGCAGCTTCGGGCGCTTGACCAGGGCGCGGGCCAGCGCCACGCGCTGGCGCTGTCCGCCCGAGAGCTGGTGCGGCTTGCGCGCCAGGTACGGCGTCATCCTGACGATCTCGAGGATCTCGCCGACGCGGCGCGCGATCTCGCGCGCCGGCAGGTGCTCCTGCTCCAGGCCGAAGGCGACATTGCGCTCGACGCTCATGTGCGGGAACAGCGCATAGGACTGGAACATCATGTTGACCGGGCGCCGGTAGGGCGGCACGTCGGCCAGGTCCTGGCCGTCGATCAGCAGCCTGCCGGCGCTCGGAGTCTCGAATCCCGCCAGCAGGCGCAGCAGCGTGGTCTTGCCGCAACCCGAAGCGCCGAGCAGGCAGAAGATCTCCCCGCGTTCGACCGTCAGCGAGACGTTGCTTACGGCGATGAAGTCGCCGAAGCGCTTGCTGACATTCTCAATCTGCACGTATGCCTGGGCACCTGCCGGCGGATCGTTAGCCATGCGTCGACGTCACTGCCCGGTCTTGAATCGCGTCCAGGTGCGATTGAGCTCGCGCGTATAGGCGAGGCTGTGCGAGGCGTTCGGGTACAGGTGCGCCATCTGCGCCTGGCTCGGATAGACGCCGCGATCGTCATAGACCGCCGGATCGACCAGATGATAGGCGGCCGCATTGCCGGTCGCATAGTGCACGAAGCTCGAGTTCTTCGCCGCCACGTCCGGCCGCAGCAGGTAATCGATGAACAGGTACGCATTCCTCGGGTGCGGCGCGTCGGCGGGAATCGCCAGCATGTCGAAGAACATGATCCCGCCCTCCTTGGCGATGTTGTAGCGAATCCTGATGTTCTTGCCGGCTTCCCTGGCGCGCACGCGGGCCTGGCCGACGTCGCCGCTCCAGCCGAGCGCGAGGCAGATCTCGCCATTGGCCAGGTCCTCGATGTACTTCGAGGAATTGATGTAGCGCAGGTACGGCCGTATCGACAGCAGCACCTTCTCGGCGGCCTTCAGGTCATCGAGCGATTCGCTGTTGGGATCCTTGCCGAGGTAGATCAGCACCGTGCCGACCATCTCGTCGGGCGCGTCCAGGATCGAGACGCCACAGCGCTTGAAGTTCCTGATGACGTTGGGATCATAGAACATCGCGAAGCTGTCCACCGGCGCCTTCGGCATGGCAGCGGCGATCTTGTCCTCGTTGTAGCCGATGCCGGAGGTCCCCCACAGATAGTTGACGCCGTACTGGTTGCCCGGATCGTTCACTTCGATGCGGCGCGTGATCTGCGGATCCAGGTTCTTCAGGTTCGGCAGCAGCGACTTGTCGAGCTTCTGGAATACGCCGGCCTGGATCTGGCGCTGCAGGAACGAGGCCGACGGCACGACCACGTCATAGCCGGTCCTGCCGGCCAGCAGCTTGGTCTCCACGACCTCATTGGAATCGAAGACGTCGTAGTTGACCTTGATGCCGTATTCCTTCTCGAACGCCGGCACCACCGTCGGGTCGATGTAATCCGCCCAGTTGTAGACGTTGAGGATTTTGGCCGTGTCGGTGGACGCCGCGCCGGCGCCACCGGCGCCACCGGGACCACCGGCGGCGGCGCTCGCCGCCGGCGCCGGGCTGCCCGGAGCT
>DAHUYP010000014.1 GCA_027315105.1 Gammaproteobacteria bacterium
GCCATGCGCCTGCGCGTGATCGCGATCGGCACCCGCATGCCGGACTGGGTGGACGCGGCGGTCACCGACTATCTGCGCCGGCTGCGCGGTCATTGCAAAGTCGAGCTGGTCGAGCTCGCGAGCGCCAGCCGCCGGCACGGCGGCGGCGCGGCGGCGGCCATGGCGGCCGAAGCGCACCGCATTCTGGCGCTGCTGACGGCACGCGATTACGTGGTCGCGCTGCACGAGCGCGGCGCGCAGCGCACGACGCAGGAGCTGGCGCGCTGGCTGCAGGAGCGGCGCTCATCGGGGCAGGATCTGGCGTTCATCATCGGCGGTCCCGACGGCCTGGCCGAGGAGGTGCTCGCGCGCGGGCATTTCCGCTGGTCGCTGTCGCGCCTGACGCTGCCGCACGCGCTGGTGCGCGTGCTGCTGATGGAACAACTGTATCGGGCCGCCAGCGTGCTGGCCGGTCACCCGTATCATCGCGAGTAGGTCAGTGCACGGCATGGCGCGCAGCGGGAGCTTCCAGCGCATGATTGCAGTCGAACCGCCCAGCGCGCTCGAACCGGTCGTGATCCTTGCCTCGGCGTCGCCGCGCCGCACCGAGCTGCTGACGCAAATCGGCGTGCCGCATCGTGTGGTCCCGGCGAACATCGAGGAGCGCCGCCTCGCGGGCGAGCGCATCGAGGATTGCGTGCTGCGGCTCGCGCGCCAGAAGGCGCTGCAGGTGCAGGCGGGCCTGTCGAGCGCCGCCGGGGCGGCAGCGAGGCTGCCGGTGCTCGGCGCCGACACCGCGGTCGTGCTCGATGATGAGCTGCTGGGCAAGCCGCGGGATCGCGCACACGCCCTGGCGATGCTCGCGCGCCTGTCCGGGCGCACTCACCGGGTGCTCTCGGCGGTGGCGCTGAGCAGCGCGGGCGCCGTGCGCTGCGCGCTCTGCTGCAGCGAAGTGCAATTCCGGCGCCTCGACGCGCAGGAGTGCGCGGCCTACTGGGACAGCGGTGAGCCGTGCGACAAGGCCGGTTCCTATGCGATCCAGGGGCGCGGTGCGGTGTTCGTCGAGCGGCTGCACGGCAGCCATTCCGGCGTCGCGGGCCTGCCGCTGTTCGAGACCGCGCGCCTGCTGGCCGAGGCCGGTGTGCCGGTCTGGGGGCTGGCGGCCACGTCCACGCAGGTGCACGCTGCCGACGACTGAGCCGGACCTGGCGATCAAATCGGAGAGACGGGCCATGACATCGAAACCCACGCCCGAAGCGGTCAAGGTCGCGGCGCTGCAGATGACGTCCGGTCCGGACGTGGCGGCCAACCTGGCGAGCGCTGCGGAGCTGCTCGGCGAGGCGCGCGCGCAGGGCGCGCGGGTGGCGGTATTGCCTGAGAATTTCTCCTTCATGGGGATGCGCGACCGGGACAAGCGGGCCATCGCGGAGTCCGATGGCGAAGGTCCGGTGCAGCAATTCCTGTCGCAGCAGGCGCGCGGGCTGGCGCTCTGGATCGTCGGTGGCACGCTACCGATCGCGCGCGCGACCGACGGTCGCGTCAGCGCCGCCAGCCTGGTGTACGCCGACGACGGCCGGCGCGTGGCGCGCTACGACAAGATGCATCTGTTCGACGTCGCCATCCCGGGGCGCGAGGAGAGCTATCGGGAATCGGCCAACACGGCGCCCGGCGCGCGCAGCACGCTGGTGCCGACGCCGGCCGGACTGCTCGGGCTGTCGGTGTGCTATGACATGCGCTTTCCGGAGCTGTATCGGCAGCTGTCGGCGGCCGGCGCGCAATGGTTCACGATGCCCTCGGCGTTCACGGTGCCGACCGGACGGGCGCACTGGGAGCCGCTGCTGCGCGCGCGGGCGATCGAGAACCTCGCCTTCGTCGTGGCGCCGGGGCAGTGGGGACGGCATGCCAACGGCCGCGAGACCTACGGCGACAGCCTGATCGTGGACCACTGGGGCAGCGTGCTGGCACGCCTGCCCGAGGGTACCGGTGTGGTGGTCGCGGAGCTCGACCTGGCGGCGCAGGCCGAAACGCGCCGCAATTTCCCCGCCCTGACGCATCGGGTATTGTGAGCCGCCAGAGGTACGCCATGTCAGCCCACCCGCCCGTTCCGGTCACCGATCCGCTGCGCGCCGCGCGCGAGAAGCTGCTGGCGCCGGCCGGTCTCGACGACGGCCGGATCGAGCACGCCATGGGGCTCGTGATGGGCTCGGCGGTGGACGCGGCCGACCTGTATTTCCAGCTCTCGCGCGAGGAGAGCTGGGCGCTGGAGGACGGCATCGTCAAGGAAGGCAATGCCAGCATCGAGCAGGGCGTGGGCGTGCGGGCGATGGCCGGAGAGAAGACCGGCTTCGCCTACTCGGACGAGATCATGCTGCCGGCCCTGGAGGAGGCGGCACGGGCGGCCCGCGCGATCGCCGTGTCGCGCGGCCAGGGCAGCGTGCAGGCCTGGCGGCCGGCCGCCGGACACCAGCTCTACCTGCCCGTCGATCCGCTGCTGAGCCTGAAGGACGAGGAAAAGATCGCCTGGCTCGAGCGTGTGGACCGCGAGACGCGTCGCCTGGATCCGCGCGTGGTCCAGGTCATGGCGAGCGTGCATGCGGTGCACGAGCTGATCCTGGTGGCGCGCAGCGACGGGGTGTTGGCCGCGGACGTACGGCCGCTGGTGCGCATGAACGTCAGCGTGATCGTCGAGCAGGACGGGCGGCGCGAACAGGGCTATGCGGGTTGCGGCGGACGCTACACGCTGGAGGAGTTGGTGGCCAACGATCGGCCGCTGGCGCTGGGGCGCGAGGCGGTGCGGCAGGGGCTGGTCAACCTGACGGCGGTGCCGGCTCCGGCCGGTCCGATGACCGTCGTGCTCGGTCCGGGCTGGCCCGGCGTGCTGCTGCACGAGGCCGTCGGCCACGGGTTGGAGGGCGACTTCAATCGCAAGGGAACCTCCGCGTTCAGCAACCGCATCGGCGAGCGCGTGGCGGCGCCCGGGTGCACGGTGGTGGACGACGGCACGCTCGCCGCCCGCCGCGGCTCGCTGAACATCGACGATGAGGGCACGCCGACGCAATGCACCACGTTGATCGAGGACGGCGTGCTGCGCGGCTATATGCAGGATCGGTTGAATGCCCGGCTGATGGGCGGCCGCTCCACCGGCAATGGCCGGCGCGAGTCGTTCGCGCACGTGACCATGCCGCGCATGACCAACACCTACATGCAGCCCGGACGGTACGACGCGGGGGAGATCCTGGCCTCCGTGCAGCGCGGCATCTACGCCGTGAATTTCGGCGGCGGACAGGTGGACATCACTTCCGGCAAATTCGTGTTCTCGGCCAGCGAGGCCTACCTGATCGAAAACGGCCGCCTGGGTGCGCCGATCAAGGGCGCCACGCTGATCGGCAACGGGCCGGACGTGCTCATGCGGGTGGCCATGGTGGGCAATGACCTGAAGCTCGATGATGGTATCGGCGTCTGCGGCAAGGAGGGGCAGAGCGTGCCCGTCGGCGTGGGGCAGCCGACGCTGCGGATCGACGGCCTGACGGTGGGGGGCACCGGCTAGGCGCCCGAGCGTTGCAGGACGGGACCCCAGGGAGGGCGGATGCGATTACCGGGGCCGGTGTACGAGAGCCTACCGTGGCTGTACTTCGCGGGCGGCGTGCTGCTGCTGCTCGCGAGCTATCGGCTGCACGCGGGCCTCTGGTCGATGCTGCTGCTGCTGGCCGGAGTGCTGGGGCTGGTCGGCGGAGCGGTGATATGGCTGCGGCGGCGCGATTTCCGTGCCACGCATGCCGAGTACTGGGGGCGCGGCAGGGAGTCGGACGGCGACGATACACTGCGCTGAGCGCGCCGCTGCGGTGCATCGCGCGCGCGCCGAGTGCATCAGGACCCGGCTTCGAGCGAATGATCTGCGAGCAGGCTGGTGGTGCCGTGCCTGTCGTCGGTGCCGCGATGGTGGATGCGCTCGTCGACGTACAGCAGCTCATGCTGCCCGAGCGTGACCACGTCGCCGTCGTTGAGATTGTGGCGACGCACACGCTTCGAATGCACGAATATGCCATTGGTGCTGTTGAGGTCTTCGATCACGCTGCTCTGGGCGGTGGTGATGATCTGGCAGTGATGCCGGCTGACGAATCGGCTGTCGATCTGCAGGTCGTTGGCGGCGGTGCGGCCGATGATCAGGCGGCCCGGATGCAGCGCATGCTCGCCGATGGTGTGGCCGCCGGAGGCCAGCAGAATGCGCGCCAGCGGCGCGTCGCCCTGGCGGGAGGACGCCGGCGCACCGCCGCCGGCCGGCGCGTCGGCGCGCAGCCGCACGAGCCGCGTACCGGTACGCGAGACGTATTCGGGCCATTGCAGCTCGTCGATCGCGGCCCGCAACTCCTCGACGCCGACCGTGTCGCGCTCCTGGTTCGAGGCCGCGAGCATCGCGGTGTCGCACAGGGTATTGATCAGCCGCGGCACCCCGCCGGTATAGCGGTAGATGAGTTCGAAGGTGTCGGGCGCGAAGATTTCCCGGCCGTGGGAGCCTGCGACCTCGAGCCGGTGCAGGATGTAGGCGCGCATGTCCTGGCTGGACAGCGCCGGCAGATGAAAGCGCAGGCGCACGCGCTGTGCGAGCTGTTCGAGCTCGGGCGCGTCGAGCTTGGCATTGAGCTCGGGCTGACCGGCCAGGATGATGCGCAGCACCTTGTCCTTCGTGGTTTCGATGCCGGAGAGCAGCCGCAATTCCTCCAGCACGCGCTGCGACAGGTTCTGCGCCTCGTCGACCACGAGCACGATCTTGCGGCCGGCATTGTGCTGCTCGACCAGGAAGTCGTTGAGAGTGGCGAGCAGCTGGGCCTTCCTCATGCGAAACGGCTTGAAGCCGAACTGCACCAGCAGGGATTGCAGGAACTCGATCGACGACACCTGCGTCTGGTTGATCTGCGCCACCACCACGTCTTTCTGCAGCTCGCCGAGGAAGGTCTCGATCAGCGTGGTCTTGCCGCAGCCGATCTCGCCGGTGATCACGACGAAGCCGTCGGTGAACCAGACGGTCGACTCCATGTAGGCCTTGGCGCGCGCATGGGCCTTGCTCAAATACAGGAACTGAGGATCGGGGCTGAGCCGAAATGGCAGTTCCCTGAGTTTGAACAGCTCGAGGTACATCTGCCAAAGGATACTACGGCTCGATAGACAGTTCCGGGCAAAGGCGCCGCAGCAACCCTCGAGCGCGTGCGGTGCGGCGCGCGGGGCTGGACTCGACCACGGTGCAGTGGCCGAGCTTGCGTCCGTGACGCGGTTCCTTGCCGTAGTCGTGCCAATGCAGCGCGCTCTGCGCCAGGTAGCTGCGCGCCGCGGGCATGGTGCCGATGAAGTTGATCATCGCGCAATGACCGCGCGGCGCGGTGCTGCCGAGCGGCAGGCCGGCGATCGCGCGGACGTGATTCTCGAACTGGCTGGTAACCGCGCCTTCGATGGTCCAATGACCCGAATTGTGCACCCGGGGTGCCATTTCGTTCGCCAGCAGCCGCCCGCGGCGCACGAAGAACTCGATCGCCAGGACGCCGACGTAGCGGAAGGCATCGAGTACGCGCCGCAGGCTCGCGGCGGCAGCGCGCGCGAGCCGCGGCGCGGGCCAGGGCGCGAGCGTGAGGCGCAGGATACCGCCGTCGTGATAGTTGCGGTTGAGCGGGTAGACGGCGACCTGTCCGGCGCGCGAGCGCACGCCGATGATCGAGACCTCGTAATCGAACGCCACGAACTCCTCGTACAGCAGCGCGGCGCCGCCGAGGCGGTCCCAGGCGACGTCGAGGTCGGCGGGGTGGCGCAGCACCTGCTGGCCCTTGCCGTCATAGCCGAGTCGGCGCGTCTTGAGGACCCCGGGCAGGCCGATGCGGCGTACGGCGCGCGTCAGGGCCGCGCGGCTGTCCACCGGCGCGAAGCGGGTGGTCGGAATCGACAGGCGCTCGAAGGTCCTCTTCTCGGCGAGCCGATCCTGGGCGGCCGCGAGCGCCCTGAGCGGTGGCGCGATGCGCGTGCCGCGGGCGGCGGCGCGCAGCGCGTCGACGGATATGTTCTCCCAGTCAAAGCTGATGACCTCGCTGCGGCGGGCCAGCTCGGCCAGCAGCGCCGGGTCGTCGAACGCGCCGGTCAGGACCGGAGCGATGCGGCCGGCCGGCGTATCGGCGCTGCGGTCGAGAAACAGGAAATCGAGGCCGAGAGGGTAACCGGCGAGTGCGAGCATCTGGCCGAGCTGGCCGGCGCCCACGATACCGATGGTCATGGAGCGCGCGGGTCGGGCTTGGCGAGCACGGCGGCAGTCTGGGCGGCGCGCCGGTCCTGCAGCGCACGGCCGATCTCGGGAAACCGCGGTGCCAGGATGGCGGCGGCGAACAACGCGGCGTTGGCGGCGCCGGCGCAGCCGATGGCGAAGGTCGCCACCGGCACCCCGGCGGGCATCTGCACGATCGAGAGCAGGGAATCGAGCCCGTTGAGTGCCCGCGACTGCACCGGTACGCCGAGCACCGGCAGCGCGGTCTTGGCGGCCGCCATGCCGGGCAGGTGTGCCGCACCGCCGGCGCCGGCGATGAGCACTTCGAGACCGCGCGCGGCGGCGCCCGCAGCGTATTCGAACAGCAGATCGGGGGTTCGGTGCGCCGAGACCACGCGGGTCTCGTGCGCGATGCCGAGCTGGGTGAGCGTATCGGCCGCCGCGCTCATCGTCTCCCAGTCCGAGGACGATCCCATGATGATGCCGACCAGGGCTTTCATCGGGGCATTTTAGCATCGAGTGCGCGTTCGATCGGCTCGGGATCGAGCTGGCGCATCAGGCGGCCGATGTATTGGCGCTGGCGCGCGAGCGCCGGGCGGCTGCGCAGCCGCTGCGCCTCGAGGATGGCCTCGAGCAGGACTTCCGGCAGCGGCAGGCCCAGCAGCTGCGCAGGACGCAGGCCGGTCAGGCGTACGCCGAGCCCCTGCAGCGCTTCGGCCTGGCGCTTGCGGGCCGAGCGGCTCGGACGCTCCTCGGCCGGGGTGTCATCGCCCTGCGGCACGCCGCTTGGTGCCGGCGGCGGCGCCCATGGCGCACCGAGCTGCCCGGCGTGAGCGTCGCGGCGGGCCGTACGTCGCTTGCTCAGATCTAGGCTCCTTGGCTTCGGTAGGACGGGGTGAGCGCGCTGCTACAATCGAAGCCGAAATCATGGCACAGGGCAAGGCGAGTTGCCCGCACACGGTCGCCGGATGGCCGGATAGAGGAAGCCCCAGCATGCCGCAGCAGGTCGATGCCTCGAGGATCAGCGAGCTCGAGGGCGTGGTCGAGGCCGCCCTGACCGAAGCGCGCGCCGCGGGCGCCAGCCAGGCCGAGGCCGATGCCAGCCTGCAGCGCGGCCTGACGGCCACGGTGCGGTTGGGCGAGGTCGACACCATCGAATATCACCGCGATCGCGGCCTGGCGGTGACGGTGTATTTCGGCAAGGCCAAGGGCTCGGCGAGCACCGCTGATCTGCGGCCGCCGGCGGTGCGCGACACGGTGCAGAAGGCCGCGGCGATCGCCAAGCACACGGCCGCGGATGACTGCGCCGGCCTGGCCGACCCGGATGAGCTGGCGCGCGAGATTCCCGACCTGCAGCTGTACTTCCCGTGGGACCTGCAGCCGGAGCAGGCGGTGGAGCTGGCGCGCGATTGTGAGGCCGCAGGTCTGGAATCCGATCCGAAGCTCAGGAATTCCGAAGGCGCCACCGTGACGACACACGGCAGTGTGCGCGTCTACGGCAACAGCCACGGTTTCCTGGCCGGCTATCCCACCACCAGCCATTCGGTGAGCTGCGCACTGGTGGCGCAGGAGCGCGACGAAATGCAGCGCGACTACTGGTTCTCGGTGGCGCGCAATGCGGCGTCGCTCGAGCCCCCGGGCGCCATCGGGCGGCGCGCCGCGGAGCGCGCGCTGCGGCGTCTGGGCGCGCGGCGGCTGGCGACGCAGCGCGCACCGGTGCTGTTCGCCCCGGAGCTCGCGCGCGGGATGTTCGGCCACTTCATCGGCGCGATCCGCGGCGCGAGCCAGTATCGGCGCGCCTCGTTCCTGCTCAATGCGGCCGGACAACAGGTGTTTCCGCCGTTCCTGAGCATCGTCGAGCGGCCGCATCTGCTGCAGGGACTGGCCAGCAGCCCGTTCGACGCCGAAGGGGTGGCGACGCGCGATCGCGACCTGGTGAGCGCCGGCGTGCTGCAGGGCTATGTGCTCGGCAGCTACTCGGCCCGCAAGCTCGGCTTGAAGACCACGGGCAACGCCGGCGGCATCCATAACCTGCTGGTCAGCGCGCAGCAGAGCGGCGACTTCGAGGAGATGCTGCATCGCCTGGGCACGGGCCTGCTGGTCACCGAGCTCATGGGACACGGTGTCAACGGCATCACGGGCGACTATTCGCGCGGCGCGAGCGGCTTCTGGGTGCAGAACGGCGAGATCACGTTTCCGGTGCATGAGGTCACGATCGCCGGCAACCTGCGCGAGATGCTGCGTTCGATCGTCGCGATCGGCAGTGACGTCGATAACCAGGGGGCGATTCGCACCGGATCGATGCTCATCGAGGCGATGACGATAGCGGGAGAATGAGCCGGCCGGCTGGCGCGCCGTTGCCGCGAGCCGCTCAGCGCGCGGGCCGCAACAGCTCGGCGAGCGTGGTGGGGCCGCAATGCCGCTGCCACGCCGCTTCCAGCGCGGTGTGGAAATGCTGCACGCGGCCGGGGAGCGCGCGGCCGCAGTGCATCGGGCCGGTGCTGTGCGCGCGCGCGGCCAGCAGGATATCGACCAGGCGGATCTGCGCCAGATCGCGCGTGGGCAGCAACGTCTCGTCCTCGGCGCTGATCAGGAAGCCGTCGGCTTCGAGCGCGGCGCACAGTCGCGCCACGACGATGCCCGGGCAGTCGAGCCGCAGCGCCAGCGCCGGGATCCCCAGGCGCGGGCCGCCGTCCAGATACCGCTCGCCGATCAGGTACATGACGCTCAGCGCGAGTCGCTCGGTGTCGGCGCACGAGGGGCGCAATTCGCGCAGCCCGAGGCGCAGGTAGGTCGGATTCTGGGCGTAGAAGGACACCTGCGCCCCGAGCAGCAGCACGATCCAGCCGAGATAGGTCCAGATCAGCGCGGCGATGATGATCGCGAAGCCGGCGTAGACCACCATCAGGCGCGAGGAATAGAGCACGAACAGGGTGAAGACGCGGCCGATGGCGGCCCACAGCACGCCCGCGGTAATGCCGCCGGCCAGCGCCGGCCTGAGCCGCACGTGGGTGTTCGGAATCACCAGGTAGAGCACGGTCAGCAGGGCGGAGACGGTCACATAGGGCGCGAGCGTCAAGCCGAGCGCGATGCCACGATCCATCCACGGCAGCTGCGATAGCAGGCGCAGCGGGGCGCTCCCGCTCGCCAGGTGCGCCGCCCCGATCACGGTCGCGATCAATACCGGTCCCATGGTCAGCAGCGCCAGATATTCGGCCACGCGGCGCGCGAAATTGCGCGGCACATCGACGTGCCAGACGAAATTGAAGCCGTCCTCGACCTTCTTCATGGTGCCGATCAGGGTCCAGATCAGCAACGCCAGGCCCACGGTGCCCACCAGCGCCCCGCGCACCCGGTTCGCGAATTCCATGACGCGGCCGGTGAACTCGTCGGCCGCGGCGCCCATGGGACGGAAGAATTCGTGCACCAGCGGCTCCAGGATGCTCTGGGCGTTGAAGGCCTTGAGGATGCCGAACGTGAAGGCGATCAGCGGTACGATGGCGAGCAGCGTCGTGTAGACGAGGCCCATCGCGTGCAGATTGAGCCTGCCGCCCAGCAGATCGCGCAGCAGCGCGTAGGGGTAGCGGGCAAGGCGGCGCAGCCGGCCGGACGGACCCGGGCGTTCGGACCGCGGGCCGAACAGCACCCGCTCCGGCAGTGCATGCAGCCGTGAGCGCAGACTCGGCTCGCCCGCCGGGCGAGTCTGCGGCCTTGCGCTCATGCGTTCTGCGGCCGCACGGGGCGCTACGGGCCGGTCAGTCGCCGCAGCGCTTCACGATATTTCTCGCTGGTGCGCTCGATGACCTCGCGCGGCAGGTGCGGTCCGGGCGCGCGCTTGTTCCAATCGAGCGTTTCCAGATAATCGCGAACATATTGCTTGTCGAAGGACGGCGGACTGATGCCGACCCTCCAGGTATCGGCGGGCCAGAAGCGCGACGAATCGGGCGTCAGCACTTCGTCGATCAGCGTCAGCCGGCCCGCCTCATCCAGGCCGAACTCGAACTTGGTATCGGCCACGATGATGCCGCGCGCACGGGCGTGCTCGAACGCATGCCGATACAGCGCCAGCGCCGCGGCGCGTACCGCCGCGGCCAGCGGTGCGCCGATCAGCTCCTCGGTGGCCT
Source organism: Gammaproteobacteria bacterium (assembly GCA_027315105.1). Lineage (GTDB taxonomy): Bacteria > Pseudomonadota > Gammaproteobacteria > Steroidobacterales > Steroidobacteraceae > FEN-1191. The sequence goes on from DAHUYP010000014.1 coordinate 10,345, forward strand.
GGAACGAGATGTTCTCGTCGTGCTCGCCCAGGGCGGCCTTGGTCGCGGGCGTGAAGATCGGTGCCGGCAGCGCCTGTGCCTGCTGCAGTCCGGGCGGCAGCGCGATGCCGCAGATGCGGCCGCTCGTCTGGTAGCTCTTCCAGCCCGAGCCGATCAGGTAGCCGCGCACGACCGCCTCGATCGGCAGCGCCCGCAGGCGCCTGACGATCACGGCGCGCCCCTCGAGCAGTTCGAGCTGCCCGCGGTCGCGTACCGCGGCCGTCAACGGCAACGCCGACAGATGATTGGGCACGATATGTCCGGTGCGGCCGAACCAGAACAGCGAGATCTGGTTCAGCACCCGCCCTTTGCCCGGGATCGGATCGGGCAGCACGACGTCGAACGCGGACAGCCGGTCGGTGGTGACGATCAGCATGTGAGCGTCGTCCACGGCATAGATATCGCGCACCTTGCCGCGATGCAGCCGCGTCAGGCCCGCCAGGTCCGTCTCATAGACCGTGGTCTCGGCAACCGTGCCAGGAGTCGTGGCCAAGGCTTGCTACCATACCGGGCGCGTGAACGGGCGCGCATCTTGCCGCCCGCGCGGCAGTGAGGTCAAGCATGGAACGACAGCGCAATTCATGAGCTGGAGCGGGAAGATCATCGGTGCAACGCTCGGCCTGCTGGCACTCGGCCCGTTCGGCGCCGCGATCGGGGCGCTCATCGGTCACCAGTTCGATAGCGGCCGCTCGGTGGGCGGCATGTTCGGCGCCGGACCGGATCCGCGGCTGGTCAACGAACTGTTCTTCCCGACCTGCTTCCGGGTCATGGGGCATATCGCCAAGGCCGATGGACGCGTCTCGGAGCAGGAGGTCGCCTCGGCGCGCGCCATCATGCACGCGCTGCACCTGAATTTCGCACAGGTGCAGGCTGCGATCGGCTATTTCACCGAGGGCAAACAGCCGGCCTTCGATCTCGACTCCGCACTGCAGCGCCTGCGCGCCGCCATCGCACCCTTTCCCGATCTGGCGCATTTCTTCGTCGAGATTCAGCTGCAGGCTTCGCTGGCCGGCAACGGCCTGTCGGACCTGCCGCGCGCCCGGTTGCGGCGCGTGGCGCTGATGCTGGGCCTGACCGACGGCGACTTCGCCCGGCTCGAGAGCCTGCTGCGCTTTCGGCAGGGCGCGGCCGGCGCGGACGCGGGTGGCGGCCAGCCCGGGCCGGCGGGCGGCGGGGAACGGCTGGCGCAGGCCTATAGCCTGCTGGAAGCGACCGCAGCCATGTCGGACGAGCAGGTGGTGAAGGCCTACCGGCGGCAGATGAGCCGCCACCATCCGGACAAGCTCAAGGCCAATGGGCTTCCCGAATCGATGCTCGAGCGCGCGAAGGAACGCACGCAGCAGATCCAGGCAGCCTACGAGCTGCTGCGCGCCCGGCGCGGCATGCGGTAGGCCGCGTGCACGCCCGGGGCTGCTACACTCGCCGCCCATGAGCAGCCCGCCTGGCCAGAACGCGCATTGGATCGCGCCGTCGATCCTGTCGGCGGATTTCTCGCGCCTGGGCGCCGAGGTCGATGCCGTGGTCGCGGCCGGCGCGGATCTGATCCACTTCGACGTGATGGACAATCACTACGTGCCGAACCTGACCGTCGGGCCGGTGGTCTGCGAGGCGCTGCGGCGCCACGGCGTGCGAACACCGATCGACGTGCATCTGATGGTGCGGCCGGTCGATCGCATCGTGCCGGATTTTGCCGCCGCGGGCGCGACCTACATCAGCTTTCATCCCGAGGCGAGCGAGCACGTGGACCGAACGATCCACCTGATCCGCGAGCACGGTTGCAGGCCCGGCCTGGTGTTCAACCCCGCGACGCCGCTGAACTGGCTGGATTACACGCTCGACCAGCTCGACCTGGTGCTGCTGATGTCGGTCAACCCGGGATTCGGCGGCCAGCAGTTCATTCCGGGCGTGCTGCCGAAGGTCAGGGAGGTGCGCCGGCGCGTCACCGCCAGCGGCCGCGCGGTGCGGGTGGAGATCGACGGCGGCGTCAAAGTGGACAATATCGGCGCGGTCGCCGCTGCCGGCGCCGACACCTTCGTCGCCGGCTCGGCGATATACGGCAGCCCGGACTACCAGGCGACCATCAGGGCGATGCGCGCGGCGATCGCCGCAGTCGCCTAGTCCTCGTCCTCTTCGTCCTCGACCGTCGACTTCGCACGCTCCTGAGCCTTGCCGGTCGCCGGCTTGGCGGGCACGATCACCGGACGGGTCTTCATCTTCGGCCGTGCATTGAAAACGACGATGGTCTTGCCGGTGGCACGCAGCAGGCCCTGGTCCTCCAGAACCTTGAGCACGCGCCCGGCCATTTCGCGCGAGCAGCCGACCAGGCGCGACAGCTCCTGGCGCGAGACCTTGATCTGCATGCCTTCCGGATGCGTCATCGCATCGGGCTCCTCGCACAGACTGGTGATCGCATGCGCCACACGACCGGTGACATCGACGAACGCGAGATCACCGAGCTTGCGATTGGTGCGGTCGAGGCGCGTGGCGAGCTGCGTGGCCAGCTCGAAGATCAGGCCGGGGCTCTCGGTGGCCACCTGCCGGAAGCGCGGGTAGGTCATTTCGGCGAGCTCGCAGGCGTTGCGGGTCCGCACCCAGGCGCTGCGGGTCGGCTGCTCGTAGAACAGGCCCATCTCACCGAAGAACTGGCCCTTGTTGAGGTAGGCCAGCACCATTTCGTTGCCTTCCTCGTCCTCGATCATGACCTCGACCGAGCCGCTGATGATGTAGTACAGCACATCGGGCAGGTCGCCGGCATGGATCAGAACGGTCTTGGAAGGCACCGTGCGGATGCGACAGTAGCTCAGGAAGCGGTTGATCGCAGGAATGTCGCTCAGCGGTCTGACATTCTCTTCCATGTTGTGATGGCCTTCATTTATTTATCTAGGGAGACACTGCTGGCAGCTTTTTATTACACAAATCCTGTCGGCCGCAAGAGACAGGTGACGCAACGATGCCGTGGAGCCGTTCCGGCCGGAGCTCGCGCTCACAGCCAGTAGGCCGTGCTGGTCATGATGCGCGCGGCGTGGCGCATCAGGAAAGGGATCGGACCGGGAAGCTCCGCTGCTCCGGCCGCGCGCGCCGCCTGCGCGTGCGCCGCCTCGTCGGATTTCATCAGCTCGACGATCCTGCGGCTGCGCTGATCGCCGGCGGGCAGGCGCTCCAGATGGCTCGCCAGGTGCCCTTCCACCTGGCGCTCGGTCTCGGTCACGAACCCGAGGCTGAGCTCGTCGCCGAGCGCCGCGGCGGCGGCCCCGATCAGGTAGGAACCCAGGTACCAGAGTGGATTCAGGCGGCTCGGCGCCGAGCCCAGCTCGCGCAGCCGGCTCTCGCACCAGGCCAGATGGTCGCCGTCCTCGCTGGCGGCGCGCTGCAGGAACTCGCGCGTCATGCTGGAGCGCGACATGGCCGCCTGGCCGCGATAGAGCGCCTGGGCGGCGATCTCGCCGGCGTGATTGACCCGCATCAGGCCCGCGGCGTGGCGCTTCTCGGCCTCGCTGAGGGGGGTATCGGGCGGCAGGTCAGGGCTGCGGGCGCTGCGCGCAGGCGCAAACAGCGTGCGCAGCGTCTCATCCGCAGCCTTCAGGACCGAGTCGAGCACATCGCTGGCCGGCATGGGCGCATTATATGTCATGCGGCGCCCGCACCCGTCCCCGGGTCCCTGCAGCGCATTGATTTTGCAAAGCGCGGGGTCCTTGAGTAGACTCTCGCGCCTTTTCACGTTCAACCCTTGGGACAGTCCGCGGCGCGGGCTGGGGATCACTAGCGATGAAGACCGAATTCGCCAAGCCGGCGAACGTACGCGGAGACTGGTATGTCGTTGATGCCAGTGGAAAAACTCTTGGCCGCCTGGCCTCGCAGATTGCGTTGCGCCTCAAGGGCAAGCACAAGGCCAACTACAGCCCCCACGTGGACATGGGCGATCACATCGTCGTGCTGCATGCGGAAAAGATCGCCGTCACCGGCAACAAGCTCGACGACAAGATGTACCACCATCACACCGGCCACCTCGGCAATCTGAAGTCGATTGCACTCGGCAAGCTGCTGCAGGAGCACCCGGAGCGGGCGCTCGAGTTCGCGGTCAAGGGCATGCTGCCGAAGACCACGCTCGGCCGCCGCATGTTCCGCAAGCTGCACGTGTTTGCCGGCGAGAAGCACCCGCACTCGGCTCAGCAGCCCAGGCCGCTCACCATATAATCAGGAACACCCGTCATGGCAGTGACCCCGAATTACGGCACCGGCCGGCGCAAGACCGCCGCCGCGCGCGTCTACATGCAGCCCGGGACGGGCCGCATCACGATCAATGAGCGTCCGCTCGAGGAATTCTTCGGCCGCGAGACCGGTCGCATGATCGTGCGTCAGCCGCTGGAGCTGGTGCAGCTCGCGGGCGCGTTCGACATCTCCGTGCACGTCAGCGGCGGCGGAATCACCGGCCAGGCGGGTGCCATTCGGCACGGCATCGCGCGCGCATTGATCCGCTACGATGAAACGCTGCGCAAGCCGCTGCGCCAGGCCGGTTTCGTCACGCGCGACGCGCGTGAAGTGGAGCGCAAGAAAGTCGGTCGCCGCAAGGCGCGCCGCGGTACGCAGTACTCCAAGCGCTGAAGCGTGGGCAATCCGGCTCGCAGCGAGCCCTGCATCGCGTCCCGGCCGGCCCGGGCAGGTGAGGGCCGTCCCGCACGCTGCGAGCGCCGGACGCCGCACCGGCAGGTGCCCAGCGGCACTGCCGGCGCGGCGCTACGATGCTCTGGATCCTACTGGGGGATCGTCTAGTGGTAGGACAGCGGACTCTGACTCCGTTAACCTAGGTTCGAATCCTAGTCCCCCAGCCATTCCTCCACGACCGGGGCAATCCGCGAAGCCGACGGTCATGGTGGCAGCTGCCCGCGATCGCGGGCAGCCGGGCAGCTTCAGATGCGCTCGACGCCGCCGGTGCGGCCGACGAGCAGCAGATCGGCAGGCCGTGCAGCGAACAGCCCGACCGTGACGACCCCGGTGATCTGATTGATCGACGCCTCCATGGCGATCGGATCGCCGATCGACAAGCCGTGGACGTCCAGGATCGCGTTGCCGTTGTCGGTCGTGACGTCGGCGCGCCAGCGCGGCTGGCCGCCAAGCTGCGTGAGCTGCCGCGCCACGTAGCTGCGGGCCATGGGGATCACCTCGACCGGCAGCGGGAAGTGACCGAGGGTATCGACCAGCTTGGTGTGGTCGACGATGCAGACGAAACGCGCGGCCACCGCGGCGACGATCTTCTCGCGCGTCAGTGCGGCCCCGCCGCCCTTGATCAACATGCGCGCGCGCGTGGCCTCGTCCGCGCCGTCGATGTACAGCGCCAGATCGGTGACCTCGTTCAGGTCCAGTACCGGTACGCCGATGGCGCGCAGCCGTGCGGTCGAGGCGTCGGAGCTCGACACCGCGCCGCGCAGCCGCGCGGCCCAACCCTCCGTGGCGAGCAGCTCGATCAGGGCGTTGACCGTGGAGCCGGTGCCGACGCCCAGGATCATGCCATCGTGCAGGAAGCCGAGGGCGGCGCGCGCCGCTCGTTGCTTGCTCGCCTGGGCGGAATCGGGTTTGTCTTCGGGAGACGGGCTCATCGGCGCGGGTGTTGCGATATCGGCGGCGGATTCCAATGCCGGCGTGGATCGAAAGATAGCGCTTGGGGGCCGGATGCGACAGTGCCCGCTTGCGCGGGCACTGGGAGAATCTTTGAAGTACGGCGAGCGAGGAGGTCATCCACGCTCGCCGTGGTCGAAGGCCTTACTTCTTTTTCGAAGCTTTCTTCTTGGCCTTCTTCTTTGCTTTCGCCATGACTAGATCTCCATGTCAGGTTAGTCCGGGGTCCGAGTATATACACGCGTTGCAAAATTACAAGCAAGCGAGTAAGGAACGCGGCGATTGTGATGACACTCACATCTCGCTCGACGTCACTCGAGCGAGAGAATGAATCGCCAATGAGCAGCTGCGACCGGCGTGACCGAGAGCCGATTACCGGCGCGCAGGATCAACATGCCGGACAGCCGATCGCGCGCGCGTGCACGCAGCTGATCGAGCGTGATCACGCGCTCGAGCCGGCGCTGCAGCCAAACGTCCATCGTGAACCAGCGCGGCGCCTGCCTGGTGGCGCCCGGATCGTAATGCGGGTCGCGCCGCTCGAACGCGCTGGGATCGGGATAGGGGTCGCTCGCCAGGCGCACGATCGCGACGATGCCGGGTACCGCGCAGCTCGAGTGGTACAGAAAGGCCTCATCGCCCTTGCGCATCTGGTCGCGGATGAAGTTTCGGGCCTGATAGTTGCGCACGCCGTCCCAGCGGGTGGTACGGCGCGGCGCAGCCTCGAGATCATCGACGCCGAAGGTCGAGGGTTCCGTCTTGAGCAGCCAATGCCTCACCGCGCGCCGCCCGCCGGTGCCTCAGGTGCGCGCGGCGCGCCCGGCGGGCGAGCCGCGCGGCGCGACGCTCATCGGCCGAACACCGATATGCCCTGCTCGGTGACCAGCGCATCGAGCGGCACGTCGTGGCCGTGGCGATCCAGCGTCGGAACCCGCTGACAGGCGTAGGCGAGGCCGATCAGCAGCGGCCGATGCCAGCTCTGCCGGTGACGCCGATAGGCGAACAGGCGATCGTAGTAGCCGGCGCCGGATCCCAGGCGCGTGCCGTGGCTATCGACCCCCAGCAGCGGCACGAACACCACCGACAGGACGCGTACCGGCCAGGTCTCGGCGGCGTCGGGCTCGGGAATGCCGTGGCGATTGATCGACGTGAGCGCGCCCTGCTCGCGGGCGAACACCATGCGATGCTGCCGGTAGTCGGCGATGCGCGGCAGATAGACCCGGCATCCGCGGCGCAGGGCGAGGCGGCGCAACGGTGCGGTGTCGACCTCGCTGCCCACCGAGACGTACAGGCCGATGCGCAGTCCGCCGCGCAGCCAGTGGGTGCCGGCGACGTGCGCGGTGATGGCGCGGACCGCGGCGGCGCGTTGCGCCGCCGTCAGCTCGGTGCGGCGGGAGCGCAGCTGCCGGCGCAGGGCCGTGCGCGCGAGCGGCGCTGCGCTACGGGACGGGGAATTCAAGGGCGTCACCCGCAGATGCCGGTACGAACCGTTGCTCTCGACCGGAGCAACAAGTGGGACCACCTGCGACAGGTAAGGCTTTCTGCTGCGAGGCAGACCTGCACAGTGCTGTCAGCAAGGCTACTGGTCCCGTGGGTGTTTCAATTAGGGTCGAGAGGTAACCCAGCCCGCTATCGAACACCACAGGCGACGCTTGCAGGCACTGTACACCAATCTTCGCGCGGCTGTCCTTCGAAAGCTCGAACTTACTACGCAGTTCAAAGTTCGAGCTGCTGGCCTTTTTCGAGCGCCGATTCGACGCGCTCGCGCAGCGCCCTGAGGCGATGGCCCGTCTCCTGCTCGGCGCCGACATCCCGCGCCCGCAGCTTCAGCACCTCGTGCGCCAGATTGAGCGCCGCCATGACCGCGATGCGGTCCAGCCCCACGATCTTGCCGCCGTCGCGAATTTCCTTCATGCGGCCGTTGAGGAATTCGGCGCTGTCGAGCAGGTCGGTACGCTCGTCCGGGGCGCAGGCGACCAGGTATTCCTTTTCCAGGATGCGCACGCTCAGCGGGCGAGCCGGCTCGCTCACGCGCTCTGCTCCATCGCCTTGAGGCGGCCGATCATGGCTTCGACACGATTGCGGACCTGCTCGTTTCGATGCAGCAGCGAGGTCTTCTCGGCCACGAGCGCATCCTGGCGCTGACGCAGTGCACGATTCTCCTCCTTGAGCTGCTGCACGGCGGTCAACAGCTCATCGACGCGTCGCTCGAGGCGCTTGAGTTCCAGATCGATTGCAGAGGAGCGCGTTGCTTCGGCCATGGCAAAACTATAGTGCCGCGCCGGTGGAATGGTCAATGAGAATGGGGCGGAACGCAGGCTGCGTCAATCTGGCTGCCGCCGATAAACGCGGTTGCCACCGACGTCGCAGCTACCATACCATTTTGCCGTGCCCACGCATCACGACTACGCGCAGATCCAGCGGTCCCTGGCGGCCTCGCACGCACTGGCCGATCCGGCCGAAGCACACGGCACCCTGGCCGGGGCGCTCTGCACGCTGGTGCCTTATCGGATCGAGGACTGGCTGGCGGAAATCCTGCCCGAAGGGCTGGGATCCGCGGATGCCGATCCGGCGCTGCGCAGCCTCTACGACGTGACGGTCGCCGCCCTGTCGGGTGCCGAGATGGAATTCGAGCTCCTGATCCCCGGAGACGAGGCGCCGATCGAGGAGCGCACGCGGGCCCTGACGGAATGGTGCAGCGGCTTCCTCTACGGGCTCGGCACCAGCTGCGCCGCCGATCCGCACCGCCTGCCCGGCGAGCTCGGCGAGATCGTGCGCGACCTGACCGAGATCACCCGTGCCGGCGTCGACGCGGCCGATAGCGACGAGGCGAATGAATCCGCGCTCGCGGAACTGGTCGAGTTCGTACGGGTAGGGGTGCAGCTGGTGTTCGACGAGCTGCAGCCGCTGCGCGCACGCCACGCCCCCCCGGGTCCCGTCCTGCACTAGACTGGTCCCCGGATCCGCCCTTCCACCGAGGCATGCATGGCCGAATCAGCGACAGGTGAATGCGCGCGCCGCCGTGCGCAACTGATGCGTCTCATCGGCACCGACGGCATTGCGATCCTGCCGGCGGCGCAGGTCAGGCACCGCAACAACGACGTCGAGTACAACTACCGGCAGGACAGCGATTTCTATTACGTGACCGGCTTCGACGAACCCGAGGCCGTCGCGGTCCTGATTCCCGGGCGCGAGCCGGCGCAGTACATCCTGTTCGTGCGCGAGCGCAATCGCGAGCGCGAGATCTGGGACGGCCGGCGCGCCGGGCCGGCGGGCGCGGTCGGGCAATACGGCGCCGACGACGCTTTTCCGATCGCCGACATCGACGAGATCCTGCCCGGGCTGCTCGAGAGGCGCTCGCGGGTGTTCTATACGATGGGCCTGAACCAGGAGTTCGACCAGCGCGTGGTCGGATGGGTCAATACGCTGCGCGCACAGGCGCGCAGCGGCACGCATCCTCCGCAGGAATTCGTCGCCCTCGATCACGTGCTGCACGACATGCGCCTGTTCAAGAGCCGCGGTGAGATCGGTCTGATGCGCCGCGCGGGCGCGATCGCCGCCGGAGCGCATGTGCGCGCGATGCAGTTCTGCCGGCCCGGACGCATGGAATTCGAGCTCATGGCCGAGCTGCTGTACGAGTTCAACCGGCACGGCGCCGACATCTCCTACCATCCGATCGTCGGCGGCGGCGCCAATTCCTGCGTGCTGCACTACCGTGACAACAACGCGCCGCTCAAGGACGGCGACCTGCTGCTGGTGGACGCCGGCTGCGAGTACGGCTACTACGCCTCCGACATCACCCGCACCTACCCGGTGAACGGGCGCTTCACCAGCGAGCAGCGGGCGATCTACGAGGTGGTGCTCGAGGCGCAGCGCGCGGCGATCGCGAAGGTCAAGCCGGGCAATCACTGGAACGAGCCGCACGATGCCGCGGTGCGTGCCATCACGCAGGGTCTCAAGCGTCTCGGCCTGCTCAAGGGCTCGTTGCCGAGCCTGATCCGTTCCGGCGCCTATAAGGCGTTCTTCATGCATCGCACCGGGCATTGGCTCGGCATGGACGTGCACGATGTCGGCGACTACAAGGTCGGCGATGAATGGCGGGTGTTCGAACCCGGCATGGCTCTGACGGTCGAGCCGGGCGTCTATATCGCCGCCGGCACGCGCTCGGTCTCGCGGCGCTTCTGGAACACCGGGGTGCGCATCGAGGACGACGTGGTGGTCACGCGCGGCGGCTGCGAGGTGCTGACCGAAGGGGTGCCGAAGGAGCCGGACCAGATCGAAGCGCTGATGGCGGCGGCGTGAGCGAGACGCCGGCCCATCGCTGCGACGTCGCGATCGTCGGCGGCGGCATGGTCGGCGCCAGTCTGGCGCTGGCCCTGGCCGATACCCGCCTGCAGGTGTTGCTCATCGAGGCGGTGCCGGCCCGCAGCGCGGCACAGCCGAGCTTCGACGATCGCACCACTTCGCTGGGCAACGGCGCGCGCCGCATCCTGGAGACGCTCGGCGTCTGGGACCAGATCACGCGCCATGCGGCGCCGATACGCCAGATCCACGTCTCGGATGCCGGCCACTTCGGCTTCTCGCGTCTGAACGCCGGCGAACACGACCTGGCCGCCTTCGGCTACACGGTCAGCAACCGTCACCTGGGCGCCGCGCTCTGGCAGGGGCTCGAGCGCAGCGGGCGCATCGAGATCGCCAGTCCGGCGCGCGTGCTCGAGGCCGCGATCGGACCCGAGCTCGCGCAGCTCACGGTGCAGCAGCCGGACGCGCAGCGCCGGATCGAGGCGCGCCTGGTGGTGGCCGCGGACGGCGCGCACTCACTGGTCAAGCAGGCTGCGGGGATCACCTCGAGCGAGCACGACTACCGGCAGGTGGCGCTGGTGGCCAACATCCGCACCGAGCGCCGCGCGGCCGGCGTGGCCTACGAACGCTTCACGCACTCGGGCCCGGTGGCGCTGCTGCCGCTCCACGACGGCGGCTACACGGCGGTCTGGATGCTCGCGCCGGAGCGCGCGCCGGCCATGCAGCACTGCAGCGAGAGCGATTTCTGCCGCGAGCTGCAGCAGAGCTTCGGCTGGCGGGTGGGAAGGATGCTGCAGGCGGGCCAGCGCAGCGCCTACCCGCTATCGCTGGTGCGCGCCGAGACGAGCAGCGCCGGGCGCGCGGCGCTGATCGGCAACGCGGCCCAGGCGCTGCATCCGGTGGCCGCCCAGGGCTTCAATCTGGGGCTGCGCGATGCGGCGGTGCTGGCCGAGCTGATCGCAGCGGCGCACGATCCGGGGGCTCCGGCGCTGATGGCGCAATTCGCGCAGCGCCGCGCGGCCGACCGGCGCGGCATGATCGCGTTCACCGACCGCCTGGTGAGGCTGTTCGGCGATCAGCGCCGGGCCGCGGTCGCGGCTCGCAACCTCGGACTGCTGCTGTTCGATCTGAGCCCGCCGGCCAAGCGCGCGCTGTCGCGCCTGAGCTGGGGGTTCGGCGACTCGTTGCCGCGGCTCGCGCGCGGCCTGCCGCTGCTGCCGTGAGCGCCGATTACGAGGTCGCGGTCGTCGGCGGCGGGCTGGCCGGCGCCTGCGCCGCGGCGTTGCTGGCGCGGCACGCCGGTATCGCCCCGGAACGCATCGCGCTGCTGGCCGACACGCTGCCCGCGGCCGGCGCCGCCGACGCGCCGCCGGCGCTGCGCGTGGTGGCGCTCTCACGCGCCAGCGAGCGTGTGCTGCGGGCGGCGCAGGCCTGGGACCGCCTGCCGTCGGCGCGCCTGTGCCCGTATGAACGCATGTGCGTGTGGCATGAGTCGGCGTCGCCCGACGGCGAGGCGGCGCTGTGCTTCGATGCCGCCGATATCGGCGAGCCGAACCTCGGCTGCATCGCCGAGAACGGCGTGCTGCTGCGGGCCTGCATCGAGAGCTTCCGCGAGGCCGGCGGCCGCCTGATCCACGCGCCGCTGGCGAGCCTGGCGATCGGTGCCGATGCGGCGCTGCTGGCCTGCGGCGACGGCGCGGCGTGGAGCGCGCGGCTGGTGATCGGCGCCGACGGCGCGCAGTCGATGGTGCGCGCGCGTGCGGGACTGGCCGTGCGCGTGCGCGACTATCGGCAGCTCGCGATCGTGGCCACGGTCCGGACCGCGCGTCCGCACGCCAACACCGCCTGGCAGCGCTTCCTGGCATCCGGGCCGCTGGCCCTGCTGCCGCTGTTCGATGGCAGCTGCTCGATCGTCTGGTCGGCGGACCAGCCGCTGGCGCGCGAGCTGTGCGATTGCACGGGCGCGCAGTTCAATGAGCGCCTCGAAGCCGCATCCGGCGCGGCACTGGGGGCCACCACGCTGGCGAGCGAGCGCCTGGGCTTTGCGCTGCAGAGCCTGGCGGCGCCGTCCTACGTCACGGCGCGCTGCGCGCTCATCGGCGATGCAGCGCACGTCATCCACCCGCTCGCCGGTCAGGGCGCCAATCTCGGATTGCTCGATGCGGCGGCGTTGTGCGAGGCGGTGGCGGGCGCGGTCGCGCGGCGCGAGGACCCCGGGGCGCTCGGCGCGCTGCGCCGCTACGAGCAGCAGCGGCGCACCCACAACCTGCTCATGGACGCGGCGATGAGCGCTTTCCAGGGCGGCTTCGCCGCGGCGCGCGGGCCCGCGGTGTGGCTGGTCAATCGCGGCTTGGGGCTGGTCAATCGCAGCGCGGCACTGAAACGCGCGTTCGCGCGCCGGGCCCTGGGAACCGGCGGCGAGCTGCCGCGCCTGGCGCGCGCCGGCGGTGCGCCGCTCAGCGGGTCGGGATGAGGTCGATCTTGGCGGCGCAGATGAAATCGTTCTCGCTCAAGCCGCCGATGGCGTGGGTCGAGAAGCGCACGCGGCAGTAGTTGTAGCCGACCTCGAGGTCCGGATGGTGGTCCTCGATGTTGGCCACATGGGCGAGCGCATTGACGAAGCTCATGGTGCGGTGGAAGTCGCGCAGCGCAAATTCCCGCCGGATGGCCTTGCCGTCCTCGATCAAGCGCCATTCGCCGGACAGCTGCTGCAGCGCCGCCAGGGCCTGCTCGCGCGACAAGGCGCTGATCCCGCCATCGCAGGGCTTGCAGTGACGTTCGGCCAGGGTCCCATTCATGCCGCGGCTCCGATCGGTGTGGCGCTCAGGGCTGCGCGCGGCGCGCGTAGGTGCGCGCGACGTAGTGCTCGACCAGCTCCTGGAATTCCTCGGCGATGTGCTCGCCCTTGAGCGTCACCGTCTTGGCGCCGTCCTCGTAGACCGGCGCCACGGGCCGCTCGCCGGTTCCGGGCAGGCTGATGCCGATATTGGCATGCTTGCTCTCGCCGGGCCCGTTGACGACGCAGCCCATGACCGCGACCGTCATGGTCTCGACGCCGTCATAGGTGTCACGCCACTGCGGCATGCGCTCGCGCAGGTGACGCTGGATGCGATCCGCCAGCGTCTGGAAATAGGTGCTGGTGGTGCGGCCGCAGCCCGGGCAGGCGGTCACCAGCGGCGTGAAGGAGCGCAGTCCCATGGTTTGCAGCAGCTCCTGCGCGACCACCACCTCGCGCGTGCGGTCGCCGCCCGGCTCGGGTGTGAGCGAGATGCGGATCGTGTCGCCGATACCCTGCTGCAGCAGGATCGCCAGCGCCGCCGAGGATGCCACGATGCCCTTGGAGCCCATGCCGGCCTCGGTCAGGCCGAGGTGCAGCGCGAATTCGCAGCGCCGGGCGAGCTCGCCGTAGACCGCGATCAGGTCCTGCACCGCGCTGACCTTGGCCGACAGCACGATGCGCTCGCGCGGCAGCCCGAGTTCCACGGCCCGGCCGGCGGAGTCGAGCGCCGAGCGAACGATGGCTTCGCGCATCACTTCCTGCGCGGATCTGGGTTCGCTCTGGCGGCTGTTCTCGTCCATCAGCCGCACCAGCAAATCCTGGTCGAGGCTGCCCCAGTTGACCCCGATGCGCACCGGCTTGCCGTTGCGGCAGGCGATCTCGATCATCTCGGCGAATTGCGGGTCGCGCTTGCTGCCGCGCCCGACGTTGCCCGGATTGATGCGGTACTTCGCCAGCGCCTCGGCGCATCCCGGGAATTCCTGCAGCAGCTTGTGGCCATTGAAATGGAAATCGCCGATCAGGGGCACCGTGCAGCGCAGCTGTTCGAGCCGCTCGCGAATGCGGGGCACGGCGGCGGCGGCCTCCGCGGTGTTGACGGTAATCCTGACCAACTCGGAGCCGGCCTCGGCCAGTTGCCGTACCTGGCGCGTGGTGGACTCGACATCGGCGGTATCGGTGTTGGTCATCGACTGCACGACGATCGGCGCGCCGCCGCCGATGGTGAGGCCGGCTACGGTGACCGGACGGGTGTGGTGACGCTGGGTTGCCATGGGGCAATTGTAGTGGCAAAACGTAGTGGCGACGCGGCGCGCGCTGTTATCATTCCAATCCCGGCCAATCATAACTGTCGTCCGGACGGCGCGAATTGCGGCGCTGCGGCCGCTGCCGCCGTTGCCGGTGCCGCCGCTGGCAGGGCTCCTCGGGGCACCCGAGGGGCGGCCGGGTGATGGTGGCACAGCGGAGAGGTGTTTGGGCAGGCGCAGCCGTTTACCCGATCTTCATGCGATGCGGCGCGCTGCCGGCGCGCTCGACCGGCCGCACAGGTGCGCCGCCGCTGCGAGCGGCGCGCCCGCGCCCGGTCCCAGCCTTCGAGCGCCGGCGGGCTGATGCAACGCCAGAAGCTTCAGGGGCTGGGCCGCATGCTGCGGGCGTTCAACTCCAGCGCCAACGGCCTCGCGGGCGCGTTTCGCGAGGAACAGGCCTTCCGGCAGGAGCTGCTGTTCGCCGGCATCGCGCTGCCGCTGGCGCTGTGGCTGGGCCATGACGGCGTGGAGCGGGCCCTGCTGGCCGCGCCCGTGCTGCTGATCCTGGTCGTCGAGCTGCTCAACAGCGCGATCGAAGCGACCGTCGACCGCATCGGCCTCGAGCGCCACGTGCTGGCGGGCCTTGCCAAGGACATCGGCTCGGCGGCGGTGCTGCTGTCCTTCATCCTGCTCGGCGTGGTGTGGCTGCTGGTGTTGACCGGACGATAGAAGGTACCTACCCGATGACGGCGCTGATCTGCGGTTCGATGGCTTATGACACGGTCATGGTGTTCGAGGGGCGATTTCGCGATCACATACTTCCGGACCGCATCCACGTGCTGAACGTGTCGTTCCTGGCGCCGTCGATGCGACGCAATTTCGGCGGCTGTGCCGGCAATATCGCCCATAACCTCAAACTGCTCGGGGGCGAGGGACTGATCATGGCGACGGTGGGTCATGATTTCGCCCCGTACGCCGGCTGGCTCGAACGCCGGGGCCTGCCCACGACGCACGTGCGCGTCATCGAGGATGCGTTCACGGCGCAGGCCTACATAACGACCGATCTGGACAATAATCAGATCACCGCCTTTCATCCGGGAGCGATGAACTATTCGCACCTGAACCGTGTCAGCCAGGTGATCGCGGGCGGCAGCGGCGTGCGGCTCGGCATCGTGGCGCCCGACGGGCGCCAGGGAATGCTCGAGCACGCCGAGCAATTCGCCGCCGCGGGGGTGCCATTCATCTTCGATCCCGGACAGGGCCTACCGATGTTCGGCGGCGCCGAGTTGCGTGACTTCATCGCGCGTGCCGCCTGGGTGGCGGTGAACGATTACGAAGGCAGCCTGCTGAGCGAGCGTACCGGCTGGTCGCTCGAGCAGATTGCGGCGCGGGTGCGGGCCCTGGTCGTCACACGCGGCGAGCAGGGATCCTGGATCTTCGCCCACGGCCGGCGGCATGAAATCCCAGTGGCGCCGGCGGCGCACGTCGCGGACCCGACCGGCTGCGGTGACGCCTATCGCGCGGGCTTGCTGTTCGGGATCGCGCGCGGACTGGATTGGGACACGACCGGGCGCATCGCGGCGCTATTGGCGGCGATCAAGATCGAACACCACGGTACACAGCTGCATCACTGCGGCGCGGACGAGCTCAGCGACCGCTTTCGCGCGGCCTTCGGATATGCATTATGAATCTCGACCAGCGGACCCGATCGACGGCCGGCGGCGCGGCCCCGTTGGCCACGGCGGCCGCGGCGGCGCTG
>DAHUYP010000018.1 GCA_027315105.1 Gammaproteobacteria bacterium
CCCGCGAGCCTGGCGCCTGGCCACGCCGCGCGCAGGCTCGCCAGGTGCTGCTGCTGCACGGGTGCACGCAGCCGGCGATGGCGCCTTCGATCGACGCCGCCACGGCGCGCGTGCTCGATGCCGTCGGCGTGCAGTCGCTGCTGGCTGCGCGCTCGGGCTGCTGCGGCGCCATCCGCCAGCATCTGGGCGATCCAGCCGGCGCGCTCGCGGATGCCCGGCGCAACATCGATGCCTGGTGGCCGTACCTGCAATCCGGCGCGGCCGAGGCGATCGTCGTCAACGCCTCGGGCTGCCAGGTGAGCGTCAAGGAGTACGCGTACCTGCTGCGCAACGATGCGGCGTACGCCGCCAAGGCGCAGCTGGTGAGCGATCGCAGCCGGGACCTGATCGAGTTCCTCGCGCCCGAGCTCGCGCAGCTGCGCGCGCGCGCGCACCGGCCGCCGAGCACGCGCGTGGTGTTCCAGAAGCCCTGCACGCAGCAGCACGGCCTGCAGCTGCGCGGGCAGGTGGAGCGGCTGCTCGGCGCGCTGGGCGCCGAGCTGCTGCCCGAGTCCGAGCCGCAGAGCTGCTGCGGCTCGGCGGGCACCTATTCGCTGCTGCAGCCCCGGCTGTCGAATGCGCTGCGCGAACGCAAGCTCGCGGGCCTGCTGGGCGCCGCGCCGGACATGATTCTGTCCGCCAACATCGGCTGCATCGCGCACCTGGCCGCCGGCACCGCGCTGCCGGTCTGGCACTGGATCGAATGGGTGGATCGCGCGCTGGCGGCGGATGCGCCCGAGCGCTCCAAACACGATCGGTCATGAGCGAACGCGACCAACTGCAATACGACTACCTGATCGTCGGCGCGGGGCCGAGCGGGCTCGCCTGTGCGCTGCGCCTCAAGCAGCTGCGCCGCGAGGCGAGCGTGTGCGTGCTGGAGAAGGGCTCCACGGTGGGCGCGCATGCGCTGTCCGGGGCGGTGCTCGAGCCCGAGCCGCTCGAGCGGCTGCTACCCGAGTGGCGCACCACGTATCCGGGCATGAAGGTCGCCGCGCTGCGCGACGAGTTCAACATCCTCTCGCGGCGCAGATCGCTGCGGCTGCCGCTGCCGCCGCCGATGCGCAATCACGGCAACTTCATCGTCTCGCTGTCGCAGCTCACGGCCTGGCTCGCGCAGCAGGCCGAGGCCGCCGGCGTCGACATCTTTCCCGGTTTCGCCGCCGCGCAGGCGCTGTACGGCGCCGACGGCGCGGTCAGCGGCGTGCAGATCGGGGACATGGGCCTGCACAGGGACGACAGCCGCGGCCCCAACTACACGCCCGGCGCGCAGATCATCGCCGGCACCACCATCCTGGCGGAAGGCTGCCGCGGCTCGATCTCCAAGCAGCTGATCGAGCGCTTCAGGCTGGATGAGGGGCGCTCGGCGCCGACGTTCGCACTGGGCTACAAGGAGCTCTGGCAGCTGCCGCCCGGGCGCGTGGAGCCCGGACTCATCCAGCACAGCGCCGGCTGGCCGCTCGATCGCCGCACCTACGGCGGCGGCTTTCTCTATCACCTCGACCAGGATCGCGTGTACGTCGGCTTCGTGGTCGGGTTGGATTACCAGGATCCGAGGCTGCAGCCGTTCGAGGCGTTCCAGCAATTGAAGCACCACCCGAGCATCCGGCCGCTGCTGCAGGGCGGGGAGATCCTGGCGGCCGGCGCGCGCACCATCGCCGCCGGCGGCTGGCAATCGCTGCCGAAGCTCGAGATGCCGGGCGCGCTGCTGATCGGCGATGCCGGCGGCACGCTCAACGTGCCGAAGATCAAGGGCATCCACCAGGCGATCCGCTCCGGCGTGTGCGCGGCCGAGCAGCTACTCGCGACCGGCAGCCCGGCGGGCTTCGATCGGCGCTGGCGCGACTCGGAGGGCGGCCGCGAGCTCTACCGGGTGCGCAACATCAAGCCGGGTTTCAAGCGCGGCCTGTGGTGGGGGCTGGCCCACGGCGCGCTGGAACATTACACCGCCGGGCGGCTGCCGTGGACGCTGCGCAATCCGGCCGACGACGCCGCGCAGCTGCGCCAGCTCGATGCCTACCGGTCGCCGGAGCGCGGCTGGCTGACGCGAACGCTGCCGCCGCGGGATCGCCTGTCGTCGATGTTCTTCGCCGGCAACGCGCACGAGGAGAGCCAGCCGGTGCACCTGAAGGTCGCCGATACCTCGATCTGCGCCACGCGCTGCGCGCAGGAGTTCGACAATCCGTGCCAGCGCTTCTGTCCGGCGCAGGTGTACGAGATGGTCGACGACGGCCACGGCGCTCGCATGCTGCGCATCAACGCCGCCAATTGCGTGCACTGCAAGGCCTGCGACATCAAGGATCCCTACGGCATCATCACCTGGACCACGCCCGAGGGCGGTTCCGGCCCGAACTACCAGAACCTCTAGCCGCCGCGCGCCGGCTAGCGCAGCATCAGCCGGCCGACGAACTCGGCCACCGGCAGCGACTCGAGCCGCGCGCGCTCGGCGAACAGATCGCCGATGGCGGCGGCCTGCCCGGCGCTGAAATGCGCCGCGACGCTGGACTCGAATTTCGCCCGCAGCAGCGGCAGGCCTTGCGCGCGGCGCCTGCGATGGCCGATCGGAAAATCGACCGCCACGCGCTCGCTCGCGGTGCCGTCCTGGAACAACACCTGCACCGCGTTGCCGATGTAGCGCTTGTCGGGAGCGTAGTAGTCGCGCGTGAAGCCGACGTTCTCGCGCACCTGCATCCGGGCACGCAAGGCGTCGATGCGCGGATCGGCCGCGACCTCGTCTTCGTAGTCGCGTGCCGTCAGGCGGCCGAATATCAGCGCAATCGCGGTCATGTACTGGATGCAATGATCGCGATCGGCGGGATTGGCCAACGGGCCGGTCTTGTCGATGATGCGCGCCCCGGGCTCCTGCGTCTCGATCACCACGCGGTCGATCCGATCGAGGCGGTCCTTGACCTGCGGATGCAGCGTCATGGCCGCCTCGACCGCGGTCTGGGCGTGGAATTCGGCCGGATAGGAGATCTTGAACAGCACGTTCTCCATCACGTAGCTGCCCAGCGGCTGCGGCAGGATCACGGCCTTGCCCTCGAACAGCACGTCCTGGAAGCCCCAGGTCTTCGCCGTCAGCGCCGACGGGTAGCCCATTTCACCGCGCAGCGCGAACAGCGCGAGCCGCACGGCGCGGCTGGTGGCATCGCCGGCCGCCCAGCTCTTGCGCGAGCCGGTGTTGGGCGCATGCCGATAGGTGCGCAGCGCGCCGCCGTCGACCCAGGCGTTGGAGACGGCATTGACGATCTGCTCGCGCGTGCCGCCGAGCATCGCGCTCACCACGGCGGCGGAGGCCACGCGTACCAGCAGCACGTGGTCGAGGCCGACGCGGTTGAAGCTGTTCTCCAGCGCGAGCACGCCCTGGATCTCGTGTGCCTTGATCATGCCGGTCAGCACGTCGCGCACCGTGACGGGCCGGCCCGAGCGCGACAGATAGTCTGCGACCGCGAGGATGGCGCCGAGATTGTCGGACGGATGGCCCCACTCGGCCGCCAGCCAGGTGTCGTTGAAGTCCAGCCATCGGATCATGGCGCCGATGTTGAACGCCGCGGTGACCGGGTCGAGCTCGTAGGCGGTGCCCGGCACGCGCGCGCCGCCCGGCATGTGCGCGCCGGGCACGACCGGGCCGAGCAGCCGGCTGCAGGCCGGGTAGCGCAGCGCCTGGAAGCCGCAGGCCAGCGTGTCCATCAGGCAGAAGTGCGCGGTCTCGTAGGCGAGCTGGCTGTCGATCACGCACCGCAGCGCGTAATCGGCGATCGCCGTGATGACCGCATCGGGGGCAGGGCGTTCGGCGGACCTGATATCGTGGGACATGGGCGGCGGTGCGGCGGGCTGATGGGGTGCAGGAATGAGTCCGGCCTCAGGGCCGGCGATCGAGCGGCACGAACTCGAGCTCTTCCGGGCCGATGTAATTGGCGCTCGGGCGGATGATCTTGCCGTCGGCACGCTGCTCGATGACGTGTGCCGCCCACCCGGTGACGCGCGACATGACGAACAGCGGGGTGAACATCGCCGTCGGCACGCCCAGCAGGTGGTACGAGACGGCCGAGAACCAATCGAGGTTCGGAAACATGTTCTTGATCTCCCGCATCACGGCCTCCAGCCGCTCGGCGACCTGGAACATCGTCTGCTCGCCCGATTCGACCGCCAGCCGGCGGGCGACCTCCTTGATGATCTGATTGCGCGGGTCGGCGATGGTGTAGACCGGATGGCCGAAGCCGATGATCACTTCCCTGTTCGCCACGCGCCGGCGAATGTCGGCTTCGGCCTCGTCGGCTGAGCGGTAGCGGCCCTGGATCTCGAATGCCACTTCGTTCGCGCCGCCGTGCCTGGGCCCGCGCAGCGCGCCGATGGCCCCGGTGATGCAGGAGTGGATGTCCGAGCCGGTGCCGGCGATCACGCGCGCGGCGAAGGTCGAGGCGTTGAACTCGTGCTCGGCGTAGAGGATCAGCGAGGTATGCATCGCGCGCGTCCAGTGCGCCGAGGGCCTGCGGCCGTGCAGCAGATGCAGGAAATGGGCGCCGATGGAGTCGTCGTCGGTCTGCAGCTCGATGCGACGCCCATCGCGGCTGAAGTGGTACCAGTAGCACAGCATCGATCCCAGGCAGGCGAGCAGCCGGTCGGCGATGTCGCGCGCCCCGGCGGCGCCGTGATCCGCCGGCTCGGGCGCCACGCAGCCGAGCACGGAGACGCCGCTGCGCAGCACGTCCATGGGATGCGCGGCGGCCGGCAGCAGCTCCAGCGCGGCCCTGACGCTCGCCGGCAGGTCGCGAGCGGCCGCGAGCTTGCGCTTGTAGGCGGCCAGCTCGGCGCGGTTGGGCAGCCGTTCGTGAATCAGCAGATGCGCGATCTCCTCGAACTCGCAGGCCTGCGCGATCTCCAGGATGTCGTAGCCGCGATAGTGCAGGTCGTTGCCGGTGCGGCCGACGGTGCACAGGGCGGTGTTGCCGGCGACCACGCCCGACAGCGCGACCGACTTCTTGGGCCTGGCCGCCTGGTATTGAGCCCGAGCTTCAGTCATGCAGTCCTCCGGATCGCCGCAGCCGCGGCCTCACTTGCCACGCTCGGCGGCGAACAGCCGGTCCAGCCGCTCCTCGTAGGCGTGATAGTCGAGAAACCTGTAGAGATCGGCGCGCGTCTGCATGGCGTCCAGCACCTGCCGCTGCGTGCCGAAGCGGCGGATCGATTCGTAGGTCGCCAGCGCCGCGGCGTTCATCGCCCGGTAGGCCGAGCAGCAGTGCAGCACGATATCGACGCCGGCCGCGCCCAGCTCGTCGCGGGTGTAGAGCGGCGTGAGGCCGAACTCGGTGATGTTGGCGAGCACCGGGACCTGCAGCGCCGTCTTGAGCCGCCGGTACATCGCCAGCTCGGTGACGGCCTCCGGGAAGATCATGTCCGCGCCGGCCTCGATGCAGGCCGCGGCGCGCTCGATCGCGCTGTCGATGCCCTCCGCCGCCAGCGCATCGGTGCGCGCCATGATGACGAATTTCGGATCGGTGCGCGCGTCCACCGCCGCCTTGACACGATCGACCATCTCCGCCTTGGACACGATCTCCTTGCCGGGCCGGTGGCCACAGCGCTTGGCCTGCACCTGATCCTCGATGTGCAGCCCGGCGGCGCCGAACTTGATGAACGACCTGACCGTGCGCGCGATGTTGAACGCGCCGCCCCAGCCGGTATCGGCATCCACCAGCAGCGGCAGCTCGCAGACGTCGGTGATGCGGCGGATATCGGTCAGCACGTCGTCCATGGTGCTGATGCCAAGATCCGGCAGGCCCAGGGAATTGGCCGCCACCCCGCCGCCGGACAGATAGATGGCCCGATAGCCGCACGCCTGCGCCAGCCGCGCGGTATAGGCATTGATCGTGCCCACGATCTGCAGCGGGTGTTCGTTGGCGAGGGCGTCCCAGAGCCGGGCTCCCGGCGTCGGCGCCGCGGGCATGGAGGGCGGGTTGCCGGTGTTCGAATGCATGATTGCGGATCCTGACAGCAGTCGCGGTTGGCGTCATGCGCAACAGTGCGCCGGGCCGGCGGGCGCATGGCGGCGGCAGCGCCGGTGCACGCCCGGCCGCCGCCCTGGCCTCGCATGGGCACGCAATTTCACCGTTTTGGCGGCCGATGTAAAGATTCCGGCGCACTGCCCGCGGGCCGGCGGCCGTGCATGCCGCCGGGCCGCGCAAGCGTGGAAAATACCTACCGCCGGCGCGCTCTCGGTAAGTACGCATGGCGGTGGCGGACCGCATGCACCAGCATGGCGGCGCAGGTTCCGCCACTGGCAGTGAGCGGATGGGGTAGGCGATGCAAGACGTGCTGCGCGAGTTCGGGGCCCTGATCGGCGAAGTCGAGAAGCTGTTTCAGGGTGTGGTAGCGGAGGGCGGAGAATGCGCCACCGATTCGGCCGATCGCCTGCGCAGCGGCGTCGAGCGGCTGCGCGAGCGGATGAGCGATATCGAGCGCAAGCTGCAGCACCAGGTCACGCGTGCAGCCGGCGATGCGGACCGGTACGTGCACGATCATCCGTGGCGGATCGTCGGTGTTGCGGCCGGCGCCGCGTTCCTGATGGGCCTGCTGATCGCGCGCCGCGACTGAACCCCGGCGCTGCGCGAGCGTCGCGCCCGCGCCGCTGCGGCGACGGGCGCCGCGCGCCGGGCGGCGGTCACCGCAATGCCGATCGGACTCGGAAAGGGGGCGCGAGTGCAATGTTCCAGCATCGAAACATTCCCGGCACGCTGATCTTCGACGGCCAGCTCGCGCGCCAGGGCTACGCGCTCAATCGCATGTGCTATTCGCTCAACGACGCCGACAACCGCGCGGCCCTGCTGCGCGACGAGGACGCGTACTGCAGGCGCTTCGGCCTGAGCGAGCGGCAGCGCGAGGCGGTCAGGCGCCGCGACGTGCTGGCGCTGCTGCAGGCCGGCGGGAACATCTACTACCTCGCCAAGCTCGCGGGCGCCTGCGGCCTGAGCGTGCAGGACATGGGCGCGCAGCAGGCCGGCCTGAGCGTGGAGGCATTCCGCGCCCGGCTGCAGGCCGCCGGAGCCCACTGAGCATGGCGCGGGTCGTCGGCTGCATCTGCAGCTCGCATGTGCCGGCCATCGGCGCCGCGATCGCGCAGGGATTGCAGTCACAACCTTACTGGAAGCCGTTCTTCGACGGCTATCCGCCGGTCCGCGCCTGGCTGCAGCGCGAGCGGCCCGACGCGGCGGTGGTCTTCTACAACGACCATGGGCTGAACTTCTTCCTCGATAATCTGCCGACCTTCGCCGTCGGTGCGGCCGAGCAATACCGCAACGAGGACGAAGGCCGGGACCTTCCGCTGCTCGGCGCCTACCCCGGCGATCCCGAACTGTCCTGGCACATCGTCGAGTCGCTGGTGGCGGAGGAATTCGATCCGGCCAGCTGTCAGAAGATGGCGGTGGATCACGGTTTCACGATCCCGATGCAGCTGCTGTGGCCGGACAAGGAGCAGGGGCCGCGTGCCACGGTGCCGATCGCGATCAACACCGTGCAGCACCCGCTGCCTTCGCCGCGCCGCTGCTACAAGCTCGGCCAGGCGGTCGGCCGCGCCATCGCCAGTTATCCACAGGACCTCAAGGTGGTCGTGATCGGCAGCGGCGGGCTCTCGCATCAGCTCGACGGCGAGCGCGCCGGCCACATCAACAGGGAGTTCGACCAGCTCTGCATGCGCAAGCTGGTGGACGATCCGGGTGCCTTGCTCCACTACAGCATCGACGATCTGGTGGAGACGACCGGATCGCAGGGCGTGGAGGTCATCACGTGGATCGCGGCCCGCGGCGCGCTGCGCGGCACGGTCAGCAGGCTGCACAGCCATTATCACATTCCGATCTCCAATACCGCGACCGGTCTGCTGCTGCTGGAAACCCG
>DAHUYP010000048.1 GCA_027315105.1 Gammaproteobacteria bacterium
GCCGGCGTCTCGCACGGCGGGGCCGCGGAACCGGCTCCCGGCGGGGCGGCGCGGCGGCCGCGTCCGCGGCCCGCCTAGGCCGTCCCGATGCGGCTCGCGCCCCCCATGTACGGGCGCAGCGCCGAGGGCACCTCGACGCTGCCGTCCGGCTGCTGGTAGTTCTCGAGCACCGCCACCAGCGCGCGACCGACCGCGACGCCCGAGCCGTTGAGCGTGTGTAGCGCTTCCGGCTTGCCGGTCTCCGGATTGCGCCAGCGCGCCTGCATGCGCCGCGCCTGGAAGGCCTCGCAATTGCTGCACGAGGAGATCTCGCGGTACTTGCCCTGCGACGGCAGCCACACCTCGAGATCGTAGGTCTTGGCGCTGGCGAAGCCGGTGTCCCCGCCGCACAGCGCGACCACGCGATACGGCAGTTCCAGGCGCTGCAGCACCGCTTCGGCGTGCCCGCGCAGCGCTTCGAGCGTCGCGTAGGAATCCGCCGGCCGCACGATCTGCACCAGCTCCACCTTCTCGAACTGGTGCTGGCGGATCATGCCGCGCGTATCGCGGCCGGCGGCGCCGGCCTCGGAGCGAAAGCACGGCGTGTGCGCGACGAACTTGAGCGGCAGCAGCTCGGGGACGACGATCTGCTCGCGCACCAGATTCGTCATCGGCACTTCGGCGGTCGGTATCAGGTAGAACCCGGACTCGCCGCGCACCGCGAACAGGTCCTGCTCGAATTTCGGCAGCTGGCCGGTACCGACCAGCGCGTGTTCCAGCACCAGATAGGGCGCGTAGATCTCGGTGTAGCCATGCTCGGTGGTGTGCAGATCGAGCATGAACTGCGCCAGTGCACGCTGCAGCCGCGCGACGCCGGCGCGCAGCACCACGAACCGGGCACCGGATATGCGACCGGCGGCCTCGAAGTCGAGCTGCCCGAGGGCCTCGCCGATCTCCACGTGGTCGCGCGGCTCGAAGGTGAAATCGCGCGGCTGGCCGTGGCGGCTGACCTCGACGTTGGCGCTCTCGTCGAGCCCGTCCGGCACCGACTCGTGCAGCAGGTTCGGCAGCTCCAGCAGCCAGCGCTCGAGCTGCGCCTGCACCGCGCCGAGCTGCTGCTCGGCGCCCGCGAGCTGCTGTGTGAGCTGCTCGCCCTGCGCCACCAGCGGCGCGATATCCTCGCCGCGGCCGCGGGCCTGCCCGACTGCCTTGGCATGGCTGTTGCGCGCCGCGCGCAGGCGGTCGGTCTCGATCTGCCAGTGGCGGCGCTGCTCCTCGAGCCGCTGCCAGGCAGGCACGTCGAACCGATGGCCGCGCCGCGCCAGTTGCCGCGCGACCTCCTCGGGAGCCGAGCGCAGTAGCTTCGAATCGATCATGATTTCCCTTGGTCCGGCTTGTGGGTACGCAGGCGCTCGAGCGCTTCGCCGATGCGCTGCTCCAGGCCGCGCGGCGTCGGATGATAATAGCGGCGATCCGGCATGTCGTCGGGGAAGTAGCGCTCGCCCGCCGCATGGGCCTCGGGCTCATCGTGCGCGTAGCGGTAGCCGCTGCCGTGACCGAGCTCCTTCATCAGGCGAGTCGGCGCATTGCGAAATCGCAGCGGCACCTCGAGCGAGCCGTAGCGCTCGACATCCGAGCGCGCCTCGCCGAACGCCGTGTACACCGCATTGCTCTTGGCGGCGACCGACAGGTAGACGACCGCCTGCGCCAGCGCCAGCTCGCCCTCCGGGCTGCCCAGGCGTTCATAGGTCTGCCAGGCTTCGAGCGTCATGGGCAGCGCGCGCGGGTCCGCCAGACCGACGTCCTCGGTCGCCATGCGCGTGATGCGCCGCGCGAGGTAGTGCGGATCGCAGCCGCCATCGAGCATGCGCGCGAGCCAGTAGAGCGCCGCATCCGGATCGCTGCCGCGCACCGCCTTGTGCAGTGCCGAGATCTGATCGTAGAACTGGTCCCCGCCCTTGTCGAAGCGCCGCCGCCCGCCGCTCGCGATCTCCTGCGCCTGCGGCAGCGTGATGAGCTTGCCAGCGCTCGCCGCCGCCAGGCCGGCCGCGAGTTCGAGCATGCCGAGGGCGCGGCGCGCGTCCCCATCCCCGGCGTGCGCCAGCAGCTCCAGCGCCGCCTCGTCGATCGCCAGCTCCTGGGCTCCCAGACCGCGTTCGCGGTCGGCCAATGCGGTCTCGAGCAGCCGCCGCAGCTCCTCGGCGCTCAGTGCCTTGAGCACGTAGACGCGTGCCCGCGAAAGCAGCGCGCCGACGATCTCGAATGACGGGTTCTCGGTCGTGGCGCCGATGAAGGTCAGCATTCCGGTCTCGACATGCGGCAGGAACGCATCCTGTTGCGCCTTGTTGAAGCGATGCACCTCGTCGAGGAACAGCACCGTCGGCTGACCGCCGGCGGCCGCCTGCCGTGCCTGCGCCACGGCTTCGCGAATGTCCTTGATGCCGGCCTGCACGGCCGAGAGCGCGATGAACTGCGCGCCGGATCGCTCGGCGATCAGGCGCGCGAGCGTGGTCTTGCCGGTGCCCGGAGGCCCCCAGAGGATCAGCGAATGCAGCTGGCCCCCGGCGATCGCCTCGTACAACGGCTTGCCCGGCGCCAGCAGGTGCGTCTGGCCGACGAATTCCTCGAGCCGCTGCGGCCGCATCCGATCCGCCAGCGGCCGCCAATCCTTGCCGCTCGGAGGCAGCGCCAGCGGCTGCTGCGGGTTGGGCGTTTGCGCCATGAGGTCAGCTCTGCGGCGTGCCGATCACGTCCACTCCGGCCGGCGGCTTGAACTGCAATTGCGCCGGATCGATCGGCGCATTGCGCTCGCTGTGTGAGAAATCGAGCCGCACGGTCTGGCCGAGCCGATCGTTCACCACCATGCGCTCGAGCCGATCGCGCGCAAATCCGAGCTGCGCGCGGCTGAAGTCCGCGGCACTCTCGCGCGGCGTGACGCTCACCCACTCCAGGCCGTCGTGCGATCCGGCCGCGCTGATGTCGAAGCTGTCGTGCAGTTGCGCCGTCGTACCCGACAGCAGCATCACCGGCGTGGCCGACAATGCCGCGGCGACCGGCTTCACCGTGACCTGCGCCAGCTCGCGGTCGTAGAACCACAGATTCCTGCCGTCGGCCACCAGCAGCTGGCCGTGCGCATTCTCGGCGGCCTCGGCCGCCGACGCCGCACCGGCCGTCGTGGCGGCGGATTCGTCGTTGCGCGCCCGGTAGTCCCAGCGAAACTTCCCCGGCCGCTGCACGATCAGGCTGCCCGAGCCGGCCTCGACCTCCTTGCCGTGCACGTCGCTCACCGTCTGCGTGAAGGCCGTGCGCAGGGTCCTGAGTCCATCCAGATAGCGATCCAGCGCCGTGCCGCCGTTGTCTGCCGCCGCCGCCGCGCCGGCGATCGTGCACAGCGCACCGAGCGCCGCGCCCAGCCGCCATCGCCGGCCCCGCGCCGCGCTTCGCCATCCGCGGCCGGCCGCCGATCCGGGCGCGTACCGCAACGTCAGTCCCCCGCGGCCGGCGGCACGAGCACTTCGCGCCCGCCGTTGGACTGCAGCGGTCCGACGACCCCGGCCTGCTCCATCGCCTCGAGCATGCGGGCCGCGCGGTTGTAGCCGATCTTCAGGCGCCGTTGCACGTACGAGATCGACGGCTTGCGCTCGCGCGTGACGATCTTGACTGCCTCGTCGTACAGCGCATCCTGCTCGGCATCGCCGACGACGACGCCGAACTCGTCGTCCTCGTCCGCAATGCCGGGGATCGCAGCCGACGGCCCCTGCAGCACGTCCTCGATGTAGTTGGGCGCCGCAGCCTGCTTGAGCGCGTCGACCACGCGGTGCACTTCCTGATCCGAGACGAACGCGCCGTGGATGCGCGTCGGCATCGATGTGCCGGGCGGCAGATACAGCATGTCGCCGTGGCCGAGCAGCGACTCCGCGCCCATCTGATCCAGGATGGTGCGCGAGTCGACCTTGGCCGAAACCTGGAACGCGATGCGCGTCGGAATGTTGGCCTTGATGAGCCCGGTGATGACGTCCACCGACGGCCGCTGCGTCGCGAGCACCAGATGGATGCCCGACGCGCGCGCCTTCTGCGCCAGGCGTGCGATCAGCTCCTCGACCTTCTTGCCGACGATCATCATCATGTCGGCCAGTTCGTCGATGATCACGACCACGAACGGCAGCGGTTCGAGGTTCGGGATCTTGCTCTGATCGATGCTCGGGTCGTTGGCCGCCCGCTGCAGCAGCACCGGATCGAGGATCGGCTTGTTGTCGGCGATCGAATCCTTGACGCGGCGATTGTAGCCCGCGATATTGCGCACCCCGAGCGCCGCCATGAGCTGATAGCGCCGCTCCATTTCGGCGACGCCCCAGCGCAGCGCATTGGCGGCCTGCTTCATGTCGGTCACCACCGGGGCCAGCAGGTGCGGGATGCCCTCGTACACCGACAGCTCGAGCATCTTCGGATCGATCATGATCAGCCGCACGTGCTCGGCGGTGGATTTGTACAGCAGGCTCAGCACCATCGCGTTGATCGCGACCGACTTGCCGGAGCCGGTGGTGCCGGCGATCAGCAGGTGCGGCATGCGCGCGAGATCCGCCACCATCGGCACGCCGCCGATGTCCTTGCCGAGCGCCAGCGCCAGCGGCGAGGGCACGTCCTCGTAGGCCTTGGACTTGATGATCTCGCCGAGCGTGACGATCTCGCGCTTCTCGTTCGGGATCTCCAGTCCCATGACCGACTTGCCCGGGATCACCTCGACCACGCGCACGCTGACGGTCGACAGCGCCCGTGCCAGATCCTTCGACAGCGCGGTGATCTGGCTCGCCTTCACGCCGGGCGCAGGCCGCATCTCGAAGCGCGTGACCACCGGCCCCGGATGCACCGCCACGACGTCGACGTCGACCCCGAAGTCCTTGAGCTTGAGCTCGACCAGGCGCGACATGGCCTCGAGCGCCTCGGCCGAATAGGACGGCTCGCGCACCCCCGGATCGTCCAGCAGATCCAGCGGCGGCAGCTCGCCGGCCGGCGGCGGATCGAACAGCGGCACCTGCCGTTCCTTCTCGGCACGCTCGCTCTTGGGCGGCGCCGCCGCCGGCGCGGAGATCACCGGCGCGATGCGCAGCGGGGAGCGCTTCTGTTCCGCCTGCAGCGCCTCCTTGCGCTCGAGCTTGGCGGATCGTCCGGCATTCACCTGGCGGCTGGTGAACCAGCGCTCGCGCGACCAGCGCACCGCGGACCAGGCTGCGGCACCGAGTCGATCCATCAAGGTGAACCACGATACGCCGAACGCCACCGCGGCCCCGGCCATCCAGGCCGCCAGCAGCAGCAGCGTTGCGCCCAGCAGATTCAAGCCCGACGCCAGGTAGCCGCCGGCCGCGCTGCCGACTATGCCGCCGGCGCCCTGCGGCAGCCCGCCCGGGCTCCAGTGCAGGGCGGCCAGCGCGCAGCTCGCCACCAGCATGATCACGAAGCCGGCGATCCGCACCGCGAGGTTCAGGCGCGAGGCCACCTGCCGGTCCGGCGGCGCGCGCATCAGCCGCCAGGCGGCGACACCGAGCATCGCCGGCAGCAGATAGGCCGGCCGGCCGAACAGGAAGTACAGCGCATCGGCAAACCAGGCGCCCACCGGTCCGACGCGGTTGTAGACGCTCGCGCCCTGGCCGGTGGAGGAGAACCCTGGATCGTGCGCATCGAAGCTCAGCAGCGCGACGCACAACACCAGCGCCAGCACGGCGAGCGCGATCGCCCCGCTCTCGCGCAGTCCGCGCGCCACCGCCGCGGAGACGCGCACGGGTATTCGACTCTGGGCACCGGATTCGGCCACGAAACAGCGATCCTCGCTCAAGGATATGACTTGGCCTGCGGGCCGGGCTTACTTACCATGCAGCAACGACCCATGGGGATCAGCGCGCCACGGCGCGGCAACGACAGGAAATTGTACATGACTGCGCCGATGCACCGCCGCTTGATCATTCTCGGCTCCGGTCCCGCCGGCTACGCCGCGGCGGTCTATGCCGCGCGCGCCAACCGCGAGCCGCTGCTGATCACCGGACTCGAGCAAGGCGGCCAGCTGATGACCACGACCGACGTCGACAACTGGCCCGGCGACGTCGAAGGGCTGCAGGGCCCGGCGCTCATGCAGCGCATGCGCGCGCATGCCGAGCGCTTCGCGACCGAGATCGTGCTCGATCAGATCCAGCGCGTGGACCTGTCGGCGCGGCCGTTCGTGCTCGAAGGCGACAGTGCCCGCTACAGCTGCGAGGCGCTGATCATCGCCACCGGCGCCTCGGCGCGCTATCTCGGCCTGCCTTCCGAGGAGCGCTTTCGCGGCAAGGGCGTCTCCGCCTGCGCCACCTGCGACGGCTTCTTCTTCCGCGGCCAGCGCGTCGCCGTGATCGGCGGCGGCAATACCGCGGTCGAGGAGGCGCTGTATCTGTCGAACCTGGCCGCGCACGTGACGCTGGTGCATCGACGCGACCGGCTGCGTGCGGAAAAGATCCTGCAGGACCGGCTGCGCCAGCGCGAGCAGGACGGCAAGCTGAGCTTCCTCTGGCAGCACGCGGTCGAGGAGGTGCTCGGCGATGACGCCGGCGTGAACGGCCTGCGGCTGCGCTCCACGCTCGACAACACCGTGCGCGACATCGACGTCACCGGCGTGTTCGTCGCCATCGGCCACACGCCCAACACGGGACTGTTCGAGGGACAATTGGAGATGCGCGGCGGCTATCTGATGGTGCAGGGCGGCAGCGACGGCAATGCGACCGCAACCAGCCGCCCCGGCGTGTTCGCCGCCGGCGATGTCGCCGATCACGTCTACCGCCAGGCGATCACCTCGGCCGGCTCGGGCTGCATGGCGGCGCTGGACGCCGATCGCTATCTCGAACAGACCGATCACGGCGCCGCCTAGGGAGGTCCAGGCCGAGTGCACAGCCGGCTACTCACGCGCGTCAGCGATATCCCGGCGGCCGAATGGAACGCCCTGGCGCTCGGCCACCCGTTCCTGCGGCATGAGTTTCTGGCCGCCATGGAAGATACCGGCTGCGCCAGTGCGCGCACCGGCTGGAAGCCGCGCCACCTGGCGCTGTTCGACCAGGGCGGCCTGGCGGCGCTCGCGCCGCTGTACGAGAAGATCCACTCCTGGGGCGAGTTCGTGTTCGACTTCAGCTGGGCCCGCGCCGCCGAGCAGCGCGGGCTGGCCTATTACCCCAAGCTCGTGTGCGCGGTGCCGTTCACCCCGGCGAGCGGTCCGCGCCTGCTGTGCCGCGCCGATCTGCCCGCCGCGCCGCTGCGGGCGCAGCTGCTGCGCTGCATTCGCGAGCGGCTCGAGGCCGAGCAGCTCTCGTCGGCGCACCTGCTGTTCATGGATGAGGCCGCGCGAGCCGCCAGCGGGCAGGACGGCTGGCTGCTGCGGCGCGACTGCCATTTTCAGTGGCACAACCGCGGCTATCGCGACTTCGATGATTTCCTCGCCGGCTTCTCGGCCGAGAAGCGCAAGAAGGCGCGGCGCGAGCGCCGGCGCGTGCTGGAACAGGGCATCGAGTTTCGCACCCTGCACGGCCACGAGCTCACTGACGCCGAGCTCGAGCGCGTGCACACATTCCACGCGCTCACGTTCGTGCGCCATGGCCACACGCCCTATCTGAATCACGCCTTCTTTGCACGCGCGGCGCGCGCGCTCGGCACCGCTTTCATGGTCAAGCTGGCGCTGCACCGCGCCGAGCCGGTGGCCGCCGCGGTGTTCTTCCGCTCCGACGACACGCTCTACGGGCGCTACTGGGGCGCCGAGTCGGACTACCACAGCCTGCATTTCGAGGCCTGCTACTACCAGGGCATCGATTACTGCATCGAGCACGGCCTGCGGCACTTCGAGCCGGGCACGCAGGGCGAGCACAAGCTCGCACGCGGCTTCGAGCCGGCGCTGACGTGGTCCGCGCACTGGATCGCCGACCTGCCGCTGCGGCGGGCGATCGGCGCCTACCTGAGCCGCGAAGCCGATGCGATCGACGCCTACGCCGTCGAAGCCGATGCGCACGCGCCGTTCCGCAAGGGTGGGATCACCCAGCCGCCGCAATGATCACCTGGCTGTCGCCGGACGATCCGCCCGACCGCTTCCCGCCGCACGAGGCGGCGCTGCGCGACCCGCCGGGGCTGCTCGCGGCCGGCGGCGACCTGCGGCTCGAGCGGCTCATCGCCGCCTACCGGCGCGGCATCTTCCCCTGGTATTCGCCGGGCCAGCCGGTGCTGTGGTGGTCCCCCGACCCGCGCGAGGTGCTCTGGCCGCATGCATTCCACCGCTCCCGCAGCCTGGCGCGCGCCCAGCGCACGCGCGGCTTCGACTGGCACCGGGACCGCGACTTCGCCGCGGTGCTGGCGGCGTGCGCCGCCCCGCGTGAGCGCAGCCCGGGCACCTGGATCACCCCCGAAATGCAGGCCGCCTACCGCGCTCTGCACCAGCACGGGCTGGCTCACAGCTATGAGATCTGGCGTGCCGGCCGCCTGGTGGGCGGTATCTACGGCGTGCAGCTCGGCCCGGTGCTGTTCGGCGAGTCCATGTTCAGCCGTGAGCGCGACGCCTCCAAGGCGGCGCTGGCGGGCCTGGTGGAGCGCAGCGCCGGGCTCGGGATCGAGCTGATCGACTGCCAGTTGGCCTCCGCGCACCTGCGCAGCCTGGGCAGCCAGGCCATGCCGCGGCGGCAGTTCCTGAGCTTCCTGGCCCGCGCCCTGCCGACCGTCGCGTAGGCGCCGCGAACAGGCCACCCGCCGCCGGCGCGTTGCATTGGCCGGTGGCTTTATGCAGAATTCGCGCCCCAAAGCTTCGCAGCGCAGCATGCCCAAAGAAGACGCCATCCAGATGGAAGGCGAGGTCGTCGAGACCCTGCCGAACACCACCTTCCGCGTGAAGCTGAAGAACGGTCACATCGTGACCGCGCATATCTCCGGAAAAATGCGCAAGAACTACATCCGCATCCTCACTGGCGATCAGGTCACGGTGGAGATGACGCCGTATGACCTGTCCAAGGGCCGCATCGTCTACCGCGGCCGCTGAATCCTGCAGATTGGCAGCGGCTCGGGGCTGGTCGAGCGCGCCCGGGTCGCTGCAGCGTCGCGGCCCGACCGGCTACGCGGTCACTTCGGTCTGCGCCGCCGGGATGCACTCGAGCCGCAGCGCGCTCTCGTCCGGCGCCACCGACACCCGCACCTGTCCGCCGCCGGCGAGCTGGCCGAACAGCAGCTCTTCGGCCAGCGGCCGCTTGATGTACTCCTGGATCACGCGCGCCATCGGCCGGGCGCCCATCTTCGGGTCGTAGCCCTTCTGTGCAATCCAGCGCCGCGCCGACTCCTCGATCGTGAGCGCCACGCCCCTGGGCTCGAGCTGCGCCTCGACCTCGATCAGCAGCTTGTCCACCACGCGTTCGATCGTGGTCTGATCGAGCGCCGCGAACTGGATCACGGCATCGAGCCGGTTGCGGAACTCGGGCGAGAACAGTCGCCGGATCGCCTCCATGCCGTCGGGTGCGTTGTCGGCCTGGGTGAAGCCGATCGTCGGCCGGCTCATCTCCTGGGCCCCGGCGTTGGTCGTCATGACGATGATCACGTGGCGGAAATCGGCCTTGCGGCCGTTGTTGTCGGTCAAGGTGCCGTGATCCATGACCTGCAGCAGCAGGTTGAAGACGTCCGGGTGCGCCTTTTCGATCTCGTCGAGCAGCAGTACGCAGTGCGGGTGCTTGGCGATCGCCTCGGTCAACAGGCCGCCCTGGTCGAAGCCGATGTAGCCCGGGGGCGCACCGATCAGGCGCGAGACGGTGTGGCGCTCCATGTACTCCGACATGTCGAAGCGGATGAATTCGATGCCGAGCGCGATCGCCAGCTGCCGCGTGACCTCGGTCTTGCCGACGCCGGTGGGACCGGCGAACAGCAGGCTGCCGACCGGCTTGCGCTGGTCGCCGAGCCCCGAGCGCGCCATCTTGATCGCCGCCGCCAGCGTCTCGATCGCCTTGCCCTGGCCGAAGATCACCAGCTTGAGATTGCGCTCGAGATTCTTGAGCAGGTCGCGGTCGGAGGCCGAGACGCTCTTGGGCGGGATGCGCGCCATGCGCGCGACCACGTCCTCGATGTGCGATACCTCGACCCGCGGCTCGCGCTCACCGGCGGGTTTGAGGCGCAAGCGCGCACCGGCCTCGTCCACCACGTCGATCGCCTTGTCGGGCAGGTGGCGTTCGTTGATGTGCCGATCGGCCAGCTCGGCCGCGGCGCGCATGGCTTCGCTCGAGTACTCGATGCCGTGATGCTCCTCGAACTTGGGCTTCAGGCCCATGAGGATCTCCACGGTCTCGGCCACCGACGGCTCGGCAACGTCGATCTTCTGGAAACGCCGCGCCAGCGCGTGGTCCTTTTCGAAGATGCCGCGATATTCCTGATAGGTAGTGGAGCCAATGCAGCGGATCTCGCCGTTGGCCAGCACCGGCTTGATGAGGTTGGAGGCATCCATCACGCCGCCGGAGGCGGCGCCGGCGCCGATCACGGTGTGAATCTCGTCGATGAACAGGATCGCGCCCGGCTGCTTCTTCAGTTCCGTGACCACCGACTTCAGGCGCTTCTCGAAGTCGCCGCGATACTTGGTGCCGGCGATCAGCGCGCCCATGTCGAGCGCGTAGATCGTGCAGTCGGCGAGCACCTCGGGCACGCGTCCCTCGACGATCAGCCGCGCCAGGCCCTCGGCGATCGCCGTCTTGCCGACGCCGGCCTCACCTACGTACAGCGGATTGTTCTTGCGGCGGCGGCACAGGATCTCGATCGTGCGCTCGATCTCGAGCTTGCGGCCGATCAGTGGATCGATGCGCCCTTCCTGCGCCTGCGAATTGAGATTGACCGCGAACTTCTCCAGCGCGCTGCCGGATTCGCTGTCGCGCTCGCCCTCGACGCCGCCGTCGTCGCGTTCCTTGTCGGCCTTGGACTCCCCGGTCCGCGACAGGCCGTGGGAGATGTAGTTGACCACGTCGAGCCGCGTCACCTGCGCGCGCGCCAGCAGGAACACGGCGTGGCTCTGCTTCTCGCTGAAGATCGCGACCAGCACGTTGACGACGCCGACCTCCTTCTTGCCGCTCGACTGCACGTGGAACACCGCGCGCTGCAGCACCCGCTGGAAACCGAGCGTCGGCTGCACCTCGCGCTCCTCGTTCGAGCTCAGGCGTGGGGTGTTGTTCTCGACGTGCTGCTTGAGATCGGTGCTCAGGCGCTCCAGATCCGCGCCGCAGCCCTCCAGCACCTCACGTACCTTCGGTGCGTCGAGGATGGCGAGCAGCAGATGCTCGACGGTAAGGAATTCGTGGCGCGCGCTGCGCGCCTGGTGAAAGGCCTGGTTCAGGCAAAACTCGAGCTCGCTCGACAACACTGCTCCGTCACTCCAGCGGGCGCTTCAGGCTTCCTCGAGCGTGCACAGCAACGGATGCTGGTGCTCGCGCGAGTAGCTGGTCACCTGCGACACTTTGGTCTCCGCAATTTCGTATGTAAAGACCCCGCAAACCCCTTTGCCGCGCGTATGCACCTCCAGCATCACCCGCGTAGCCGTTGGCCGATCCATGGCGAAGAACCGCTCCAGCACTTCGACTACGAACTCCATCGGCGTGTAGTCGTCGTTGAGCAGTATGACGCGGTACAGCGGCGGCTGGGCCGTCTCCGGCTGGGCCTCCTCAACGGCAACACCGTGGTCGGGGCGATTGGATTCTCGATGCTCCGTCACACGAAAGTCGCCCCGTCACAAAATCGCAGCAGATCTGCAACACGTCTCCCGGGACAGTCTAATCCACCGGCGCGCAGGCGTGCATCCTCATTCGAGGCGCCGGGCCTGTCTTTATTCAGCGACGTACGGAACTAAAAGAAATTAGCTGAAACAAACACTTGAGAGCGTCATCGAGCGAGCCTTATGATGTCGGAATTAGACGCTCCTGCGGAGCATGGGATTGGCCGGCGCAACAGCTTGGATTGACGAACTCAAGTCCGTGGAGGGAGTCACGCGGCTGCTCGCCGAGCGCGGCGGCCGGCTGCTCGCCATGGCGCTGCTGCTGGCACTGGGGCTCGACAGCGCGTTGATCGTCACACGCGACCTGGGCGCGGGCAGCATAATGCCGCCGCCGCCCGGCAGTCCGGCGGCGTCGGCACCGGCCCGGCCGGCATTCAATCCGACCCTGCAGCTCGCCACCATCGTCAATGCGCACCTGTTCGGAAAAGCCGGCGTGCTCAGCAACTCGGATGCCCCGGAGACCACGATGCCGCTGATCCTGGCCGGTGTGATCGCCGAGAAGGACCCGGTCAAGGGCCGAGCCATCATCGGTCCGAACGCCGCGGGCGCCAAGCTTTACTCGGTCGGGGCCGCGATCTCGGGCGGCGCCCGATTGCACGCGGTCTATAGCGACAAAGTGCTGCTGGAGCGCAACGGCGGCCTCGAGTCCCTGATGCTGCCGCGCACGCCGATGAGCGGCGGCAAGGCCGCGGCGGCTCCGAACCCGCCGCAACACGCCGGCGCGGCGCACGACAACTCCAGCCTGCTCGCGGGCCTGGTGCGCATACAGCCGGTGTACGTGCAGAATAAGCTCACCGGCTATCGGATCTTTCCCGGCGGCGCGCGCGGCAATGCCGCCTTCACGCAGCTCGGGCTGATGCCGGGTGATCTGATCGAGGCCGTCAACGGCACCGCGCTCGATGACGCGGGCCGGGCGATGGAGGTGCTGCAGACGCTGGGCTCGGCGGGCTCTGCGACCGTGACCGTCTCGCGCAATGGCCAGGCCCAGGACGTCAATCTCAATCTGGCCACGCTCAATCTCGATGCGGAGACCGCCGACAGCGGCGCGCCGCCCCCGGGCGGCGCCAATCTGCCGACCGGGCCAGGGGTTCGAGGCCGGCCGGGCCTCAATCCGAACCCGGCCGCCGCGCCCGGCGCCGCACCGGGCAGCGATGCGGCCATGGGGCGCGACCGATAGAACTCACACGGCGGTACGGTTCGACAACGTTTGTTTACGGGGACGACCACTTGATGTCTCAAAGACCATCGACCGGCATGGCGCCGCGGTTGCGCTGCCGCATCGCGATCGCGCTCGGGGCGCTGGCCATCGGCGCCTGGGCGCGTGCGGAGCAGCCGGCGATGCAGCACATCACGCCGAATTTCAAGGACGCGGACATCACGCAGATCATCGAAGCGGTCAGCATGGCGACCGGCAAGAACTTCATCATCGACCCGCGCGTGCGCGCGCAGGTGACGATGCTGTCCTCCACGCCGATGACGCCGGATCAGTTCTATCAGGCCTTTCTCGCGATCCTGCAGGTGCACGGCTTCGTCGCCGTGCCGGCCGGCAACGTCATCAAGATCATTCCCGACGCCAACATGCGGCAGTACCCGTCGATCGACCTGCCCGGCTACGTCAGCTCGAGCTCGGACGAGGTCGTCACGCAGGTGCTGGCGGTCAAGAACGTGAGCGCGCAGCAGCTGGTCCCGGTGCTGCGGCCGCTGATGCCCCAGAACGCGCAGCTCTCGGCCGTGACCGGCGCCAACATCCTGATCATGTCCGATCGCGCCAGCAACGTGAATCGCATGATGCGCATCATTGCGCGCATCGATGAGGTGGGAAGCCCGGATTTCGACGTGATCCCGCTGCGCAGTGCGACCGCCGCCGACACCGCGCGGGTCCTCAACTCCCTGCTCGCGCAGAGCGGCGAGGCCGGCACTGCCGTCAAGATCGTCGCCGACGACCGTTCCAACAGCATCCTGCTGAGCGGCGACGCGGCCGCGCGCCTGCGCGTCAAGACGCTGGTGGCGCATCTGGATACGCCCGTGGATACCGGCAGCGAAACCCTCGTTCGCTACCTGCGCTTCTCCGATGCGACCGACCTGGCGACGCGCCTGAAGGAGCAGATGTCCGGCACGGGCTCGGGCGGCTCGAGCTCGACCATGGCGAGCCTGCTCAACCGCCCCAATCTGTCGCAGCCCCAGCCCAATGCCCAGGGCAATACCCCGCCGCCGGGCCCGTCTCCGGGCGGCGCACCCG
>DAHUYP010000050.1 GCA_027315105.1 Gammaproteobacteria bacterium
CGGCGCGCGCCGCGAGCCGCGCGGCGCGCGTGGCGGCCGCGGCCACGCACAGCACCTGCGCGGCGCCGGCGCCGCTGCGCTCGAGCAGGCGGCGCAGCGGCGCCTCGTGTTCGCCGGCCCGGAAATTGCCTTCCAGCAGCAGCAGGCGATCCGCCCCCAGCAGCCGCGGTGCCAGCGCGAACAGCAGCGCAAAGCTCGCATCGCTGAGGCGCCGCGACCAGGCGGCATCGCCCTGCCCGAGCGTGTCGAACAGGACTTCCTTGATCTCATCCTTGCTGCAGCTGCGGCCGGCGTAGCGTTGCGCCAATTCGCCGGCCAGGCGCGATTTGCCGCTCGCCGGCGCCCCGGTGATCAGCAGCAGCCGCGGGGCCGGGTTCGGGATAGGCATGGGGAGGCGCAAACCGCTACGCTCTGGGCATGAGCATCGAAAAGCTGCGCACCGTGTTTCACGGACGGGTCATCCAGGTCAACGTGGAAACCGTACGGCTGCCCGACGGTCATGTCACCGATCTGGAGATTATCCACCACCCGGGCGGGGCCGCGGTGGTCGCGATCGACGATGCCGGCCGGGTGTGCCTGATCCGGCAGTTCCGCCACGCGGCCGGCGGCTGGATCTGGGAGCTGCCGGCCGGCAAGCTCGAGCCGGACGAACCGCCGCAGGAGACGGCCCGGCGCGAGCTGATCGAGGAAGCCGGCTGTGAAGCGCGATCCTGGCGATCCCTCGGACCTTATGTCAGCTCGCCGGGGGTTTTCACCGAAATAGTGCACCTGTTCATGGCGCAAGGTCTCAGTTCCGTCAAAATGGCCCATGAGGCCGGCGAACTGATCGAGGTTCATTGGGTCGATTTGCAGGCGGCGTGCCGTCGCGCGCTGGACGGCGACATCAATGATGGCAAGACGGCCGTGGGGCTGCTGCGCGCCTGCTCGATGCTGAGAGGTTCGACCGACCGGGGATCTTGATCATAGGCCTGCATGACCGTGAGCAAACACAACAGCGATCAGCCGTTCGCGTTCCCGGCAGAGCTCGACGCCGATCTCTCGCTGGAAGACACGGCTGCGCAACGGCAGCGCGGGCTGCCGGCCAGAGCGCGCACCGGCGCGTCCGGCTACAATCCGTATGACGCGACGCCAGCGCCGAAACGCGCCGACGCGCGCCGCAAACCGACCGATCTGCGCAAGCTGTCCGAGTGGATTCGCCTGCAGCGGCAGGTCGAGGAGTCGAAGAAGGAACCGCCCTGAGCGGGCGGCACAGCGCCGGACTCAGGCGTGGCGCTGGATGTGCGTCAGCTTGCGCTCGCGGCTCAGTCGATAGAAGCGCCGCAGCTCCGCCACCGCCTCGCGGCGTATGCGCGTGCCCTGCGCCGAGAACTGGCGTTGCAGCCGCCGGCAGAAGCGCGCCGCATAGCGGCTCGCCTCGCGATAGAGCTCGCAGCGGCCGGCGGCCAGGCGCGCATCGACGCGGCTGCGCTCGAACAGCAACCGATGCAGCTCCGCCGGATAGCGCGCCGGGTCCTGCTCCCGCAGCAGCCACCAGCTCGCGACGTATTTGTCGATCTCGGCCTGCAGCTCCAGCTCCAGCAGCGACACCGCGCGATCGTGGCCCGCATTCCACGCCAGATAGATGAAGTGACTGACGCCCTCGAGCGCCGTGCAGCAATCGCCGAGATTGCCGGCGTGCAGCGCATCGAGCGGGTTGGCGGCCGCCAGGCGCTCGAGCAGCCGGGCATCGAGAAACAATCCGACCGCGGCGGTGCCGCCTTCGTCGAGCACCAGCACCTGCTCGTCGGTCGGGCTGTCGCGCACCGGCTGCGGCAGGCGCTCGCGCTCCGTGAACAGGAAATCGTAGACGTCGTAGCAGACCGGCAGATCGTAGATGCCGGCGAGCAGGCCCTGGAGTTGCTGCAACACCATGCTCGCGCCTCGCGGCTCAGCGCTGCCGGATCGGCCGGGCGTGCATGCGCGCGTGCATCGGGCCGCTCAGTTCGCCAGCATCGTGACCGGCGCGGCCTCGATTCCGAGCCTGCGCAGCAGGCCCTGGGCGCGCGGACTGCCGGTCTTGAGCCACAGCTCGTACAACCGCAGCACGTCGGCCTGCGTGTAGCGCCGCGCCGCGTCGCTGATCTCGCCAAGCGCGTCCACCAGCGGCAGGAACTTCACCGCCAGCTCGGCGAACACCCGGCCGAGCACCCGCCGGTGACCGCGCACCAGGCCATCGGCGAGCGTGCCGTAGGCCCGGCCGCCCATGGCTATGTGATAGTCGATGTCGATCAGCTTGCGCGCAAAGCTATGGGCGAAGAATCCGGCGATGAACAGCGACACGTCGCCCAGCCGCTGCAGCCCGAGCTCGCGTCCGGCCGCGGTCGGCGCCTCGAGCGCCTCGGACAGCATCTGCACCAGCGGCTTGAGCCGCACGCCGTCGGCGGTCTGCTCGTAGAGGTGCTCCGAACGTGAGAACAGGGTGAGCAGATTCACCACGTATTGCTCGGTCTGGTCCTCCACGGCCACATGTTGGTGCGCGAGCGCACCATGCAGGGCATCGTGGAAATACTCGCGTAGACTCGCAACCGCCAGTACACCGGCGCTGCACTCGGATTGCTGCATGACTTCGTCCTCGAGAATGTCGCGACGTCCTACACCAACGCCCTCAGTGGAACACGAAAGAGCCCCTGATCTTGGATAAGCCGATCACGAAATTGGTTTGCAAGAACCCTGCCGCGCTGGCAGCAGCACATCACGAGTGCTGATAGCGGGAGAAACGCATGTCCGACTTCACACTCGTCATCGGCAACAGGAACTATTCCTCCTGGTCGTTGCGCCCCTGGATGCTGATGCGGCATCTGCAGCTGTCGTTCGACGAGATCCTGATACCGCTCGACCAGCCGGACACCCGGGCGCGTATCGCGCAGCACAGCCCGGCCGGACGCGTGCCGGTCCTCCGACATCGTG
The DNA here is from genome assembly GCA_027315105.1 of Gammaproteobacteria bacterium. Classification (GTDB taxonomy): domain Bacteria; phylum Pseudomonadota; class Gammaproteobacteria; order Steroidobacterales; family Steroidobacteraceae; genus FEN-1191. The sequence goes on from DAHUYP010000050.1 coordinate 2,947, forward strand.
ACTGGGTGATCTGGGAATCGATTGCGATCGGCGAGTTCCTGTGCGAGCTCACCGGCCAGGGCTGGCCGCGCGAGCGCGGTGCGCGTGCCATGGCGCGCGTGGTCAGCGCCGAGATGCACGCCGGCTTCGGCGCGCTGCGCGCGCAATGGCCGATGAATGCGCGCGCTACCGGCCGCCGCACGCCGATGACGCCCGGGCTGCGCGCGGACATCGAGCGCATCGATGCCCTGTGGAGCGACTGCCGGCGGCGCCATGGTGCGCAGGGTCCGTGGCTGTTCGGCGACTACTCGCTGGCCGACGCCATGTACGCTCCGGTCGCGCTGCGTTTCCGCACCTACGGTGCGGTGCTGTCGGCGGCGGCGCTGGCATACCTCGACACGCTGCTGCAGGACCCGCCGCTGCTGCAGTGGTTGCGCGCCGCCGAGCTCGAAACCTGGAGCATTGCGGCCGGCGAAGCCGGCCTAGGGCCGCTCGCCGCCGATGTCGCGCAGGCCGATGCGCAGCGAGCCGATCGCGACGAACACCTCGCGCAGGAACAGCAGCAGGCCGCCGATGAAGGTCAGCATCGCGACGATGAACAGGGTCGCGATCACGGGCGATAGGCGGAAATCGACGAACGCCCCGAGAAACAGCGCCACCACGACCATCGACACCAGCAGCGCGCAGATCGTGCACAATGCGATCGCGTTGCCGAGCAGCCGCGCCCGCAGCGCCAGCGTGCCGAGGCTGCGGCGCAGCTCGTGCAGATCATTCGCGTGCGTCCCGTGCTCGACCTGCTCCAGCGTGCGCGCGCGGTCCACCACGCGCGCCAGGCGATTGGCGAGCAGCGTGAGCGTCACGCCGACGCCGGACAGCAGGAACACCGGCGCCACCGCGGTGCGCACCACTTCGCCGATTTCCTGGATCTGCGGTCCCAGCTCGCCGACCATGCCCGCCCCTGCTATTCCAGGCTCTGCTGCGCTGCCTTGAGCTTGTCGTCCGCATCCGCCGAGCTGCCGTGCCGCTCGAAGCGATACAGCGACGCGGTGCCCGCGCGCAGCTGCCCGTCGGTGCCGACCTGCTGCGCCGTGATCTCGAGCTTGTCGCCGCGCAGCGCCAGTGACTGGTCCACCAGCGCGCCCGCGGCCTTCGGTCCCGGCCTGCAATGCTGCTGCGGCTTGCGCGCGGCCTCGAAGCCGGTCGCGCTCTTGCTCCACAGCAGCGTGCAGCTGTCGAGCGGCAGCACATCGCCGGGCAGCAGCGACAGCAGCATGTCGGGGTCGTCGGCCACGCCCATCCAGCGCCGCGGCTGCTTGAACAGGTAGACCGTCTGCTCGATGTGCCCGTCCTTGTCCTGCGCGAACACCCAGATTCCCTGGCCGAGCACGCGTCTCGGGTCATCGGCCGCGCTCTCGCGCACGTAGAACGCCTTGTCGCCGAATATCATCGAGCGCAGCGGCGCTATCAGCATGTTCACCGCCACGTCGCCGCCGGCCGCGCTCTGCGCCTGGGCGCGATCGTCGTACTCGCCCGGCAGCCGCCGCATGATATCGTCGAGCTGCGCGCGCTGGCGCGAAGCCTCGCTGGCGCACCCCGCGAGCGCGAGCGCGAGGCAGCAGGCGGCGAGCCGCCGCGTGCGTTGCGGCCGGCACGGCGCACGCGGCCGCGCCGGTCCCGCCGGGCCCCGCCGCCGCAGAAAGTCAGACTCCGAATTCACGCCACTCCACTCGATAGCTGCGCCCGAGCATCATCAGGCGCTCGAGCAACTCACGATACTCGATGCCGGCTGCGCGCGCGGATTCCGCAAAATCCTCCTCGCGCGTCAGATTCGGGTTGGCATTGGCTTCAAGCATAAACACACTGCCGTCGTCGCGCACCCGGAAATCGATGCGCGCATAGCCGGACAGGTGCAGCGCGCGGTAGATGCGGCGCGACAGCCGGTCGAGCTGCTGCAACACCGGCGGCGGCAGCTCCTCGGCTGCGCGGGTCGTGATGTCGTAGCGCCGCTGGTAGGCCCGGTCCCACTTCACCTTGCGTGTCGCGATGGCCGGCAGCGATTCGGGCAGCGAGCCGAAGCGCATCTCCCACACCGGCAGGCGTGTCAGGCGCTCGTTGCCGAGCATGCCGACGTACAGCTCCCGGCCCTCGATGTACTCCTCCACCAGCGCGTCGGAGCCGATCTGCTCGTGCATGAATTGCACTCGTTCACGCAGGCGCGCGATGTCATCGACCACCGAGGCCTGCGCGATCCCGAGCGAGGCGTCCTCGGTGGCCGATTTGACGAACAGCGGCAGGCGCAGCCGGCGCGGCAGGGCAAATCGCTGTCCGCGGCGGAATACGGCAAATTGCGGCGTCGGAATGCGATGGAACGCCAGCAGCTGCTTGCACAGCACCTTGTCGCGCGAGAGCAGCAGGCCGCGCGGATTGCAGCCCGTATACGGCGCCCGCATCAGCTCGAGGAACGCGACCACGTGCTGGTCGTAGGTGACGATGCCGTTGAATTCCTCCAGCAGATTGAACACCACTTCCGGCTTCCACTCGAGCAGCGCGGTACGCAGCTCGGTGAGCGAGTCGAGCACGCCGAGGGTCTGCAATTCGTGCCCGGCCGCACTCAGCGTCGACACCACGTCGTACTCGGTGCGCCATTCGTCGATCTGCTTCTCGGAGTAGCCGGCGAGGCTGGCGGGCGGCACCAGGCTCGAATGCACCACCACCAGCGTTCGCAGCTTCCTCATGCGCGCAGGCGCACTCCCTGGCTGCGCATGTAGCGGCGCACCAGGCGGCGCAGCATCGCACGCGTGTCGCGCAGCGACTGCCGCTGCGCGCCGCGCACGTACAGCCGCAGGCGCTCGCTGCGCTCGATCGCCGTGCGCAGCACCTGATGCGCGGCATAGCGATCCACGCCCGTGGCGCGGATCGTGGCGCGCAGCAGCCGTTTCTTGTGGGCGCGCAACAGTTGCGCGGCGCCCAGCGCTCGCGCGCCCGGCTGCGCCGTGAACACCCGATTGAGCAGCCGGTCCGCCAGGATCCCGCGGCGCGTGCGCTCGCCCGCCAGCTTGCTGCGATAGTGCTGTGCCAGCGTGCGCCGGTTGATCTCCAGCGGCTCGATGCGCTCGCGGCAGCGCACCGGCGGTCGATGCGCACCGAGCTCGCCGGCGAACTGCTGCACGAAGTGCAGCTTGCGCAGCGCCGGCCAGGAGGCATAGCGTCGCTGCCAGCCCGAGCGCGGCGCGAGCCAGACGGCGAAGGTCTCGGCGAAGTCTTCGGTCGGATGGCTCTGGGCATACCAGTCGCCCAGGTGCTGCACGTGATGCCGGCTCGCCGGCCGCGCCCGATAGCGCGCTCGATAGGGTCGGGAGGCGGGTCCGAACAGCTCGCGCCAATAGGCGCGGCGGCGCAGCCGGTAGGCGGAGTCGATCGCGTGCCCGGCCTCGTGTCGCAGGATGCGCATGAGCCAGTTGCCGTTGCTGCCCTCGGCCGCGCGCGTCATCTTGCGCTCCAGACGCAGCAGCCGCGGATGGGCAAGGTAGAACGGCATCGCGATGCCGGGCACGCCGTCGGGCGAGAACCACTCCTCGGACAGCCAGACGTGCGGCCGGAAGCGGATGCCGCGTCCGTCCAGCTCGCTGTAGAGACGCTGCACGTAGCGCTGCAGCGGCGAGCGGCGCAGGTCCAGATTGAGATCGCAGATGCGCAGGCGCAGCAGCTCCTCGTCCGGCAGACGCGTCCAATCGAACCGGCGCCGCCGGCTGTCCGCCCGGCGGCGCGCGCCCGTGGTTGCAGGGGAGGTCGGCACCGGCAAACTCTAACCAAACCGCGCCGCGCTGTCCGCAGGCACGCGCCCGGACGGCGGGCTCAAGCCAGCCGCACCAGCGCCGCGGTCAGCAGCCGATCGGCCAGATCCTCGATCAGCGGCCGGCGCAGCAGCGCCGCCAGCCATCCTGCGGGAATCGCCCCGGCGCCGTAGTGGGCGCCGGCCAGCTGCCCGTAGACGGCCCCGGCGACGTCCGCCTCGCCCCCGAGGTTGGCCACGCGCAGGGCCCCGCTGCGAAAGCCGTCGCCGCTTGCGAGTGCCCAGCGCGCCGCCGCCAACGCCGCTACCGCCGGCTCCGGCTGGGCTTCGAGCGGCGCGCTCGGATCCCGAGCCAGCAAGGCGGCGACGGCCGGCGCCAGGGCCTGCGCTGCGAAGGCCGGCGCCGGCGGCTGCAGCACCCGCCGCAGCGGTTCGGCCCGCAGCGCCGCGTGCAGCATCGCGGCCAGCGCCCGGCAGGCATCCTGCGCCGCCGGCGCCGCGGCGAACAGGCGGGCCGCGTCCGCGGCCCGTGCGATGCCCTGCGCCGGCCGCTCGAAACAGGACAGCACGGCGGGCGCGACCCGCGACAGCGGCGCGGCCTCGTGGCTGATCGGCGCCGCGGCTGCCATGCCGGCCTGCGGCTCATCCCGCGGGCCGAGCGCGAGCGTGCGGGCGGTGGCAGCCGTGATGCCCAGGCATTGGCCGGTCGCGGACAGATGGCCCTCGCGCTGCCAGCGTCGATAGCGGTGCAGCTGGTCGCGCTCGTCGAAGCCGTCGCGCTCCAGCAGGCTTTCGGCCAGACACAACGCCATCGCGGTATCGTCGCTCCAGGCGCCGCGCGGCAGGTCGAACGGCCCTCCCCCGACCAGATCGCCGAGCGCGGCGAAACTGCCCGCCCGGCGGAACTGGGTCGCCGCGCCCAGCGCGTCGCCGATCGCGAGTCCGAGCAGGCTGCCGAGAAAGCGGGCACGCAGTGCGCGCAGTGCCGCGAGCGATGCCGCCTCGCCGCCGGCCTGGCGATGGCGCGGCCAGTCGCGGACGAATTCGACCTGCTGCGCGGTCTGCGGCACTTGCGGCCAGGTGGCGGAACGCGCGCACTGCCGCCACAGGCTGTTGAGCTGCTCGAGCGCCGCGGGCCCATCCAGGCGCTGCTCCGCCAGGTAGCAGCCGATCACGATACCCGTGCGGCCGATCCCGGCCCGGCAGTGCACGTAGATGTGCCGCCCCTGCGCCAGCGAGTCCTGCAGCCAGGCCTGAATGTCCCGCATCTGCGCATGTTCGGCCGGCACCGAGGCGTCGGCGATCGCGCTGCGCAGATAGCCCACGCCCGGCGGCAGCAGCCGGCGGTACTCGGGCCCTTCGCCCGGCTGCGTGAGGTCGAGAAAGGCATCGATGCCGGCGTCGATCAGCCGTTGCAGCCGCTCGCGCGTGTCGGCGTCGGCCAGCGCGTATGGATACTCGCCCGCGAGCAGGCTACCGGGCAGCACCCAATAGCTGTTGGCAAGCGGCGGTTGCATGGTCTGCGCTCAGGGCGCTGCGGCGATGGCCGCGGCGCGGCCGGCGTCGAGCTCGTCCTCCAGGATGCGCTCCTCGGCGGCATCCATGCACGCGGGCTGCCGCGCCGGCGAGTGCCCCGGCAGCGCCTTCAGGGCCGCGAAATCGAACTGCCGCGTATCCGCCAGGGTGGGCAGCTCCACGTGCCGCAGGGCGCAGCAGATGGACTCGATGCGTCCCGGATAGGCGCGCTCCCAGGCGGCGAGCTGGCGCTTGATGGCATGGCGCTGCAGATTCGGCTGCGAACCGCAGAGCCGGCACGGAATCAGCGGGAAGCGCATGGCGCGCGCATAGCGCGCGATGTCGCGCTCGGCGATGTAGGCCAGCGGGCGAATCACGATGTGGCGGCCGTCCTCGGAGCGCAGCTTGGGGGCCATGGCCTTGAGGCGCCCGGCGTGGAACAGATTCAGGAACAGCGTCTCGACGATGTCGTCGCGATGATGGCCGAGTGCGATCTTGCTGATGCCATGCTCGGCTGCGTACCGGTACAGTGCGCCGCGCCGCAGGCGCGAGCACAGCGAGCACATGGTACGGCCTTCGGGAACGAGGCGTTTGACGACGCGATACGTGTCCTGCTCGATGATGTGATACGGCACGCCGATCGAGCGCAGGTACTGCGGCAGTACGTGCGCCGGAAAGCCCGGCTGCTTCTGATCCAGGTTGACTGCCAGCAGCTCGAACTGCACCGGTGCGCTGCGCTGGAGCGAGCGCAGCAGCTCCAGCATCGTGTAGGAGTCCTTGCCGCCGGACAGGCAGACCATCACCCGATCGCCCTGCTCGATCATGCGATAGTCCGCGATCGCCTTGCCGGCCAGGCCGCGCAGGCGGGCACCCAGTCGCCGCTGGGTGGCGGACAGCGCGCTCACGACGCGGGCTCCAGATACTTCGCTTCCAGGTAGCGCAGCAACGCATTGGCCGACAGCGGCTGCCCGCTCGCGTGCTTCATCAGTTCCTTGACGCTCACCTTGGCGCCCAGGCTGTGCACCTGCTCGCGCAGCCAGTCGAACAGGCCGCCGAATTCGCCGCGGCCGATCTGCTCGTCGATCTCCGGAATGTGGCTGCGCAGGCTCTCCCAGAGTTGCGCTGCGATCACCGCCCCGAGCGCGTAGGACGGGAAGTAGCCGAAGGAGCCGAGCGCCCAGTGGATATCCTGCAGGCAGCCGTCGGCGGCGCCGGTGGGACGAACCTCCAGTCGCTGCTCCATGCCCGCATCCCAGGCCTCCGGCAGCTCGCGTACCGCCAGCTCGCCGGACAGCAGTTTCTTCTCGATCTCGTAGCGCACCAGGATGTGCAGCGGGTAGGTCAGCTCGTCGGCATCGACGCGGATCAGGCTGCGCTGCACGTGCGTCAGGCGGCGATAGAGGTTCTCGAGCTCCCATTCCGGTCCGCTGACCGCAAAATGCTTCTCGAGCTGCGGCCGCAGATAGCGCACGAACGCGCGGCTGCGGCCCACGATCATCTCGAGCAGCAGCGACTGGCTCTCCTCGAGCGCCATGCCGCGATCGCGGCCCACCGGCTGATCGCGCCAGGACTGCGGCAGCCCGAGGTCGTACATCGCGTGGCCGGTCTCGTGCAGGGCCCCGAGCAGGCCCGAGAACAGGTCCGCATTGTCGAAGCGCGTCGTGATGCGAATGTCGCCGGGCACCCCCTCGGTGAACGGATGCTCGCTCTCATCGAGGCGCCCGCGATCGAACGGGAAGCCGATCGAGCGCATCACTTCGACCACCAGCGCACGCTGCTTGCCGGGCGCGAACTTGCCGGTGAGCGGCATCGACGGCCGCTGTGCCTGCAGCGCCAGGGTCTCGCGGATCAGGCTCGGCAGGCGGCGCGACAGCGCCTTGAAGATGGCCTCGATGTCGGCGGTGGACACGCCGGGCGAAAACTCGTCCACCAGTGCGTCATGGGGCGGCAGGCCGAGCGCCTGGCCCAGCAGCGCGGCCTTGTCGCGCACCAGGTTCAGCACCTCCTCGAGGTGCGGTGCGAACAGGTCGAAATTGTTCTGCCGCCGGGCCTCCGCCCAGCGCACTTCGGCCCGGGAGGTGGCGCGCGCCAGTCGCGAGATCAACGACACCGGCGTCGCGATGGCATGGTCGCGCTGCCGGCGCATCTCGCGCAGGTTGGCGAGCTGCCAGTCCTCCAGCCCTTGCGCGTTCGCCTGCGCGCGATCGAGCAGGCGGGTGATCCGCGGCGCGGTCAACAACGCGTGATGTTCGGTCTCGAGCGCCGCGAGCTGCTCGCCGCGCACGTCCGCGCTGCCACGCGGCATCATGACGGCGGCGTCCCAGCGCAGCAGCGCCAGCGCGCCATGGAATGCGTGCAGGCGCCGCCACTCCTGCTCGAGTTGTGCGTACGGACTGGTGGACATGATGCTCGACTGCGGGGTGCGAAATCAGGGCCAGCGGGAATTTTAGCAGCACGGCGGCGGGGCCGTGTTCGCCGGCACCTCACCGGGGCGGATCGAGCCATGCGGCGCGCCCTGGCCGAGGCGCTCTCGCCGCCCGGCATCGGCCGCGCGCCGCACGCCGCGCGAGCGTGGCGGCGCGCTGCATGATCACCGCCGCTGCGGCCAGTCGGCCTCGCACCAGTGCGCGCGCCGGCACCAGCTCGGCCAATCCGAGGCGATGACGCCGGCCGCAATCGATGCCACCAGCAGGATCAGGAGCGTCAGATACACCGCCAGCGAGCGCATGGCGCCCATGATAATGGCATCGTCAAGTCGCGTCTCGCGCTGCGGTAAGATGGCCGCATGCCATTGAGAGTGTGCTTTACCTCGGCGGAGATGACGCCCTTCGCCAAGGCGGGCGGCCTCGCCGACGTGTCGGGCGCCCTGGTCAAATACCTGCGTGCCGACGGCCACGACGTGCGGCCGTTCATGCCGGCGTACGCGAGCATGCGGCGCGACGGGGTGGAGATCCAGCCGGTCGACTTCCTGCAGCACCTGTCGTTGCAGCTCGGCGCCCATCGCTACGAATTCTCGGTATCGACGGCACGCCTGCAGGACTCGGACGACTACGTCTACCTGATCGACTGCCCGGCCTGCTATCGGCGTGAGTCGATCTATACCGCCGATCCGGACGAGTACCGGCGCTTCCTGGTGCTGACGCACGCGGCCTTCCTGTGCTGCCAGCACATGGGTTTCGCGCCGCAGATCATGCATTTCAACGACTGGCACACGGCCGTGGGAGCGGCGCTGCTGCGTTCCACCTACGCCTGGGATCAGCTGTTTCGCGGCACGCGCAGCGTCGTGACGGTGCACAACATCGGCTATCAGGGCATCGTCGGGGCCGCCGCGGCGGCCGAAATCCTGCCCGGCGGCCCGGTGTCGATGCTCGACCCGGCCGATCTCGCTGCCGGACGCATCAACCTGCTGCGCACCGGACTCGCCCAGGCGGACCTGATCACGACCGTCAGCCCCACCTACGCGCGCGAGATCCAGACCGCCGCGTACGGCATGGGCCTCGAGGGCCTGCTGCACGCGCGCGCCCCGGCCCTGGTGGGCATTCTCAACGGCGTGGATTACGACGAATGGGATCCGCGCCGCGACCGGTATCTATCGCAGCACTACGGCGCCGATCGGCTCGACGTCAAAGCCGGCCTGCAGCTGGAATTCCTGCAGCGGCTCGGACTGCGCAACGCGCCGCGAACGGCGCTGATCGGCATCGTCAGCCGGCTGGTGGCACAGAAGGGCTTCGACCTGCTGTTCGACGCCCTGCCGCCGCTGCTGCAGGCGCGTGACTTCAACCTGGTCGCGCTCGGCACCGGCGAGCCGCGCTACGAGGATTTCCTGCGCGGCCTGCAGCAGCGTTTCCCGCAGCGGGTGCACTTCCATCGCGGCTACAGCGACGAGCTCGCGCACTGGATCGAAGCCGCCAGCGACATGTTCCTGATGCCATCGCACTATGAGCCATGCGGGCTCAATCAGATGTACAGCCTGCGCTACGGCACGGTGCCGATCGTGCGGCGCACCGGCGGGCTGGCCGACTCGGTGCAGCATTTCGATCCCGCCACCGGCCGGGGTACCGGCATCGTCTTCGACCACTACGATACGCCGGGCGTAACCTGGGCAATCGACACGGCCCTGGACCTGTTCCGCGACGGCAGCGCGTGGTGGCGGCTGGTGCAGAACGGCATGGGACAGGATTTCTCGTGGAGCCGCCAGGTGCGGCGCTACGTCGAGGTCTACGACGCCCTGCTGCAGCCGTGAGCGTCGCGCTAGAGCCGCACGCGTCCCTTCTGCTCGAACGGAATCGTGCGCAGGATCCCGCCTTGCAGGTGCACGGTGCCGTAGAAGCGATAGTCGACCGTGCTGTGGCTCAGGCCGCCGGCCAGGACCGATAGCGCATTGCCGAGATCGGCGGTGACGTCGAGATTGAAGTCCGTTTCACCGAGCGCCGGCAGCGTGAATGCAGCGTCGGTGGTGCCTTGGGCGAACGGCGTGCCGGCGAGCTCGAGATTGCATTCGATGCCGCGCACCCTGACTTCGCGCTGGTTCGGATTGACGGCATGGATCGCGAGCTGGATGCGCTGCTGCTGCATGTCGCCGCCGAGGAACTTGATGCGTGTGACGCTCAGCTGCGGGGCCTCGAGCCTCGGCAGCATGGTGGCGCAGCCGTACAGCGCCGCGCCGAGCGCGATCAGCAGTGCGGTCAGATGCAGCCGGCCTCGCGCCGCCGCCGGGGGCGTCGATGGCACCGCCGGCGGGAGCGCCGCGCCCGGTGTCGGTGTAGCGAGTCGCATGCTCGATCTCCTCATGTCGGCGCCGCCGGGCGCTCACGGCCGAATACCCGGTTCAGGGCGGCATAGCGTGCGGCCAGCGGCGCGTTCAACGAGCCGGCAGGCAGGCGCCAGCTCCAGTTGCCGATGGCAGTGCCGGGCGTATTGAGGCGCGCTTCCGAGCCCAGCTGCAGCAGATCCTGGGCGGGAATGATCGCCAGCCGGGCAACGCTCGACAGCACGGCTCGTACCATGGCCTCGTTCACGTCCGCCGGCCCGGCCCGCAGATAGAAGTCGACCCGACGCGCCGCATCCGCCGGCAGGCTGCGGTACCAGCCGGCGGTCGTATCGTTGTCATGGGTTCCGGTGTAGGCGACCAGGTCGGGCTGATAATTGTGCGGCAGATGCGGGTTGTCCGCCGAGCCGTCGAAGCCGAACTGCAGCACGCGCATGCCGGGCAGGCCGAACGCGCAGCGCAGCTGCGTGACGTCGGCGGTGATCACGCCGAGGTCCTCGGCCACGAGCGGCAGATCCGGGAATTCGGCCTGCAGCACGCGAAACAGTTGCTCCCCGGGCGCCGGGCACCAGTGGCCTTCGCGCGCCGTCGCCGCCCCGGCCGGTACCGCCCAGTAGCCCGCCAGCCCGCGAAAATGATCGATGCGCAGCAGATCGAAGCGCTGCAGCTGCCGCCCGAGCCGCCGCCGCCAGAAGGCGAAGTGGTCGCGTTCGGCCTGCGCCCAGTCGTACAGCGGGTTGCCCCACAGCTGGCCGTCGGCCGCGAAGTAGTCCGGGGGAACGCCGGCGAGCTGCGCCGGCCGGCCGCCGGCGTCGAGCTGGAACTGCGCGGGCTGGGACCAGGTCGCGACCGAATCGGGCGCGACGTAGATCGGCAGATCGCCGAACAGCAGCACGCCGCGCGCCGCGGCATGCCTGCGCAGCGCGCGCCATTGCCAGTCGAAATACCACTGCTCGAGTCGGCGGCGTTCGAGCGCGGCACCGGCGTCGCGCTGGAAGCGCGCCAGCGCCGCGCGCTGGCGCGTCCGCAATTCCGCCGGCCAGTCCCACCAGGGCGCGCGCAAGCGCTCCGCCAGCGCTTCGAACAGCACGTAATCGTCCAGCCAATCGCGGCTGGCCTCGCGGAACGCCTGGTAGTCGGCGCGCTGTGCGTCCGGATCCGGCAGCTCGCTGCGATCGATCAGCGCGCTCTGGCCGGCATGATCGGACCTGGCCCAATAGGGCGAGCCGTCCGCGCCCGGCGGACCCAGCGGCAGCACCTGCCAGATCGAGAATCCGCCCTCGGCGAGCCAATCGATCACGCTGCGTGCAGCCGCGCCGAGCGCCCCGCGCACCGCTGCGCCCTCGCCGCTGATGAGCGCGGTCGGATGCAGCAATACCCCAGAGCGCCGGCTGGCGAGCAATCGCGGCGGGCCGGCAGTCATGCGCGGGCGGGCGCGAGCTTCGCCAGCATGTCGGGCGTGACCAGCACCACACCGCTGTCGGTGACGTGAAATCGCTCCGCGTCCGCGGCGCGATCGGCGCCGATCTGCATGCCGTCCGGAATCTCGCAGCCCTCGTCGAGTATCGCGTGGTTGATCGCGCAGCCGGCGCCGATCTTCACGTTCGGCAGCACCACGGCCTGGGAGATGCTGGAGCGCTCCTCGACGCGCACGTTCGAGAACAGCAGCGACTGGTTGACGTAGGCGCCCGAGATGATGCAGCCGCCGGACACCATCGAGTTGACCGCGGTGCCGCGCCGCCCCACCTCGTCGAGCACGAATTTCGCCGGCGGCTGGTGCAGCTGGTAGGTCCAGATCGGCCATTCCTCGTCGTACAGGTTGAGCTCCGGCGCCACGTGCACCAGCTCGATGTTGGCGTCATAGAAGGCATCGACGGTGCCGACGTCGCGCCAGTAGTTCTGCGCACGGGTCTTGACGTCGGTGAACGGATAGGCGACCACGTGCAGCAGATCGATCGCGGCGGGAATGATGTTCCTGCCGAAGTCGTGCGCCGACCGGTCGTCGGCCGCATCGGCGAGCAGCAGTTTCTCGAGCAGGCGGGCGTTGAAGACGTAGATGCCCATCGACGCGAGCGTCACGTCGGGGCGCGCGGGGATCGTCTCCGGCTCGTGCGGCTTCTCGGTGAACTTCGTGACCCGATTCCAGTCTGTCACCGATAGCACCCCGAACTCGCGGGCCCGTTCGCGCGGCACCTCGACCACGCCGACCGTGATGTCGGCGCCCTTTTCGACGTGATAGGCGATCATCGGACCGTAGTCCATCTTGTAGATGTGGTCGCCCGCCAGCACCAGCACGTGCTTGGGACGCAACGCGCGCAGCAGGTCGAGGTTCTGATAGACGCAGTCGGCGGTGCCGCGATACCAGTGCATGCCGACCTGCTGCTGTGCCGGCACCACGTCGATGAATTCGCCGAACTCACCGCGCAGATAGCTCCAGCCGCGCTGCACGTGCTGGATCAGGGACTGGCCCTTGTATTGCGTCATCAGATAGATCTGACGGATGCCGGAGTTGACGCAGTTCGAGAGCACGAAGTCGATGATGCGGAACTTGCCGCCGAACGGCGTCGCCGGCTTGCAGCGATGCAGCGTCAGGTCCTTCAGGCGCTCGCCGCGCCCGCCGGCCATGACCACCGCCAATGCGCCGCTCGTCAGCCGGCTGACGTAACGTCCGGAAGAAGCCCGCGATTGCTGCTTGGCCATACGTTCGAATCGTGATGCGACGCGATCAGTATAGTATCTTCCCGAGCGCTTCGAACGCGGATCTGCGGCGCGCACGGCGACGCGCCGCGAGGTCTCACAGGCGCTTGAGCAGCCCCATCTCGAGCGTATGCGCGAGCATCTCGTGCCAGGGGTAGATCCGGATCTCGTAGGCGAATTGCCCGCAGTTGGGCGGCATCGCGTACAGCTCGTAGACCGCCGAGCCGTCGCTGTCGGTCTCGCCGGTCGCCGCCAGCAGCGCGCGCCAGGCATCGTCGCGCATGTCGTCGCGGAACGAGGACAGGGGCGGCAGCTCGGTACGCGACTTCGGCAGCAGGCGCTGCGCCACGAACTCCACGCGCACGTCCTGCGGCGCGAGGCCGTTGAGCGCCGCCGCGATGCGTACGCACAGCGCGCGCGAGCGCGGCAGCTCGCGCGGCGCATCGCTCAGGCGCCGCAGGCCGACGCCGGCCCAGCGCTCGCGCACGCGCTGCTTCCAGAGGCTCAGCTGCACCGCCGCCGCGGTGCCGCCGTGCATGAGGCGCTGATAGTGCTGCGCGGCCGGCAGGTACAGGCCGCGCGCGTAGTCCTGCACCACGCGTCCCATGTTGAAGTCCGGGATCACGGTCATCATGGCGCGCTTGCAGCGGCGCACCCATTCCGGGGAGTAGCCGTCCGGGTTGCGGTCGTAGTAGAGCGGCACGACCTCCTCTTCGAGCGCATCCAGCATCGCCGCCGAATCCAGCGCGTCGCGGCGCTCGACATCCTGCACGTCGGCGGCCGGAATGCCCCAGCCGTTGTTGTGGTCGAACGCCTCCGCCCACCAGCCGTCGAGGATGCTGACGTTGAGACGGCCGTTGACCGCGGCCTTGATGCCGGACGTGCCGCTGGCCTCGAGCGGCGCGACCGGATTGTTGAGCCAGACGTCGACGCCGGTCACCAGCCAGCGCGCCAGCTGCAGATCGTAGTCCTCGAGGAACACCACGTGACCGGCGAATTCCGGCTGCAGCATGAGCTGCTTGATCTCGCGCAGCACCTGCTGCCCGGGCTGGTCCGCCGGATGCGCCTTGCCGGCGAACAGGAACAGCACCGGGCGCTCCTCCGCCTTGATCAGCCGCAGCAGCCGCGCGCGGTCGCGCAGCAGCAGCGCGGCCCGCTTGTAGGTCGCAAAGCGGCGCGCGAAGCCCAGCGTCAGTACGTTGGGCCGCTCCGGGTCGAGCAGGCGCGTGATGTGGCGCAGCTGCGCCGGGTTCAGGTCCTTGGCCGCGTACTCGCGGCGCAGGCGGCCGCGAACCCCCTCGAGCATGCGCGCCTTGATCTGCTGCGCGGTGCCCCAGAACTCGGCGTCCGGCACGTCCGCGAGCGCCAGCCAGAACTCCCGATCCGTCAGGCGCTCGCGCCACTGCGCTCCGAGCTTGCGGTCGAGGAAGCGGCACCAGGTCTGGGCCAGGAATGTCGGCACGTGCACGCCGTTGGTGACGTAGCCGACGGGATTCTGCTCGCTCGGCACCTCCGGCCATTGCGGCGCGCACAGCCGGGCCGACACCACGCCGTGGACCCGGCTCACGCCGTTCATGCGCCGTGCGCCGTTGAGCGCCAGGTGCGTCATGTTGAAGGTGTATGCGGCGTTCGGCCCGCGGCCGAGACCGAGCACGCGTTCCGCGTCGACGTTGATCTCGGCCAGGAAATCCTGGAAGCAATGCGTGAACAGCCCGATGTCGAACGCATCGTGGCCGGCGGCGACCGGGGTGTGCGTGGTGAACACGCACTGCGTCGCCGCCGCCTCGAGCGCGGCGTCGAAATCGAGTCCCTGCGCGATGCCCTCGCGCACCCGCTCGAGGATCAGGAACGCCGCGTGGCCCTCGTTCATGTGCCACACCGCCGGCGCCAGCCCGAGCGCGCGCAGCGCACGCACCCCGCCCAGTCCCAGTATCATCTCCTGGCGGATGCGCACCGAGGCATCGCCGCCGTACAGGCGGTGCGTGATCTCGCGATCCTCGCGGGCGTTCTCCGTGCAGTTGGTGTCGAGCAGGTAGACCGCGACCCGGCCGACCTGTGCCTTCCAGATGCGCGCCGCGACGTCGCGCCCGGCGATGCGCACCGACACGCGCAGCCAGTTGCCGCCGGCGTCGCGCACCGCCTCCACCGGCAGGTCGCGCGGGTCGCTCTCGGCGTTGTGCGCGTGCTGGACGCCGTCGCTGTCGACCGCCTGGATGAAATAGCCCTGGGTGTAGAGCAGGCCGACGGCGACGAAGTTGAGGCGCTCGTCGCTCGCCGCCTTGCAGTGGTCGCCGGCCAGGATGCCCAGGCCGCCCGAATAGATCGGGAAGCTCTCATGGAAGCCGTACTCGGCGCAGAAGTACGCCACCAGCGGCTCCTCGGCCCGCGGCGGCGCCGACAGATATTCGTCGAACGATGCGACCACCTGCCGGTAGCGTTCGAGATAGATCCGATCGCCGGCCGCGCGATCGAGGTTCTCCTGGTTAATGCACCGCAGCATCAGCCGCGGGTTCCCCCCCACCTGATTCCAGAGCTCCCCATCCAGATCCTGGAACAGGGCGCGCGTGGGCCGGTGCCAGCTGAAGAACAGATTGCTGGCCAGCTCCGGCAGGCGAGCCAGGGATTCCGGCACGACCGGATAGATTTCAATGAGTTGATTCGGCATTGAGGCCCTGCGACGGTTCATCATGCGCCGAAAGTCTAACAGCTGGGCTTTACATAGCCTGTGTGCCGGATCTCTGATTCGGCGGCGGCCCGGGGCGCCGGCCGCATCCCGGAGGCCGGCGCCGCCGCGCGCGCGGCGCCGGCGTTAGACTGCGGCCATGCCTCGCTCACACTGGTCGAGCTGGTTCATCGGCAGCCTGCTGTGCGCGGGCAGCCTCGCGCTGCCCGCCTGCACGCGCCAGCCGGCAGCGCCGGCCGTGCCGGCCGTGCCGCCGCAGGCCAGCGCGGCAACTCCTCCCGCAGCCTCCGACCCGCACGCGGCGTCCGGCTGCCTGCCGTCGCACAATGGCTACCTGCGCGTGCGGCTGCGCGGTGCGGCCAACCTGGACATCGACTGGCACGATGCCGATCTGCAGTGCGACGGCTCTCCGCGGCCGGGCCGGCGCGGCGTGCGCCTGACCTTCGCCGGCGCGCCGTCGGGCGATGGCCCGCGGGTGCGCTTCGTGTTCGGCATCGGCGCCGGCGCCCTCGCCGGCGTGCGGCGCAATCTGCCGGTCAACGTCACGGTGATCTTCGAGGGCCAGGACAGGATCTATTCCACCGGCGGCGATGACCGGTGCACGATCGACCGGCTCGATGAGCAGACCATGGCCGGCGCTGACCGCCATCTGCAGCGTCTGACCGCGCGCGGCTTCTGCGTGGCGCCGGCCACCGCGATCTCCGGCGCCGGTGAGGTACTGCTGACCCGATTTGATTTCGCCGGAATGATGTGGGATGAGGACGGCGCCAATGACACGCTGGACGCCAGAAGCTGAATCGCCGGCCGGGGCGCGCGCGCGCCGTCTGCGATCGCTGCTCCGCGCGGCGCTGCTGCTCGCCGCACTGCTGGCGAGCACCGCTCGGGTGCCCGCGGCCCAAGCCAGGGAGAGCCTGGATCGCTTTCCGCAATCCACGCTCGAGATCCACGCGCGCGGCGGCACGGTGCGCTACCGGATCTGGATCGCCGACACGCCGGCGCGCAGCGAGCAGGGCCTGATGTTCGTGCGCTCTCTGCCCGCGGATCGGGGCATGCTGTTCCCGGTCGACCCGCCGCGCGCGATCGGCATGTGGATGAAGAACACGCTGATTCCGCTCGACATGCTGTTCATCGATGCCGCGGGCCGCATCGTCTACATCAAGCACGATGCCACCCCCGGATCGCTGGCGAACATCACCACTCCGACGCCGGCGGCGTTCAGCACGGCCCGGCCGATACCCGTCAGAGCGGTGCTCGAGCTCGCCGGCGGCGCGTGTGCGAAGCGCCACATCGAGGAAGGCGACCTGGTGCAGCATGCGCTGTTCGAGCAGCCTGCCCGGATGCCGGCGAGCGTCGAAGCGGCGCGCCCGCGCTAGCGGTCGGCGCAACCTCGAGTCGCCGCAGTAGCCCAGATAAGGGGCAGCGCGGCGCCCCAAATAAATCGCAATGCGCGCGCGCCCGGCTTCTGCAGGATTTGCCGCTGCCCGGTTATTGCGCAGCAACGCCATTGTTGCCCTATAACAACACCATGTTGTGTTGCGGAGAAATCAGGTTATGCTAGGCCTCACTTAGGGGAGCAGCTTCGGGTCTCTGTCTCGGGGAATGTGCGGTAACTCTCGTTCGAGAGCCGCGTGGTCTCGTCGGTACTGTGGGCCCTGTGAGCCGCTCCGTTGTCATGCAACGCAAGGGAGCCGGGCAGACTTTTGCCCGTTGCCGGGTGGGGATGCCGGCTCGCTGAATCAGGGGAGAACAGTAATGAACCATGTTTTGAGGGATAGCCTTTCCTTCATTCCACGTGTCCCAACAGCATCACTGTCACGCTGCGTGCGTCGCGCGCTGTTGCTGGGCGCAACCGCATCGATCGTCTTGGGCAGCGCCTCCGCACTCGCCCAGCAGAACGCCCAGGCGTCCAACGAGGCCACTGCCCAAGCCATCGCCCAAGCCGTCGCCCAGGCGACCGCCCCGGCCAGCACCCAGCTGATCGCCCAGGCGACCACCCAGGCAACTACCCAGGCAACTACCCAGGCAACCACCCAGGCGCCCGCACAGGCAACGACGAAGGCGACCGCCGCCAACGAAGCGACCGAACTGCAGGAAGTGGTCGTCACCGGTTCGTTGATCCGGCGCACCGACACCGAGACGCCGAGCCCGGTGCAGGTCATCACGCAGGAAGACCTGGTGAACTCCGGCTACACCACCGTATCGGAGGTGCTGCGCAACCTGTCGGCCAACGGCGCCGGCACGCTGAGCCAGTCGTTCAACAGCGCCTTCGCGGGCGGCGGCGCCGGCGTTTCGCTGCGCGGCCTGACCGTCGGCGGCACCCTGACGCTGATCGACGGCCACCGCATGGTGGGCTACCCGCTGACCGATGACGGCGAACGCAACTTCGTCGACGTCACGGCGATTCCGTTCAACGCGGTCGAATCGGTCGAAGTGCTGAAGGACGGTGCCTCGGCGGAATACGGCTCGGATGCGATCGCCGGCGTGGTCAACATCATCCTGAGGAAGACCTTCACCGGCGCCAATGTCATGGTCGAGGGCGGCACCTCCAGTCACGGCGACGGCAACATGGTGCACGCCGACGGCATCTGGGGTATCGGCGATCTGGCCGCGGATGGCTACAACGCGTACATATCCGCCGAGTATCGCGGCCAGGCCCAGATCCTGTCCGCGAACCGCAGTGGCGCCTTCACCAACCTCGATTGGAGCGGCGTGGGCGGCGTGAACACGACCCCGGGTGCTGGCAACAATCCGTTCTCGCCGTACCCGGCCAGCCTCACCGGCTATCTGATCAATCCGACCACGAATGCCATCGGGGCCTACCTGCCGGGCTGCACCGCGGCGCTGCAGGCGGCCAACAAGTGCACGTTCCAGACGCCCGGGCTGCAGCTGCAGCCCGCGACCTCGAGCGAGAACGTGCTGGGCAAGTTCACCAAGAGCCTGGGCGAGAACTGGCAGTCGGTCACGACGCTGTCGATCTTCGAGACCCATGCCCAGCAGGCGCAGCCCACGCTCAACCCCACGGGTTATCCGAGCGGCTTCACCATCATCTCCTATCCGCCCGGAGGAGTGCCGACGCCGCACATCTCACCGGTCATCACGGTGCCGGCGAACTACCCCGGCAACCCCTATGGGGTGGCGGCGCCGCTGGTCTACAACTTCCCCGAGATCGGTCTGCCGTTCACCAACTTCAAGACCGATACCTACCGCTTCATGCAGGAACTGAACGGCAAGGCCGCCGGCTGGGATATCAGCGGCACCGTCGGGATCATGTATTCACGGCTGCGCCAGGATGACACCGGCTTCCTCGACCCGACTGCGACGCAGAACGTGTTGAACAACGGCTACATCCTCGGCACCGGCGGTTCGATGACCCAGCAGATGGCGCCGTTCGCGCAGGCGGTCGATACCAGCGGCCTCACGCTGGCCAATCTGCACGGCTCGCGCGAGCTGATGCCCCTTCCGGGCGGCAACCTGTCGATGGCGCTGGGAGGCGAGTACTACGACGAGCGTTTGAACTCACCGGCTCCCCCGTCCAGCGTCGCCGGCATCCAGGGCATGAACAACGCCTGGGCGATGGGATCGATGGCCGACGTGGCCGGGTTCGCGGAACTCAATGCGATGATGTTCAATCATGAGCAGTTCAAGCAGATCGAGCTCAACGCCGCCGCGCGCTACGACCAGTACAACACCTTCGCCGGCGGTCAGCTCACGCCGAAGTTCGGCATGAAGTACACGCCGATTCCGGAACTGGCCTTCCGCGGCACCTGGGGCAAGGGCTTCCGTGCGCCGAGCATCCCGGAGACCAATTCCGGCCTGGCGTTCGGCGCCAATGCGATTCCCGATCCGGTGCTGTGCAAGAACGGCTCGACGGGGGCCGGCACCTTCCCGAGCCAGTGCGCCGTGGCGCTGACCGGCGTGCAGAGCGGCAACCCGATGCTGCAGCCGGAGAAGACCACCAACCTGACCCTGGGCACGATCTTCGAGCCGAACAAGAACTTCAGCGTCTCGGCCGACTACTACGACATCAAGATCAACCAGGACATCATCAGCGCATTCGAGGCCGGCGGACTCGGCTACGGCGGCCTGACGACCCTGGTGCGCGGACCGCAGGTCTTTCTGCCGGAGAACGGCTTCGCGACCCCGCAGCAAACCCCGGTCGGCCTGATGCTGTACAACTCCTATCCGTACATCAACGCCAGCCAGGACGAGACCGACGGCTTCGACATCGACATGAAGGGCCATCTCGACCTGGCCAGCTACGGCCGGCTGTCGGGCGAGTTGACCTACACGCACATCATGTCGTTCAAGCTCGAGGCCCTGGGCCAGTCCTATCAGTTGGCCGGCACGCACGGCCCGAGCGGCGTGTCGGGTGATACCGGCAATCCGAAGGATCGTGCGACGCTCAACCTGTCCTGGGATCGCGGCCCGGCCGGCGTCTCGGCGACCGTCAACTACATCGGCAGCTTCAGCGTCACCGATCCGTCGGCTGGCCTGAACACCTGCGCGCAGGCGATCGACGGCGCCTTTACGCTGGAGTACGGTCCGAGGTTCGCCCCGGGCGCTGCGTTCCCGGGCTCGTACTGCACGGTCGGCAGCTTCACCGACGTCGACTTCTACGCGCACTACGACGTTACCAAGAACTTCCAGGTGCACGCCTCGATCCTCAACGCCTTCAACCAGGGTCCGCCGCTCGACCTGCAGACCTACGGTGGCGGCGGTGGTGCGGCGTACGACGCCGCGATGCACCAGCAGGGCGCGGTCGGCGCGTTCTACATCGTCGGCGCGTCGTATACCTTCTGACGCGTAGGCGAATCGGCCGGCACTGCACGACCGCCGATCGCACGACGACTGCACGAACTGATCGGCCCCCTTCGGGGGCCGATTTTTTTTGCGCGCGCGATCGCCGTGCCGGCGCCGACCGGCCCCCGGCGCTCACCTCGGCGCGCGCGTGGCTGCTGCGCCGTGTGCCGACCAGGCGGCCGCGGCGACGGCGTCGGTCTCGAGCGTGGGAATGAACGCCGGCGGCACGAAGCCTGCGGTTCGGCGCTCGAACGCGTAGCCGGCGCCCAGCAGCAGCGGCTCGGACGCGGCCGGGCCGATGAACGACAGCCCGACCGGCAGGCCCTGAACCTGCCCCATCGGCACGGACAGGTGCGGATAGCCGGCCACCGCGGCCAGCGTGGTGAAGGCGTCGGCATTCGGATCGCCGTTGACGCGATCGACGCGCCAGGCGGCCGTGGTCGTGGGCGCCACCAGCAGCTCGAGCTGCTGCTCGCGCAGCAGCCGGTCGATGCCCTCGGCGCCCGCGAGGCGCTTGGATTCCTTCAGCGCCTGCTGGTACTGCGGATCGTCCGGGCCGCGGGTGTCCTGCGCCTGCTCGAATACGTCCTGGCCGAAGAACTGCAGCTCATAGGGTGAGGCGCGATCGAATGCGATCAGCTGTCCCAGGTCGCGCGTCGGCACGGCCCTGGACGTCGCGGCGAGGTAGGCATTCAGGCCGCTCCTGAACTCGTTGAGCAGCACCGTCTGTTCGGCGGCCGCGATGGGCGCCATGTCCGGGGTCTGCACCTCGACCAGGATCGCGCCGGCGGCCCGCAGCCGGCCGAGGGCGCGCTCGTACACGATCTCCATCTCCGGGTGGCTGCCGGCCTTGAAGCGCAGCACGCCGACGCGCCGGCTCCTGAGCGCATCGGGCGCGAGCGAGGCCAGGTAGTCCGGCTTCGCGCACGGCGTCGCGGTGGCCGCGCACGGCACGGCGCCGCCCACCAGCGCATCGAGCAGCAGCGCCACCTCGGTGACGCTGCGCGCCATCGGACCGGCGGTGTCCTGGCTGTGCGCGATCGGCACGATGCCCTGCTGCGGCAGCAGTCCGAGCGTCGGCTTCAGGCCGACGATGCCGTCCATGGATGCCGGGCAGGTGATCGAGCCGTCGGTCTCGGTGCCGAGGCTCGCCGCGGCCATGCCGGCTGCGACCGCGGCGGCACTGCCCGAGCTCGAGCCGCAGGCCGTGCGATCGAGCACGTATGGATTGCGGGTCAGTCCGCCGCTCGCCGTCCAGCCGCTGATCGAGTGATTGGAGCGGAAATTGGCCCACTCGCTCAGATTGGTCTTGCCGAGGATGATCGCCCCGGCGGCGCGCAGAGCGGCTGCCACCGGCGCGTCGTGCGGTGCGAAGTTCTCCACCAGTGCCAGCGATCCGGCGGTGGTCGGCATTCGATCGGCAGTCTCGATATTGTCCTTCAGCAGCACCGGTATGCCGTGCAGCGCACCGCGCGGCCCGCGCGCTCGACGCTCGAGATCGAGAGCGCGCGCCTGCGCCAGGGCATCGGGGTTGAGCGAGATCAGCGCATGCAGCGCGGGGCCCTGGCGGTCGAGTGCGCGGATGCGCGCCAGGTAGGCGCGCACCAGCGCTTCGGAGGTGAGCTGGCCGGTCTTCATCTCGCGCTGCAGCTGCGCGATGGACTGGTAGGCGACGGGCTGGCCGGTGATCGGTTCGGCGGCGCGGGCGGGCAGGCAGATCACGAGCGCGATTGCGAGCGCCAGCGGGAGTGCACGCGGCATGGAGACCTCGGGTCATGGCCCTGCGGGCGGGGCAATGGCGCGATCATAACCCGGCGGCCATTCACCGCCGGCGCTGCAGCATGGGCCGCGGTGGGCGCTTGGTTGTGCCGATGGCCGAAAGGGCGCACGATACAAATGCCGCTCAAGGCTCGTGTGCGGGGCACGCCATGTCTGGAGCCGTTCGAATTCTCATTGCGGCGCTGTCGCTGTCCGCGGCGGCGGGTGTGAGTCATGCACTCTCGCCGCCCACGGCATCCCGCGGCGTGGCGGCCGGCGATACCGACGACGCCTCTCAGTACGCGGTGCCGACGCGCATGGATCGCGTCGGCCGCATCGTCGCGCAGGTGACGATCAACGGTCGCGGGCCGTTCCGCTTCATGCTCGACACGGGCTCGACGCGAACCGTGGTGGCGGAGTCGGCGCTCGGCAAGCTCGGGCTGACGGCAAACACGGACGCGACCATCGCGGTCGCAGGCATCAGCGGCTCCGAGCTCGCGCCGTCCGTGCACATCGACAGTCTGGATGCCGGCGATCTGCATTTCCGCGACCTGGACCTGCCGGTGCTCGCCGGACCGGTGTTCCATGGACTCGACGGCATCCTCGGCATGGACGGCTTCGAAGGCATGAAGCTGTCGGCCGATTTCAGCAAGGACCACATCACCATCTCGCAATCGCTCGGCAAGCGCCCGTCGCTCATGTTTTCGGTCATGCACGCCGAATTTCTCTCCGATCGGCTGCTGATGGTCGACGGCCGCGTGGGGCCCCTGCCCACCAAGGCGATCATCGACACCGGCGGCACGCATACGCTCGGCAATAGCGCCCTGCTCGCGGCGCTCACCAGTGCCCACCGTCGCGGCGTGCAGGTGCTGCAGACCGGTGTCATCGACGTCACGCAGGCCATGCAGCCCGCGGTCGTCGGCCGCGTGCCCGACATTCGCCTCGGCGATGCGACCATCGCCAATCTGTTCGTCACCTTCGGCGATTTTCAGATCTTCAGGACCTGGGGCCTGGAGGACGAACCGGCGCTGTTGATCGGCATGGACGTGCTCGGCTCGCTCGAGCAACTGAGCATCGACTACCGGCGCAAGGAGATCGACCTGCTGCCGCATTCGATGGAGCGCACGCTGGTCGAGAAGAGGTATTTCTCGCTCGGGGAGTGGTGATCGGCCCCGCGCCCGTCGCGACGCCCTGCGCCTCGCGCTGATTCAGCGACGCGCGGTGATTCAGCGACGCGCGGTCGGGCGGATACTAAGCTTCGATGCCGGCTTTGACGGTTTTCCCGGGATCGTGCGGCTTCACTGACGCGTGCCCGCCGGCGGCGGCGCAGTTGCCGCAGCCCGGCGTCGCCAGCCGCGCGCGGTGTCGCTCCGCCGCGCGCACCAGCAGGCCGCGGGCCGCGAGCGCATCGAGCAGCCGCTGCCGGCGCCGCAGCGGCAGGAAGCTCCACGTCACGTAGAGCGCGGCCGCGCCGACCAGCAGCGCGATGATCGCCTGTTGCATCACGGTCAGGCCCCTGCGCCCAGCGC
>DAHUYP010000070.1 GCA_027315105.1 Gammaproteobacteria bacterium
GGCGGCCAGGCGCCGGGCCGGCCGTTGACGGGTGCGGTGCTCAAGCGGATCGTGCGCCGGTATCTGATCGCGGGCCTGCTGGTATGGCTGCCGATCCTCGCGACCGTGCTGGTGGTGCGTTTCATCCTGGACCTGATGGACCAGACGCTGCGGCTGCTGCCGCAGTCGATGCAGCCCGAGACGCTGCTGGGGGTGCGCATACCGGGACTGGGCGCGCTGCTGGCCGTCCTGTTGCTGCTGCTGACCGGCGTACTGGTCACCAACATCATCGGCCGCCGCCTGGTGCGCTTCTGGGAAGACCTGCTGAACCGCATCCCGTTCGTGCGCGCGATCTACAGCGGCGTGAAGAGCTTCTCGACCACGATCCTGTCGAATTCCGGCAACTCGTTCAAGAAGGTGCTGCTGATCGAATACCCGCGGCCGGGCATCTGGAGCGTCGGCTTCCAGACCGCGGCCGACGTGCCGCTGGTGGGGGCGCGGACCGGCCAGCCGATGGTCTGCGTGTTCATCCCGACCACGCCGAATCCGACCTCCGGCTTCATCATGATGCTGCCGCGCTCGCAGGTGATCGAGCTCGACATGAGCATCGATGCGGCCATGAAGATGATCGTCACGCTCGGCGTGGTTGTGCCGCCGACGGCCGCGCCCTAACATTCGCGCCCCCGATCCTCAAGCTCCGAGCGGACAGCGACAGCCGATGCGTAGCCATTACTGCGGACACGTGAATGAGCAGCTGACCGGCGCCAGCGTGACGGTCGCCGGCTGGGTGCATCGGCGGCGCGATCACGGCGGCGTGATCTTCGTCGACCTGCGCGACCGGGAGGGGCTGGTGCAGGTGGTGTTCCATCCGGATCAGCCGGCGATCTTCGCCAGCGCCGAGAAGCTGCGCCACGAATTCGTGGTACGCGTGCAGGGCACGGTGCAGGCGCGGCCGGCCGGCACCGTCAACCCGGGCCTCGCCAGCGGCCGCATCGAGATCGTGGCCGCGCAGCTCGAGCTGCTCAATCGCTCGGATCCGCTGCCGTTCCAGCTCGAGGAGACCGTGAGCGAGGAAGTGCGGCTGCGCTACCGCTACCTCGACCTGCGGCGCGAGGTCATGAGCCAGCGCCTGCGCCTGCGGCACCGGCTCACGCGCTCGATGCGCGGCTATCTCGACGGCCAGGGGTTCGTGGACATCGAGACCCCGATGCTGACCAAGGCGACGCCCGAGGGGGCGCGCGACTACCTGGTACCCAGCCGTACGCATCCCGGCAAGTTCTTCGCGCTGCCGCAGTCGCCGCAGATCTTCAAGCAGCTGCTGATGATGGCGGGCTTCGACCGCTACTATCAGATCGTGCGCTGCTTTCGCGACGAGGATCTGCGCGCCGACCGCCAGCCGGAGTTCACTCAGCTCGACATCGAGACCTCGTTCCTGACGCAGGAGCAGATCTTGCAGCTCATGGAGGGGCTGGTGCGCACGCTGTTCCGCGAGGTGCTGTCGGTGGAGCTGCCGCAGCCCTTCCCGCGGATGCGCTACCAGGAGGCGATGCGACGCTACGGCTCGGACAAGCCGGATCTGCGGGTCGAGCTGGAGCTGGTCGACATCGCCGATCTGGTGCGCGACTGCGATTTCAAGGTGTTCGCCGCGCCGGCCAACGATGCGGGCGGCCGCGTCGCAGTGCTGCGGCTGCCGCAGGGCGGCGCGCTGACGCGCAAGGAGATCGACGAGTACACCGCATTCGTGGCGCGCTACGGCGCCAAGGGGCTCGCCTACATCAAGGTCAACGAGCGCGCGCGCGGCCGCGAGGGCCTGCAGTCGCCGATCACCAAGTTCCTGAGCGATGCCGCGCTGCATGGCATCGTCGAGCGCACCGGCGCGGCCGACAACGATCTGCTGTTCTTCGGCGCCGACAAGTCCAAGATCGTCAGCGACGCGCTCGGCGCCCTGCGCCTGAAGCTCGCGCAGGACCGCAATCTGGTGGCCGACGGCTGGCGGCCGCTGTGGGTGGTCGATTTCCCGATGTTCGAACGGGACGAGGCGGCCGGCCGCTGGGTCGCGATGCACCACCCGTTCACCTCGCCGCAGGACGATGACCCGGCGGCCCTGGCCCTCGATCCGGGCGGCGCGCTGGCGCGTGCCTACGACCTGGTGCTCAACGGCTCGGAGGTCGGCGGCGGTTCGGTGCGTATCTTCCGCGAGGAGATGCAATCGGCCGTATTCGGCCTGCTGGGCATCGAGCCGGAGGAGGCCAGGCGCAAGTTCGGCTTCCTGCTCGAAGCGCTGCGCTTCGGCGCGCCGCCGCACGGCGGCATCGCCTTCGGGCTCGACCGGCTGGCGATGCTGATGGCGGGCGCGGAGAGCATTCGCGACGTGATCGCGTTTCCGAAGACGCAGACGGCCGCCGACCTGATGACCGATGCGCCGACCGAGATCGCCGAGCCGCAGCTGCGCGAGCTGCATATCCGCGTGCGCCTGCCGCCGCCGGCATGAGCGCCCGGCGCCACTGACGGGCGCGGCCGGCGCCGCGGCAGGCCGCACATGGGCAGCGCAGCGGTCGTCTACGTGCACGGGCTGTGGATGCGGGGCTCGGAGGCGGTGCTGCTGCGCCGGCGCCTGCAGCGCCAGTGGGGCTATGCCTGGCACACCTTCCGCTACGACTCGGTGCGAGCGCCAATGGCGCAGATCGCGGCGGCGTTGCGCGACCTGGTCGGCCGCATCGATGCGCCGCAGGTGCATCTGCTCGGCCACAGCCTGGGCGGCCTGGTCATCCTGCGGTGCGTGGAGCGCTACCGGCTGGCGCAGCCGGGACGGGCGGTGCTGCTCGGCACGCCGGCGGCCGGCTCGCGCGCGGCCCGCCGCGTGGGCCGCTGGCGCCTCGGCAGGCAGCTGCTCGGGCAGGCGATCGCCGAGGAGCTGCTGGCCGACCGGGAACGCTGCTGGCCGTCGCCGGCCGGGCGCGAGCTCGGCATCATCGCCGGTACCCTGCCGCTGGGCTTCGGCCAATTGCTGCTAAAATTCGGCGAAGACAACGACGGCACGGTCGCGGTCGCGGAGACGCGGCTGCGGGGGGCAGCGGCATTCCGCTCCCTGGCCGTGTCGCACATGGGCATGCTGTGCTCGGCACGCGTCGCGCGCGACACGGGGAGCTTTCTCGAACATGGACGCTTCGGGCTCTAGGGCGGTATGGGGCGGCACGCGGCGCTGGCTGGGCGCGCATCTGCGCCTGCTCGGCGTGCTGCTGGCGCTGCTGCTGCTGTACACCCTGGCCGGATTCCTGCTCGTGCCGCACCTGGCGCGCAACGCGCTGATCGACTACGGGCAGCGCGATCTGCACCGGCACCTGACGATCGGCGCGGTGCGCTTCAATCCGTTCACGCTCACCGCGCAGATCCGCCAGTTCGTGCTGGCGGAGGCGGACGATGCGCCGATCGCGAGCTTCGCGCTGCTGCGCGTGCGCGCCGACGCGCTCGGCTCGCTGCTGCACCGGGCCTGGACCTTGAGCGAGGTGCGGCTCGAGCAGCCCGACGTGCACGTGCTGATCCGCCACGACGGTTCGCTCAATCTGGCGCAGCTGGCGCCGCCGCGCGGCGCGGCCGCGCCGCGCCCGGCACCGGGCGCGCTGCCGGCGGTACGAATCGGCGTGTTCTCGCTGCTCGGCGGGCAACTGCACTTCGAGGACCGCAGCCGGGAGCAGCCGTTCACGACCACGCTGACGCCGATCGAGTTCTCGCTCAGCGATTTTCGCACCCAACCGGCGTTCGACAACCGCTACCATTTCAGCGCCGCCACGCGCGCCGGGGAGCGGTTCGAATGGTCCGGTGAATTCTCGCTGCAGCCGGTGGACTCGAACGGCCGTTTCTCGATCGCCGCGCTGCGTGCCGCGACCATCGCGTCCTACCTGGGCGATGCGCTGCCGTTCGAGCTGCGCGACGGCAGTCTCGATCTGCAGGGCGAGTATCATTTCATGCCGGCGGCGGGCGGCGGACTGTCGTTGCGGCTGCCGAGCCTGCAGATTCATGCGCTGGCCATCGCACCGCGGCCGCTCGCCGCGGAGGCGAGCGGCGGCACGCCGTGGATCGAGGTGCCGGAGCTCGAGGTCAGCGACGCCGCGCTGGCGCTCACCGAGCGCAAGCTCAGCGTCGCGCGGGTGTCGTTGCACAACCCGTCGCTGCAGGTGCGGCGCGAAGCCGACGGCA
>DAHUYP010000077.1 GCA_027315105.1 Gammaproteobacteria bacterium
TGCTGATCTTCGCGCTGCTGCTCGGCCTCGCCATGACGCTGCCGATCGGCGGGGCGGACATGCCGGTGGTGATCTCGCTGTACAACGCGCTCACCGGACTGGCGGTCGCCTTCGAGGGCTTCGCGCTGCACAACGCGGCGATGATCATCGCCGGCACCGTGGTCGGCTCGGCCGGCACGCTGCTGACGCAGCTGATGGCCAAGGCCATGAACCGCTCGCTCGGCAACGTGCTGTTCTCCGGGTTCGGCGAAGGCAGCGTCGCGGGCGGCGGGGAGGTCAGCGGCAGCCTCAAGCCCATCGAGGCATCCGACGTCGGGGTGATGCTGGCGTTCGCGCAAAAGGTGATCGTCGTGCCGGGATACGGCATGGCGGTGGCGCAGGCGCAGCACAAGATCTGGGAGCTGTGTCAGCTGCTGATCGACCGGGGCGTCACCGTGCGCTTTGCGATTCATCCGGTGGCCGGGCGCATGCCCGGGCACATGAACGTGCTGCTCGCCGAGGCGGGCGTGCCCTATGACCTGATCGGTGATCTGGAAGAAATCAACGGCGAGTTCGACACCGCGGACGTGGCGCTCGTCATCGGCGCCAACGACGTCGTCAACCCGGTGGCGCGCACCGACAAGTCGAGTCCCATCTACGGCATGCCGATTCTCAATGCCGACCGGGCCCAGAACGTGATCGTGATCAAGCGCGGCCAGGGCGCGGGATTCTCCGGCATCGAGAACGCGCTGTTCTATCTCGACAACACGCGCATGCTGTACGGCGATGCGCAGAAAGTCGGCTCGGCGCTGATTGCCGCCATCAAGGCGCTCGGCTAGCGACCCTTCAGCGCCACGGTGGCCGACCGCCGCGGCGCAGCGGGGGCAGCGCGCCCCCGCCCATCCGACCCGCCCCGCCCAGTGCACCAGGCCCGCCCGGCAGGCCTCGCAGACGCAACTGCGGCGCACGACCCATCTGGCGCATCCGGCGAATCATCCGCTGGCGTCGCATCTGCCGCTGCGCGCGCCGGATCATCGCCTGACGCTGCGCGGGCGTGGCCGAGCGCCAGCGCTCGCGCAGCGCGCGGCGCCGCCACGCGGGCAGGCGCTGAAACGCGCGAAAGCTGCGCCGGATCGCCGCACGCTGTTCAGCCGGCAGCGCCTTGAACTGCTGCCACCGCTCGCGCAGCAGTGCGCGCTGTCGGGGCGCCATCCGCTGCCATTGAGCGAAACGATGCTGCGCCTGATGGCGCTGGGCCGGGGAGAGCTGCAGCCAGATCCGACTGCCGCGCACCAGCGCCCGCTGGCGCTGCGGCGGCAATGCCGCCCAACGGCCGCGCAGCGGACGCAGCAACTTCTGCTGGGCCGAGGACAGCGCCGACCACGGCAGCGCCGGGGCTGCGCCGCTCGGCGGCGCAGCCCACGCCGGCGCGGCCGTCAGCAGCAGTGCCACGAGCACGATGCGCAGCACGCCGAGCATCAGCTGCCCACCTTGCGGTTCGCGGCCACCGTGCCGGCCGGCGTTTTCGACTTCGGTGGCGGCTGGAGTTTCAGCTGCGAGAGATAGCCGAGCCAGGAGCCGCCCGCGGAGCGCTCGACCCGTGCGGTCGGATCGCGGCTGCCGAGGAACTGCAACAGCCCCACCGGGACCGGTTTCGCAGGGGCCGGCGGGGGTGCCGAGGCGCAGCCCGCCGGCAGGAGTGACGCGGCCAGCAGCACCGCCGCGGTGACACCCCTGCATCGTTCAGCCGCCATGCTCGCGGGGCCCATTCGCGGCGGCGCCGCTCGCCGCCGGGCCGCCTGCCTGCGCGGCCGCCCACTCGTAGAACTGACCCCCGCCGTCCTCGAGCATCGCCAGTCCGTCCCGATCGGTCAGCAGCCGCACGTCCTGCGCCGTCACCGCCGTGGCGCTCGCCGACTGCGGCGAGCGGACGGCCCGATGCGGCACCAGCAGCAGCACCCCGGCCACCACGGCTGCGAGCACCCCGGCGGGCACCCACAGGCGCCGACCCGCCAGCACCTCCCGCCACGCACCGCGGTGCTCACCGGCCTGCAGCAGTGCCGCGTGGCGGGCTCGCGTCAGATGCGAGCGAACGTGCCCGCTGGCCGCATTCGTCTGCCGTTCGAGCAGTTCGTGCAGCCGTCGTTCAAACTCGGGCGAAGAGTCCCAAGCGCTCATATCAGTTCACTCAGCTCGGCGCGCAGCGCGCGCAGCGCGCGAAAATAATGCGTCTTCACACTGCCCTGCGAGCAGCCCATGGCGTGAGCCGTCTGCTCGACGTCCAGGCCCTCGAGCGTGCGCAGCAGGAACACCTGCTGCTGCCGGCGCGGCAGTGCGCCCACCGCCCGCTCCAGCGCCGTGATCGCCTCATCGATCTCGAGGCGCCGCAGCGCCGGCAGCTACGGACTCGGCGCCGCCGCGAGCGGGTCGGCCGTCTCGTCGTCGTCGGCCGCAAACGGCAGCCACGCCATGATCCGATCGCGCACGCTGCGCCGCCGCTGCAGGTCGCGGATGCGGTTCTCCAGAATGCGGTAGAAGAGCGG
>DAHUYP010000079.1 GCA_027315105.1 Gammaproteobacteria bacterium
CAGCGCCAGCCCCCGCCTGGCGAGTGCCACCCGCGCAAGTGCCACCAGCGCAAGTGCCACCAGCGCAAGTGCCACCAGCGCAAGTGCCACCAGCGCAAGTGGCGTGGGCACGACGGCCGGCAGCCCGGCCGACGGCAGTGCCGCGCCGGCGCGGCACTATGGCCATGGGCACCATGGCCGCATGCACGGCGGGATCAACTCCCTGATCAACGATCTGGATGGCGACGGCAGCAGTACCAGCACCGGCAGCACCAGCAGCCTGCCGGTCGCCTCCGCCAGCAGCAGCGTCTCGAATCTACAGGCGGCCTTCGGCCAGCTGCTGCAGGCCCTCGGCGTGCAAGCCGGCGGCGCGAGTACCGGTGCCGCGAGCGCGGCCGGCAGCGTGGCACCCGGCACGGCTGCAGGCGCGGCGGCGATGCAGAGCCCGGGTCCGACCCTACAGGACTTCCTGCAGGGACTGGCGAGCAATCTGGCGCTGCCGGGCGTGCAGTTTGCGCGCCTCGGCAACGTGGTCGACGCGCTGGCCTGATCGCGCCCGCGCCCGGCAGCCGGCGCTCAGTGGGCAGCGGCGCGCGGCCCCCGCCGGGGGGGGTGTCATGCCTTCGTGCCGAGCCGGCTCCAGATGCGCTCGTAGGCCGGCGCAAGCTCGCCTCCGGTGCGCAGCGCCGCGGCAACCCCGTCGTCGGCGATGATGTTGTGCTGGCGCAGCACCGCGAGCGCGGCAATGAACTGGCCGAACTGCAGCGAGCGCCCCAGGGCGCTCTTCGATGCCAGCGGCGATGCGACCTGGTCGGCCAGCGCCGCGTCGATCCGCTCCGACAGCTCCCAGCTGGCGGCCACGTGCCGGGCGACGGTCGCGGACTGGCTGTCGATCAATTGCACCATGACGCCGGGCAGCGGCGGCACCTGGCGCGCCATGTATTCGTCGAGGGCGACGCGATACACGATGATGGTCGCCAGTCCCATCATCAGTGCCAGCAGCTGCGCGGCGAACGGATCGGCATTCTCGAGAATCGCGGCGTGCGCCTCGGCGCCCTTGCCGGCGAACAGGGTGTGCTGCCAGGTGACGTCGCCGAACGCCGCGAAGCTGCCGCCGCTGATCCGGAACACCGGCTGCAGCAATGCGGCCGAGATCAGCGAGCGCATGCCTTCGGTGCCGAGCACGGCCACGGCGCGGTCGAGGCTTTCGATCGGCTCCGGATTGAGGCGATAGAACGGACTGTTGGCCAGCCGCAGCAGGGCGCCGGCGAGTGCCGGGTCGCCGGCGATGATGCCCGCGAGCTCGCGGCGCGAAACCTCGTCGTCGTTCATCGCCTGCACGAGCTTGGGCAGCAGCAGCGGGCGACGCGGGGCGTAGTTCGGCTTGTCGACGATCGTGACCAGGCTGACGCGCACGGCCGCCGCGATGTCATCGTGCGGCGGCGCGAGCGCGCCGGCCGGCGTGATCGCGGTGCCGAAGGCGATCACGCGCAGCTTGCGCATCGCATCCAGGCGGGCTGCCTGCTGCGCCGCCGGCTCCGCCTCGATGGCCGAGGGCCTGGTCCGGTTGGCTTTCCTGCCCGCTCCGGCCACAGCGGATGGCGCGAGCGGCGGCGCGGGCGCGGCGGCCGGCTGGCCGTCGGCCTGGTGCCGGCGGCGCGCCATGAGCACCCAGGCGAATGCCGCGATCGCCACGATTCCAAGCCCGAGCAATGCCATCTGCTGCTGGCTCATCCATGTCATCGACATAAGGTAGTCGATATTGAACGATTTACAGCCTGGAGGGATGGATTGACGGCTCGATCATGCACCTGCGCCGAGCGCACGCACCCCGCCGGGGGGGCGCCGATCCGATCGGTGCCGGGTTCGACTTGCGATCGCGCCGATCGGCGGTGCGTCCGCCGCTGCGGCGGTTTACTTGCGGCGACGGCCGCGGGCCACCAGCACACCGCCGACCAGCAAGGTCAGTCCGCTGAGCGCGGTCGCCGGGTCGATCTCGGGCGCCGACACCGCGCCATGTCCGTCGTGCGATCCTGCATCCGAGGTCCACGAGCGCCCGTCGTTCCACGAGCGCCCATCGTTCCACGAGTGGCCGTCGCTCCACCAGCGACCATCGGACCGGCCGCGGTCGTCATCCGCCTGGGCGAGGGCAACGGTACCCAGGGTCAGGATGAGCATGCCAATGATCTTGGACATCAGGCTGTGCTCCATGCGTCAGTGAAGGGGTGCTGGTCTCGGGGCTGACGTGCATCACAAACAGTGCATACGGTCATCATGATAGCCGCGGCTGTCGCAAAACACCCACAGGGCTTTTACCTATATTGCGCATTAAGTCAACTGGAGCGCAGTGATTTCGTGCGTTGGATCACGGTTCTCGGTGCATTCACCAGAGTTGCCATTGCCCGCCGAGCAGCACCGAGGCCGCCAGCAGCGCGTTCGTCGTGGCGTGGGCGGCGACCGCCTCGCCGATGCGCCCGGTGCGGATCAGCAGCGCGCCGTAGATCAGTCCGGCCGCGATGCCGGGCAGCCAGAGCGTTCCATGGGCGATGCCGAACGCCAGCGCGCTGAGCAACCAGGCGCGCGCTCCCACCGCTGCGAACCGCACCGCCTCGAAATCGGCCTGCTGCAGCCGGCGCATCAGATAGCCGCGATAGGCCAGCTCCTCGGCGATCGGCGCCGCGACGACGGCGGTCGCGGCGCGGCCCGCGAGCCACAGCAGCCGCCAGGCAGGCGTCATGTCCGCGAGCGGCGCCGGCATGGAGCCCGGCGCGGTCAGCAGCCGCGCTGCCAGCATCCAGAGCGCGAACACCGCCACTCCGGCGAGCGGGCCTCGCAGGCTGATACGCCAGTCGAGCGCCGCAAACTGCGGCCAGTAGCGGCGCAGCATCCAGGCCGCGGCGGCGAGGCGCAGCGCGTAGAACGTCTCGAAGCCGCTGGAGACCGCGCGGGCGACAATGCCGGCGGCGAGAATGGCCAGAAACGGCAGCAGATAGGCGGCGGTCGGATTGCGGCTGCCGGCCGCGGCCGGCACCGCGGCGCGGTTCAGCCACGGGCTGCGCCGACTGACCAGCACGACGCCGCCGGCCGCAAGATTGAACGCGAACCAGCCGGCCTGCGAATGGAAGCCATAGACCGCGACTTCGCGCGAGCCGTAATGGCCGATGAGCACCAGCGCGGCGATGCGCAGGACATTGAGGCCGAAGATCAGCAGCGCGCCGGCGGGGATCAGCAGCAGCGAGCGCGGGAAGACGTATTCCCGGCGAAAGTACAGCAGCCACGCGCCGACGAACGCCAGCATCAGGCCGACGCCCTCGAGACCCGAGCAGATGGCGGACACCTCGACCGCGAAGCGGTCGGTGCTCAGGATCAGGGTGCGCGGATCGCCCTGCAGCGACGGCACGAGCGGCGACAGCACGCGCTGCACCAGCTCGAACGTCAGCCTGGCCGTCGGCTCCCAGAGCTGCTGGCTCCACTGCATCGCGGCGGCGGCGGTGATCGCAGCGATAGCGGCGTACAGCCAGAGCATGCCGAGCGCTGCGGCGGCGCGGCGCCACAGCGCCCACGGCGCCAGCGCCGCGAACGCGGCCAGCACCGCCCCGGCTGCGAACAGCAACCACAGCACGACGATCAACGCCAGCGGCAGTTCCAACCCGCGACCGCCGAACAGCGAGTACGACAGCGGCGCCAGCGGCAGCAGCAGCGCGGCATGCAGCAGCAGCCAGCGCAGGCGCAGCGGCGCCGCGCGCACGGCCCGGCTGATCGGCGCCAGGCGCGCGTCCTGGCGCACGTAGCCAAACAGCGCCAGCGCGGCGCCCATGGTCACCAGGAAACGAAACCCCCAGTGCTGCGCCTCCCGCACGGCGGCGCCGAGCCCGTGCGCCGCCTGCGCGGCGTCGAAGTCGACCAGGAAATTGAGCAGGATCTTCTCGCCGAGCAGCAGCAGCGCGATGGCGCCGGCACGGACGGCCAGGGTGGGTCGCCAGCCTTCGACGGGCAGCGCTTGCGGCGGCGGCTCTGTCACCGGGGCAGTGTAGCCGGTCGCTCGCAGGGCCGCTGTCCGCGACTCCCCGGAGTGTCGGCCGCCGCGCAGTTGCCGAATCGAACGCGGCCCAAATAGAATCAATGGCTAACGCGGGTGTAGTTCAATGGCAGAACTGCAGCTTCCCAAGCTGCTAACGTGGGTTCGATTCCCATCACCCGCTCCACTTCCGGCCAGCTCGAGCCAATGCCAGCCAACACAGCGCCGGTCGCGTGGCGTCCGGTGGCTTCGCCAGCGCTGGCGTGCATCGGCTGCGGATTCACACGCGGTGCACGGCAATGTTCGCTCCGGTGACGCCTATCTGAACTCGGCGATGACCTCGATGATGCCATGGATGTTGCGATTGAACTCTGCGAGATCCTCAGCGGGAATCCAATACTCGGTGTGAATCGCCTCTCCAACTTTCTCAACGCGGTAGCGGCTCAGGTAGTACCCATCAACGTTGAATCGTGTGACAAATCCTGCGCCGCTGGCCTCTACATTCCAGTCGCGAGCAATCTGCGTGGCATAGGTCTCGTTGGTCACGGGGTAAAAGATCGGCTGGTCGGGTAGGCGCGAAGGCAACTCACGAAACTCGGACTTCACGATTAGATCGAGTTCCTGGGGGCCCACAGGACGATAAAGAGTTACGGTGTGTCTACCAGCACTGAAGCGATCGATGACACTCTCACATGCTTTTCGAACTGCTTCTCCGTGTTCATGGTTGATTGCGGCAATCTCGGCATCCGCCTTGTCTAATGCCGTGGCGCTCCAACGCGTACGAACTTGGCCAAATGGGAGGTGATCGGTGCTGCTTGCGATAGCTCCGAAGACGACGAAGTCTTGATCGATGGCCCAGTTGCTAACAATATCATGCGCGTACCGGGCTAACGCGATACAGCCTTCAATCATTCCTAACTCGTGATTGAGAACGGCTCGAGCGGTATCGAGCGCGTCACGGAGCGGCCAGCTTTTTCCGGTGTTCGAGCTCATAGAAGTCCAAACGGCTTTACAAAGTGCGGGGGGAGCGCACCGCATTGTGACGATACCAACGGGCCGCTGCGGCAGGTCGACACAGTCAACGAGCGTGCGCTAGCTCGTCGCGAACTATCTTCCGAACCTGCTCGGCTGTGATCGGTTTTTCCGCCGTGCCTATGTGCTGCGCGAGTGCCTCGTTGATGAGCGTCTGATATCCGGTACCCGTCCGCGCCGACTCCGCCTTGAATGCAGCGACGATCTGATCGTCGATGTAGATGGTGATGCGGGTCTTTCCCTTCGTTGGCACCGCCTGCCCACGCCGCCCTTTGGAGAAATCGTACTCAGCCTTCATAATCTTTTCGCTCCTTTGCAGTAGCTCGTGTCACCGAGATTAGGCGCGCGCCGTCGTCGCGCTCGGTCCAAACAACCACCAATATTTCGCCGACGGCGTTCATCCCGACTGTGATCCACCGAGACTCTCCTGCAGAGGAATCATCCTCCACTGTCAGACCTAGCGGATCGTTCAATACACCTTCGCCCTCAACCAGCGACAGGCCGTGCTTGACGATATTCACTGTGTCCTTGTCGAGATCGAACTTCGGACCCATATGCAGATACTATATGTATCAAATACAGACTGCAAGTGTACCCGCGTTCGCTGGCGTTGGCTGGTATGACGGTGTTTTCACACAATAATCGCACGCAGTGCCCAGCGTGCTTGCAACTTCATGATTTCAAGATTCCTGCCGGCGAGCTGCCGCAGCCTGTCGCCGCGGGGCTCGCTCGTGGTCTTGGCATCCCGCTCGTCACTGCATCGTCGATGTTCGCGGGTGCGCGGCACAAACAGATCTTGCGCACTCAATGACCCCCAGCGCGACATCCCTGAATCGACCTGGACCCGGCATATTTCCGCCGGGACTTCCAGACATTCGACGAGGCTGCGAAGATCCCCTCACGGCGGCCGCAACGCGCGAATGGAACCTGCACAGATGAGGGGGGTCGCTTCGGCTCACCGGGAGCGAGGGCATGCCAGGCGGCCATGCAGGAGGCAGGGATGATAGCGATCGCGGGCACGCGCCCGTCGGAGCAGTCCGATCACGCGTTCTTTTCAGGCATGACGCTGCTCACGACGGCGATCGTACTGTGGGGTTTCGCACCGAGCTTCTTCCTGAGGGGACTCGTCCCGCCGGCCGGGCATTCCTATCTTGACCCGCCATCGCAGCCCATCCGCTGGCTGTACATCGCTCATGGCCTCGTCTTTACTGTCTGGGTCGCCCTGGGCCTGACACAAGTCGCTCTGGTGGCGTCGGGGCAGACCGGATTGCATCGCCGGCTTGGCCGCACGGCGTTCGTGCTGGTGCCGGCGATGGTTGTCATGGGCCTGGCGGTCAGCGGTTACGCGACCCGGCACGGCTTTCACGACGTGGCGGTGCCGTCGGCCGTGTTCTCGACCGTCCCCGTGTCCGACATCGCGCTGTACTGCGCCTTCGTGACGGCCGGGCTCGCGACCCGAAGGCAGCCGCAGGCGCACAAACGCTGGATGCTGTTCGCGATGATCGCCATCGCCGAGGCGGGATGGGCACGCATCGATGCGCTCAACCCGGGGAGCCTCCCGCCATGGGTGTCGACCGAGCTCGTCCTCCTAGTTCCGATCATTGCCTGGGACCTGACGCGCCTTGGCCGTCTGCACGTTGCAACTCTGTGGGGGAGCACCGCGATCGCGGGGGCGTTCTCGCTGCGCCTCTGGGTGGGCGCGACGCCTGCATGGCTTGCCCTGGTGAGAGGTGTTTTCGGCTAGCTATTCGCCTGGCCAGGCTGTGCTGTGCACGGCGCGCCGGGCCGCCGCCGCCGGCCCGGCATCGATGGGCGCAGGAGCGCGGCCGCGCGGCGTGCGCCGGCGGTCACTGCACCGGCGAGCATTTCAGGTTCCAGATGTCGTTCGCGTATTCGGCGATGGTGCGGTCGCTGGAGAATTTGCCGGAGCAGGCGACGTTGATGATCGCCTTCCTCGCCCAGGCTTCGGGGTCGGCATACAGCGCGGCCAGATCGCGATGCGCGCGCGCGTAGTCGGTCAGGTCCGCGAGATGCCGGAAGCGGTCGCCGTCGCTCAGCAGCGTGTCGCGGATCGGGCCGAACAGGCCCGGTTCGTGGCGGCTGAAATGGTCCGAGAAGATCAGGTCCAACGCCGCGCGTGTCTCGGCTTCGTTGGTGTAATGCCATCTGGGGTCGTACCAGCCGGCGCCGTCAGCCACCTGTTGCGCCGTCAGGCCGAAGAGAAAGAAATTCTCCTCGCCGGCCTCCTGGGCCATCTCGATGGTGGCGCCGTCACGCGTGCCGATGGTCAGCGCGCCGTTCATCATGAACTTCATGTTGCCGGTGCCGCTGGCCTCGAAGCCGGCGGTCGAGATCTGCTCGGAGACATCGCTCGCGGGGATGAGCCGCTCGGCCATGCTGACGTTGTACTCCGGCAGGAACAGCACGTTGAGCCGGCCGCGCACCACCGGGTCGCCGTTGATCGTGGCGGCGACGTTGTTGATGAGCTTGATGATCAATTTGGCCAGGTGATACGCCGGCGCCGCCTTGCCCGCGAAGAAGAATGTGCGCGGCGTCATCTCCTGGTCGGGGTCCTGCCGCAGCCGGTCGTACAGCATGATGATGTGCAGCACGTTGAGCAGCTGGCGCTTGTACTCGTGGATGCGCTTGATCTGGCTGTCGAAGATCGTGTCGGGATCCACGCGCTGTCCCGTGGTGGACTGCAGCCAGTTGGCGAATGCGGCCTTGGCTTCGCGCTTGGCGGCGCGGAACTGCTCGCGGAAGCCCGCGTCGTCCGCCAGCGGCAGCAGCCGGCGAAGCTGCGCCAGGTCGGTGACCCAGCCGTCGCCGATCGCCTTGGTGATGAGGCGTGACAGATACGGATTGGCCTGCTGCAGCCATCGCCGCGGCGTCACGCCGTTGGTCTTGTTGTTGAATCGATCCGGAAACAGCTCGGCGAAGTCGCGCAGCACGCGGGTGCGCAGCAGCTCCGAATGGATTGCCGCCACGCCGTTGGTGCTGTGCGAGCCGACCACGGCCAGGTGCGCCATGCGGATCTTGCGCGCCGGGCCGTCCTCGACCAGGCTCACGCGCTGCACGCGCGCATCGTCACCGGGGTAACGGCGCCGGACGTCATCGAGGAAGCGGCGGTTGATCTCGTAGACGATCTCAAGGTGCCGTGGAATGAGCACCTCGAACAGCTCCACCGGCCAGCGCTCCAGGGCCTCGGGCAGCAGCGTGTGATTGGTGTAGGCCAGCGTGCGCAGCGTGATGTCCCAGGCCTGATCCCAGGGGAGCATGGCCTGATCGAGCAGAATCCGCATCAGCTCGGCAACCGACAGCGCGGGGTGCGTGTCGTTCATCTGGACGGCCACGCGATCCGGCAGCGCCGACCAGTCGGACTCATCCTGGCGGAAGCGCGCGATGATGTCCTGCAGCGAGCAGCTCACCATGAAATATTGCTGCAGGAACCGCAGTGCGCGGCCGGCCTCGGTGGAGTCATCCGGGTAGAGCACGCGCGTGAGCGACTCCGCGGCCACCTTCTGCAGCACGGCGCCGGCGAAGTCGCCGTGCGAAAACTCGGCGAAGTCGAAGGACTCGGACGCCGCGGCCGCCCACAGCCGCAGGGTATTGATGCAGCGGGCGCCGTAACCGACCACCGGCCGGTCGTAGGCGATGCCCAGCAGGCTGGAGGGACAATTTCGGGTGATGTTGAGACCCGAGCCCTTGAGCTCGAACTTGGCGTTCAACGGCACGACGTACACCTTGCCCGGGCGCACGATCTCCCAGGGATCGGGGTTGCGCAGCCAGTTATCGGGCTGTTCGAGCTGCCAGCCGTCGTGGATGGTCTGGCGAAAGATGCCGTATTCGTAGCGCAGGCCGTAGCCGATGGCCGGGTACTGCAGCGTCGCCAGGGAGTCGATGAAGCAGGCGGCGAGGCGGCCGAGGCCGCCGTTGCCGAGCCCCGCATCCGGTTCTTCCTCGACCAACTCCTCCAGGCTCCAGCCCTCCTGCTCCATGGCGTGCCGCACGATCGGTTCCGCCGCCAGGTTCATCATGTTGTTGCGCAGCGTGCGGCCGAGCAGGAACTCCATCGACAGGTAGTGGATGCGCTTGGAATGGGCCTGTTCCCGGACACTGCGTGTCTTCGCCCACCGATGGGCGACCAGATCGCGGATGAAGCGGCCGGTGGCCTCGAACTTCTGCCGCGGCTTGGCCGACGGCGGACTGAGCAGGTGGTTGCACAGCAGGTAGCGGTCAGTCCATTCCTGTTCGTGGCCGGCCAACCCCAGCCGCTCCAGCCGGCGTTCGAGCACTGGATCGACGGCGGTCTTGCGTTCAGCGGCTTTCGCCATAGTTGCAACCTTGGAGACGATTGAGGATGCAACGATAGACGGACAAAGCGCCCGACCGTTCCAAGAGCGGGACAACCCGGCTCACAGTCTTGGCCGTCTTTCGATCGCCGAAGTCTTGGGGGCCGGGCCAACCGGCCGCACGCCGGAGCCCACGCCTCTGTAGGCGCAGGCCTACAGAGGACCGAATGCATCCACGCGCAGCCAAGCGTCTGCGAGGCCGCGCCGGCGCGGCGCACGCAGCGCACGCGGCTCACGCAAGACTCATCCCACGCCAACCTCATCCAATCGGTTGCAACCAATGGCCCGGCAGCGGGGTATTGACTATAGCGAGCATTGCATCAGCTGTCCGGGCACGGTGTCCGCGGACAGCGATCGGGGCGATGCGAGCGGGTGGTTCCGATGAATGAACAAGGGCTTAGGACAGGACAGGGGCTGGCACGAGGATTGCCAAACCACTCCGTGTCGATCTTCCACTCCACAGGAGAGCAATCATGACGACCTTCAAGAGACATCTGGCCGTCCCCCTCGGTGCCGCCGCGCTGGTCACGGCATTGATCTTCGCGGGCGTGAGCGCGGGCGTGGACGCGAAGGCGGCCGACCTCAGCCCGCCGTCGCGGGTCATGGTCGGCTACGCGGATCTGGATCTGTCGCGGCCGTCGGACACGCAGGTCCTGTACCAGCGCCTGGAGCGTGCCAGCGCGAACGTCTGCGGCCGCATGGACCCGATGAATCTCGGGGCCCGTGAACGCTGGCAGCACTGCTATCGCGACGCACTGCAGCGCGCGGTCATGCAGGTGAATTCGCCGCAGCTCCTGGCGCTGCATCACGACCGGGTCAATGATTTCGTGAGCGCGGGCTGATGCCCTGCAGGCCGCGGCGGCATTGCGCCGCGCCTGCATGGCCGATAAAATGAACGTTCATTCACTGCTCGAGCCGGTGGCGCCAGGATCGCGCCGCCGCGCCGGCGGTCCCACCTTTCGGTCTCAAGGTGCTGCATGCGTATATCTTCGAGCGTTGGTGCGCCTGGCGCGGCTGCCGTCATGGTGCTGGGAGTGCTGCTGGCCGCCTGCGGCGGCGGCGGCAGCGGCGGCATGCCCGGGGCCTTCACGCCGCAGGTCAGCGTCGTCACGCTGCAGGCGCAAGCGGTCACGCTGACACGCGAGCTGCCCGGACGCACCAGCGCCTTCCTGGTGGCGGAGGTGCGGCCGCAGGTCAGCGGCATCGTCAAGCGGCGGCTGTTCACCGAGGGCGGGCACGTCGATGCCGGCCAGCCGCTGTACGAGCTCGATGACTCGATCTATCGCGCGCAGTACAACAGCGCGCGTGCGGCACTGCAGAAGGCGCAGGCGACGCTGGAGGCGGCGCGCCTGAACGCCGACCGCTCGGCCGAGCTGGTCAAGATCGACGCCGTCAGCACGCAGGACAACGAAACCGCGATCGCGAGCCTGCGCCAGGCGGAAGCCGACGTGGCGTCGGGGCAGGCGGCGCTGGACAGCAGCGCGGTCAATCTCGCGTACGCGCACCTGGTGTCGCCGATCAGCGGCCGCATCGGCAAGTCGTGGGTCACGCCGGGGGCGCTGGTGACCTCGGACCAGGCCGCGGCGATGGCGATCGTGCAGCAGCTCGATCCGCTGTACGTGGACGTCAACCAATCCAGCAGCGAGTGGCTGCAGCTGCGCCAGGAGATTGCCGCCGGGCGCGTGCAGTCGGGCGGCCGGGACACGCCGGCGCAGATCGTGCTCGAGAACGGCGCCGCCTACGAGCATCCGGGCAAGCTGCAGTTCGCCGACGTCACGGTCGATCCGACCACCGGCGAGTTCCTGCTGCGCATCATCGTGCCGAACCCGAACCACCTGCTGATGCCGGGCATGTACGTGCGCGCCGTGATCAACGAGGGTGTGATCCCGCAGGGCATCCTGGTGCCGCAGCGCGGCGTCACGCGCGATCCGAAGGGCGGGGCGACCGCGCTGGTGGTGGACCGCGACGGCAAGGTCGAGCGCCGCGACATCAAGGTGTCGCGCACCGTCGGCGATCAATGGCTGGTGGACGGCGGACTGGCGGCGGGCGATCGCGTGATCGTCGAAGGGGTGCAGAAGGCACAGCCCGGCATGCGCGTGCAGGCCAGCGAGGCGGGGGCGAGCTGATGTCGCGCTTCTTCATCGACCGCCCGATCTTCGCCTGGGTCGTGGCGATCATCATCATGCTGGCCGGGGCGGTCGCCATCACGCAGCTGCCGATCTCGCGCTATCCGAACATCGCGCCGCCCTCGGTGGCGATCAATGCCTCCTACCCGGGCGCCTCGGCGCAGACGGTCGAGGACGCGGTGACGCAGATCATCGAGCAGAACATGACCGGCCTGGACGGCCTGCTCTACATGAGCTCGACCAGCGACAACCAGGGCGGCGTGAGCATCACGCTGACCTTCGCCAGCGGTACCAATCCCGACATCGCGCAGGTGCAGGCGCAGAACAAGCTGCAGCAGGCCGTGCCGCTGCTGCCGCAGATCGTGCAGCAGCAGGGCATCAGCGTCACCAAGTCCAACAACAGCTTCCTGCTCGTGATCGGCTTCCTGTCCGAAGACGGCAAGATGAGCAAGGGCGATATCGACGACTACCTGGCCACCAACGTGGTCGAGCCGATGAGCCGCGTGCAGGGCGTGGGCACCGTGGACCAGTTCGGCGCCAAGTACGCGATGCGCATCTGGCTCGATCCGCAGCGGCTGTCGACCTACGGGCTCACGCCCGCGGACGTGGTCAACGCCGTGCAGGCGCAGAACGCGCAGGTCTCGATCGGGCAGCTCGGCGATGCGCCCTCGGTGCCGGGCCAGCAGCTCAACGCCACGGTCACGGCCCTGGGGCGGATGCAGACGCCGGAGCAGTTCCGCAACATCGTCCTGCGCAGCAACACCGGCGGCTCGACGCTGCGCCTGCGCGACGTGGCGCGCGTGGAGCTCGGCTCGTCCACCTACGCCTTCGAGGTGCGCTACAACGGCCACGAGGCCTCGGGCATGGGCCTGTCGCTGGCCACCGGTGCCAATGCGCTGCGCACGGTCGCCAACGTGCAAGCGATGCTCAGGCGCCTGGCGCCGCAGTTCCCGCCCGGCCTGAAGGCCACCATCCCGTTCGACACCACACCGTTCGTGCGCCATTCGATCGAGGAGGTGATCAAGACGCTGCTCGAGGCGATCGCGCTGGTGTTCCTGGTGATGCTGCTGTTCCTGCAGAACCTGCGC
This sequence comes from Gammaproteobacteria bacterium, assembly GCA_027315105.1. Lineage (GTDB taxonomy): Bacteria > Pseudomonadota > Gammaproteobacteria > Steroidobacterales > Steroidobacteraceae > FEN-1191. The sequence continues at coordinate 12,596 of DAHUYP010000079.1, forward strand.
GCGACGCTGATACCGACCATCGCGGTGCCGGTGGTGCTGCTGGGCACCTTCGGCATCCTGCAGCTGGCCGGCTATTCGATCAACATGCTGACCATGTTCGCGGTGGTGCTGGCCATCGGCCTGCTGGTCGACGACGCCATCGTGGTGGTCGAGAACGTCGAGCGGCTGATGAGCGACGAGGGCCTGTCGCCGGTGGAGGCGACGCGCCGCTCGATGCAGCAGATCACCGGCGCGCTGATCGGCATCGCCACGGTGCTGAGCGCGGTGTTCGTGCCGATGGCCTTCCTGACCGGCTCGAGCGGCGTGATCTACCGGCAATTCTCGATCACCATCGTGTCGGCGATGGTGCTGTCGGTGATCGTGGCGATCGTGGTCACGCCGGCGCTGTGCGCGACGCTGCTCAAGCCGGTGCGCAAGGGCGGGCACCACTCCGAGCGCGGCCTGTTCGGGCTCTTCAACCGCCTGTTCGAGGCCGCCAGCCGCCGCTACCAGCGCATCGTGGCGCGCATCCTCGGCCGTCCGGTACGCTTCCTGCTGGTGTACCTGGCACTCGCCTCGATCATGGGGCTGCTGTTCCTGCGCCTGCCGACCGCGTACCTGCCCGATGAGGACCAGGGCATGCTGTTCACGCTGGTGCAGACCCCGGTGGGCGCGACGCTGTCGCGCACCATGCGCGCGCTCGACCAGGTGCAGGACTTCTTCCTCGAGCAGGAGAAGGCGGCGGTGTCGTCGATCTTCACGGTCGGCGGCTTCAGCTTCAACGGCAACGGCCAGAGCAACGGCATGGGCTTCGTGCAGCTCAAGGACTGGAGCGAGCGCAAGTCGCCCAACCTGTCGGTGCAGGCGATCCAGATGCAGGCCTACGGCGCGCTGGCGCAGATCAAGGACGCGCTCGCGTTCGCGTTCGCGCCGCCGCCGGTGATGGAGCTCGGCACGTCCGCCGGCTTCGATTTCTTCGTCAAGGACGACAAGGGGCGCGGTCACGCGGCGCTGGTGGATGCGCGCAACCAGTTCCTCTTCATGGCGTCCAAGGATGCGCTGCTGGCGAACGTGCGGCCCGCGGGCCTCGAGGACGGACCGCAGTTCCGGCTGGACATCGATGCGCAGAAGGTGGCCTCGCTGGGCCTGGCGATGGCCGACGTCAACACGACGCTCTCGGTCGCCTGGGGCGGCCGCTACATCGACGACTTCGTCGACCGCGGCCGCGTCAAGCACGTGCTGATCCAGGCCGACGCGCCGTTTCGCATGCTGCCCGAGGATTTCAACCGCTGGTACGTGCGCAACAATGCCGGCAGCATGGTGAGCGTCGCATCGTTCGCCAATTCGCATTGGGACTACGGCTCCCCGAGGCTCGAGCGCTTCAACGGCGTCTCGGCGATGGAGGTCAACGGCGAGGCCGCCCCCGGGGTCAGCTCGGGCGAGGCGATGCACGAGGTGGAGAAGCTGGTGGCACAGCTGCCGGCCGGCTACTCGGTGGACTGGACCGGGGAGTCCTACCAGGAGCGCGCCGCCGGAGCGCAGACGCCGGCACTCTATACGCTGTCGCTGATCGTCGTGTTCCTGTGCCTGGCGGCGCTGTACGAGAGCTGGTCGATCCCGACCGCGATCCTGCTGGCGGTGCCGCTGGGCGTGATCGGCGCGGTGCTCGCCACGACGCTGCGTGGACTGGAGCGCGACATCTACTTCCAGGTGGCGATGCTGACCACCATCGGGCTGGCGAGCAAGAACGCGATCCTGATCGTCGAGTTCGCCAAGGAGTACGCCGAGAGCGGCCTGCCGCTGATCGAGTCGACGCTGCACGCGGTGCGCGATCGCCTGCGCCCGATCCTGATGACCTCGCTGGCCTTCGGCCTGGGCGTGCTGCCGCTGGCGTTCGCCACCGGCGCCGGCGCCGGCGCGCAGCGCGCGATCGGCACCGGCGTGTTCGGCGGCATGCTGGGCGGCACCTTCCTCGGCATCTTCTTCATTCCGCTGTTCTTCGTGGTGGTGCAGCGCCTGTTCCACGGCGTGCACGAGGGGACCGCGCCGGGCGCGGCGGCCGCGGGGCGCGCGGGCAGCACGGACGGCGGGGAGTGAAGCCATGCGCGCAGTGACTCGGAAGAGCTGGGGCCGGCGGTTCGCCGCCGCGGGGCTGGGCCTGCTCGCGGCCTGCACGCTCGAGCCGCGCTATCGCACCCCGGCGCTGCCGGTGCCGGACCAGTGGCCGATCCCGGCCACGGCCGAGGCGCCGCCGCCTGCCACCGCCGCTGCCGGCGAGCGCGCCGCGGCCGCGCCGCCGGCGCGCGACATCGGCTGGCGCGAGTTCTTCGTCGATGCGCGGCTGCAGCAGCTGATCGCGCTGGCGCTGGCCAACAACCGCGATCTGCGCATCGCGGTGGTCAACATCCAGCTGGCGCGGGCGCAGTATCGCGTGCAGCGGGCGAGCCAGCTGCCGTCGCTCGACGCGTCGGGCGCGTTCACGCGCGAGGAGCTGCCGCCGTCGCTGACGTTCGGCTTTCCGTCGCCGATCCTGCAGTACTACCAGGCCGGCATCGGCGTCACCTCGTTCGAGGTCGACCTGTTCGGGCACGTGCGCAGCCTCACCCACGCGGCGCTCGAGCAGTACCTGGCACAGGACGAGGCGCGGCGCGGCGCGCAGCTGAGCCTGATCGCGCAGGTGGCCAGCGCCTACCTGACGCTGGCCGCGGACCAGGAGCTGCTGCGGCTGTCGCGCGAGACGCTCGAGAACCAGCAGGACTCGTTCCGGCTCACGCAGCAGCGCCATGCGGCCGGCGCGGTGTCGGCGCTCGACGTGGCGCAGGCGCAGACCACGGTGGAAGCGGCGCGCGCCGATGCCGCGCGCTACGAGGGCAACGTGGCGCAGGATATCGATGCGCTGGCGCTGCTGGTCGGCGCGCCGATCGATGCGGCGCTGCTGCCGCAGCAGTTCGATGCCGGGAGCATGGGCGTGCGGGCGCTGCCGGCCGAGCTGCCCTCGGCGGTGCTGCTGCGGCGGCCGGACGTGCTGCAGGCCGAGCACGTGCTGCGCGCCGCGAGCGCGGACATCGGCGCGGCGCGCGCGGCGTTCTTCCCGACCATCAGCCTGACCGGCAACGTGGGTGCCGCGAGCCCGCAGCTGTCCGGCCTGTTCCAGTCCGGCACCCAGAGCTGGATCTTCAATCCCCAGGTGACGCTGCCGATCTTCCACGGCGGGGCGCTGCTGGGCAACCTGGCCGCGGCGCGGGCCGGGCGCGCGATCGCGGTGGCGCAATACGAGAAGGCGATCCAGAGCGGGTTTCGCGAGGTGGCCGACGCGCTGGCGCTCAGCGCCACGCTGGCGCGCGCGCAGGCGGCGCAGCAGGCGCTGGTGGAGGCCTCCGGCCGGGCCTTCGATCTGTCGCAGCAGCGCTATCGGGGCGGCCGCGACAGCTACCTCAATGTGCTCGACGCGCAGCGCAGCTACTACGCCGCACAGCAGGGGCTGATCGCGACGCGGCTGGCCGAGCAGAGCAACCGCGTGACGCTGTACAAGGCCCTGGGCGGCGGCTGGCAGGAGCACAGCGGCGGGCGGGGCGCCGATGACTGATGCGAAGCGCCGGCGGCGGGCGGCCGTGGCCGCACCGCCGCCGCGCGATCACGCCGCGCAGCAGCGCCGGCGCATCCTCGATGCGGCGGAGCACTGCTTCATCAACAAGGGCTTTCATGCCGCCAACATGACGTGCATCGCGGCCACCGCCGGCGTGAGCGCGGGCCTCATCTATCGCTACTTCGACGGCAAGAGCGCCATCGTCAAGGCGATCATCGCGCGCCACCTCGAGACCGAGGGCACCAGCGACATCGACCAGCTGAATTCGCAGGACGAGGTGTGCGCCGCGATGCTGCTCGCGTTCGAGCGCTGGCGGCGCAGCGACGACCCGAGCATGAACGCGGCGCTGTTCCTCGAGCTCACGGCGGCCGCGACCCGCGATGCGCAGATCGCGCGCGCGGTGCGCGACAAGGACCGCATCATCGGCCGGGCGGTGCAGCGGGCGGTGCGGCGGATGGCCCGGGCACGCGGCGTCACGCTGTCGAGCGCGGTCGCACGCGGCCGCGCCGAGATCCTGCTGTGCCTGGTGCAGGGCCTGGCCTCGCGGGCGGTGCGCGAGCCAACGCTCAGGCGCCGCACGCTCGAGCCGGTGCTGGACGCGATCCTGGGCGTGCTGTCGGGCAAGTAGCCGGCAAAGCGTGACGCGTGGCGGCCGCCGGGTCCGGGTGCTCGACCGGGCCTGCGACGTCGGGCGCGACGCCGAGCGGCGGGCCGAGCAGGAGGCACTGCGAGCGAGCGAGGAGCGCTTCCGCTACGCTACCGGGGCCGCGCGCGGCATGACCTATGAGGTGAGCTATCCGTCCTGGGGCGCACAGCTGTTCGGCCGTGAGACGCTGCTCGGCTACCGATCGGGGCAGATCGGCAGCAACCGCGAGCGGTGGCTGGGCTTGCTGCATCCCGAGGAGCGGCGGCGGTTCCTGGCGGCGCGGCCGCTGCGGCGCATCGGCTTCGTGCAGGCGGGGCACGACGCGGCGGGCGAGGATCCGGGCCTGCCTGCCGAGCGCGATGAGACGCTGTCACTCCCGGCGTTCTGGCGCACTTCGAATGCCGGCGCGCTGATGGCGGCGCAGCCCGAAGATGCGGCGCCGATCGCCGCCGCCCTGATCGCCTGGCACGAGCGCCACGGCCGGCACGACCTGCCGTGGCAGCGCGAGCCGACGCCGTACCGCGTGTGGGTGTCGGAGATCATGCTGCAGCAGACGCAGGTCGCGACCGTCATCGGCTACTACGAGCGCTTCCTGCGCCGATTCCCCGACGCCGCGGCGCTGGCGGCGGCACCGCTCGACGAGGTGCTGCACCTGTGGTCGGGCCTGGGGTACTACTCGCGCGCACGCAACCTGCAGCGCGCCGCGCAGTGCATCGTGCGCGAGCACGGCGGCGAGCTGCCCGCGGACCCTGCGGCGCTGGCGCGGCTGCCGGGCATCGGCCGCTCGACCGCGGCGGCGATCGCGGCGCTGGCGCACGGGCGGCGCGCGGCCATCCTCGATGGCAACGCCAGGCGCGTGCTGGCGCGCTATTTCGCGATCGAGGGTCCGAGCACCCGGCGCGCGACGCAGCAGGAGCTCTGGCGCCGCGCCGAGCAATGCACGCCGGCGGCGGCCGTGGCGCAATACACGCAGGCGATCATGGACCTGGGCGCCACGCTGTGCACGCGGCGCCGGCCGGCGTGCACGCAGTGCCCGCTGCGAGCGGGCTGCGCGGCCCACCGGCTCGAGTACGACGAGGAGATGGTGACCTACCTCATCGACGAGCACTACCGCAAGCAGGGCCGATCGCTCCACGGGTGTCACCCGCGCGACCTCCTCGACCACCTCGTCCACGGCGCCACCTACTTCGGCATCCAGCCCGAGCTCTCCCGGGAGCTCCTGGACCACGCCGCCTCCGCCTACTTCGCCGACCTCACCGACGAGGACTACTGAGGGCGGCCCCTGCCGCGGTCGACCAACGCGGCCGCTCGGTCGCAGGC
>DAHUYP010000003.1 GCA_027315105.1 Gammaproteobacteria bacterium
CGCCGCCGGTCGCCGCCGTGACTGCCGAACAGCCGGAACTGGCCGCCGCCGCGCCGCCGGCCCCGAATGTGCACGTCATCACCGACGTGCTGGACGTCGAGGTCAGCCTGGCGGGCGGCGAGCTGCGCCGCGCGGACCTGCTGGCGTACCCGGCGGCCAAGGACACGCCCGACGTGCCGGTGCGGCTGCTCAATCGCGATGCGCCGGACTCCCTGTTCGTGCTGCAGAGCGGCCTGGGGGGCACGAGCGGCGAGAGCGCCCCGACCCACCTGGCGCTCTACAGCTGCAACGTGCAGCAGCTCAGGCTCAAGAGCGGCCAGGATGAGCTGCAGCTGCCGCTGCATTGGACCGATGGCCACGGCGTCACGGTCACCAAGACCCTGACGTTCCACCGCGGCCGCTATGCCATCGGTCTGGATTACCGTATCGACAATGCATCCGCCGCACCCTGGAGCTTCGCGCCGTACGTGCAGATCCTGCGCTACAACGCGCCGATCGAGCGCTCGTACTTCCGGCCCGACAGTTACGCCTTCAAGGGCCCGGCGATCTACGACGGCAGCAAGTACGAGAAATTCGACATCCAGAAGACCGCCAGGCTCGACCAATCGATTCGCAACGGCTGGCTGGCGGCGCTGCAGCACCATTTCGTCGCGGCCATCGTGCCGCCCGCCGATGCGGACTATCGATACCAGCTGCAGACCCAGGGCAACGAGTTCCTGCTCAAGGCCACCGGACCGACGGTCGCGGTGCCCGCCGGCGCGATCGCCGACAGCCATGACACGCTGTTCGTCGGCCCCAAGATCCAGTCGCAGCTCGACGCCGCGCATCCGAGCCTCGATCTGGTGGCGGACTACGGCACGCTGCGCATCATCGCCACGCCGCTGTTCTGGTTGCTCAATCACGTGCATTCGCTGGTCGGCAACTGGGGCTTCGCGATCATCATCGTCACGCTGCTGCTCAAGCTGCTGTTCTATCCGTTATCGGAAGCCAGCGGGCGCTCGATGGCGAAGATGAAGGCGCTGGCGCCGCGGCTCAACAATCTGCGCGAGACCTACAAGGACGATCGCGAGAAACTCAACCGCGCGATGATGGAGCTGTACCAGCGCGAGAAGGTCAATCCGCTGGCCGGCTGCCTGCCGATGTTGATCCAGATCCCGGTGTTCCTGGCGTTCTACTGGGTGTTGCGCGACAGCGTCGAGCTGCGCCAGGCGCCGTTCATCCTCTGGATCAACGACCTGTCGGCGCGCGACCCGCTGTTCGTGCTGCCGGCGCTGATGGCCGGCGCCATGTTCGTGCAGTACAAGCTCAATCCGCAGGTCGGCGATCCGATGCAGCAGAAGATCTTCATGATCATGCCGCTGGCGATGTCCGTGACCTTCGCCTTCTTCCCGGCCGGCCTGGTGCTGTACTGGGTCACGAACACGGTCCTGTCGATCCTGCAGCAGTGGAACATCAACCGCCGAATCGAGACTCCCGGCAGCGCGAAGCGCTGAGCGACACCATCGTGGCCGCCGCCACGGCCGCGGGTCGCGGCGCGGTCGCGATCGTGCGCGTCTCGGGCCCGCAGACCGGGTCGATCGCGCGGGCCATGCTCGGCGCGTTGCCGCCGCCGCGGCTCGCGACCGTGGCGGCGTTTCGCGGCGCCGACGGCCAGGCGATCGACCACGGCCTGGCGCTGTACTTCCCGGCGCCGCATTCCTACACCGGCGAGGACCTGCTCGAGCTGCAGGGTCACGGCGGCCCGGTGGTGCCCGAGGCGCTGCTCGCGCGCGCGCTCGAGCTCGGGGCGCGCCGCGCGCAGCCGGGCGAGTTCACCCAGCGGGCCTACCTCAACGGCAAGCTCGATCTGGCTCAGGCAGAGGCGGTCGCGGATCTGATCGATGCCGCCTCGGGCGCGGCGGCGCGGGCGGCGCTGCGCTCGCTGCAGGGCGAGTTCTCCAGCCGGGTGCTGGCCCTGAATGCCACGCTCGAGGAACTGCGCGTGTGCGTCGAGGCGGCGATCGATTTCGCCGACGAGGAGATCGATGTCCTGTCCGACCAGGCGCTGCAGAGGCGGCTCGAGTCGGCGGCCGCGCAGCTGCAGCAGCTCAAGGCACAGAGTCGGCAGGGAAGGTTGCTGACCGAAGGCATGACCATCGTGATCGCGGGCCGGCCCAATGCCGGCAAGTCGACCCTGCTCAACCGGCTCGCGGGCCACGACGCGGCGATCGTCACGCCGCTGCCGGGTACGACCCGCGACCTGCTGCGCGAGCGCATTCTCCTCGATGGCATGCCGCTGCACGTGCTCGACACGGCGGGCTTGCGCGAGCCCGGGGATCCGATCGAGGCGGAAGGCATCCGGCGCGCGCGGCGCGATGGAGCGCGCCGATCGCATCCTGTTCGTGCTCGATGCGGCCGCGGATCCGGCGCTTGCGGGTTATCTCGAAGAGCGCCCGCGGCTGCCGGTGCAGGTGCCCGTGACGCTGGTTCTCAACAAGGTCGATCTGCTCGATGTGGCCGGGGCGGCCGTGCTCGCCGGTGTACAGGGCCGCTGCGGGGCATCAGCGGTGTGCCGGCTCTCCGCGCTCACGGGCGAGGGCCTCGAGGCGCTGAGCGCGCACCTGCGCTCGAGCGCGGGATTCGAGCCCGCCGAGGGCGCCACGGTGTCTGCGCGTGCGCGCCACGTGGAGGCCCTGGGCAGGGCCGAGGCGCATCTGGCCGAGGCGGCGCGGCAGCTCGCCGGCCGCGATGCCCGCGAGCTCATCGCCGAGGAACTCAGGCGCGCGCGCGAGGCGCTCGGGGACATCGTCGGCGCGCAGAGCTCGGATGAGCTGCTCGGGCGCATCTTCGCCTCGTTCTGCATCGGCAAGTGAGGTGCGGGTCGGCTGCGCCGGCCAGGTCATTTCACTATCGTATCGCCTAAGGCTCAATACCAGCGTTTTCCGGCTGTATTGAGCTCGTTTCAGGACTATTGGCGGCCGCGCCCTCGCCGCCAATTGCGCCCGCCGGGCACCTCACCGCACACTGCCGCCCCATGCGTTTCAGCAGAACTTTCGACCTGATCGTGGTCGGCGGCGGCCATGCCGGCACCGAGGCGGCGCTCGCGGGCGCGCGCCTGGGCTGCGCGACGCTGCTGCTGACCCAGAGCATCGAGACGCTGGGGGCGATGAGCTGCAACCCGGCGATCGGCGGCATCGGCAAAGGGCACCTGGTGCGCGAGATCGATGCGCTCGGCGGCGCGATGGCCCGGGCGGCCGACCGGGCCGGCATCCAGTTCCGAACGCTCAATGCCAGCAAGGGTCCGGCCGTCCGCGCGACGCGTGCGCAGGCCGATCGGCAGCTGTACAGGAAGACGATCCGCGGCCTGCTCGAGAATCAGCCGGGACTATCCTTGTTCCAGCAGGAGGTCTCCGATCTGATCCTCGAAGGCGGGCGCGTGCGCGCTGTGGTGACGCTCTCCGGCATCGTGTTCGAGGCCCCCGCCGTCGTGCTGACGGTCGGCACGTTCCTCGGCGGACGCATTCATGTCGGCCTGGAACACCACGCGGGCGGCCGGGCCGGCGATGCGCCGTCCCTGCCGCTGGCCTCGCGGCTGCGCGAGATCATGCCGCGCTGCGGCCGGCTCAAGACCGGCACGCCGCCGCGCATCGACGGGCGCACGATCGATTACACGGCGCTGGCCGTGCAGCACAGCGACGCGCCGCTGCCGGTGTTTTCATTCCTCGGGCGCGCTGCCGAGCACCCGCGGCAGGTGCCGTGTCATATCACGCACACCAACGAGCGTACCCACGACATCATCCGCGCCGCCTTCGATCGTTCGCCGATGTTCACCGGCGCCATCGCGGGCGTGGGTCCGCGCTACTGCCCGTCGGTGGAAGACAAGGTTCATCGCTTCGCCGACAAGGGCGCGCACCAGGTGTTCATCGAGCCGGAAGGGCTCGATACGCACGAGGTCTATCCCAACGGCATCTCGACCAGCCTGCCGTTCGACGTGCAATGCGAGTTCGTTCGCAGCATCCGCGGCCTGGAGCAGGCCCACCTGACGCGGCCCGGCTACGCGATCGAATACGATTTCTTCGATCCGCGCGATCTGCGCGCGTCACTGGAAACCAAGGCGGTCGGGGGACTGTTCTTCGCCGGCCAGATCAACGGCACCACGGGCTACGAAGAAGCCGCCGCGCAGGGTCTTCTGGCCGGCATCAATGCCGCATTGCATCAGCGCGGCCAGGCGCCGTGGATCGTGCAACGCCACGAGGGCTACCTCGGCGTGCTGGTCGACGATCTGGTGACGCGCGGCACCGCCGAGCCCTACCGCATGTTCACCAGCCGCGCCGAGCATCGCCTGCTGCTGCGCGAGGACAACGCCGATGCCCGGCTCACGCCACGGGGGCGCGAGCTGGGACTCATCGATGACGAGCGCTGGGCATTCTTCGAGGCCAAGCAGCGCGCGCTCGAGAGCGAATTCGAGCGCCTGCGCTCGCGCCGGCTCAAGCCGGGACAGATACCGCGGGAATGGGCGCAGCGGGTGCTCGGCGGGAGCGCCCCAGCCCGCGACGTCTCGGTTTTCGAGCTGTTGCGCCGCCCCGAAGTGAGTTATCAGTCGCTGCTGGAACTCGACCCGACGCTCGCCATCGGGGCGCTGTCCGACGATCGGCTGGCGCCGCAGGTGCAGCGCGACATGGAAGTGCGGGCCCGCTATGCCGGCTACATCGAGCGTGCTGCGGACGACATTGAACGCGTGCGCCGGCACGAGCAGACACCGCTGCCGGAGGATCTGGACTACGCCGCGCTGGCCGGGCTGTCGATCGAGGTCCGACAGAAGCTCGCTGCAGTGCGTCCGGCGACCCTCGGCCAGGCCGCGCGCGTGCCCGGCGTCACGCCGGCCGCGATCTCGATCCTGGTGGTGCACCTGCACCGACGCGCGCCGCGCGTCGCCTGAACCGGCCTGTCGGCGCCCACCGGGGCCGGCGGACGCGGCCGGCACCGCCCGCACGGCGACATTGGGCTGTTCGGCCCCGATGGCGCTAAGATCGACGCGTTGCAGCGTTCCAATCCAGGAGGGGTGAGACATGGCGACGGCGGCGCAACTGCTGAAACAGAAGGATCGCGTCATCCACAGCATCGAGCCGGATTCGCCGGTTCTCGAGGCGATTCGGCTCATGGCCGAACACAGTGTCGGCGCGCTGCTCGTGATGCACGGCACGCAGCTCGTGGGCGTGGTCTCGGAACGCGACTATGCCCGCAAGGTCATCCTGAAGGGACGCTCCTCGAGCGAAACCCCGGTGTCGCAGATCATGAGCTCCCCGGTGCTGACGGTGCGCCCGGATCAGAGCGTGCGCGAGTGCATGCGGATCATGAGCGAGAAGCGCGTGCGGCATCTGCCGGTGGTGGAGGGCGAGCGCGTCGTCGGCGTGCTGTCGATCGGTGACCTGGTGCGTTCGGTGCTCGAGGAGCAGCAGCAGACGATCGAGCAGCTCGAGCGCTACATCCATTACTAGCCGAACTTCGCAGATTCGAAAGTAATTGGGCCGCCCCGACCGGGGCGGCTTCCTTTCAAGCGTTCGATCTTCTTCGCTCTGAAGGAGTCTTATGACGAGTCCGGGAATATTCTCGGCGAATACGACGGTAGCGGTAATCTGGTCGAGGAGACCGTATGGCTCGGCGATATCCCGGTCGCGACGCTGCGTCCTGACCCGGCGAGCGGGGTCGACATCCATGACGTTCACACCGATCAGCTGAACACGCCCAGGAAGATCATCGCGGCGAGCACCAACGCGCTCGTGTGGCGCATCCACCAGGATCCGTTCGGCACGGCCGCGCCGAACCAGCATCCCGGTGGGCTCGGAACGTTCGTCTACAACCTGAGATTCCCCGGGCAGCTCTACATGGCGGAGACGGGGCTGAATTACTATTACTTCAGAGATTATGATCCCAATGTTGGTAGGTATGTGGAGTCAGACCCGATCGGGCTAAAGGGCGGGATCAACGTGTACGCCTATGTTGGCGATAACCCGGTCTCGAGCACTGACCCGCTTGGTCTTTGGCAAATAGCGCTAGGCGTTGGAGCCGGAAGAGGTTTCGAATTTATCATCGGCAACAATGGTGGGACCGGCCTATTCAATGGCCAGTGGACGATCGGTGCATATGCTGGCGTCGGCCGTGGATTTGCAGTGAGCATACACCCGACTGACACAGGGTGTGTGCAAAGCGGCTCTAACTTTGGACTACAAGGGATCGGTCAATTTGGGTTGGGCGATGGCGTAGAAGGAGAATTCCACGTAGGTGAGGAGAACTCGTTGGCGGTAATTGTCACGGTACCAGGCACACCGCTGAGTGCCTCGTTCGGGTCAGAAGGCCCACAAGGGCCGATACTCACGTTCGGCAAAGCAATCGTCGTGGGTGCCGGAGTGACAATCCATTTTTGAGATCGGCGAGCAAGACGTGGTCATGTGGTTGCTTGGAAGAATCGGCGTTGTTGCGCTAATCACGGTTGCAATACTCTCCATTCCGATTGGACGTTCCAATCTAGACTGGCCAGCGGCGATTTTGATTGGATTGGTTGTTTCCGTTGCGCTGTTTGTATGGTTAAAGGCAATTCGATACCGTCAATGTATCGACTGGTCCTCGCCCTATTCGACTCGAAAGCCGTTTTGGCCAATGACCAAATTTCCGCTTCGATATTGGTTTGTGACTTCTGTTGGGCTTATGGTGGGCGGCGCGGCCGGAATTGCAATGACGCTTTGGAGCCACTCCGGTCGTGAGAGCGTACCTGGAACATTTGCGGTTCTGGGTCTTGGTATTTTTGTAGCTCTCAGGCTCTTCATTAGGAACTCTGCCTCGGGTACCTAACTCGCTGCATGCTGGCTCAACGTACAGGTAAGTTGCGAAGCGCAACGCGGCGCCAGCCGCTCCTTACAGCGTGCGCGACGGTCGGCTGCCGATTGTTGGCTGTCGCCACCGGTTCTGCGCCGTTATTCAAGCGAGGCAGGCTAGCCTCGGCGCGGCTTTTGTGGCCTACGGGTTGATGCACTGTGCCGCTGAGATCGCTTGAGTCCCCAGGATAGACGGTTGGCTGCCGTTTGCATCAAAACCGCTGTGGGAACAGGGGCGTGCCTGGCCGGCTCAGCCCTGCAGTTCGAGGATGCCGGACGCCTCGCAGGCGGTGCGGATGGGAATGCCCTTCTAAATCCCCGAGGACCGGGAGATCCTGATCGTCGGTGATGATCGAGTCGGTCTTGGCGGCTCGGGCGATGGCGAGGACATGACTGTCGTCGGGGGCGCGGCAGACGGGCACCAGCCTGACATCGAGACGAGCACGATCGTATCCTTTGCAAATCGGCGCCCGTCTACCGTGACCGCCAAATCGGCCGACCGCGCGACTCATGATCGTGATCCCCAACTTGATAACAGCGCTTACGACAGAACGGCAATGCCGTCCACCAGGCAATGGGCCAGAATGTTCGCCCACAAGTTGCGCCGCCAAAGGTACAGCACGGTGAGCGTCAGGCCCCCAAAGCCCGCAACGATCAGATGCGCCCAGCCCCAAGGCCCGACATGGGCAAGCGTGAACAGCACGAGTGGAACCCCGAAGGCGATGCTGCGCCGCCGCGTCCACGCTTGCAGTCGTTCAATGGGGTAGCCGCGAAACAGCACCTCTTCCGAGACCCCCGCGCGCACGACCGATGCAGCTAACCACCACGTTGGTGCTGCCCGTAGTTGCTCTACCTGCTGTTCCTCGCTCAAATGCAGAGCCGGGAGCACGACCGCGTACAACAGCCACAGGCCGGCGAGAGTCGCGATACCGACGGCAAGACCGGCCGCAACATCGGCGAAAGTTGGTCGGCGAAAGCCGATTGAGGCCAACGGCCGACATTCCACGCCAATCACGTAGATCAGGGTCATCGCAACCAGCGCCCAGTAGATGAGCTCATTGCCGAGCATGTGGGTGACGTCGATCAACTCGTGATCCCAGACCGGAAAAGGCAGGCTGCCCAGCCCGAGTGACAGAGCAAGTCCGATCCAGAGCTTGATCCTGTCGGGTAGCGCCTTCACGCCCGGTTCCGCCTCTTGGCGTGGTCTTTCCCCGGATCGGCCAGCGACCGAGGTCGCCGCCGACGCAGTGCGTCCTGATCCGGCTGCGGTTCGATCCGAGCAGCGTTCCTTGCTCGTAACATTTCAATAAAGACATCGAGCGACTGCGTGGTGCGACGCACGTTCCCGGACGTGAGTAGTTCCATCATCAGTCCGTCGAACACCGCCCCCACCAGAATCGCGGTCTGTGGGTCCCGCAGCGCGGGCGGCAACCGCGATTGGATGATCTGCGCCCAGCCGATGGACAGTTCTCTCAGGTACTTGGCAAACGCTTCCGGCTTTTGCAGCGCCGTGAAGTGCACTTCGTACAGCAGCCGCCAATAGGGCAGCAGTTCGGGTGCGGTGGCGTGCATCCAGAATTGCTTCATCGGGGACGACGTACCCCCAGGAGGGACGTTCGAAGCCTCGCTCGTCAGAATGAAACGTAGACGACCGTGAATCTGGCGAAGCACCTCGTCGAGCAACCGCTCCTTCGATTTGAAATGGAAGATCAGCAGGCGCGCGCTCGTACCAATGGCCTTCGCCAGGGGGCGCAATGAAAGCTCGGCCACGCCGTGCTCCAGGAGATATCCCATCGCCGCCTGGAGTAATTCGTCCTTGCGCTCGCCCATGAAACACATGTTACATGGAACATGTGTTACAGTCAATCCGCGTCCCCCACCAGGGCATCGCTGCAGAGCGAGCCGTTGGGGTTTGAAGTTTCACGTGCCGTCATGCCCGCGGGCGGCGGTGCCGTCCTGGCAATACGCGGGACTAAGAACCGACGAGTTGGGGGTTTGCAAAAATGATGAAACGCTATACGGGCAGCTGTCACTGCGGGGCCGTACGCTTCGAGGCGGATCTTGATTTGAGTGCGGGCACAGGCAAGTGCAATTGCTCAATTTGTACGAAGACCCGCAGCTGGGGGGTCATCGTGCGACCCGATGCGTTTCGCCTGCTATCCGGGGAGGCGGACCTCAGCGACTACCAGTTCAATTCGAAAGCGGTGCATCACCCATTTTGTCGGCACTGCGGCGTACGGACTTTCGGTCGCGGATACCTGGAAGCGATCGGCGGCGACTACGTGACCGTGCAGGTCGCCGCACTCGACAATGCCGATCTGAAAGATATGGTCGCCGCTCCGGTCCGGTTTTCGGATGGCAGAAACAACAACTGGAATTCCCCGCCTGCGGTGACGGGTCATCTGTAGCCGATGCGCGATCGGCCGATCCTGTCGATCCTCTCTTACCACGCGCCGCGGCGCGAAGAGCCCTGCCGGCTGCGGAACAACCGCCATGGCGGCCGGCTGGATACGGGACTGTCGGTCGACGGCATCTATCAGCCGCTTTGGTCCCCACGCCGCGCGCTACTTGCGCCAGAAAGTCGGCGTGAACAGCACCGCGAAGGTGATGATCTCGATGCGCCCCAGGAACATGGCGGCAATGCAGGTCCAGCTCTGGAAATCGGTGAGCCCGCTGTAATTGCTGGCCGGGCCGACCTCATGCAGGCCGGGGCCGACGTTGTTGATGCAGGCGATGATGGCCGAGAAGGACGACATGGAGTCCAGGCCCGAGATCAGCAGCGCGAACGTCAGCACCGCAATGGTGATGAAATACAGGAAGATGAACGCGAGCACCGAGTACACCACGCCGTTCGGCACCACCTGGCCGGAGATCTTCAGCGGCGCCACCGCCTGCGGATGCACCAACGTGAACATCTCCCGCAGCGACTGCTTGATCAGGATCAGCGAACGAAACATCCGGATGCCGCCGCCGGTCGAGCCGGTATTGGCGCACAGGCAGCTCAGGAACAGCATCCACATCGGCGCGAACACCGGCCAGCGGCCATAATCGGTGTTGACGAAGCCGCTGTCGGTGGCGAGCGAGATCACATTGAACGAGGCGTAGCGCAGCGACTGGAGGGTATTGCCGTAGACGCCCTTGAGCTGGATGAACACCGCGATCAGGATGCAGCTGCCGAGCACCAGCAGCAGCATCCAGCGCGCCTCGGGATCGCGCCGGTAGACGCTGAAATCGCCCTTGCGCAGCGCGATGAAATGAGTGGCGAAATTCATCGCCGCGATCAGCATGAAGATCATGAGCACGAACTCGATCATCGGCGAGTTGAAATAGCCGATGCTCGCGTCATGGGTCGAGAAGCCGCCGAGCGCCAGCGTCGACAGCGCATGGCAGATGGCATCGAACACCGACATGCCGGCGGCCCACAGCGCCAGCGCGCAGGCCGCCGTCAGGCCCGCGTAGACGAACCACAGCGTCTTCGCGGTCTCCGTGATGCGCGGCGCGAGCTTCGCATCCTTGACCGCTCCCGGCGCGCCCGCCCGATAGAGCTGCATGCCGCCGACGCCCAGCAGCGGCAGGACCGCGACCGCGAGCACGATGATGCCCATGCCGCCCAGCCAGCTCAGGCTGTGGCGCCACAGGTTGACGCTATGCGGCAGGCGGTCGAGCCCGTTGAGGACCGTCGCGCCGGTGGTCGATAATCCGGACATGGCCTCGAAATAGGCCTTGGTAAACGACAAACCCGGCAGGTCGATCATTAGCGGCGTGGTCGCCACGGCCGCGATCGTCAGCCAGCTCAAGGTCACCAGCAGGTAGGCGTCGCGCGGCTTGAGGTCATAGCGGTAGCGCCGTGTCGCCAGCTGCAGCAGCAGCCCGCCGGCCGCGGCGATCACCGCCCCCGCGACGAAGCCGCGCAGCGGCGCGAGCTCGCCGTAGAACAGCGCGGTGGCGATCGGCAATAGAAAGAACAGCGCGAACCAGGCGAGCAGCGAGCCGAAGATGTTCAGTACGCCGAGCAGCGAGCGCATCGCAGCCGTCCTAGGTTTCGGTCTGGAACAACCGTTCCACCGCGTCGATGTGCCGGCGATCGGACAGGAAGACGATCACGTGGTCCTCGGTCTCGATCACCGTGTCATGGTGCGCCATGATCACGGACTCGCCGCGCACGATCGCGACGATGCTCGCGCCCGGCGGCAGCGTGATCTGCTCGAGCCGGCGGCCGACGACGCGCGAACGCTCCTGCGTGCCGTGAACCACGGCCTCGATGGCCTCGGCCGCACCGCGCCGCAGCGAATGCACGCGCACCACGTCGCCGCGCCGCACGTGCGCCAGCAGCGAGCCGATCGTGATGGTCTGCGGCGAGATCACGATGTCGATGCTGTGGTTTTCCATCAGCTCGCCGTACGAGGGGCGGTTGATGAGCGCCATCACGCGCTTGGCGCCGAGCCGCTTGGCCAGCATCGCCGACAGCACGTTGGCTTCCTCGGAGTTGGTCAGCGCGGCAAAGACGTCGGCGCTGTCGATGTTCTCCTCGACCAGCAGCTCCTCGTCGGCGGCATCGCCGCTGAGCACGATCGTATTTTCCAGGATCTCGGAGATCCGGCGCGCCCGTGCGCTGTCGCGCTCGAGGAGCTTGACCTGATTGTTCTTCTCGAGCGTGCGCGCGAGCCTGAACCCGATGTTGCCGCCGCCGGCGATCACCAGCCGCCGCACCGGGTCCTCGCTGCGGCGCAGCTCCGCCATCACGCGCCGCAGATCGTCGGAGGCAGCGACGAAGAAGATCTCGTCGTTCTCCTCGATGACCGTGTCGCCGCCAGGGCTGATCAGCCGGTCGTTGCGGTAGATGGCGGCGACGCGTGCCTCGGTGTCCGGCAGGTGCTCGCGCAGCGTGCGCAGCTCGCGCCCGACCAGCAGGCCGTCGCGCCGCGTTCGCACGCCGACCAGCTGCACGCGGCCGTCGGCGAAATCCACCACCTGCAATGCGCCCGGATAGGACAGCAGCTTGGCGATGTACTCCGTGACCAGCTGCTCCGGGCTGATCCACACATCGACCGCCAGCCCACCCTCGGTGAAGAGCTGCTCGCGCGTGGTGTATTCGGGCGCGCGGATGCGTGCGAT
Organism: Gammaproteobacteria bacterium; assembly: GCA_027315105.1. Taxonomy (GTDB): domain Bacteria; phylum Pseudomonadota; class Gammaproteobacteria; order Steroidobacterales; family Steroidobacteraceae; genus FEN-1191. Next base: position 11,967 of record DAHUYP010000003.1, read on the forward strand.
CTTGGTCGGGGTGCGGTAGAGCGCATGTGCGATCTCGCAGGCCACTATGTTGACTTCGTCGCTGCTGGTCAGCGCGACCAGGATGTCGGTGTCGGCGATGCCGGCCGCCTCGAGCACCGTCGGGTAGGAGCCATGGCCGGCCACGGCGCGGATATCGAGCCGGTCCTGCAGATCGCGCAGGACGTCGTCGTTGGTGTCGACCACGGTGACTTCGTTGGCCGGCTCGCGCGACAGGTGATATGCCGCCGTTCGTCCGACCTGCCCGGCGCCCAGGATCAGAATCTTCATCCGCGCGTGCGCTCCGTTGCCGCTACATGACTTCGAGGTTCGCGTACTGCAGCATGAGCCACTTCGAGCCCTGCCGCTCGAAATTGACCTGCACCCGCGCATGCGGCCCCTGACCTTCGACGTTGAGCACGACGCCCTCGCCGAATTTCCCATGGCGCACGCGGGTGCCGAGGTGCATGCTGCCGGCCGTCTCGGCCGCCGCTGCGCGCCCGAGCGCGCGCGCGCCGAATGCGCCGCCGCCCAGCGCGGCGAGGCTGCGTTCCGGCGGCGGCGGCGATACGCGGATGCGCGGCCGCACCTCCTCGAGCAGCCCCGGCGGCAGCTCCCGAATGAAGCGCGACGGGGAGTTGTAGCTGTCCGCGCCGTGCAGCCGCCGCTGCTCGGCGTAGGTGAAGTACAGCTGCCGCATCGCGCGCGTCATGCCGACGTAGCACAGCCGCCGCTCCTCCTCCAGGCCGTCCAGGTCGTTCAGGGAGCGCTGGTGCGGGAACAGCCCGTCTTCCATGCCGGCGAGAAACACCAGCGGAAACTCCAGCCCCTTGGCGCTGTGCAGCGTCATCATCTGCACGCAATCCTCCCAGGCATCGCCCTGGGCCTCGCCGGACTCGAGCACGGCGTGCGCGAGGAAACTCTGCAGCGGCGGCAGGTCGCTCTGCGCGTCGAAGCCGCGCGCCGCGCTGACCAGCTCGAGCAGGTTCTCCACCCGCGCCTCGCCGCGGTCGGCCTTGTCCTTCTGATGATGCTCGATCAGCCCGCTGGCGCTGATGACGTGATCGACCTGCTCGTGCAGCGGCAGGCCTTCGATCGCCGTCGCGAGCCGCTCGATGAGCTGCAGAAAGCCCAGCAGCGCTGCGGCCGCGCGGCCGCCTTCGCCGGCCGCGAGCGTCGCGCCGGCCGCGCGCCACAGCGAGCTGCCGGCGCCGCGGGCGGCCTCGCGCAGGTTGTCGACGCTCTTGTTGCCGATGCCGCGCGGCGGCAGATTGACGATGCGCTCGAACGAGGCGTCATCGTCGCGATTGCCGATCAGGCGCAGGTACGCCAGCGCATCCTTGATCTCGGCGCGCTCGAAGAAGCGCAGCCCGCCGTACACGCGGTAGGGCACGCGCGCCGCGATCAGGGCCTCCTCGAAGGCGCGCGACTGCGCATTGGAGCGATACAGGATCGCGGCCTCGCGCCGCAGGCCGCCGCGCTGGGCCCACTCGAGGATGCGCGTGACCACGAAATCGGCCTCGTCGCGCTCGTTGAACGCCGCATACAGCCTGACCGGCTCGCCGCGCGCGCCGCTGGTCCAGAGCGTCTTGCCGAGCCGGCCCGAGTTGTGCGTGATCAGCGCATTGGCGGCATCGAGAATGGCGCCGCTGGAGCGGTAGTTCTGCTCCAGCCGGAAGACCCTGGCCTGCGGGAAGTCCTCACGGAACTGGTGCAGATTCTCGACCCGGGCTCCGCGCCAGCGATAGATCGACTGATCGTCGTCGCCGACCACGAACGGCGCGCCGGAGCTGGCCACCAGCAGCCGGATCCAGGCGTACTGAATGGCATTCGTGTCCTGGAACTCATCGACCAGCACATGGCGGAAGCGCGTGCGGTATTGATGCAGCAGCTCGGGGTCGTCGCGCCAGAGCTCGAACGCGCGCAGCAGCAGTTCGGCGAAATCGATTACACCCGAGCGCGCGCAGGCCTCCTCGTAGCGCTCGTAGAGCTTGATGAGCTGCACCTCGGTCGGATCGCCGCCGCTCTTGAGGTGCTTGGGACGTCGGCCCTCGTCCTTGTGCTTGTTGATGAAGTACTGCACTTCGCGCGGCACCCAGGTGTTCTCGTCCAGGCCCTGGGCCTTGAGCAGTTTCTTGATCAGCCGCTGTTGATCCTCGGCGTCCAGGATCTGAAAGGTCTGCGGCAGTCCGGCCTCGCGCCAGTGCATGCGCAGCAGCCGGTGCGCGATTCCATGGAACGTGCCGAGCCAGAGCGCGGCGCCCGGGGTGCCCAGCAGCTGCTCGACGCGCCCGCGCATCTCGGCCGCCGCCTTGTTGGTGAACGTCACGGCCAGGATGCCGTGCGGCGACACCCCCTCGGCCTGGATCAACCAGGCGATGCGGTGGGTGAGAACGCGGGTCTTGCCGCTGCCGGCGCCGGCCAGCACCAGCACCGGGCCGAGCGGGGCCGTTACGGCGTCCCGCTGGGCGTCATTCAGGGGATTGAGGATTGGCGACAGATCCATGAGGGGCGCGAATTCTACCCCATGCGCCGGCCCGAGTATTCCCCGCGGCGGCCCGCAGCGGTGTGCGGCAGGCGCGGCGCCGTGCGAGCGGCCGCCGGCATTACCAGCGATTGCGCAGTTCGCGCAGCGCCAGGAATACCGCCCGCGGATCCGGGTCGGAGGTCCAGTCGGGGCGGATGCGTCTGAGTCCGGCGATGATTTCCGGGTTCTGCAGCCGGAAGAAGGCGTTGATCTGGCGCTCCTCCCCCAGCGTCATCACCGGCACCGACTCGGCCGCCAGCGCGGCGCAGCGCTGTGCCAGCGAGCGGGCGGCCGCATTCGATGATTCGCGCTCGAGCGTGAAGCCCAGGTTGCGCAGCAGATATTCGTGCCCGGGAAATACGCGCGTGGCGTCGCGCAGGCCCGACAGCAGGCCGGCGAACGTCTCGTACAGCAGCTGCGGGTCGCCGCCGTGAATGCAGTTGCCCACGCCGGCGTTGAACAGGGTATCGCCCGAGAACAGCGCCGGCTGCCCGGCGCCATCGGACTCGCTGTAGAGGCACAGATGCGCGCGCGTGTGGCCGGGCGTGTCGAGGCAGCGCAGCTCGACGCTGCGGCCCACGCGCACCGCATCGCCGCCCCGGAGTGCATGCGTGACACCGCCGATGAGCCGCGCCGCCGCCGCGTGTGCCAGCACGGCGGCGCCGGTCGCCGCCACCATCTCGGCATTGCCGCCGGTATGATCGGGATGCTCGTGCGTGTTGAAGACCTGCCTGATGCTCCACCCGAGCGCGCGCGCGCGCGCCAGGCACGCGCCGGCGTTGAGCGGATCGATCGCCAGCGCCTCGCCGCTCTCGCCGCAGGCGACGAGATAGTTGAAGTTGCGACCCTGGTTGGCAGCCCAGACGCGTTCGATCAACATGCTGCGATCACTCCCCGCTGCACGCCCGCTTTCCCCGGGCCGCCAGCCCTGCGCTGCGGCGCCGGCGGGTGCGGCGGGCGCGTCGTCCTGCGCCATAATAACGCCATGAAGCTCTTTGTCATCCCCGTCACTCCGCTGCAGCAGAACTGTTCCGTGATCGCCTGCGAGGGCACGCTCGAGGCCGCGATCGTCGATCCGGGCGGCGAGCTCGAGCGTGTGCTCGCGCTGGTCGAGCGTGAACGGCTGCGGCTGACGAAAATCCTGCTGACCCACGGCCACATCGACCACGCCGGCGCCACGGCAGCGCTCGCGCGCCGCTGCGGGCTGCCGATCGAGGGCCCGCACCGGGCCGATCGGTATTGGATCGATCAACTCGCCTTGCAGGCGCAGATGTTCGGACTGGCGCCGAGCGAAGCCTTTACTCCGACGCGTTGGCTCGAGCACGGCGATCGCGTCAGCCTGGGGCGGCAGACGCTGGAAGTGCTGCATTGCCCCGGGCATACGCCGGGCCATGTCGTGTTCTACGATCGCGCCGGGCAGCTGGCGCTGGTCGGCGATGTGCTGTTTCGCGGCTCCATCGGCCGCAGCGATTTCCCCGGCGGCGATCAGGCCACGCTGTTGCGCTCGATCCGCGAGCGATTGTTGCCGCTGGGGGACGAGGTGCGTTTCCTGCCGGGCCACGGCCCGATGTCGACTTTCGGCGAGGAGCGGCGCAGCAATCCGTTCGTCGCGGATCGTCCGTCTCGCGGCAGCGGCAGCGCGTAAGGCATGCCCGGCTACGTGCTCGGCAGCGTGCTGTTTGCCGCGTTCCTGCACGCCGTCTGGAACGCGATCGTCAAGAGCGGCGGCGACACGCAGCTGAGCACGGTCATGATCACGACCTCGGCCGGCGCGCTCGCCGTGCTGCTGCTGCCGTGGCTGCCGCCGCCGGCGCCGGCGAGCTGGCCGTTCATTGCCGCCTCGGTGCTGGCGCAGTTCGCGTACTACGCATTGCTGGCGGCGGCCTATCGCCACGGCGACCTGAGCCACGCCTATCCGATCATGCGCGGCACGGCGCCGTTGATCGTCGCCACGCTCAGCGGTGCCCTGATCGGCGAAGCCCTGACGGCGGCCCGATGGCTCGGCATCGGCCTGATCTGCGGCGGCGTGCTCGGCCTGGCGATTCAGCGCCAGCCGCGGTCGCAGGCCCCGCGTCCGGCGACCGTCCTCGCGCTCGGCAACGCGCTCGTAATCGCAAGCTATACGCTGATCGACGGCATGGGTGTCCGGAAATCGCAGTCCCCGGCCGCCTACACGCTCTGGATCTTTCTGCTCACGGGGATCGGCCAGCTGCTGCGCACCTGGCTGCTTCGGCGCGATGACTGGCGCGCCTACCTGCGCGGCCGATGGTCGCGCGGCCTGGCCGGCGGCGCCGGCACCGTGGCCTCCTACGGCATCGCACTCTGGGCCATGACCGTGGCGCCGGTGGCACTGGTTGCGGCCCTGCGCGAAACCTCGATCCTGTTTGCGACCGTGATCTCGCTCGTGGTTCTCAAGGAGCGCGTCACGCTGCAGCGCCTGTTGTCCACCGGACTGATCGCCGCGGGCGCGGTGGCGCTGCGGCTGGCCTGAGCGGCTCGCGCGCGCGGCTCGCGTGAGCGGCGGGCCGGGGTCAGCCGCGCAGCAGCGGCAGATAATGGTCGGCGAGCAGCAGCAGGAACAGCCACATCAGGTAGCTGATCGAGAAGCGGAACATGCGCATCGGCAATTCGTCGCGCCCCGAGAGCTTGAGCGCGATCGCGAGCCAGAGGAAGCGGGCATTGAGCAGCACCGCGCCGCCGAGATAGAGCAGCCCGCTCATACCGGTCATGTACGGCAGCAGCGTGACGATGCACAGGATCACGGTGTAGAGCAGCACGTGCAGGCGCGTGAACTCGACGCCGTGCGTCACCGGCAGCATCGGGATGTCGGCGCGCGCATAGTCGTGGCGGCGCGCGATCGCCAGCGCCCAGAAATGCGGCGGCGTCCAGGCGAATATGATCAGGAACAGCAGCAGCGCATGCGCGTCGAGGTGGTTGGTGACGGCGACCCAGCCCAGCACCGGTGGCGCGGCGCCGGCGGCGCCGCCGATGACGATGTTCTGCGGCGTCGCGCGCTTGAGCCAGACCGTGTAGACGACCGCGTAGACGATCAGCGAGGCGAAGGTCAGCGCCGCGGTCAAGACGTTCACGAACGCGACCAGGATCACCATCGAGGCGACGCCCAGCAGCAGCGCGAAGCCCAGCGCCTGGGTGTGTGCCAGGTGGCCCGAGGGCAGGGGTCGATTGCGCGTGCGCGCCATGCGCGCATCGATGCGGCGGTCGAGAACGTGATTGATGGCCGCGGCCGAGGCGGCCGACAGCGCGATGCCCAGATTGCCGGCGAGCAGCGCGTCCAGCGGCGGCAGGTGCGGCGTCGCCAGCAGCGTGCCGACCACCGCCGTCAGCACGCTCAGCGCGACCACCCGCGGCTTCGTCAATTCGAGGTAATCGCGCCAGGTGGCGGCGGCGGCAAGGCTGCGGGCGTTCGGCTGGCTCATGTGCGGTTGCGGCTCGGCGTCAGCGAGTGGAGTTAGAGCGCCGGCACCGGTCGCAGCGACCGGTTGAGCGCCAGGGTCGCCAACAATAGCAGGGCGGCGCCCGCATTGTGAGCCGTGGCGAGCCAGAGCGGAAAGCCGCGCAGCACCATGGTGGTGCCGATGGTGAGCTGCAGCAGCAGCAGCAGCAGCAGCGCCAGCCCGGCCTGGCGTACCGAGCCGCCACGCACGCGCAGTGCCGCGATGGCGGCGGCCAGCAGCGCCAGCGCGGCGGCGATGGCGCCCAGGCGGTGCGTCAGGTGTATCGCCACCCGGGCCGGATTGTCGAGCACGCCCCCCTCGTAATTGATCCCCAGTCCGCCCCACAGGACATAGGCCGACCGAAAGTCCGCCTGCGGCCACCAGCTACCCTGGCAGGTGGGCAGGTCCGGGCAGGCGATCGCGGCGTAGTTGCTGCTGGTCCAGCCGCCCAGCGCGATCTGCAGCCCGAGGACCGCCAGTGCGATCCCCGCCAGGCGGCGTGCCGCCGCCAGGCCGGGGCCGCGCAATGGCTGTGCCGGCGCCCAGGCGCCGCCGCGCCGGCGCGGTGGGCTCAAGACCAGCCACCACAGCAGCGACAGGGTGGAGAAACCGAACAGCAGGTGCAGCGTGACGATCAGCGGCGTGAGCTGCCAGGTCACCGTCAGCATGCCGAGCACGCCCTGCAGCACCACGATCGCCAGCAGCAGCAGCACGAACCGCGGCGGCACGATGCGCTCGCGCCGCCAGGCGATGCCCATCGCCGTCAGGCACAGGATCAGCAGCCCGAGCGTGCTGGCGGCATAGCGGTGCACCATTTCCCGCCAGGCCTTGCCCACATCCAGCGGCCGCAGCGCCAGCGGCGCCGCGCGCTGCTCGGCCTGCGCTCCCGCGGGCGTGAGATGGCCATAGCAACCGGGCCAGTCGGGGCAGCCCAGTCCGGCATCGTTGAGGCGCACGTAGGCGCCGAGTACGACCACCGCCAGGCAGAGCGAGAACGCGGCGACGGTGACGGCGCGGATCAGCGCAGGGTGGCTCATGGGGGTGCTAACCGATGTGCGAGAGAGAGAGCAGCTTCTTCAGGTCGTCGCGCAGTCCCTTCGGGTCCGCGTCGGCATCGTACCGCATCATCAGATTGGCGCGAGGATCGACGATGAAGATCGTGGTGGCGCGTCGATCCGCCGGGAATTGCGCCAGCAGCTGCGTCCCCGCGGCGCCCTGCGCATCCAGCGTGATCAGGCCCGGATGCTCGCGCGCCAGGAAGGCGCGGTCGCAGCAGCGCTCGGTCACCAGGAACACCCGCTGCAAGCGTGGGCTCAGGTTGCCGAGCCCGAGATGCGTCTGGCGCATGAAATACAGGGTGCGGCGGCAATCGGCGTCACAGTCGCCGGCGCCGATGTAGAGCAGCGACCATTTGCCCGACAGCACGTCCGCAGCGGCGGGCCCGTCGCCACCGGGCGCGTCGGCATCGATGCGCACCAGGGATGGCGGTTGCAGCGGGCGCGGCGGCAGGATCAACGTGCCATGGTTGGTACGTCCGGCCGGACGCCAATCGGAACCGTAGTAGATCAGGAACGACACCAGCAGCGGCGCGAAGAACGCCAGCAGCACCAGCAGCGGCAATGCGCGCTTGAAGCGCGCGCCCCCCCGCGCAGGCGTGCTCATCGCGGCGGCTTCTGCCAGTTCAGGTAGCCGTACAGCCCCAGCGCCAGCGCGGCGAAGGCCCACCACTGCACCGCATAGGAGAGGTGACGTGCAGCTCCGAGTCCGCCCGGGTGCCAATCGCGCGCATAGCCCAGCGGCTGGCCGGGATCGAGCAGCAGCTGGCGCGGTTCGAGCGGCCGTCCGAGCGCCGCCGCCAGGTCGGCCATGGTCGGAAAGCTCGTGACCTTGGGCCAGCGCGCGTCCAGGGCCGGTGCCACATGTCCCAGCGCGATGCCGGCCACCGGCAGGTCATCGAGCCGCCCAAGCGCCGTGACCGGCGCGGCGGCATCGAGATCGATGTTCGGCAGCCGGGCGCGGCTGGCCGTGCCGGCGACCCAGCCGCGATTGACGATCACGGTCCGGCCGTCCGCGAGCTGCAGCGGCGTGAGCACCTGGTAGCCCGGCTGGCCCGCATGCGACATGTTGTCGAGCAGGAACTGATGCTGGCCGTCATAGCTGCCCTGCAGCAGCACCTGCGCATAGCGCGCGAGCGCAGCCGAGGTGCGGCCCGCGAGCGGCGTCACGGCCTGTCCGCCGGCGTTGAAGCTGGCGGCCTGCGCGCGCTTTTGCAGCGCCCGGTGCCATTGCCAGCGGCCGAGATCCAGGAACAGGACCACGGCCGCCATCGTCAGCAGCGTCATGGCCCAGGTCGCGGACCAGCGGAATCGGCCGATTTTCAAGCTCAGCGGCAAGCTCTGGAGCTCCGTCGGGGGGGGCGTGCATTGTGCCGGCCCGACGCAGCCAAAGTACAGGCTTGACGACTCCAGCCGCTATACTGGGCCGTCTCGGGCCGGCTCGAACCCCGCCCCGCCGCGCCAGCACCGGGCCGTCGCCGCCCGGCGCCTTCGGCCGACTTTCATCGGAGGGCGATCATGGATTTCATCCGCATCCTGATCTTCTGCCTGCTGGCCGCAATCGTGGCAAGCCTAGGCTCGGCGCTGTATTACCTCTACACCGGGCACGGCGACTCCCGGAAGATGCTGCGCGCGCTCACCGTTCGCATTTCGCTGTCGATCGCGCTGTTCATGCTGCTGCTGATCGCGTGGCGGGCCGGTCTGCTCACGCCGCGCGGACTCCACCACTAGGGACCGCAACGCTCCGGTCGCCGCGTCGCGCACCACGGGGCTGATCTGCGCGCACGGCGGCGCGCCCTCAATACGGGCTGCCGTCCTTGTGAGTCGGGCCGCCCGACTTGCTCCAGCGCAGATCGATATCGGGGTATTCGGCGGCGTCGCCGCTGCGGCGCGAGCCGACTTCCAGCACCAGGGCGGGAATCGCTCCGCGATTCTGCAGGTGGTGGCCGTCGGCGAGTCCGGCTTTGAAGCCGGCGCAGTCTCCGGATCGCAGGACTTCCTCTCCCTGGTCGCTGACCAGCACGACCTCACCCTCCAGCACCCAGACGAACTCGTCCTCGGCACTGTGCCAGTGGCGCTGGCTCGACCACGCACCCGCAGGCAGATGCAGCAGGTTGACACCGAAATCCGTGAGGCCGGCGGCGTCTCCCAGCACCTTGCGCAGCCGCTCGCGGCACGGTTCATCGAATGGGGCGGGGTAGCGGGAGCCCTTGCGTACCTGCACGGCGGACTGATCGATCTTCTTCATGGAAACTGGCCTCCTTTCCGGTCACGGATCGTTCGCCGGCCGCACCGATCGCCCAGCGCGCCGGCCGTCATCGCGGCGCCGACCGCGCTGCGCGCCCGGGCGCCGTCACCACGATGTCGATCGTCTCTGCCCCGGGGTCGAACACGATGCGCGCCTCGCCGCGCTCGAGCTGCCGCAGCACGTGCGCGACCTTTTCCTGCAGCGAGTAGTCGCGCCGCCCATATTCCGTGCCCTCGCGCAGGACGAACGCCTCGAGCACGCCGCGCAGCGCGTCGGCCGAAAGCTCCCGGTACGGCACCTCGATCGGATCGGTGCCGTCGGCCATCACCGGCCCCTCGCGCGCGGCAGCGTTCGCCGACTGTTCAAGACGCCGCGGCCGCGGTGATCTGGAAGCCATATTCGACCCGTCCCGACGGCTCGCCGGAGCGGTCCCAGTTCCACTCGACGAAGCGCACCCGGCCCCCGGCGTCGAGCAGCACGATGGTCGAGCAGCGGGTGCCGTAATCGGGCGCGCGGATGAAAGCGCTCGACAGCAGTCGTTCCCACTCCAGGCTCACGCCGGTGCGCGGCAGCTGTTCGTCGTCGGCCTGGCGCCCGTCGCGCAGCAGCTGCAGCAGCGCCTCCTCGGCCGGCAGGCGCGCCAGCGCTGCCGCGAGCGCCGACTTCGCGTTGCGCACCTTCGGCCACGGCGTGTCGAGCAGGTGATTCGACAGTCCGTACACGCCCGGTCCGAGCAGATGGCCCTTGCCTGAAACGCTCTCGAACACCGCGAGCTGCTCGCGATCGCCGAAGATCAGGTTGAAACCATTGTAGGCGCCGGCCGTCTGCTGCAATTGCCGCAGCCGCTCCGCTGCCGGAATCGCGGCCGCCAGCGTTGCCGGCACCAGTGCGCCGCGACTGGGCGCATCCACCAGCGTGCGTGACGGATCACGATAATTGGTGAGCGCCGCGAACCGGCCGTCGGCCGTGATGCCGAGCCACGTGCCGCCGGCGCTCAAATCACGGCCGGCGAGCATGCCGGGCTGCCGATCCCACCAGGCCGCACTGGCGGCCGGGCGCGCGTGGAATTCGTCGCGGTTGGCGGCCAGCACCAGCGGGTAGTGCGGATGTGCGCGCCAGGCGATCAGGATCAGGCACATGGATGCTCACCGGCGATGGGTGGAAGTGGCTGCATATCGCGTCGCGTCTCCTCGGCTGCGAATGATACACAGCCGCGCGCAGCGCGTGGCCGGCAGCCCCGGCGCGGGCTATGCTGCCAATCGCGATTTGCTAAGCTGCTGCCGGCAGGCAGACGCCGAGGGCCCGGAAGACCAGCCAGATGGCCTACACGACTGCAGATATCCGCAATCTCGCACTGGTCGGGCACGCCGCCGCAGGCAAGACGATGCTGGCCGAGGCGCTGCTGCACACCGCGGGTGCCATTCGCGTGCAGGGGGAACTGGCACGCGGCACGACGGTCTGCGACTCCGATCCGATGGAGCGCGAACTGCAGCACTCGGTCGACACCGCCGTGTGTCATTTCGATCTGCAGGGACGGCACGTCAATCTGATCGACACGCCCGGTTACGTGGATCTGCTGGGCCGTTCGCAGGCAGTGCTGGCGGCGGTGGAGACGGCCGCGGTCGTGATCGACGCCCAAAGCGGCATCGAAATCGCCACCCGCCGCATGACGGAAGCGGCGGCCCGGCGCGGGCTCGATCGGATCATCGTCATCAACAAGATCGACCAAGGCGCAGCCGATCTGCCGGCATTGCTGCGGCTGCTGGCCTCAACGTTCGGTGCCCAATGCCTGCCGATCAATCTGCCGGCAGACGGCGGGCGGCGGGTGGTGGATTGCTTCTTCGCGCGCCATGGTCCGAGCGCGGATTTTTCCAGCGTCGAGCAAGCGCATCGCAACATCATCGAGCAGGTCATCGAGGTGGACCCGGTACTGCTGGAGCGATATCTCGGCGGCGACGACGCCATCACGCCCGAGCAGCTGCACGAGCCGTTCGAGAAGGCGCTGCGCGAGGGTCACCTGGTTCCGGTCTGCTTCACCTCCGCTGCGAGCGGGGCGGGCGTGGCCGAGCTGCTGCAGTTGATCGTGCGCCTGCTGCCGAGCCCGCTCGAGGCGAATCCGCCCGCGTTCGAGCGAGACGACACGGCCGCCGCGGCGGCCGTCGGCGTGACCCCCGACCCGCAACTGCACGCGGTGGCGCACGTATTCAAGGTCAGCGTCGATCCGTACCAGGGGCGGATCGGGATGCTGCGGGTGCATCAGGGCACCCTGAGGGCGGGCGCGCAGCTGTTCGTCGGCGACCTGCGCAAGCCGTTCAAGGCCGGACACCTCTACAAGGTGCAGGGCGCCGCGCTGCAGGAGATCGCCGCGGCCGTGCCCGGCGATCTGTGCGCCATCACCAAGATCGATGAGCTGCAGTTCGATGCGGTGGTCCACAATTCGCACGACGAGGACCATCTGCACCTGCGCACGCTGCCGCAGCCGGCGCCGATGCACGGCGTCGCCATCGCCGCTGCCCGGCACGGCGAGGAACAGAAGCTGGCCGACGCGCTGCACAAGCTGATGTCCGAAGATCCGAGCCTGCGATTGGAGCACGTGCCCGCGCTCAACGAGACCGTGCTCTATGGCCTCGGGGAACTGCATCTGCGCGTGGTGCTCGAGCGCATGCAGCGCCAGTTCAACGTGACCCTGAAACTGCATGCCCCGAGCGTGCCGTATCGAGAAACGATCATGCGGGGCGCCGAAGGCCACTGCCTGCACAAGAAGCAGAGCGGCGGCGCCGGACAGTATGGCGAGGTGTTCCTGCGCGTCGAGCCCCTGCCGCGCGGCGCGGGCATCGAGTTCGTGGATGTGGTCAAGGGCGGCACCATCCCGTCGCAGTACATTCCCGCGGTGGAGAAGGGGGTGCGCCAGGTCCTGCAGACCGGCGCGATTGCCGGCTATCCGATGCAGGATCTGCGCGTGGTGGTGCACGATGGCAGGACACATCCGGTCGATTCCAAGGAAGTCGCCTTCGTGACCGCCGGCCGCAAGGCCTTTCTCGATGCGATCGCCAACGCGCACGCCATCGTGCTCGAGCCGATCGTCAACCTGAACATCACCGCGCCGGCGGCTGCGATCGGCAGCATCGCCGGCGATCTGGGCTCGCTGCGCGCCCGCATCACCGGCGAGACGGTGCTGCCGGACAATCATGCGCTGATCACGGTGCAGGCGCCCCTGGCCGAGCTCGAGGACTACGGACACCGGCTCAAGGCGCTGACTTCCGGGGAGGGTCTCTACAGCATGGAATTCAGCCATTATCAGAGTGCGCCGCCCAAGCTGCAGCAGGACCTGATCGCCGCCTACGCTCGCCGCCACCGCGACGACATCGGCTCATAGAGTCCGGCTGTGATGGACGGGCTGCCGACGCCGCGCCGCTATCGGGCAATCCTCGCGATCGCCTTTGGCACCGCGCTCGCGGTGATCGACGGTTCGGTCGTGACGGTCGCCTTGCCGACACTGGCACGCGACCTGCGCGTGGATCCCTCCGCCGCCGTGATGGTGGTCACCGTCTATCAGCTGGTGCTGGTCATGACGCTGCTGCCGTTCTCGGCGCTCGGCAGCCGCATCGGGCTGCGCCGCCTCTACCAATCCGGCCAGCTCCTGTTCCTGCTGTCGACCATCCTGTGCTTCTTCGCCCGCAGCCTGCCGTTCATGCTGGCGGTACGCGCCATGCAGGGGCTCGGCGCCGCCGCTGCGCTGAGCGTGTCGAGCGCGCTGATCCGGGCCATCTATCCGGCGCGGCAGCTCGGGCGCGGACTCGGGATCAACAATGTCGTCGTGACCAGCGCCGCCACCATTGCGCCCACGCTCGGCGGGCTGGTGCTGTCGGTGGCCACCTGGCCGTGGATCTTCGCCGCGGCCTCGCCGCTGGCGCTGCTGTCGCTGTTGCTCGGCCGCCGGGTCCTGCCCGAGCCGCGGCCGCACCCGCAGCCGTTCGACGTGCTCGGCGCGCTGCTGTGCGCACTGACCTTCGGCCTGATCATCGCCGGACTCGAGAGTGCCGTGCACGGCAACTCGCCTGCCATCGCGGCCGGCGTCGTGGTCTCGGGGGTGGTGGTCGCGTTCGTGTTCGTGCGGCGCGAGCTGGATTCGAACATGCCGATCCTGCCGCTCGATCTGCTCGCCAAGCCGGCGGTCGCGCTGTCCACGGTCGGCGGGCTCGCGGCCTTCCTCGCCTCGATGACGTTGATCGTGTCGCTGCCGTTCCGGCTGCAGCAGCAGTTCGGCTTCTCGCCCGGGGAGGTGGGCGCGGTGATCACGCCGTGGCCGCTGGGCACCATGATCATCGCGCCGCTGGCCGGCATATTGTCGGATCGGTATCCAGCCGGGCTGCTCGGCGGCATCGGCATGGGCATCGCGACCGCGGCGTTGCTGCTGCTCGCGTTCCTGCCGGCCCACGTGTCGCAGCTCGAGCTGGCCTGGCGCATGATGCTCTGCGGCTGCGGGTTCGGGCTGTTTCTGTCGCCCAACGCACGCCTGATCGTGCACTCGGCGCCGCACGACCGGGCGGCCTCAGCCGGCGGACTGATCTCGACCACGCGACTGACCGGCCAGACGCTCGGCGCCACGCTGCTCGCAGCGCTGCTGTCCTTCGGCGTCGGCAGCAACCGCGTCCCCGCCCTGGTCGCCGCCGGCCTGGCATTGTTCGCCGGCATCTGCAGCGTCGCCCGCTTGAGTTCGGCGCTGAAGCCCGCGGCCGCGGCGCAGGTCCACAAGGCCTAGGCTCGCGAGGCGCCGGCGGGCGCGCTCCTCAGGGGGTCGCATCGTCGATCTTCCTGACCAGCTCGGCCAGGTCGATCTCCTCGTCGATCGAGAATTCGAACGGCGCTCCGATCTGCGCGGAACGCTCGGCGGCCGGGCGGGCAGCGGCAGCGGCGCCGGCACGAGCGGCGTGATCCGCGAGCGGCGGCTGCGCCGCGGCGGGCGGTGCGGCGTAGGTGCAGTTCGCCGCGGCGCTGGGAGGCACCCAGTCGTGCTTCTGCGCCATCCAGCGCCGATAGCGATCGAAGTTCCACATGCCGTCCTCGCCGCCCGACTGCAGCACGGTGGCAAGCTGGCTGAACTGACCGGCGCGTATCGTGCCCTTGGCGGCGGAACTGGCGGTGAGGATCTCGCAGCTCGGCAGCAGCAGCTGCTCGCCGTGCGCTTCGAGGCGCTGGCAGACGACTCCGACCAGGCAGTCCGCCAGCTGTGCACGGATGCTGCTCTGGATCTCGGCCGCGAACGACATGCACAGACGGCTGAGCGCTTCCGCGCACGTCGCCGAATGCATCGTCGTCAGCACCAGGTGCCCGGTCTCGGCGGCGTTCAAGGTGAGCCTCATGACCTCGGGTGAGCGCATCTCGCCGATCACGATGGCGTCCGGGTTCTCGCGCAACGCGTCGGTGATGGCCTGCTCGTAGCTGGGCGAGTGGGTCGGGACCTCGCGTTGTCGAATGAACGAGCGCCGATTGTTGAATAGGTACTCGATCGGGCTCTCCAGGCAGATGACGTTCCAGGCCCGCCAGGAATTGATTTCCTCGACCAGGGCGGCCAGCGTGGTGGATTTTCCCGAGCCGGTCGGGCCGGACACGATCACCAGGCCGGCGCGGGCCTCGATGAATCCGCGCAGGTCCGGGTGCAGGTTGCAGGCCTTCAGGTCATTGGCCGAGGCCATGAGCAGGCGCACGGCCAGCGCCACGCCGCGTACCGTGCGAAACATGCTGACCCGGCACCGCGTCGCGGCTATGTCGACCGACAGGTCGGACGAGCCGCGCGCCAGGAATTGCGCCCAGCCCTCGCTGCCCAGCTGCTGCCTGGCCGCCTGCACGAGCTGCTGCTCGGAAATCGATTCCCGCAGCACGCGCAACTCGCCGCGGATGCGCGCCACCGCCGGCGTGTGCGCTTCCAGATGCAGATCGCTGGCACCGAGCTCGCGCGCCTTCAGGACCCATTCGGTCAATGACATGTGTCGCCTCTGCGCCAGCGCCAATGGCGCCGGGAAACGCAGCGCTGGCATCAGCTGGATTGGAGGCCGTGGACGCCGATCGGTTCCATGCGTGCCATGCGTGCCATGCGTGCCGCGCCGGTGTCCGCCGCGGGCCGCGCGTGCTTGCTGGGATGCAGCAGCGCCGGGTCAGCTTGCGCGCGCCGGCGCCCGGTCGGCGACGCGCACGGTGTAGCCGCCGGATTTCTCGTCCGGCTGCAGGGACAGCAGGCCGCGCTTCTGCGCCTCGGCCAGCAGATCGTTGAATGAACGAAATCCGTGGGCGCGTTCATTGAAGCCGGGGTGCCGGCGCTTGATGGCCTGTTTGATCATCGAGCCCCAGATCGGCTCGTTCTCCCCGCGTTCCTCGGCGACCGCTTCGAGCGTCTCGACCACCAGCTCGAGAGCCTCCGCGAGGTCGGGGCCCTTGTTGTCGCCGCCGACGTTCGGGCTGGCGGCCGCCGCGCTGCGCCGGCGCGCCTTCGACGGCTCCTTGCGCACCAGGTCGTCGTAGTAGATGAACTCGTCACAATTGTTGAGGAACAGGTCCGAGGTCGAGTTCTTGACCCCGACGCCGATCACGGTCTTCGCATTCTCGCGCAGCTTGCTGACCAGCGGCGAGAAATCCGAGTCGCCGCTGATGATGACGAAGGTATCCACGTGCCCCTTGGTGTAGCAGAGATCGAGCGCATCCACCACCATGCGGATGTCGGCCGAATTCTTGCCCGACTGGCGCACGTGCGGGATCTCGATCAGCTCGAACGCCGCCTCATGCAGGCCGCGCTTGAAGTCCTTGTAGCGATCGAAGTCGCAGTAGGCCTTCTTGACCACGATGTGGCCCTTGAGCAGCAGCCGCTCGAGCACCTTCTGGATGTCGAAACTCGGATAGCTGGCATCGCGTGCCCCGAGCGCGATGTTCTCCAGGTCGAGGAACACGGCCATCGTTGCATCGGTCGTCTTGCTGTTCATGCGGCTGTCCATAGGCGGATCGAGTCATCAGCGGCGCAGCATACTCAGGGCGCCGCAGTGGCGCCAGCACGCGCCGTCACCGCGGCGCCTGCAGCAGCCTCGGCACCGGCCGCTCCCGTGAGCGCCTGCAGGTCGCGCAGCGCAAGGTCGAATTGCCCCGCGCGACCCGACCCGCGCCGCTGCGCCTGCAGCAGGCTGCGTGCCGGCGCGATCTCGCCCAGGCGCACGTCCGCCGCTGCGGTGACGGTGGTGAGATAGGCCAGGTCGTCCTGCGAATTGCCCGCATGCGGCTGCAGCAGCAGCGAGCCGAGCTTCACGATCTCGGGCGCGTTGCGCTGCGAGATTGCGGCCAGCAGGTCCGCCCAGGTCCTGCGCGCACCGGTCGCATCGCGATAGCAAGGGCTGGCCCGCACCAATTTCCAGATTCCCTCGAGCTCGGCCGGGTTCAGATACGCCGCCGTCGCATCGCTGATGTTCCGCACCGCGCTGCTCCAGCTGTCCTGTGCCGCGTTCGCGGCACAGCGCTCGCGGCTCATGTCGATGTGCCGCAGATACGACGCACTGAACGGATCCAGCTCGTTGAGGCTGCCGCTCGATATGGCGCGGCGAATCTCGAGCGCCCGCCGCACCAGGCGATCGCGAAACAGTGCGCTGTTCGCGGCCGGCTCGGCGGTCGGACCGGCCGATGCAGTGCCGCCGACCAGCTCCAGGAACGGAATGGGCAGCACGGTGAGTGCGGGCAGCTCGATCGCGGTCTCCCGCATGTAGCGCAGGCGCGGCGCGTTGAGATCCACGAACGGGAAGAAATCCGAATTCGGCGGTACCGGTAGCGCCTGCAGCAGCGGGCCGATCGTGAGGTTGTCGCCGATCTTTCGCGACTCGATGTCGGCGACCGACTGCACGCCGATGCGCGCCAGCTCGGCGCGCAGCTGCGGCGATTGCAGCAGCCGGTCATCCGGGGTCCGCAGCGCCGCGCCGCGAGTGGCAACGATCAGAATATCGGCATCGTCGGTATTGTAGAGCGCGTACGCGCCGAAGTGCGGCGCCAGCGCCTTCATGACCGACGCCACGACTCCTATGTTGGTTTCATAGACCTGCATCCACTGCACGAAGTAGCCGTCGGCCGCGAGGTAATGCGCGATACGGCCGTAGAACTCGTCCGAGAACAGGGTCGCGACCCCGCTGACCCACGGATTGGATGGTTCGGAGATGATCAGGTCGTAGGGTTCACGCGCGCTGGCAAAGAAAGTCTTCGCGTCTTCGTAGACGATGTGGCTGCGCGGGTCATCGAACACGTTGCCGATGCGGGCACCAAAGCCCTGGCGTGCGGCTTCCACCATCAGCGGCTCGATTTCGATCGAGTCGAGCCGTTTGACGAGCGAGCTCGCGAGCAGCGTATGGGTCGTCAGTCCCGAGCCGAAACCAATGTTTGCGACACGTGCCGGGTGCGACTGCATGCTGAGCGGTATGGCCGCGGCCAGCACCATGGTGCTTTCGTCGACCGTGGCCGCGCCCGGACCGATTTGTATGCTCGCGTCCGGCTTGCCATTGGTGGCGATCGTCACCATGCCGCCGAGCTCGACCAGGCTGATCGTGGCGGTCTTGCCGTCCCGCAGATATGCCACCGTCGCACCGTCCGGCAGCGCGGCCGATCCGGTGCGGTAGACGCCGGACGTCATCTTCACCGGATCCAGGGTCACCGCGAAGATGGCGAAGCCGAGCACCGCCAGGCACGCCGCCAGCGCCATGGCCGAGGCTCGGGACGGGTAACGGCGGCCGGCGAGCAGCCGTGACAGGCCCAGAGCCATGTGAATGGCGGCGCCTGCGAGTATCACGCCCTTGACCCCGATGAGCGGCATGAGCACGTGGATCGCCAGCAGCACGCCGCCGATTGCGCCGAGCGTGTTGGCCGAATAGATCGTGCCGATGGCCCGTTCGCCGGCGCCGCGGCGCATGAGCTCGTGAGTCAGCAGCGGCAGCGTCATGCCGGCGCAGACGGTGGCCGGGATCATGATCAGTGCGGCGATCAGCTGGCTCATCAGGTTGAACGACACATAGCCGGACGCGGTGTGTGCCGTGGTCCTCAGGAACCACGCCATGCACCCGAACGTCAGGTTGTAGGCCGGCAGGGTCAGCGCGGCCAGGGCTCCCATGGCGAGCATGACGTAGGACAGGTACGCCACGGGATCGCGGATGGTCTCGATGCGGCGGCGGACGTACAGTCCGCCGAGCGCCAGACCCAGGATGAACGCGCTGAGCATGAGCTCGAACGAATGGGTCGAGCTGCCGAGTACCAGGCTGAGCATCCGGATCCAGCCGAGCTCATACATGAACGACGCCGCGCCGGTCAGGAATGCCGCCAGCGTGAGCCATCGGCTCAGGCCGTCGATGCCCGGACGCGGCGCCGCTGCGGTCTGCGGCGCTGCTGCGGGCTCCGCCCGCCCGCCGACGATCGCCCAGATCACCAGCGCCAGTGCGATGTTCAGCCATCCGGCGGTGCGGATGGTGCCCGGCAGGCCGACGGCGCCGATCAGCAGGAAACCGCTGACGAGGACCCCGATCGCGGCGCCCAGGCTGTTGGTGAAATACAGGGTCGCCAGCGTCTCACCCGGCCGCTCGGGCCAGCGGCGGATCAGGCCGCCGCTGATCAGCGGAAAGGTCATTCCCAGAAGCACCGACTGCGGCAGGATCAGCAGCGCGGCCAGTGACCATTTGTAGGCATGAATCTGCCAAGCCGCGGGGATGGCGGGTATCACCGAGGCATAGGAGAAATCGACGGCGGCAATGAACGTCTCATGAAACGAGATGCCCAGTATTCCGATCAGCCCCTCGACCAGCACGTAGGTCCAGAGCAGCCGCCGGATGCGGGCGCAGTAGCGCGCCACGGTCCACGATCCGAGCGCCATTCCCCCCATGAAGATGGCGAGCACGAGAGTCTGCGCGTAGGCGGCATGGCCGAGGAACAGTTTCAGGTAGTGCGACCAGATGGACTCGTAGATCAATCCGGCGAATCCGGATACCACGAAGACCGCGAGCAGCAACCGCCGTCGCATGCAATCGAGCGTCTGCATCCTTGACCTGCAATCCTAATCTGCCGTGGCGGGCGCGCAGTGCGACGTGGCGTGGACAGCGGATGGAATATGTACCCGAGCGCGCTCAGGCGACGAGGCCCGACCGCTGCCGATGCGGAACCGGCGACCCCCGCCAGCCCGCGATCATAGCCGCGGCGGCGTGTTCACGTCACAGGATTGTTCACTGCAGGCGTCAGTCGAGCCGTCCGCGGCCGCCGTCAGCCGCACGCCGGCGCGCTCGAGCGTGCCTCACGCAGGGCGCGCGGGCCGTCGCGGCGCGGGTCGCGGTACGGGAAGTCGCTGCGCCAATGCGCGCCGCGGCTTTCCTCGCGCGCCGTCGCCGCGGCGATCATCGCCGCGGCGAGTGTGTAACGATGACGCAGCAGCTTTTCTTCCGGCCGCAGTGCGGCCCGCTCGGTCAGCGTGGCGGCCAGCGCCGCAGTGAGCGTCGCGCCATCGCGAACCGGCCCCATCGCGCGCCACATGCGCTCGCGCAGGCGCAACCACCGGGCGTCACGCGCGTCGAGCGCCGCCACGGCCTCGAACGGCGCCGGTTCCGTCGCCCGGGGCGCCGCGCTCGCGGCCTGCAGCGCCGCGCCGACCGCCCGGCCGCAGACGACGGCCTCGAGCAGGGAATTGCTCGCCAGGCGGTTGGCCCCGTGCAAGCCGGTGCACGCCACCTCGCCGCAGGCCCAGAGGCCGGGAACGCTCGTGCGCCCCGAGCCGTCCACGATGATGCCGCCCATGTGATAGTGCGCCGCGGCGCTGACGGGCAGCGGCGATCCGGCCGGATCGATGCCGTGGGCGAGGGCCGTGCGGTGGGCGCCCGGAAAGGCGCTCGCGCGTTCCGACGTGAACACAGCCGTCGCATCGAGCAGTACGTCCTCGCCGGCCTGCGCATGCTCCCAGACGGCGCGCGCAACCACGTCCCGGGGCGCCAGATTGCCGAGCGCATGACGGCCGGCCATGATCGGCACGCCGCGCGCCGTGACCAGCCGCGCGCCGGCCCCCCGCAACGCCTCGGTCAGCAGCGGCAGCGGGTCCGCATCGATCCGCAGCGCCGTCGGATGGACTTGCACGAACTCGAGCGCTGCTGTGCGGGCGCCGATCGCCAGCGCCATTGCGAGTCCGTCGCCGCCCGCCTCGGCGCCGTTGGTCGTCACGCTGTAGAGCTGCCCGATACCGCCCGTGGCGAGCACCGTGTCGCGTGCGCGCACGACCGCCGTGCGGCCCAGCGCATCGACGATCTGCGCGGCGCCGACGCCGTCGCGCCCCGCCAGCAGCGATACCGCACGCCATCCGGTCAGCCTCTGCATGTGGCGGGCCGCCTGCGCGCGCGCCCACAATGCGGCCACGATGGCCCGCCCACTGCCGTCGCCGGCGGCGTGTACGATGCGCGCGCAGCGATGGCCGCCCTCGCGATGCAGGTCGCGGCCGGCGGCATCGCGATCGAAATCGACGCCCGATGCCTCGAGGAAATCGAGTGCACCGGCGGCAGCACCGATGATGCGCAGCACCGCCTCCGGGTCGGCGGAATGGCAGGCCGCCTCGAGCGTATCGCCGACGTGCGATTCGATGGAATCCTCGGGTCCGACCGCCGCCGCGACGCCGCCTTGCGCAAGCGCACTCGAGGAGGAGCGCGCGGGCTCATCGGGGCACAGCACCAGCACGCTTCGGGGCGCTGCCGCCAGTGCCGCGCACAGTCCCGCGACGCCGGCGCCAAGCACCAGCACGTCGGCGTCCCAGGTGACGCCCGTGGTGGCGTCGCCGGGCATCACAGGCCGATCATTCCCTGCAGCGGCCGACGTGCCCGCTCCGCAATCTGCGGCTCGATGTCGATCGCGAGCTGGCCGCTGTCGAGCGCGTCCCGGACCTTCTGCAGCGTGACGCTCTTCATGTGCCGGCACAGATTGCACGGACGCTCGAACTGCAGATCCGGCCGCGCGAGCCGCACGTTGTCCGCCATCGAGCACTCGGTGAGCAGCAGCACGCGGCCGGGCGGCACGCGGCGCAGGTAATCGATCATGGCGGAGGTCGACCCCACGAAATCCGACGCCGCCTGTACCTCGGGCGGGCATTCGGGGTGCGCCAGGACGCGTACCTCGGTGCCCTGATAGCCGCGGATGTCCTCGGCCGAGAAACGCTGATGCACCTCGCAGGTGCCGGGCCAGGCAATCACCTCGCACGCCACGCGCTCGGCAACGAAGCTCGCGAGGTAGCGGTCGGGCAGCAGGATGACGCGCGGGCTCGCGAGCGATTCCACCACCTCGACCGCATTCGCCGAGGTACAGCAGATGTCGGCCTCGGCCTTGACCGCGGCGCTGGTGTTCACGTAGGCGACGACCGGCACGCCCGGATGGCGCCGGCGCAGGGCGCGCACGTCGGCCGCGGTGATGGATTCCGCCAGCGAGCAGCCCGCGTCCGATGCGGGCAGCAGCACGGTGCGCGACGGCGACAGCAGCTTCGCGGTCTCCGCCATGAAGCGCACGCCGCAGACGACGATCGTGTCGGCCGTGGTGCGCGCGGCGAAGCGCGCCATCGCCAGCGAGTCGCCGGTGAAGTCGGCGATGCCGGCGGTGATCAATGGGACCTGATAGCTGTGCGCCACGATCACCGCCCGGCGCGCGGCCTTGAGCGTGCGGATCTCCTCGATCATCGGCACGTGCGCGATTGCCTCGAACTCCGGCATGACGTGCGCCAGCTTCGATACGAGCTCCGATCGCCAGTTCAACGCGGATGTCGACTCCATCGCTCATGTCCTCGCCGCCGCAAAATTCCATTATCACAAATACGCCGCGCCGGGCGCGCTTTCGGAACCGCGTTTCGAGTCAATCTAATAACCGTTCGCGCCTGGCTCGCGCGAGCGCGAGGCGATCACATGTCCGCATCACCGCGGGCGTACGCAGCAAGCGAGCGAGCGGTCGGGTGGCGATGATCAGGCACGCGAACCAGGCCAGACCCGGCACGGCGTGGATGGCGCCGGGCAGCAGCAAGAACCGCCTTGACACCCCCGGGACGCGACCGCGTAGCATGGCGTGATTCTCATTTGCAACGGTGACTCTGATGCCCAACGTGCCGGCCAGGTCGTGCACCGGCCTGATGCTCGCGGTGACCATGTCGGCGCTCGCCAGGCCGCCGGTGGACGCGGGCACGCTCAATCGGATCGCGGACGCGGGCTTCAACCACGGCGAGGTGGTCGAGACCGCGGCCTACCTCTCAGATCAGATCGGCGGCCGCCTGACCAATGCGCCGGCGAGGCGCATCGCCGAGCGCTGGACCCAGGACAAGCTCAGGGGCTGGGGGCTCAAGAACGTCAGGACCGAGGCCTTCGATTTCGGCCGCGGTTGGTGGATCGAATCCTCGCACGTGCGGCTGGTGGCACCGCGGCCGCTCGAGCTGCGCGCAATTCCGGTGGCCTGGACTCCGGCCACGAACGGGCCGCTGACCGCCCCGATCATCGTCGCGCCGATGCGCACGGAACGGGATTTCGACAACTGGAAGGGCAAGCTGGCGGGCAGGATCGTGCTGGTGAGCTGGCCGGAACCGCCCAAGGACGCCACCGAGGCGCCGTTCACGCGCCTGAGCGACGCCGATGTCGCGAAGCTCAACAAGTACGTCGAGCCGCGCTTCGATCCCGAAGCCAAGCAGAAGATGATCGAGCGTCTCAGGCTCAGGTCCAAGCTCGATGCCTTCCTTGCCGAGCAGGGGGCGCTGGCGTGGGCGCAGATGTCGCGCACCGATGGCCGGCTGCTGCACGGCGAAGGTTACGGGTTTCGAGTCGGCAGGACGCCGAAACTCCCGGGCATCGAGCTCGGCGCCGAGGATTACCGGCGGCTTGCGCGGCTCGCCAAGGTGGGCGAGGTGCAGCTCGAGATCGACAGTCGCGTGCATTTCGAGGACGACGACCACAACGCCTACAACGTACTCGCGGACCTGCCTGGCAAGGACGCCAGGGCCGGCTATGTGATGGCCGGAGCCCACCTGGACAGCTGGGTCGCAGGCGACGGCGCAGCCGACAATGGCGCCGGCAGCGCCGTCGTCCTGGAGGCGGCGCGGATTCTCGCCGGTCTCGGGGTGCAGCCCCGACGCACCATCCGCTTCGTGCTGTGGGCCGGGGAGGAGCAGGGCCTGCTGGGATCCGCCGCCTATGTGGAAAAACACCTTGCCCGCCGGCCGCCGCCCAGCGATCCGGCGCTCGCCGAGCTGGGGCCTTACTTCGTGACCGATACCTATCCGGTCCAACCGCTCCCCGGCTTCACGGAGCTGGCGGGATATTTCAACATCGACAACGGCTCCGGCAGGATCCGCGGCATCTACGCCGAGGGCAACCTCGCCGCCGTCCCCGTCCTGCGCGAATGGCTGGCGCCGTTCGACAGCATGGGCGCCGCTGCGGTGGTCGCCGAGCCGACCGGGGCGACGGATCACGTGTTCATGAGCCGGCTGGGGCTACCGGCGTTTCAATTCGTCCAGGACCCGCTGGACTACGAGAGCCGAGTGCATCACACGGATCTCGATACCTTCGATCACCTGCGGGCCGACGATCTGAGACAGGCGGCGGTCGTGCTGGCCGCCGTGCTGCTCGACGCCGCCGACAGCGAGACGCCGCTGCCGGGCAAGGTGCTGCCGACGCAGCCGCGGCTCACCGATCCATTCCATTATCCGGAGCCGAGCAAGCCCTGACCGGCACGCGCCTCGCGCCGGCGATCGTGGTCGGAGCGCCCGGCGCACGCCCCGGCGCTCGCCGATGCAGCCGCGAGTCCAGGCGCCCCAAGCGCCCGGGATTGCGGGCACTCAGGATCCGAGGCGATTGGGATCGCGCCAGATGCGTTCGAACGGCAGCCGCCAGGCCTGTGGCGCGATGAGTTGATGGATCGCATTCGGCCCCCATGAGCCCGGCGCATACAGGCGGACCGGCGGTGACGCCTCCAGCAATGGCGACGATACTTCCCACAGCCGTTCGATGCCGTCGGCGGTGGTAAACAACGTGTGATCGCCGCGCATGGCGTCGAGTATCAGCCGCTCATAGGCCTCGAGCACGTCGCCGATATGACCGGTGTCATGCATCGCGAACTGCAGGCTCAGCTTGTCGAGCCGCATGCCCGGTCCGGGGCGCTTGCCATAGAACGACAGCGACATCTTCGAGGCGTCCGCCAGATCGAAGGTCAGGTGATCCGGCCCCTGCGCGCCCACGCCCGAGCCCGCGGGGAACATGCTCTTGGGCGGCTCCCGGAATGCGATGGAGATGATCCGCTGCCCCTCGGCGAGCCGTTTGCCCGTGCGCAGATAGAACGGCACGCCGGCCCAGCGCCAATTGTCGATCGAGCATTTGAGTGCGATGAAGGTCTCGGTATCCGATTCCGGGTTGATGCCCTCCTCGGAGCGGTATCCGGTGTACTGCCCGCGTACCACGTCGGTCGGATTGATCGGCAGCATGCTGCGAAAGACCTTGTTCTTCTCCTCGCTGATGGGCGCCGGCTCCAGGGCCGTGGGCGGCTCCATCGCCATGAACGCGAGGATCTGGAACAGGTGGGTCACTACCATGTCGCGAAACGCGCCGACGGTCTCGTAGAATGCGGCCCGTTTGCCGAGCGCCAGCGTCTCCGGCACGTCGATCTGCACGTGGTCGATGAAATTGCGGTTCCAGATCGGCTCGAACAAGCCGTTGGCGAAGCGAAACGCGAGGATGTTCTGCGCCGGCTCCTTGCCGAGGAAGTGATCGATGCGGAAGATACGGTCCTCGTCGAATACCTCGTGCAGCCTGGCGTTCAGCGACACTGCGCTCGCCCGGTCGGTGCCGAACGGCTTTTCCATGACGATCCGCGAGCGCTCGACCAGTCCGGCTTCGCCGAGCATGCGCACCGCCGGCAACGCCGCGCTCGGCGGCACGCTCATGTAGTGCAGCCGGCGGCTCTCGCCCTCGAAGCTCTGCTCCGCCTTCTCGACGGCGGCCCGGAGCGCCGCAGCGCCCGCGGACAGCGGCACGTAGTCGAGAGTCTGGGCGAACGCGGTCCAATCGGCCTCGCTCACCTTGCGGGTCGAGAACTCCTCGAGCGCGCTGCGGGCGATGTCACGGAAGCGGTCGCGGTCGATCTCATCCAGCGACACGCCGATGATGCGGCATCCCGGGATGAATCCGGCATTGCACAGATGGAACATGCCCGGCAGCAGCTTGCGC
This sequence comes from Gammaproteobacteria bacterium, assembly GCA_027315105.1. Classification (GTDB taxonomy): domain Bacteria; phylum Pseudomonadota; class Gammaproteobacteria; order Steroidobacterales; family Steroidobacteraceae; genus FEN-1191. The sequence goes on from DAHUYP010000003.1 coordinate 37,469, forward strand.
CGAGCCAGATCTCCCGTGGCGCCCACGAGCACCACGACCTGCGGATAGCGCGGTCCGACGTCTGGCGGAATCTTGCTCACCATTCAGATCCTTTCCATCGGCATGACGATTGGAATGAGCTGCCGGGCGGCCGGCGGCGCTCGAGTGCGGCCCCGATGCATGCGCTAGTATCACATCGACTGCGCGCACATCCCACTGCATCATCGCGCGCAGCGTGACGCAGCGCTCACTCGGCCGGCGATCGGCGGCGCGCGTTTCGTAAACTTTACAAGCCGGGGCGGCCGCGGGTGTACGTGCTGCGAGCCGCGCGCACGGCGCCGTCGGCGCCGCCGCAGCCAGGCAGGCAGGCAGGCAGGCAGTTCAGGAGTTTCGGCGGCAGAGCGCCGCGCGCTGCAGGCTCAGATCCAGTAGACGAACACGAACAGCCCCAACCACACCACGTCCACGAAGTGCCAGTACCACGCCACCGCCTCGAATGCGAAATGATTGTTCGGCGTGAAATGGCCCTTCAGCGTGCGCAGCCAGATGATCGTCAGCATGATCGCACCGATGGTCACGTGCAGACCATGGAATCCCGTCAGCATGAAGAACGTCGACCCGTAGATCCCGGTCGATAGGCGCAGGCCGAGCTCCCGATACGCCTCGCCGTACTCGTGCGCCTGCAGGCCGACGAAGGTGAAGCCCAGCAGGAACGTGCAGGCCAACCAGAATTTCAATGCGCCGCGATGCCCCGCCCTCAGCGCGTGGTGCGCCAGCGTCACCGTCAGGCCGCTGGTCAGCAGGATCAGGGTGTTGACCGCCGGCAGGCCGAAGGCCGGAATCACCTCGAACGTGCCATCCGCGCGCCCGCCGATGTGCGCCGGTCCATTGGTCGGCCAGCCCGCATCGTAGTGCTTCCACAGGAACAGCTTGTTGACGAGCTTGACGCCTTCGCCCCCGGTCCAGGGCACCGAGAACTGCCGCGCATAGAACAGCGCGCCGAAGAATGCCGCAAAGAACATGACCTCGGAGAAGATGAACCACATCATGCCCATGCGGAATGAGCGGTCGACCTGCCGGTTGTAGATGCCATGCTGGTTCTCGCCGATGACCGTGTGGAACCAGCCGAAGAACATCGACGCCAGCAGCAGCGCCCCGGGCAGCAGCGCCCAGCCGCCCGCCCAGTCGTTGAGCAGCGAGACCGCACCGAGCATCAGGCAGAACAGTGCCACCGAGCCGAGGATCGGCCACGGGCTGCCGTGCGGAACGTAGTATTTGCTGTTGTCTGTATGCGTCTCTGACATCGCTCTTTCCTGTGGTGAAGCTCGCGCGGCTAGCCGGTGTTGCCGCCGCGATTGGGAACATCATAGAACGTGTACGCCAGCGTCAGGTGGTCGACATAGGCCGGGATATCGGCGTCGACGAAGAAGCGCACCGGCATCACGCGCTGCTCGCCGCGCTTGAAGGACTGCGGCGAGAAGCAGAAGCACTCGGTCTTGTGGAACCAGGCGGCGGCCTTGGACGGCACGATGTCCGGCACTGCCTGCGCCGTGGTGTCGTGACCGGTCAGGTTGTGGGCGAAGAAATCGGCTTCGTAGAGCTGGCCCGGGTGCACCTGCAGCGATTTAGTGACCGGACGGAATTCCCAATTGCCGACCGTCGGCAGGTTGGTCATGAAGTCGATGGTCACGGTGCGCGTCCGGTTGACCGCCTCGGTGCCCTGCGCCACCGCCCGCGTCAGGCTCTTCTGGTTGCCGAGCCCGGTGATCGAGCACAGCACGTCGTACAGCGGCACCAGCGCGAAGCCGAAGGCGAAGCTGCCGGCCACGAACAGCAGCAGCTTGAAGACCAGGCCGCGGTGCGCGCGACCCTTGTCGTCGGCGCCGCTCATCGGTGCCCGTGCATCACCGCAAAGAGAATGAACGTCGCGTAGAACGCGAACGCAACCAGCCCGAACAGCAGCGCGCTGCGGCGCACGCGCCGGCGCTGCTCCCGAGCCGGCTCTTCCTTCGCTGCCGGGCTCATGTGCCTTCAGCCATGCGTGTCATGCGAGGGTGCGCCGTGCTCGAGCACCGCGAGGCTCGGCGCCTCGGTCCAGCTGTGATACGGCGCCGGCGAGGGCAATTCCCACTCCAGCCCATGGGCGCCTTCCCAGACCCGGTCGGTCGCCTTGGCGCCGCCGCGCACGCACTGCCAGATCAGCAGCGGAAACAGCAGCTGCGAGAGCCCGAAGCCGAAGCCGCCGATCGAGGACACCATGTTCCAGTCCGCGAACTGCGTCGCATAGTCGGGAATGCGCCGCGGCATGCCGGCCAGACCGAGGAAGTGCTGCGGGAAGAACAGCACGTTGACGAAGATGGTCGACAGCCAGAAGTGCCACTTGGCGAGCTTCATGTCGTACATGTGGCCGGTCCATTTCGGCAGCCAGTAGTACACCGCGCCCATGATCGCGAACACCGCCCCGGGCACCAGCACGTAATGGAAATGCGCCACCACGAAATACGTGTCCTGGTACTGGAAGTCGGCCGGGGCGATCGCCAGCATCAGACCGGAGAAACCGCCGATCGAGAACAGGAACAGGAACGCGATCGCCCACAGCATCGGCGGCTCGAAGCTCAGCGAGCCCTTCCACATGGTGGTGGACCAGTTGAACACCTTCACGCCCGTGGGGATCGCGATCAGCATGGTCGAGAGCATGAAGAACAGCTCGCTCGCCAGCGGCATGCCGACCGTGAACATGTGGTGCGCCCAGACGATGAACGACAGGAACGCGATCGAGGCGGTCGCGTACACCATCGCGTCATAGCCGAACAGCGGCTTGCGCGAGAACGTCGGGATGATCTCCGAGACGATGCCGAAGGCCGGCAGGATCATGATGTAGACCTCGGGATGCCCGAAGAACCAGAAGATGTGCTGGAACATGACCGGATCGCCGCCGCCCGCGGCGTTGAAGAAGCTGGTGCCGAAGAAGTGATCGGTCAGCAGCATGGTCACCGCGCCCGCCAGCACCGGCATCACCGCGATCAGCAGGTAGGCCGTGATGAGCCAGGTCCAGACGAACAGCGGCATGCGCAGCAGCGTCATGCCGGGCGCGCGCAGGTTCATGATCGTCACGATCACGTTGATCGAGCCCATGATCGAGGAGGCGCCCATCAGATGGATCGCGAAGATCATCAACGGCAGCGCGCTGCCGGTCTGCAGTACCAGCGGCGGATACATCGTCCAGCCGCCCGCCGGGCCGCCGCCGGGTACGAACAGGGTCGCGAGCAGCAGCGTGAACGCGAACGGCAGGATCCAGAAGCTGAAGTTGTTCATGCGCGGCAGCGCCATGTCCGGTGCGCCGATCTGCATCGGAATCAACCAGTTGGCGAGCCCGACGAAGGCCGGCATGACCGCGCCGAAGATCATGATCAGCGCGTGCATCGTGGTCAGGGTGTTGAACAGCGCCGGATCGAGGAACTGCAGGCCGGGCTTGAACAGCTCGGCGCGGATCGCCATCGCAAACGAGCCGCCGAGGAAGAACATCACGCAGCTGAACACCAGGTACAGCGTGCCGATGTCCTTGTGATTGGTGGTCGTCAGCCAGCGGCCCCAGAATCCATGCGGCTTGTGATCGTGATCGTCGTGGGCTGCGGCGGCGTGTTCGGTGTTGGCCATGAGTGTCTCGCTGAAAGAATGCTCGCTGATTGACTGTCGTTCGAGGAAGCCGGTCGTGCCGCGGCGCTGTTCAGCCGGCAGCCGGCGCGGCCTGCTTGGCGGTTTCCTGCTGCGACTTGAGCCATTGCTCGAAGTCCTGCTTGCTCTTGACCTCGAGCACGATCGGCATGAAGCCGTGGTCGCGGCCGCAAAGCTCGGCGCACTGACCGCGGTAGGTGCCGATCTTGTCGGCATCGATGTCGAACCAGGCCTCGTTGATGAATCCCGGGATCGCGTCCTTCTTGATCGCCAGCGCCGGCACCCACCAGGAGTGGATCACGTCCTGGGACGTGATGAGCAGCCGCACCTTGACGCCGGCCGGCACCACCAGCGGATGATCGACCGACAGCAGATAGTTGGGCACCGTATTCGGATCGATGCCGGAGCCGAGCTCGCGCGCATGGTTGCTGTCGCGATCGAGGGTCGATAACACGCTGACACCGCTGTCGAGGTATTCGTAGCCCCACTTCCACTGATAACCGGTGACGCGGATGGTCAGTTTGGCCCCGGCGAGATCCTCCGTCTGCACCAGCACGCGCGCTGCCGGGACCGCCATGCTGATCAGGATCAGCACCGGCACCAGCGTCCAGACGATCTCCACCCGCGTGTTGTGCAGCATCTTGGTGTCGGCCACCGCACCCGTGGACTTTCGGAAGCGCACCAGCGAGAAGATCATGAAGCCGAAGACCACCACGGCGATGCCGACGCACCACCAGAACATCAGCATGTGCAGCGAGTAGATCGCCCGCGACATGGCGCTGATGCCCGGAGTCATGTTGAGGGTCCACGCCGCCTGGGCGGCCGGAGCGGCCATGGAGCCGGCAGCAGCCAGGGCGGCAATCGAGATTCGCGAAGTTTTCGTCATCATTCGAGCCTTACATTCTCGGGCACGCCGCCGAGCGGCGGCGATTCGTTGATACGACCGACCGATCGCATCAGCCTTCCGGCCAATGCCTGCCGTTCCTCTTCCGTCAGGAAACTACCGACTTCGTACGACCGGCCATGCGACTCGATCGTCAGGCGGCTCGGGTGCAAGTGCGTGTCGGCGCGGCGCAGTTTAACCTGCGCCCAATGCCGCGGGAACTCGACTTGCTCGCGATGTGCCCGATTCCGGGTCTCGACCGCGACCCGCTCGGGTGTCACGGTGATGATCTGGCAGTGGTGGCGGCGTTGCAAGCTGGCCCGCAAGGCCCAGCCGAGCACCCCCATTTCCAGGCCGGCGAACGGGAAAATCGGCCACAGGCCGCGCGTCGCCATGATCGCCGCGATACCAAACGTCACCAGGCACAGGCTGCCAAAGAACAGCACCGCGCCGCGCGGCGTCAGAGAACAATTTGGCGATAGCTCGATCGTCAAGGCATGGTCCGCGGAATGACTTCAAAGTCAGTGGGTTGCCCGCCACGAGCCGCCGCCGTGCATGGGCCGTGAAGGCGGCATCATACGAAGCGATTATTTTTACGGCAAGGACAAAGACCTGACCGGTCCCGGGAGTCTCGGAGCTGTCTAGCTGTGCGGCGCATGCGGCGCATGCGCCGCGGCCGGCGTGACCTCGAACAGCAGCCGGCTCGCCGCCGCCACGGCCGCCGCATCGCCCTCGGTGGCCGGGCAGTGAGGCAGCAGAGCCAGGCGCGGCGCGCCGAGTCTGGCCGCCAGCGTCGCCAGATTATCCTCGAGCCAGATCATGTCCGGATCGAGCACGCTGCCGATCCAGCCCGCCAGCGCCAGTCCCGAGGCGCGGATGGCGCGCTCGGTCAGCAGGGCATGATTGAGGCAGCCCAGACGCACGCCCACGACCAGCACCACCGGCAGCCCCAGCGCGCCGGCGATGTCGGCCATGGTCGCGTGCTCGCCGATCGGTGCCAGCCAGCCCCCGGTGCCTTCGACCACGACCGCCGCACAGCGTCGGCTCAGGGCCTCGAAGGCGGCCGCGACGCGCCGCGGGTCGATGGTGATCCCGGCAGCGCGCGCCGCGATGTGCGGGGATACGGGCGGGTCGAAGCAGTAGGGATTGATGAGCGCGCGCTGCAGTCCGGGCACGCAATGCGCCGCGATTGCGGCGACATCTTCGTTGATCCTGCGCGTGTCCGCAGCGCCGGCCAGCCCGCTGCTGCCGGGGCCCGGCGCGATGGTCCCGGTCGCCACCGGCTTCATGCCGGCGGCCTCGATGCTGCGCTGCTGCAGGCAGCGCAGCAGCGCCACGGTGACCCGGGTCTTGCCGACCCCGGTATCGGTGCCGGCGATGAACACGCCGCGGCTCTTCGGCGCGCGCGCCGCAGGCTCTCGAGCGGCACCGCGGTTTCGCCGCGCAGCGTCGCCGTGGGCAGCGCGGCGCCGGCCGCCGCACCGCCGAATGCCGCGCCATAGATGATCTCGTAGCTCGCCGGCAGGCCGCTCGGCGTGCGCCGCTGTTCGTAGGCATCGAGCATGCGGCGCAGGCGGGCGCGGCCGGTCAGCCCGCGCGCGCGCGCGCTGGCGACGTTGCGCGCGCCGATGTGCTGCAGCTCGCGCATCAGGGCCTGGGCGCTGGGGTAATGCAGGCACTGGCGCTCGAGATCCAGTACCGGCTCGAGCAGCCCGGCGTGCATCAGCGCCGCGCCGAGCTGCGGCATGTCGACGAACTGATTGACGTGCACGCCCGCGTCGGCGGCCGTCCACGCGGCGCGCAATTCGTGCAGCGTCTCGGGTCCGAAGCTCGAGAACAGCAGCAGACCGCCGGGCTTGAGCACGCGCGCGAGCTCGCGCAGCACCGCATCGAGCCGGTCGCACCACTGCAGCATGAGGTTGCTGAACACGAGCTCGACGCTGTGCGCGGCCAGCGGCAGCGCATAGGCATCGGCGCAGATGCGCTCGAAGCCCCGGCGGCGCGGCCACCAGGCCCGGGGCGCCGCATTGAGCATGCCGGGCGCGATGTCCAGAGCCAGCACGCGCGCGGTCGGAAAGCGGCGGTGCAGTGCCGGGGATGCCTGGCAGGTGCCAGCGCCGAGATCCAGGATGCACTGCGGCTCGAGCGCGAAGTACTGCAGTCGCGCGAGCAGCTCGGCGCGCACGCGCTGCTGCAGCTGCGCGGCCGCATCGTAGCTGTCGCCGGCGCGGTCGAAGGCGCGCGCCAGTGCCGCGCGATCGAGCGCGAATGGCACCCCGGGGGCGCCGCTCACGGCGCGAGCACCGCGCCGGGCGGCGTCGGCCGCATCGCCGGCTGCAGGAATGCCCGCACGGCCGCGATCACCTCGCGCGGGTGCGACAGGAACGGCGCGTGCCCGGCGCGCTTGAGCTCCAGGCAGCGGGCCCGGGGCAGCATCCGGGCGAGCGCCCACGACGCGGCCGCCGGCGTCACCCGGTCGTATTGTCCGGCGATCAGCAGGGTCGGAACGTCGATGCCGCGCGCGAGCTGGCGCAGGTCGTTGTGCTCCAGCAGGCCCAGGCTCGCCGCCAGCGCTTCGGGCTGCAGCGGGCCCGCTTGCGCCAGCGCGCTCTGCAGGGCGGCCAGTGCCGCGTCGGCGCCGGCGCTGCCGCGCACCAGCAGCTGCAGAAAATCGGCCACCGTGCCGGCGGGATCGCGCTGCAGCTGCGCCGCAAAGTGACGCATGACGGCCGGCTCCATGCCGTGCGGCCAGTCATCGCTGCTGACGAAGCGCGGCGAGCTGGCCAGGAGCACCAGGCGGCGTACGCCGAGCGCCGGCTCGGCGGCCAGCTGCAGCGCCAGCTGCCCGCCGAGCGACCAGCCCACCAGCGAGGCGCCGCGCGGCACCAGCGCCGCGACGCGCTCGAGCTGCGCCCGGGGGCTCTGCCGGGATATCCAGCTGCTGCGGCCGTGGCCGGGCAGATCGATCGCGGTCACGGGCTGCTGCTCGGCGAGCGCGGCGCGCAGCGGATCGAACACACGCAGGTTGGTACCCCAGCCGTGCAACAGCACCAGCGTCTCGGCCTGCCCGGCGTGTTCGCTGCCGCTGGTCTCGCTGTACAGCGCCTGCGTCATGCGGCGCTCCGCGCCCGCCACAGTGCGCCCAGGGTCTCGGCCAGCGCGTCCACGTGCTGCTCGCGATGCGCTGCCGAGAGCGTGATGCGCAGGCGGGCGCTGCCCGCCGGCACGGTTGGCGGCCTGATCGCCGCCACCCAGAAGCCGGCCTCGCGCAGCGCGCGGCTCAGCTCCACGGCGCGCGCGGCATCGCCCACGATCAGCGGCTGGATCGGCGTCAGCGATGCGGCCAGCGGCAGGCCGAACCCCGCCGCCGCCGCCCGGAAGCGCCGCACCAGCTCCTGCAGCCGCTCGCGCCGCCAGCCCTCGCGCTCGGCCAGCCGCAGCGCAGCGCGGCTCGCGGCCGCGATCGCCGGCGGCAGAGCGGTCGTATAGATGTAGGTGCGCGCGCGCTGGATCAGGTATTCGATCAGTGCCGCCTCGCCGGCTACGAAGGCGCCGAAGCAGCCGAATGCCTTGCCGAGCGTGCCGATCAGGATCGGTACGTCGTGCGAGCGCAGTCCGGCCTGCTCGAGCGCGCCGCCGCCGGCGCGGCCGAGCACGCCGAGCCCATGCGCATCATCGACCATCAGCGCACTGCCATGGCGCTGCGCGAGCGCGGCGAGCTGGGCCAGGGGCGCGACATCGCCATCCATGCTGAACACGCCGTCGGTCACGATCAGGGCGGCGCGGTCGCGTGCCGCCGCCGAGTCGCCATCGCCATCCGCGGCGCGCAGCAGCCGCTCGGCAGCGGCGGGGTCGCCGTGCGCGAAGCGCTGCAGCTTTGCGCCCGCGAGGCGCGCTGCGTCCAGCAGCGAGGCGTGGCTCCAGCGATCGGCCAGCACGCGATCGTGGCGGTCGGCGAGCGCACTGATCACTCCGAGGTTCGCCATGTAGCCGGTCGAGAACAGCAGGGCGCGCTCGCGGCCCGTGAACGCCGCCAGCTCCTCCTCGAGCGCCTGGTGCTCGAGCGAATGCCCGGTGATCAGGTGCGCCGCCCCGGCGCCGAACCCGAAGCGGCTCATGCACTGGCTGGCGGCGCCGATCAGCGCCGGATGGTGGCTCAAGCCCAGGTAGTCGTTGCTGCAGAAGTTGCGCAGCAGCCGGCCTTCGACGCGCACGCCGGTCGGATCCCCCGGCTCGGGAAAGGCTTCGATCAGGCTCCGGCGGCGGCGCTGCGCGCGGGTGTCGCAGGCCGCCAGCTCGCGCGCGAGGCGTTGCGAGTCAAGTCGCACCATGCACAGCCGCCTGGCTCGGACCGCGGGCCGCGGCCGCCGCGGCGCCGCCCAGGGAATCGTCCGGCGCCGCGCCCCGTTCCTCGCACCGCATGCCCAGGCGTGCCAGCAGCGCGCGATCGTGCGCCACGTCCGGGTTGCCGGTGGTCAGCAGTTTCTCACCATAGAAGATGGAGTTGGCGCCGGCCAGGAAGGCGAGCGTCTGCAGCTCATCGCTCATCGAGCTGCGGCCGGCCGACAAGCGCACGTGCGCGCGGGGGATCATGACGCGCGCCACCGCGATGGTGCGCACGAAGTCGAGCGGATCGACATCCGCCGCCTCCGCCAGCGGTGTGCCCGGCACCCGCACCAGCTGGTTGATCGGCACGCTCTCGGGATGCTGCGGCAGATTCGCCAGTGTCAGCAGCATCAGTGCGCGGTCGCGCGGCGTCTCACCCATGCCGACGATGCCGCCGCAGCAGACGTGCAGGCCGGCTTCGCGTACCGCCGCGAGTGTATCGAGCCGGTCCTGGTAGCTGCGCGTCGAGATGATCTGGCCGTAGAACTCCTCGGAGCTGTCGAGGTTGTGATTGTAGTAGTCGAGGCCGGCCTGCTTGAGCTGCCGGGCCTGTGGCGGGCTCAGCATCCCCAGGGTGGCGCAGGTCTCGAGCCCGAGCTCGTGCACGGCGCTCACCATCTGCGAGATCCGCTCCAGATCCCTGGCCTTGGGCGAGCGGTACGCCGCGCCCATGCAGAAGCGCGTGGCGCCGGCGGCGCGCGCCGCGCGCGCGCGTTCCAGCACCTGCGGCAGCGGCATGAGTTCCTCGGCCTCGACGCCGGCCGCGTGGCGCACGCTCTGCGGACAGTAGGCGCAGTCCTCGGGACAGGCGCCGGTCTTGATCGAGAGCAGGGTGCTCAGCTGCACGGTGTTCGGCACGTGCCAGGCGCGGTGCACGCGCTGCGCGAGATGGATCAGGTCGGGGAACGGCAGCGCGAACAGCGCCTCGGTCTGCTCGAGCGTCCAGTCGTGGCGCGGATCCGCGGCTGGGGTGTCAGGCAAGCTGCTCGGGCGGTCGGGCATCGGGTTACGCTCGGGATGCGGTGGACGGCCCATGTTCGACGGCGGGTCCGCCACTGTCAACTGATGGCCGCTTGCCAGGTTGACGATCGATCATTTTTTGGCCACTGGCAGTGCCGCCGGCTCAGCGGCCGCTGTATTCGAGCAGGATGCCTGCGAACACGGCGATGCCGAAATAGTTGTTGTTCTGGAATGCGCTCAGGCAGGCGGCGCGGTCGCGGTTGCGGATCAGCCATTGCTGCCACAGAAAGAAGACGGCACCGGCGAGCAGGCCGGCGTCGTAGGCATCGCCGAAATGCAGCGAGCGGCCCAGCAGCCAGAGCGCGAACAGCGTCATGAGCTGCATGCCGCCGATCAGCACCCGATCCAGATCGGCGAACAGGATCGCGCTCGACTGCACGCCGATGCGCAAGTCGTCGTCGCGATCGACCATCGCGTACATGGTGTCGTAGACGCCGGTCCAGAGCACGTTGGCGACCAGGAGCAGCCAGCCGACGCGCGGCACGCGGCCCAGCGTGGCGGCGAACGCCATCGGCACGCCCCAGCCAAAGCATAGCCCGAGGTACAGCTGTGGCAGGGGGAAGAAGCGCTTGAGCAGCGGATAGGAAACCGCCAATGCGGCCCCGACGAAGGCGAGTGCGATGGCGAGCCCGTTGAGCTGCAGCACCAGCAGCAGCGCCGCGAAGATCAGCATCGCAAACAGCGCCAGCGCCTCGTAGGGGGAGAGCAGGCGCGCGGCGAGCGGCCGGGCCCGCGTGCGCTTGACGTGCGGGTCGATGTTGCGATCCGCCAGATCGTTGGCAATGCAACCGGCGCTGCGCATCAGCACGGTGCCGCAGAAGAAGATGGCGAGCAGGCGGCGCTGCGGATGTCCGTGCGCCGCGATCCAGACCGCCCACAGCGTCGGCCACCACAACAGCCAGATCCCGATCGGCCGGTCCAGGCGCATGAGGCGGGCAAGATCGCCCAGCCGCCGTACCGCCCAGGGCTGGCGCACGCGCGCCATGCCGTGCAGGGTCGGCACCCCCGGCGGCGGAAGCGTCGGTGGCGGCAACGAGCCCGCCGGTTCCGGTGCCGCTTCAGCCGACGCGTCCATACTGCTCCTGTTCGCCGATCCAGCGCGCGCGCAAGGCGGCGACGCGCTCGGGCATCGCCTCGATCATTTGCGCGGCGGCGGCCCGCACCGCGTCCAGCAGGTCGGCATCGCGCGCCAGATCGGCAACGCGCAGCGCCGCCAGCCCGGTCTGCCGCCGGCCCAGCAGCTCCCCGGGACCGCGCAGCTCCAGGTCGCGGCGCGCGATGCGAAAGCCGTCGTTGGTGTCGCGGATGGCCGCCAGCCGTGCGCGCGCCATCTCCGACAGCGGCGAGCGGTACAGCAGCACGCAGCTGCTCTCATGCGCGCCGCGTCCGACACGGCCGCGCAGCTGATGCAGCTGCGCCAGTCCCATGCGCTCGGCGTTCTCGATCACCATCAGGCTGGCATTGGCGACGTCGACGCCGACCTCGATCACCGTGGTCGCGACCAGCAGCTGCACCTCGCCGGCGGCGAAGCCCTGCATGATGCGCTCCTTCTGCTTCGGCGGCAGGCGCCCGTGCAGCAGCGCGACCTTCAGCCGCGGCAGCGCCTCGCCCAGTGCCGCGGCCGTGTCTTCCGCGGCCTGGCAGTCGAGCTCTTCGGACTCCTCGATCAGCGGGCAGACCCAGTAGGCCTGGCGGCCGGCGCGGCAGGCCTGGTCGATGCGCGCCACGATCTGCGCGCGCTTCTGCGCCGGCACCACCACGGTTCGCACCGGCGTGCGGCCCGGCGGCATCTCATCGACGATCGACACGTCCAGGTCGGCGTACATCGTCATGGCGAGCGTACGCGGGATCGGAGTGGCGCTCATGATGAGCTGATGCGGGGTGCGCTCCCCCGCCAGTCCCGGCACCCCGCCCTTCGCCGCCAGCTGCAGCCGCTGCTGCACGCCGAAGCGATGCTGCTCATCGATGATCGCCAGCGCGAGATTGCGGAAGCGCACCTCCTGCTGGAACAGCGCATGGGTGCCGACGCACAGCTGGCAGCCGCCGCCGGCGGCCGACAGCAGCGCCGCTCGCCGCGTGCGCGCCGGCTGCGAGCCGGTGAGGCGGCAGACGTGCACGCCGAGCGGTTCGAACCAGCCGGCGAGCGATCGCGCGTGCTGCTCGGCCAGCAGCTCGGTCGGGGCCATGAAGGCCACCTGTCCGCCGCTGCCGATCGCGCGCGCGGCCGCCGCGGCCGCGATGGCCGTCTTGCCACACCCGACATCGCCCTGTACCAGCCGCGCCATCGGCGTCGGACGCTGCAGATCGCGGTCGACTTCCGTGAGCACGCGCCGCTGCGCGGCGGTGAATCGGAACGGCAGGCTTGCCAGCAGACGCGACTGCAGCCGCGCCTCGTCGGCCAGCGCGCCGGCGCGATCGTGCCGCAGGTGCCGCCGCAGCTCCATGAGCGACAGCTGGTGCGCCAGCAGCTCCTCGAACGCCAGCCGTCGCTGCGCCGGATGCAGGCCGGCGGCCAGCTCGCCGAGCTCGGTGCCGAGCGGCGGGCGATGCACGAGCTCGAGCGCCTCGCGCAGCGTGGGCAGGCGTGCGTGCGCCAGCAGGCTCTCGGGAAGCAGCTCCGCGGTGTCTGCGGAGGCGGGCGACTGCAGCGCGCGATCCACCAGCGCGCGCAGCCGCCCCTGGGTCAGCCCCTCGGTGGTCGGATAGATCGGCGTCAGGGTCTGCGGCAGCGGTTCGCCCGGGCCGGCAAGGTGACGATACTCCGGATGCACGATCTCCAGTCCCAGCGGGCCACGCCGCAACTCGCCATGGCAGCGCAGCCGGCTACCGCGCGCCAGGCCGCGCAGCTGCGCGGCGGAGAAATGAAAGAATCTCAAGGTGAGCAAGCCGGACCCGTCCGCCAGCCGCACCAGCAGGGTACGCCGCCGGCGGAACACGACCTCCGCCAGCAGGATCTCGCCTTCGACCACGGCGTGCATGCCCGGCTGCAGGCTGCCGATCGGCAGTACCCGCGTGCGGTCTTCGTACCGCAGCGGCAGCACGAA
>DAHUYP010000006.1 GCA_027315105.1 Gammaproteobacteria bacterium
CAGCTCGACCTTGCGATTCGCCAGATTGCGCTCATAGATGCCGTTCAGGCGGGCGACGTACTGGTCGCGCTGCTGCTTCAGCAGCGACCAGTCGAGGCCCGCCATGTCGACGTGAAAACCATAGTCCGCCGCGTCACGCAGCGCGAGGCCGATCTCGCCGGCGTTCCACATGACCTTCTTGGGTACGCAGCCGACGTTGACGCAGGTGCCTCCGAGGCGGCCCATCTCGACCACCAGTGCGCGCGCGCCGTACTCGGCCGCGCGTTGAGCGCAGGCGAGGCCGCCGCTGCCGCCGCCGATCACGATCAGGTCATAGTCGACTGCCATGTCGTGGAATCCCGGTTTTCGTGAGCCGTTGCCCTCATTTCGCATATGTTACACCGCCCGCTCATGGCTAGAATGTCACGAGCTATCAGCCGAGGTTGCATCCGATGAGCGCAGGCACGACCGACAATCCGCTGCTCGACGACGCCCCATTGCCGCGCTTCGACGCCATCCGACCGGAGCACGTGGAGCCGGCCGTCTCGCGGCTCATCGCCGAGCAGCGACTGCGCGTGGCGCAGATCGAAGCCGACCCCGATCCGACCTTCAAGTCGGCCATCGAGCCGCTCGAGGAGCTGCACCATCGCCTGAGCAAGGTCTGGTCGCCGATCGGGCATTTGAATGCGGTCATGAATTCGGAGCCCTTGCGCGCCGCGTACAACGCCTGCCTGCCGCTGCTGTCCGCTTATCGCACCGATCTGTCGCAGAGCGAGCGGCTCTACCGTGCCTATGTGCAGATCGCCGAGCGCGAGGGGCCGGCGCTCGACCCGGTTCAGCTATCCGTGATCGAGCACGCGCTGCGCGACTTCCGCCTGGCCGGAGTCGCCCTGGATCCCGCGCGCAAGGCGCGTTTCAAGGCCATCATGATGGAACTGTCGCGGCTGTCCGCGAAGTTCGACGAGAACGTGCTCGATTCGATCAACGCCTGGTCGCACCACGTCACCGACCCCGGCCAGCTGGCCGGCATCAATCCGGGCATCGTCGAGCAGGCGCGGCAGCGTGCGCACGAAAAGGGGCTGGACGGCTGGCTGTTCGGGCTCGACCAGCCGACCTATGTCGCCGTGGTCACCGACGGCGAGTCGGAGCCGCTGCGGCGTGCGTTCTACGAGGCCTGGTCCACGCGCGCATCCGACCGCGGGCCGAGCGCCGGCCGGTACGACAACACCGCTGTCATGGAGGACATTCTGCGTCTGCGGCACGAAGCCGCGCAGTTGCTGGATTTCCGCAGCTACGCCGAGTATGCGCTCGCCAACCGCATGGCGCGCACGGTGCCCGAAGTGACCGAATTCCTGGGCGACCTGGTGCGCGCGGCCAAGGGGCCCGGCGCCGCGGAACTCGCCGAGCTGGAGCGCTTCGCGGGCCGCAGCCTCGAGGCGTGGGACGTCACGTTCTACTCCGAGCGCCTGCAGCAGAGCCGCTACTCGGTGTCGCAGGAAGAGCTGCGCGAGTACCTGCCGCTGCCGCGAGTGCTCGCCGGCCTGTTCGAGGTCGCCGAGAAATTGTTCGACGTTCGCATCCGCGAGCGCAGCGGCGTGGCGCTGTGGCATCCGGATGCGCGCTATTTCGAAGTGCAGGCGCCGGCCGGCGGCGCGGTCGCGAGCTTCTATCTGGATGCCTATGCCAGGCCGCACAAGCGCAGCGGCGCCTGGATGGATGACTGCATCGGCCGCAAGTCACTCGACGGCGGCACGACCCTGCCGGTGGCCTATCTGGTGTGCAATTCGTTGCCGCCCGCCGGCGATCGGCCGGCGCTGCTGACGCACGACGACGTCGTGACGCTGTTCCACGAATTCGGCCATGGCCTGCATCACATGCTCACGCGCGTCAACTACCCGAGCCTCGCCGGCATCAACGGCGTAGCCTGGGATGCGGTCGAGCTGCCGAGCCAGTTCATGGAGAACTACGCCTGGCAGCACGAGGTGCTGGATCGGATCTGCGCCCACGTGCGCACCGGCGCGCCGCTGCCGCGCGAGAAGCAGCGGCAGCTGATCGCGACGCGCAGCTTCCAGGCCGGATTGCAGACGCTGCGGCAGGCGGAATTCGCGCTGTTCGATATGCGGCTGCACGCCGAGTACGATCCGGCGCGAGGCGGCCGCGTGTACGAGATTCTGCAGCAGGTGCGGCGCGACGTGGCGGTCCTGCGCATCCCGGAGTGGAATCGCTATCCGCACAGCTTCGGCCACATCTTCGCCGGCGGATACGCCGCCGGATATTACAGCTACAAGTGGGCCGAAGTGCTGGCGGCCGACGCATTCGGTGCATTCGCCGAGCACGGAGCGTTCGATCACGCGACCGCGCGTCGATTCCTCGACAGCATCCTGTCGCGCGGCGGCAGCCGCGATGCGCTCGAGGCCTTCGTCGAGTTCCGCGGCCGCAAGCCGCAGGTGACCGCGCTGCTGAAGCAATACGGCATCGCGGCCTGAGATCGCGGGGCATTCGACGGCGCCGGCCGCCGGCGCCCCGCACGCGGCCGTGCGCCGGCGAAATCAGGTCCCCTCGGCCCCTTCCCGGCCGCGCTGGCGCGCCTCGGCTTCGCGCTGCGCGGCCTCGATCTGATCGAGCACCGCGGCCAGATCGGCCCGGGCGGGTTCGCTGCGGATGCGGCCCGTCAGCAGAGATTCGGGCTTGAGCTCGGAAGACTCGTACAGCTGCCAGATCTCATGGGCGTAGTCCGAGAGCAGCAGATCGGGAGCCCCGCGCCCGAAGGCCCCGCGCATGTTGTTCACGTCGCGCTCCAGCATGTGGAAGGCGTTGTTGTTGCCGGCCGCATCGACCGCCTGCGGCAGATCGATGATGACGGGGCCGTCGGCACCGAGCAGCACGTTGTACTCGGACAGATCGCCGTGGATCAGGCCCACGCACAGCATGCGGATGACCTGGCTCATCATGAAGGCGTGCCACTGCCGGGCCTGTTCCGGCCGCATCTCGACCTCATTGAGGCGCGGCGCGGGGCGGCCGTGCACGTCAACCACCAGCTCCATCAACAGCACACCGTCATGGACGCCGTGCGGTGCCGGTACCCGCACGCCGGCGTGCGCCAGCCGATAGAGCGCCTCGACTTCGGCACTGCGCCATTCCGTTTCCTGCACCCGGCGGCCGTGGCGGCCGCGCTTGGCGAGCGCACGCGCATCGCGGCTGCCGCGCCGCTTGCGCCCTTCCTGGTAGGCGGCCAGCTTGTGAAAACCGCGGTGCTCGGCGTCCTTGTAGACCTTCGCGCAGCGCAGCTCATCGCCACAGCGCACCACGTAGACCGAGGCTTCCTTGCCGCTCTTGAGCTGGCGCACCACGGCGTCGATCCTGCCGTCCTCGACCAGCGCCTGCAGGCCGTTCGGAATCTTCATCTCGCGCCGCGCAACGGCGATCGTGGCCGGGCGTACGCGGCGGGGGATCGGCGCCGCCGCTTCATTCCGCCACCTGAATGCCGGTCACGAAATATTCGGTGTCGCCGAAGCACGAGCTCGGAATCCAGCGGTGCTGTTCGTAATGCAACGACACGCGCTTGCCGAGGCTGGCGTTGACCTTCGCGGCGGTGGTGTCCTCCGGAACCGTGAAATAGAATTTCTCCGCTACCGTGCCGGGCATCGTCACCATCGCCATCTCGCCCTCCCAGGTCTTGCACAGCCAGCCCTTCTTCGAGAGCTTCTGTACGTAGCCGGCGCGCTCGCCGGAGGCATAGGCCCAATGCAACGTGAACCAGGTGAAGCCTGCGAATCCCAGGACCAGCAGTACCAGCGCGATGACGATCAGCTTCGACATGCGTGGATTATGCCCGCAATCCGGCCGGCGCTGTGGTCCACGCACGCTCCCGGGACCACTTCAGTCGTGCTGCGCCAGGCGGTATCCAACCCCGGTCTCGGTCAGCAGCCAGCGCGGGCGCGCGGGATCGGGCTCGAGCTTGGCGCGCAGCTGCTTCATATAGACGCGCAGATAATGCGTCTGCTCGGCGCTGCCCGGTCCCCATACCTGCAGCAGCAGCGTGCGGTGCGTCACCACCAGCCCGATGTGCTGCCCGAGCACTTCGAGCAGCCGGTACTCGATCGGCGTCAGGTGCAACTCGCGAGCATCCGCGGCACGCGCCGTGCGCGCCTTCAGATCGATGCGCCAGTCGCCGATGGCCAGCGTCGCGCCGGCGGCGCCCGTACTGGCGGCGTGGCGCAGCGCGACCTGCACGCGAGCGCTCAGCTCGCGCACGCCGAAGGGCTTGGTGACGTAATCGTCGGCGCCGGCCTCGAGCGCCGCGACCTTGTCCGACTCATCGCTGCGCGCCGACAGCACGATGATCGGCACGCGCGACCAGCTGCGTATGCCGGTGATCACCGCCATGCCGTCGCGGTCCGGCAGGCCCAGATCGATGATCACCAGGTCGGGCTTGTGGGTACGCGCCTCCGTCAAGCCGCGCGCGGCGTTCTCGGCCTCGATGATCCGGAAGCGCTCGAGCTCCAGCAGCGTGCGCAGAACGCGCCGTATCTGCGGCTCGTCCTCGACCACCAATATGGCGCGGCTGGCGAGCGTCATCACGCGAGCGGCACGGTAAA
The DNA here is from genome assembly GCA_027315105.1 of Gammaproteobacteria bacterium. GTDB lineage: Bacteria > Pseudomonadota > Gammaproteobacteria > Steroidobacterales > Steroidobacteraceae > FEN-1191. The sequence continues at coordinate 4,578 of DAHUYP010000006.1, forward strand.
GCGGAATGCGGCGCCGCGCGGAGCGCGGTTCTCGGCCCAGATGCGGCCCTTGTGGAGCGCCAGGATCGTGCGGCAGATCGCGAGCCCCAGGCCGATGCCGCCGACGGCGCCTTCGGGCGCTCCGCGCTGGAATTTCTCGAACAGGATCTCGGGATCGGCCGCCGGCAGGCCCGGACCGTCGTCCTCGATGCTGATCTCGATCTGGCGCGAGAGCACCTGCGCGCCGATGCGGATTTCGCTGCCGGCCGGCGTGTACTTGCCGGCGTTGTCCAGCAGGTTCTCCAGTACCTGCTCGATCAGCCTGCCATCGACGCGCAGCAGCGGCAGCGAGGCGGGCAGTTCGACGCGCACGCGGTGGCGGCGCAAGCGCTGCTCGAGCCGATTGAGCACCGAACCGACCAGCTCGTCGAGCGCATACGCATCGAATCGCGGCTTGATGGCGCCGGTCTCGAGCCGCACCAGGTCGAGCAGCGTGGTGATGCGCTCGCTCATGCGCGCCGCCTCCTCGCTCACCGAGCTCGCGAGCGCGCGCCGATCCGCCGCGCCGAGCGCCTCGAGATCGCCGGCCAGCATGGCGGCGCCGCCGGCGATCGTGGCCAGCGGCGTGCGCAGATCGTGCGAGATCGATGCCAGCAGGGCGTTGCGAATCGCCTCGCTCTCCGCCCGCACTTCGGCCGCCTGCGCATGCGCCGCGAAGTCGGCCCGTTCCAATGCCAGCCCGATCTGCGCGGCAAACGTCTCGAGCAGGCGAAACTGCTCCGGCAGGGTGACGCGCCGCGGATTCTCCGGCAACAGCGCGAGCACGCCGAACATGCGCTCGCCGCCGGCTAGCGGCAGGTACAGACCGGCCGAGCCGCTGAGCGTGTCGGTGCCCAGCCCGGCCGGCTTGCCGTGATCGAACACCCACTGCGCCACGCCGAGGTCGGCCCCGCCGTAGGACACATCCAGCCGCCGCGAGCGCGGGTAGACCACGCGAGCGTCGTCCGCGAACAGAATGATCGCACGGCTGGCGAATACCTGGCTGACGTGGCGTACCGCCACCTCGGCCATCTCCTCGCTGCTGCGCGCCATCGCGAGCTGCCGGCTCATCGCATACAGCAGCGCCGTGCGCCGTTCGCGGTAGCCCGCCACCCGCGCCTGCAGCCGCACGCTGGCATTGAGGCTGCCGATGATGAGCGCCACCGTCAGCATGATCGCGAAGGTGATGAGATATTGGACGTCGCTGACCGCAAAGCTGAAGCGCGGCGGCACGAACATGAAATCGAACGCCGCCACGCCGAGCACCGAGCTCAGGATGGCCGCGCGCCGCCCGCCATAGACCGCCACCAGTGCGCTCGTCAGCAGATAGATCATGACCAGATTGGCCTGCCCGAGGCGCGGATAGACCTGATAGACCACCGAGCAGACACCGGTGGCGACCAGCGTCGAGATCAGCGCCAGCACGTAGCGCGGCCAGCGCGGCTTGTCGGAGATCGCCGGCAGCGGCGTATCGGGGACCGCCGCCGCCGCCGCCGCCGCCGCCGCGGCCGGGCGATCGGCGTCGCGATTGCGGGCGATGACGAGCACATCGATATCGCGGCTGGAATCGAGCAGCTGGTCGGTGGTGGAGGGCCGCAGGATGCGGCGCCAGCGCGGCCGGTTGGGCGTGCCGACCAGGATGCGCGTGACGTTGCGGGTGCGCGCGTACTCGAGCAGCTCGGCGCTGGCCGGGGAGCCGCCGAGCGTGATGGCCTCGGCGCCGAGGGACGTCGCCAGCCGCAGGTTCGCGATGCGCCGGTTTCTGTCCGCCTCCGACAGCCGCAGCAGATCCGGCGTCTCGACGAACACCACCAGCCACTCGGCGTCGAGCCGGTCGGCGGTGCGCTTGCCGGCGCGCACCAGCGGCTCGGCCTGGGCATCCGGTCCGACCGCCACCAGCAGTCGCTCGCGCGCCGCCCAAGCGCCGCGCACCGCCTTCTCGCGGCGGTAATCGCGCATCGCCTGGTCGACCCGATCGGCGGTCTTGCGCAGCGCCAGCTCGCGCAGCGCGATCAGGTTGCCCTTGCGAAAGAAGTTCTCCAGTGCCCGCTGCGCCTGCTGCGGCACGTAGACGCGCCCCTCGCGCAACCGCTGCAGCAGATCGTCGGGCGGCAGATCGACCAGCTTGATCTCGTCGGCCTGGTCGAACACGCGATCGGGCAGGGTCTCGAGCTGGCGTACCCCGGTGATCTGCGCCACCACGTCGCTCAGGGATTCCAGATGCTGCACGTTGAGGGTGGTATGGACGTCGATGCCGGCATCGAGCAGCTCTTCGACATCTTGCCAGCGCTTCTCGTGGCGCGGCGGCGGATCACCGCCGCTGATGTTGGTGTGGGCGAGCTCATCCACCAGCAGCAGGCGCGGGCGGCGCTGCAGCGCCGCGTCGAGATTGAACTCGCGCCGCGTCGTGTTGCCGAAGCTCATGACCAGCGGCGGCAGCTGCTCGAGCCCGGCCAGCAGCCGTTCGGTCTCGGCCCGGCCGTGCAGCTCGACGTAACCCGCCACGACATCCACGCCCTCGGCGCGGCGCCGCTGCGCCGCCTCGAGCATGGCGTAGGTCTTGCCGACTCCGGCGTTGGCGCCGAAGAAGACCGTCAGGCGCCCGCGATGCGCACGCGCCTCGGTGGCCCGCACCTGTGCGAGCAGCAGGTCCGGATCGGGCCGGGTGTCATTCATGCGCAAATGGTACTCGCGCCGCCGGCGAGGCGCGCCTGCGGGACGGCGATCAGTGCGTGTCGTCCAGCGCCAGGTTGAGGGCCAGCACGTTGACGCGAGGCTCGCCGAAGATGCCCCACTGGCGCGGGTCGGTATGCGCGGCGAGCAGCTCGCGGACCCGCTCCGGATCCATGCCGCGCGCGCGCGCCACTCGCTGCAGCTGGTACTGCGCGGCGGCGGGGCTGATCTGCGGGTCCAGTCCGCTGGCGGAGGCGGTCACGAGATCCACCGGCACCGGCAGTGCGTTTCCGGAGTCTGCCTGTTGCAGGGCCGCAACGCGCGATTTCACGGCGTCGAACTGCGCCGGATTGGCCGGTCCGAGGTTCGATCCGCCGGAGGCGAGACCGTTGTACGGCTGCGGAGTCGTGGCCGAAGGGCGGCCCCAGAAATATTTCGGATCATCGAACGGCTGGCCCAGCAGCGCCGAGCCGACCACGCGTCCGCCCTGCCGGATCAGGGAGCCCTCGGCCGCTCGCCCGCAGCACAGGTGGGCGAGCGCGGTGACGACGAACGGATAGGCGATGCCGGCCAGGAGGCTGAGCATCAGCAACATGAGTACGGATTGCGTCAGGATCTTTGACATGGCGTTGGCCCTTCAGACCAGATGCAACGCGACCAGCAGCAGGTCGATCAGCTTGATGCCGATGAATGGCACGACGACGCCGCCCAGGCCATAGAGCAGCAGATTGCGCCGCAGCAGCGCCTCGGCGCCGACCGGGCGGTAGCGCACCCCGCGCAGCGCCAGCGGGATCAGCGCGATGATGATCAGCGCATTGAAGATCACGGCCGAGAGAATGGCGCTGTTCGGACTCGCCAGGCGCATGATGTTGAGCGCATTGAGCTGCGGATAGGTGGTCGCGAAGGCGGCCGGAATGATGGCGAAGTATTTGGCGACGTCGTTGGCGATGCTGAAAGTCGTCAGCGAGCCCCGGGTGATCAACATCTGCTTGCCGACTTCGACCACCTCGATCAGCTTCGTCGGGTTGGAGTCGAGGTCGACCATGTTGCCGGCCTCCTTGGCGGCCTGCGTGCCGGTGTTCATGGCGACCGCGACGTCCGCCTGCGCGAGCGCCGGCGCATCGTTGGTGCCGTCGCCGCACATGGCGACCAGACGGCCCTGCTGCTGATGATCGCGAATCAATCTCAGCTTCGCTTCCGGCGTCGCCTCGGCGAGGAAATCATCGACCCCGGCTTCCGCCGCGATCGCGGCGGCGGTGAGCTTGTTGTCACCGGTGATCATGACGGTGCGGATGCCCATGCGTCGCAGCTCGGCGAAGCGCTCGCGGATGCCGCCCTTGACGATGTCCTTGAGCTCGATCACACCGAGCGCGCGGCCGCCGTCCGCCACCACCAGCGGCGTCGCGCCCTGTCGCGCCACGGTGTCGACCGCGCGCTGCACCTCGGGCGGCAACGCGCCGCCCTGCTCGCTCAGCCAGCGCGCGACGGCGTCGGCGGCCCCCTTGCGGATGCGGCGGCCCTCGAAGTCCACGCCGCTCATGCGGGTCTGGGCGCTGAACGGTATGAACCGTGCGCTGAGGGGCTGGACGTCGCGGCCGCGCATGCCGTACTGCTGCTTCGCGAGCACGACGATCGAGCGCCCTTCGGGGGTCTCGTCCGCCAGGGAGGCGAGCTGTGCCGCGTCGGCGAGCTCGGCGGTGCCGACGCCGGGCGCGGCGATCAGGCTCGAGGCCAGGCGATTGCCGAGCGTGATGGTGCCGGTCTTGTCCAGCAGCAGCACGTCGACGTCGCCGGCGGCCTCGACCGCGCGGCCTGAGGTGGCGATCACATTGGCCTGGATCATGCGGTCCATGCCGGCGATGCCGATGGCCGAGAGCAGGCCGCCGATCGTGGTTGGAATCAGGCATACCAGCAGCGCCACCAGCGCCGTGATCGAGATCGGCGCGCCGTGGCCGGCCGTGGCCACGCTGTAGAGCGAGAGCGGCAGCAGCGTCGCCGTGGTCTTCAGAAAAATGATCGTCAGCCCCGCCAGCAGGATCGTCAGCGCGATCTCATTGGGCGTGCGCTGGCGCTTCGCGTTCTCGACCATGGCGATCATGCGATCGAGAAAGGCCTCGCCGGGGTTGGCGGTGATGCGGATGTGCAGGCTATCGGACAGCAGGCGGGTGCCGCCGGTGACCGCCGAACGATCGCCGCCGGCTTCGCGGATCACCGGCGCGGACTCGCCGGTGATGGCGCTTTCATCGACCGAAGCCGTGCCCCGGATGACTTCGCCGTCGCCCGGAATGGTGTCGCCGGCCTCGACCAGCACCAGGTCGCCGCGCCGCAGCTCGCGTGACGGGACCGTCTGATGGCCCCGATCGGTGCGTCCGTTCGGGAAACGGCGGGCGGTCACGTCGCGCTTGCCCGAGCGCAGCGCGGCCGCCTGTGCCTTGCCGCGTCCCTCGGCCAGGCTTTCGGCGAAGTTGGCGAACAGCAGCGTCGCCCAGAGCCACAGCGCGATCGCGATCACGAAGCCGGGACGACCCTCCGACGCCAGCCCGCCGCCGAGCTGCACCAGCCACAGGCCGGTGATCAGCGCGCTGCCGACCAGCACCACGAACATCACCGGATTGCGCCATTGGATCCACGGTGCCAGCTTGATGAAGGAGTCCTTGGCCGCCGCGCGCACCAGCGGCGGGTCGAACAGCGGACGGGTGCGGGCAGCGGTGGTCATGGCGGTCCTCGATGAGGCAAGTCCATATGGCGCGTGCGGGCTCGAGTGCGCAGGCGGCAGCTAGCGCGTGCGGAACTGCAGTTCCTCGACGATCGGACCCAAGGCCAGCGCGGGGAAGAACGCCAGCGCGCCGACGATGACGACGGTGGCAGCCAGCAGCAGCACGAACAGCGGCGTGTGGGTGGGCAGCGTGCCGGCGCCGGCCGGGACACGCTTCTTTGCCGCCAGGCTGCCGGCGATGGCGAGCACCGGAATCATGACCCAGAAGCGGCTCAGCCACATGATGATGCCCAGCAGGGTGTTGTAGAAGGGCGTATTGGCCGACAGGCCCGCAAAGGCGCTGCCGTTGTTGTTCGCCGCCGAGGACAGGGCGTAGAGGATCTCCGAGAAGCCGTGCGCTCCGGGATTCGCGGTGCCGGCGCGCCCGGCGGCTGCCGAGACGGCGATCGCGGTGCCCACCAGGGCGCAGAATGGCGGTACCAGGATCACCAGCGACGCCATCTTCATCTCGAACGACTCGAGCTTCTTGCCCAGGTACTCCGGCGTGCGGCCGACCATCAGGCCGGCGATGAAGACTGCGACGATGGCGAACACCAGCATGCCGTACAGGCCGGAGCCGACGCCGCCGAAGATGACTTCACCGAGCTGCATGAGCCACATCGGAATCAGGCCGCCGAGCGGCGTGAAGGAGTCGTGCATGGCATTGACCGAGCCGTTCGAGGCCGCGGTGGTGGCGGCTGCCCAGAGGGCGGAGTCGGCCGCGCCGAAGCGCGTCTCCTTGCCTTCCATGTTGCCGCCCGACTGCAGCGGTGAGGGTGCCTGAGCGACCGCGGCCGGATAGCCCGGATTGCCCCGACCTTCGGCCCAGGCCGTCAGTCCCAGCAGCGGCGCGAACAGCACCAGCATGGCCGCCAGCACGGCCCAGCCCTGGCGCGTGTCGCCGACCATGCGGCCGAAGGTGTCGCACAGCGCCGCCGGGATGAGCAGGATCGCCAGGCACTCGAGGAAATTGCTCAGCGGCGTCGGGTTCTCGAACGGGTGTGCGGAGTTGGCGTTGAAGAAGCCGCCGCCATTGGTGCCGAGCTGCTTGATCGCGATCTGGCTGGCCGCCGGGCCGAGCGCAATGGTCTGCGAGTCGATGCGGACCGGCTTGCTCAGCGCCTTGCCCTGTGCGTCCTCGAGGGCATTGCCGGCGGCGTCGGTCACCGGCTCCTCGAGCGTGATCGGATCGACGAGCGCGGCGCTTGCGTAGGGCTTGAAGCTCTGCACCACGCCCTGGCCGACCAGCGCCAGCGCCAGCAGCACCGACAGCGGCAGCAGCACGTACAGCGTTGCGCGCGCCAGATCGACCCAGAAATTGCCGATCTGCTGCGCCTGCCTGAGCACGAAGCCGCGGATCAGGGCGATCAGCACGGCGATGCCGGTGGCTGCCGAAAGGAAGTTCTGCACGGCAAGGGCGAGCATCTGCGTCAGATAGCTCATGGTCGACTCCCCGCCGTACCCTTGCCAGTCGGTATTGGTGACGAAGCTGACGGCGGTGTTGAACGAGGAGTCGGGCGACACGGCGCTCATCTGCTGCGGGTTCCAGGGCAGATGCGCCTGCAGGCGCTGCAGCGCATAGACCGCGAGCGCGCCGAGCGTGTTGAACAGCAGCATCGCCACGGCGTATTGCCGCCAATCCATCGACGTTGCGGCGTCGATGCGGCACAGCCGGTAGAGGGCGCGCTCGGCGGGTCCGAACCAGCGCGTGACTGCGCCGCTGCCGTCGAACACCCCGGCCATGTAATGGCCCAGCGGCTTGACCGACAGGAGCAGGACCAGCAGATGGAGCGCCAGCTGCAGCCAGTCCATGGCAGACATCGTCAGAAATCCTCGGCCTTGAGCAGGGCGTAGACGAGGTAGGCCAGCAGCCCCAGGCTCAGCAGCAGCGAGATCCAGTAGAGGACCGTCACGGGCGCTGCAGCAGTCGCGCGCACAGCACGATGCCGCCCCCCGTGAGCATGGCGAGCCCGAGTATCAGACCCACGAACCACAGATCCATCGCTGCATCTCCTGGCGGGTAGGCGGGCATGCTGCCGCTCCGGTGCGTAAAAATGCCGTATAGATACCCATGGCGCCGGCCGATGAGCGCTCGCCGGCCGCCGCCGCCCGCGTTATCGTGGCGCGATGAGAATCGCGACCTGGAACGTCAATTCCCTGCGCGTGCGCTTGCCGCAGCTGCTCGAATGGCTGCATGCCAACCAGCCGGACGTCGTGGCGCTGCAGGAGACCAAGCTGGCGAACGACGCCTTTCCTGCGGCCGACATCGAGGCGGCCGGCTATCAGGCCGTCTTCAACGGCCAGAAGACCTACAACGGCGTCGCGATTCTGTCGCGCCGCCCGCTCGGCGAAGCGCTGCTCGAGATGCCGCGGTTCGACGACCCCCAGCGCCGCGTGCTGGCGGTCGGCTGCGACGGCCTGCGCATCGTCAACCTGTACGTTCCCAATGGGCAGGCGGTGGGCTCCGAGAAGTACCAGTACAAATTGCGCTGGCTGCAGGCGTTGCGCGACTGGCTGCGCGATGAGCTGGGGCGCAGTGCGCGGCTGGTGGTGCTGGGAGACTTCAACATCGCCCCCGAGGACCGCGACGTGCACGATCCGGCGGCCTGGCAGGGCAGCGTGCACGTCAGCGAGCCCGAGCGCGCGGCGCTCGGCGAGCTGCTGCAGATCGGATTGGTGGACCTGTTCCGGAGCTTCGAGCAGCCGCCGCAGTCCTTCAGCTGGTGGGACTATCGGGCCGCGTCGTGGCGCCGCAACCATGGCCTGCGCATCGATCTGATCCTGGCGACCCCGGCCCTGGTCGGCAGCTGCACCGGCTGCTGCATAGATCGGGCGCCGCGCGGCGCCGCGCGGGCCTCGGATCACGCGCCCGTCATGGCGAGCTTTGACATATAGGTGCCCGGTAGCGCGTCCGCGGCGGCGCGCCAGCAGCGCAGCGGCGCGGCACGGCGTGCGGCGACGGAACTGTGCGCCGCGTCGCTGGTGCATTGGCAGTAGCTGGCCTAGACTTCGGGTGAATGACGGCTCGGCCAAGCGAACCCATTCCGACACCGCCGGCCGTCGGCACAGCCATGGCCGGCATCCGCCGCAGCGATCACGACATCACCAACACGGTGCGCGTCAGCTCGCCGCAGGAAGTGCTGCGCGCGGTTTCGCGGTTGCTGGTGTCGGCCTGGCCGCGCATCGAGCTGGTACCGGTGGAGCGGGCGTTCGCGGATTTCGACGAGCTGTTCGCCGGCCGGATGCCAGGTTATGCGGGCGTGGACACCGTCTATCACGACCGGCAGCACACGCTCGACGTGACGCTGGCGATGGCACGGTTGCTGGCGGGCTACGAACGCCAGGCGAGCGCAGCCAGCCAGCTGACCTCGGAGCGCGCCACGCTCGGAGTGGTGCTGGCCCTGTTTCACGACGTCGGCTACCTGCGGGGCAGCGCCGACCACGAGCAGGCCAACGGCGCTGAATTCACCCGCAACCACGTCAGCCGCGGGGCGCAATTCCTGGCCGGCTATCTGCCGCAGATCGGCCTGGCGCACTGGTCCGAGGTGGCGGCCCAGATCATCCATTTCACCGGTTACGAGCGCCCGTTCGACCAGATCGTCAGCAGCGACGCGCTCGACATCAAGCTCGGACACCTGCTCGGCACGGCCGACATGATCGCGCAGATGGCCGACCGCTGCTATCTGGAGAAGTGCCGCGACCGCCTGTATCCGGAATTCGTGCTCGGCGGGGTTGCCATGTCGACCACGGCCGGGGCGCACGCGGTGCGCTACGCCTCCGGCCTGGACCTGCTGCGCCAGACGCCCTCGTTCGTCGCCGATACCCGCGCCACGCGGCTGGACGGCGAATTCGGCCGCGCCTACCGATATCTCGAGATCCTGTTCGACGGCCACAATCCGTACCTCGAAGCCATCGACCGGAACATGCAGTATCTGGAGCAGGTGCTGCGCAGCGAGAGCTGGCGCATGCTGCGGCGGAACCCGCCGTTGCACGCGGCCGATCCGAATACGCTCGGCCGGGTGCGCAGCCTGATGCTCGGTTACTTCAAGAAGGCCTGGTTGCAGGACTGAGCCGGACGGCGGCCAGCGCGGCGCTGCTGGGATGGGCCACGGCGCAGACGTAGCGCCGGTGAATGGCGCGCAGTCGCGGCCGCACCACATCGGCGCCCTCGAGGTCCGCCCCATGCAGCGCCGCCTGCAGCAGTTCGGGCGTCAGCGCCGCCAGCGCACCGGTCGCGACCGGGGCGTAGCTCAGATGCCAGGGCTCGGGCCGAACCCCGCCGCGATCGCTGTCATAAGGAAGGAAGAAGCCGTAGGACTCGCAATGGCGCGCCAGCCAGGCCCCGAGCGCCGCGAACGGCCCGCCCGGCGCGAATTGCGCGCTCAGCAATTGCGGCAGTTGCCCGGCGGGCAGCGCGGCGCGGTCGATCACGTCGATTTCCGTGCCCCAATGATGCCGGCTGGCCCCGGGCAGGGCCGACCAATGCAGAATCGCGGCCACGGTCTGCTCGGCGCTCATGCCCGCGGGGTCGAGCGGCCGCTCGTCGCGGTCGAGCAGCGGCCGCCGGCCGCGAAACTTCGCATTCCAGATCGCGAGTTGCTGGTCGAAATCGCGGAACGTCGACACCGGGGCCAGGTCTATACCACTGTGCTGCGCCTGCGCGCGCAGGCCGAGGAACGCCCACGCCGCCTCGGGATGCAGCCAGCAGCCCAGCTCGGGCTGCTCGCGCACGTGCGTGCGTACGCGCCCGGTCAGCTGCTCGGGGCTAAGATCTGGCATTTGCGGTAGCCGTGGCGCTGCGCATACGGCATTATTCCACTGTTCCCAACTGCCGGAGTGCGGATGCGCGGCCCGCGAACCAAATATGTCATGCTGGTGCTCGCCAGCTTCTTCCTCGGGCTGGCGGCACTGCTGGGCTACATTGCGCGCAGCTACGACCTGCCGGTGTCGATCCTGGTGGTGTCCGGCCTGCTGACGGCCTTTGCGGTCATGCTGCCGGGGATCTGGTCCAGGCGGCAGCGACGCCGGCTCGACCGTGCGGTACGCGGCCTGATCGGCGCCGCCGGGCAGATCAGCCGCGGCGAGTTCCACCAGGCGCTGGTGAGCACGCGGCGCGACAAGATCGGCGAGCTCGAGCAGGCCTTCGAGAACATGCGGCTGGCGCTGCGCAGCAGCACCTATACGCGCGACTACCTGCAGAGCGTGCTCAACAGCATGACCGACGCAGTGTTCGTCACCTCGCCGCAGGGTCTGGTGCGTATCGCCAACGGGGCCGCCCGCCAGTTGACCGGCTACGGCGAGGACGAGCTGATCGGCAAGAGCCTGGTGACGCTGCTCGACCAGGCCGACAAGCTCGGCCCGGATCCGCTGCCGGTGGCGTGCGAGGCCGGCGAGACGGTGCTGCGCACGCGCGCCGGCCAGACCATCCCGGTGTCGTTCATCGGCTCGACCATCGCCACCGACGATCCGCAGTTCGAGGGCCACATCTACGTGGCGCGCGACATCACCGAGCGCAAGCGCGCCGAGCGGCGCATCCGCTACCTCGCGCGCTATGACGCGCTCACCAAGATCCCCAACCGGATGCAGTTCCAGCACCTGCTGCAGCAGGCCATCGCCCGCGCGCGGCGCAGCGGCCACGGGTTGGCGATGCTGTACGTCGACATGGACCGGTTCAAGGAGGTCAACGATACCTTCGGCCACGCATCCGGCGATCGCGTGCTCGAAGTGCTGACCGAGCGCTTGACGCGGGTGCTCGACAGCGCGGCCGTGCTCGGCCGCCTGGCGGGCGATGAGTTCGCGCTGTTCGTCGACGGCGTCAGTCAGGATGCCGAGGAGGCCGGATCGCAGGTTGCGCAGCTGGCGCGCATGGTGCTGCAGGCGGCCGGCGAGGCATTCCATATAAATCAGCAGGAAGTGTTCCTCACCGTCAGCATCGGCATCGCGCTCTGTCCGCGCGACGCCGAAAACGTCATCGACCTGATCCGCAACGCCGACGCGGCGATGTACTACTCGAAGCAGAACGGCGGCAATACCTACGCGTTCTATTCCCCGGAGATGAATGCCGCCGCGGTCGAGCGGCTGATGCTCAAGAGCAAGCTGCGGCGTGCGGTCGAGCGCGACGAATTCGTGGTGCGCTACCAGCCCAAGATCGATCTGCGCGATGGTCGCGTCGTGGGGGCCGAGGCACTGCTGCGCTGGCGCCTGCCCGGGCATGGGGACATCTCGCCCGCGCAGTTCATTCCGATCGCCGAGGAGAACAACCTGATCAGCGCGATCGGCGAATGGGTGCTGGAACGGGTATGCATGGACTTCCGCGCGCTGCGCCGGCACATCGCCGATCCGGGGCGCATCTCACTCAACCTGTCGCTCAAGCAGCTCAAGCAGGCGAGCTTCATCCTCAATTGCCGCTCGGTGTTCGAGCGCCACTCGGTACCCACGCGCAACCTCGAGCTGGAGATCACCGAGACCACGCTCATGGCCGATCCGCGCCGTACCGTCCAGATGCTCAATCAGCTGCACGACATGGGGCTGCATCTCTCGATCGATGATTTCGGTACCGGCTATTCCTCGCTGTCGGCCTTGCAGCAGTTCCCCATCGGTACGCTGAAGATCGACCAATCCTTCGTGCGCGATGCCGCCGATGATCCGGCGGACGCGGTCCTGGTCCGAACGATCATCGACATGGGCCACAGCCTGGGAATGGAGGTCGTGGCCGAGGGTGTCGAGTCGATGCGGCAGCTCGAATTCCTGCGCAATGCCCGCTGCAACTTCGTCCAGGGCCAGCTGTTCGGCCACGCGCGCAGCATCGATGAGCTGCTGCAGCTGCTGCAGGGCCAGCAGGCCGGCCGGCCCGCGTTCGCGAATCTGCTGCCGGTCACCCCGACTGCGCTGCGGCCCATATCGGCCTGATTTGCCCGCGCGGCTTGGCTTTTCCCGGCCGCCAGCGGGCACAATGCACGCATGCGCGCGTTTCCGCACCGTTGGCTGCTGCGGCTGCTGGCCCTGTCGGTGCTGCTGGCCTGGGTCGGCATGGCATTCTGGCTGGCACAGAAGCGCCTGCCCCCGGGCGTGCAGATCGAGGGCCCCTGGCAGGGCCTGCCGGTCGCGGACGTGGGCTTTCGCTACGACCTGAGCGCCGCGGATGCCACCGGCGCGCCGCTCGGCGCGCAGCAGATCGATGCCGAGCTGCTGCGCATGGTGGCGCAGGCGCGGGAATTCCTGGTACTCGATACGGGGTTGTTTGGAGACCTGCCCGCGGCCGGCCCCGGCGCGCAGCGCCTGCGTTCGGCCAAGCCCGTGGCATCTGCCGTGGCCGAGGCGTTGCTCAAGGCCAGGCGCGAGCAGCCCGAACTGCAGGTGCTGATGCTGATCGATCCCGCGAGCGTGGAAATGAACCTGGACCTCGCCGGGCCGACGACGCTGGATCGCCTGCGCGCAGGCGGCATTGCCGTGGTGCCGGTCGATGTGCGCCGACTGCGTGCGCCCGACCCCGCATTCGCCGCCCTGTGGCGGCTGTGTTGCCGCTGGTGGAGCCCGGTCGGCGCCCACGGCGACTGGCCCAACCCGCTCGGCGTCGGGCCGTCGGGGGTGTCGATGGGGTTGTGGGGCGAGACCGCCGGCTTTCAGCGCAGCCATCGCCAGCTGCTGATCGGCGACGACGGTGCGGGGGGGCTGGTCGGGATGGTCTTTTCCCGGCCGCTGAATTCGGAGGCCGACATTCACTCGGCGACCGCCCTCAGGCTCAGCGGCGCGCCGCTCGAGCCCATGTTGGAGTCGGAGTTCGTGGTGGCGCAGTTCTCCGGCTGGAGCGGCGGCGCCATGCAGGCGCGTTCGCAGCGGCTGGAGAATCGGCAGCGTACCAGCATGGCAGCGCCAGCGGACGAGCGCGCTGCGCGCGCCCGTGTGGTCAGCGAGGCCGCGATCCAGCAGGCGCTCGTGCAGCGCATCGATGGCACCCGCGGGCGCGACAGCATCGACGTTGCGGCGCTGTATCTATCGCAGCGCGAGCTGGTGCGCGCACTGCTCGATGCGGCACGGCGCGGCGTGGCCGTGCGCGTGCTGCTCGACCCCGGCAAGGACGGCTATGGCTACGTTCACAGCGGCCTGCCCAACCGCGAGGTGGCGAGCGAGCTGGTGGCGGCCAGCGATGGCGCCGTGCGCGTGCGGTGGTATCGCACTCACGGTGAACAGTTCAGTCCCGGCTTCGTGCTGGTTCGCGACTCCGAGCGCGCCTGGCTCATGATCGGGACCGCCGAATTGACCCGCTACGATCTGGACGACATCAATCTGGCCGCCGCGTTCATCGCCGAGATGCCCGCGACCGCTGCCGCCAGCGCCGACGCACAAACCTGGTTCGACACGCTCTGGTACAACCGCGCCGCCGGCGGGACCGAATACAGCAGTGATGTCGACGTCTACGCCGACGCTTCGGAGCTGGATTACTGGCACTACCGGCTGATCGAGGCGAGCGGCGCTTCCTTCGATTGATACCGGCGGGCGCTCCCCTATCGCGGGCACATGTTTGCGTAGATAATCCGACCCGCGCATGGAGAGCCGTCCCCTGGCGGCTGGCAAGGATCCACTGGCGATGCGCTATAAGGAATCCCGCGAGCAATCCGCCGAGTTGCTGCGGATGGTGCTGCCCCTGATGGGGCGGCACGCTGCCGGCTTTCATCCTCTGAGTTACGCCGTCTGGTACGAGTACGTCTCGGGTCTCAATCCCGGCCTGCGCGCGGCGCTCGACGCGCGGGTCGCGCAAACCACGAACCTGACCGACCGGGACATGGAGGCGCTGTTCGATGCGCACGTGGCCATGCGCGACATCGAATCCTCGGCGCGCATGCGGGTCGAGATCGCGCGCCTGGTGGAAGATGTGGACGGGGTCGCCTGCGAGGCGGACCAGGAGGTCCAGCAGTACGGCACCGAGCTCGATGGCTACCGGCAACGGCTGCAGCAGGAAACCGCCCGCGAGACGTTGCACAAGGTGGTCGAGTCGCTGCTCGACAACACCAGCCGCGTGCGCGACAAGACCGAGATGTTCCACGAGCACCTGAAGAAGAGCTCCGAGGAGGTCGAACGGCTGCGCGAGGAGCTGGAGCTGGTTCAGGGCCTGGCGCTGTGCGATCCGCTGACCGGGCTGCTCAACCGCCGCGGCTTCGACCATCAGATCCAGCGGCTGTGCAACGGCAGCCTCCAGGGTTGCAGCGTCCTGATCGCCGACATCGATCACTTCAAGGCCATCAACGACGCCCACGGCCACCTGCTGGGGGACAAAGTCATCATCGCCGTGGCCAACGTGCTGCGCGGCTGCGCGGGCGAGCGCGGACCGATCGCGCGCATCGGCGGGGAGGAATTCGCGCTGCTGCTGTCGCATACCTCCGCCGCCGGCGCGGCCGAGCTGGCCGAGCGCATCCGCGCGTCGGTCGAGCGCGGCAAGATACGGCGTGCCGATACCGACGAGAGCATCGGCAACGTCACGGTATCGATCGGCGTGGCGAGCTGCGCCGCGACCGAACAGTTCGAATCCATGCTGGCGCGCGCGGATCGCGCCCTGTATCAATCCAAGACCGCGGGCCGCAACCGCGTCAGCATCTCCGACCGCGCCGCCGGGGCCATCGCCTAGCCGCCCGGCCTTGCCGGACGTCAGACAGCAGGCAATTTCGCGCCGCTCGTTTTTATGCTTTGATGCCGGTTCGCTGCGAGCCGGCGTCTCGCCGGCGTCGGCGGCTGCGCCGGCGGCTCGGACCCATCGGCCGGTCCGCCCGGAGCGAACCGGGCCCTGCGCCAGCGGGGCAAACCCACGACAGTGCGACAGGAGACACCTTGGATATCGGAATGATCGGACTCGGGCGCATGGGCTCGAACATGGTTCGTCGCCTCAGCAGAGCCGGCCACCGCTGCGTGGTCTACGATCACAATGCGGCCGCGGCCCAGGCGCTGGCCGCCGAGGGGGCCACGGCCGCGGCCTCGATCGAGCAACTGCTCGCGAAACTGCCCTCGCCGCGCGTGGTCTGGATCATGATTCCGGCCGGGGCGGTCGATGCCCTGCTCAAGAGCCTGGGCGGCGCGCTGCGCGCGGGCGACATCGTGATCGACGGCGGCAATTCGCACTTCGCCGACGACATGCGGCGCGAGCAGGAGATGGCGGCGCTGGGTGTGCGCTACCTGGACGTGGGCACGAGCGGCGGCACATGGGGCCTGGAGCGCGGCTATTGTCTGATGATCGGCGGCGACCGGCAGGCGGTGCAGCAGATCGACCCGCTGCTGGCGGCATTGGCGACCGGCGGCTCGGGCGCCAGCACTGCAATGCGCGGGTATCTGTACGTGGGTTCCAGCGGCGCCGGGCATTTCGTCAAGATGGTTCACAATGGCATCGAGTACGGCCTGATGGCCGCGTACGCCGAGGGCTTCAACCTGCTGCATCGGGCCGCCACCCAGCGCGAGACGCAAGCCGTGGATGCCGAGACCGCCCCGATGCGCTCGACACCGCCGAAACGCCTGGATTTCGGCCTCGACCAGCTCGCGGAGCTGTGGCGCCACGGCAGCGTCGTGAGCTCGTGGCTGCTGGACCTGCTGGCGGCGCAGCTGGCCGAGAGTCCCACGCTCGACGAGTTCGCCGGCCGCGTGGCCGATTCCGGCGAAGGCCGCTGGACCATCGAGGCGGCGGTGGAAGCCGGCGTGCCGGTGCCGGTGCTGGCGACGGCGCTGTTCGCGCGCTTCAGCTCGCGCGGCGAATCGGAGTTCGCCAATCGCACGCTGTCGGCCATGCGGCTCGGTTTCGGCGGGCACGTGGAAACACCCGCCAAGCCGGCGAGCTGAGCGCAGCCGGGTGGAAGCGCAGCACTCGGATGCGTTCGTGTTCTTTGGCGCCACCGGGGATCTCGCCTACAAGCAGATCTTTCCGGCCCTGCAGGCGCTGGTGCGGCGCGGGCAGCTCGAGGCGCCGATCGTCGGCGTAGGGCGCTCCGGTTGGACGCGCGAGCAGTTGATCGAGCACGCGCGCGCGTCGATCAAGGAGCATTCCACCTACGACGAGGCCGCCTTCAACAAGCTCGCGTCACTGATTGGCTACGTCGACGGCGACTATCGCGATGCCTCGACATTTGCGCGGCTGCGCCAGGCCCTGGGCGATGCGCGCTCGCTGCTGCATTATCTGGCGATACCGCCGAGCGTGTTCGCGACCGTGATCGGCGGCCTGTCCGAAGCCAACTGCACCGGCGACGCGCGCGTGGTGCTGGAGAAGCCCTTCGGCCGGGATCTGAAGTCGGCGCGCGAGCTCAATGGCATCCTGCATCAGCACTTCCCCGAGGAGTCGATCTTTCGCATCGATCACTACCTGGGCAAGGAGCCGGTACAGAACATTCTCTACACGCGCTTCAGCAACGCCTTCCTGGAGCCGATCTGGAATCGCACCCATATCCGCAGCGTGCAGATCACGATGGCGGAGGACTTCGACGTCCGCGGCCGCGGCGCCTTCTACGAGGAAGCCGGTGCGATTCGCGACGTGATTCAGAACCATCTGCTGCAGGTGCTGAGCAACCTGATCATGGATGCGCCGCTGCATGGCGCGGCCAGCGCACTGCGCGATGAGAAGTCACGGGTGCTGCGCGCGATCAGGCCGCTGGATGTCCACAGCATCGTGCGCGGGCAATACCGCGGCTATCGCGATGAGTCGGGCGTGGCGGAGAATTCGCAGGTCGAGACCTACGCCGCGGTGCGCCTGCACGTGGACAGCTGGCGCTGGGCCGACGTGCCGTTCTACATTCGCGCCGGCAAGTGCCTGCCGGTGACCTGCACCGAGGTGCTGGTGGAGTTTCGGCGCCCGCCGCGCGAGCTGTTCGGCGAGCTGGTACCGAGCCTCTCGAGCCATCTGCGCATGCGCCTGAGCCGGGAGGTCCTGATCGCGCTCGGCGTGCGCGTGAAGGTGCCGGGCGAGCGCATGGCCGGCGAGGACGTCGAGCTCATCGTCACGCGCCAGCCCGGCGAGGCCCTCACCCCGTACGAACGGCTGCTGGGCGACGCCCTGCGCGGCGACCCCGGGCTGTTCGGGCGCCAGGATTCGATCGAAGCGCAGTGGGCCGTGGTGGATCCCATACTCGGGGACAGCACGCCGGTGTATGAGTACGCGCGCAACTCATGGGGACCACGCGAAGCGGCGCGCTTGATCGAAGGCGACGACGGCTGGCTCGACCCGCAGGTCTAGCAATCCGCCGGCAGGCCGCGGTGCCGCGCCGGAATGGGCGCGCGCCGGCGCGGGCGGCGCCGCGCGGGGTGCCGATGGCGCCGATGGCGGCGGCGCGCGCGG
>DAHUYP010000028.1 GCA_027315105.1 Gammaproteobacteria bacterium
GCTCGCCGCCGCGCCCGCCGGCGAGCGCAGCGCCGCTGCTGGCCGATGTGGCGGGGCAGTGGCACGCCAAGCGGGCCCTGATCGTCGCCGCCGCCGGCGGTCACAGCCTGCTGATGATCGGTCCGCCGGGCAGCGGCAAGAGCATGCTCGCGGCGCGCCTGCCGCAGCTGTTGCCGCCGCTGACAGCGGCCGAAGCGCTCGAAGTCGCCGCCATTGCCTCGGTGTCGGGTGTGCGGCTCGATGCGTGGTCGTGGACCCGCCGCCCGTTCCGGGCGCCGCATCACACCGCCTCCGCGCACGCCATCGTCGGCGGCGGCGCGCAGGCACGGCCCGGGGAGATCAGCCTGGCGCATCAGGGGGTGCTGTTCCTGGACGAGCTGCCGGAATTCGATCGCCGCGTGCTCGAGTCGCTGCGCGAACCGATGGAGACCGGCGTCATCACGATCGCCCGGGCCGCGGCGCGGCAGGAGCTGCCGGCCCGGTTTCAGCTCGTGGCCGCGATGAATCCCTGTCCCTGCGGCTACCTGGGCGACTCCGTGCAGGACTGTCGCTGCAGCCGCGCAGGGATCGAACGCTATCGGCAACGCATATCCGGACCGCTGCTCGATCGCATCGACATCCGAATCGAAGTCCCGCGGGTGACAGCCGATGAGCTGGTGCCGGCGGCCGTGGTGTGCGGCGCGGTACGCACAGTCCCGACGGCGGGGCGCGAATGCGATCCGATGCACGATGCCGCGGCCCAGGTGCACGCGGCGCGCGAACGGCGGCTGGCGCTGTCGGGTGCGCTGAGCGCGCGGTTGGCTGCGCCGCAGCTGCGCCAGTGCTGCGCGCTGCCGCTCGCCTCGGAGGCACTGCTGCGCCGCAGTTGCCAACAGCTCGGACTCTCGGGCCGCGGTGTGCATCGGCTGCTGGCCCTGGGCCGCACCATTGCCGACCTGGCAGGCAGCGAACTCATCGAGCCGCCCCATCTGGCCGAGGCCATCCAGCTGCGCCGGCCGCCGCCGGGACCGTAACGGCGCCGACGGTGCCATCGCGTCGCGGCCCGAGCGGCGTGCCGAGCCCGCGGCCGGGGTGTCTGACTACTGCGCCAGGGACACCATGTAGTCGACGCCTTCCTTGACCAGAGCGTCGGGCAGGTCGGAACGCCCGCCCTTGGCCGGCATGACTCCGGTCTTGCCGCTGTAGCCCTGCAGGGCGTGTTGATAGAGCGTCGCCTTGCCCTGGGCGATGCGTGGTCCCCAGGCCGCTTTGTCACCCGCCTTGGGCGCGCCCGCCAGACCGGTCCCGTGGCAGGTCTTGCAGACCGCTTCGAACAGCTCCATGCCGTTCTTGGGCACCGCAAGCGCGACCGACGGGCCGGCGCCCGCAGGGGCTTGGATCTTCAGCGCCGAATTGTCCTGGCCGGCGACCGCTTCGCGCGCGAACGGCGCCACGCGCTCCTGCACGCTGCTGACATATTTCGGATCTTCGTAGATGTCGACGCCCTGGGTTCGGCTTGCGACCGAGCGTGCCAGCGCCAGCAGCATGATGGCGATTGCCACCAGAATGCCGATCACGAGACTGAAGGAAGTGATGAACTGGGAATCCTGTTTGCTCACGGGCATCGACCGGTTGGATGAGGATGACGGACAAATTATAGCCTAGGCGATGCGCTTGCTGGCGCCTGCCGGCGGTGGGTCCGCGCGCGGGCCGTCAAAGCGCCTGCCGGCACGTCAGATTGATGCGGCATCGACCCGTGAGCGCGTGCTGGCCGTCGGCCAGGGCAGCGATGCCATGGAACGCCAGGCGCGCCGGCCCGCCCCAGACGACCACGTCGCCGTGGGTCAGCGCGATGCGCCGCACGGCATCGCGGCGCCGCTCGCCGCCGAACAGGAATAGGGCGGGCAGACCGAGCGATATCGAGACCACCGGGGCTGCGAAGTCGCGCTCGTTGCGGTCCTGATGCAGTGTCAGGCGCGCGCCGGGCTCATAGCGATTGACCAGGCAGGCATCGGGCTCGAAATGCGCATGGCCGGCGGCTGCCGCGGCGCGCAGTGCCAGCGCGTGCAGCGGCGGCGGCATCGGCGGCCAGGGCTCGCCGCTGGCGGGATCGAGCCGCTCATAGCGATAGCCGCGCCGATCGCTGATCCAGCCGACCCGGCCGCAGTTGGTCATCGCCACCGACATGCGGGCGCCGCCGGGGGTCACCATGTGACGCCACGGTGCCGCAGCCGTCACCGTCCGCAGCGCCGCCAGCAGCTCGAGCGCCGCGGCCGACGCAAAACCGGGTAACAGCAGCGCGCCGTCGGCGAAACGCTCGAGCGCCGCGCGTGGCAGCAGCGGTTGCGTGCGCAGGTCGCGGCTGCGCCGGGGTCGCGGCGCATTCATGCGGCGGCGCTCAACGCGGCCGGCCTTCGCGCTCCAGCAGCGCGCGCTTGCGCGCCACGCCCCAACGATAGCCGCAGAGCGAGCCGTCGCTGCGTATGACGCGATGGCACGGAATCGCGACCGCCAGCACGTTGGCGGCGACGGCCGCGCCGACCGCGCGTGCCGCTCGCGGCGCGCCGAGGCGCCGCGCGAGCTCGGCGTAGCTCACGGTCGTGCCGGGCGCTATCCGGCGCAGGGCCTGCCAGACACGGTATTGAAAAGCCGTCCCGCGCAGATCGAGCGGCAGGTCGAGGCCGCGCGCGGGATGCTCCACCAGTCCGGCCACTGCGGCGATCAGCCGCTTGAAACCGCGATCGGCGCCGATCAGCTGCGCCTTCGGGAACCGATCCTGCAGCTGCCTGAGCAGCCGGTCGGGGTCATCGCCCAGCAGAATGGCGCAGACGCCCCGCTCCGTGGCCGCCACCAGCACCGCGCCGAGAGAGCAGTCGCCGACCGCGAACCGGATGCGGGCACCTTCGCCGCCGCGGCGGTAGGCACCGGGCGTCATGCCCAGCGCGGCGCCGCTGCCTTCATAGAAGCGGCTGTTGGAGTTGAAGCCCGCGTCGTAGATGGCACCGGTCACGCTGGGGGCGTGCAGCAGACGCTCGCGCAGGCGCCGGGCGCGCTGGGCGGCGGCATAGGCCTTCGGCGTCAGGCCGGTGACGCGCACGAACAGCCGGTGAAAATGAAACCGGCTCAGCCGGGCTGCGCCCGCCAGCGCGGCGAGCGTCGGCATGGTCTCGGCCTGATCGATCAGGCGGCAGCAACGCGCGATGATCGCCGCC
This sequence comes from Gammaproteobacteria bacterium, assembly GCA_027315105.1. Lineage (GTDB taxonomy): Bacteria > Pseudomonadota > Gammaproteobacteria > Steroidobacterales > Steroidobacteraceae > FEN-1191. The sequence continues at coordinate 3,192 of DAHUYP010000028.1, forward strand.
TGCTGCTGCGACGGGCCGAGCCCGTCCGGGCGGCAGCGCTTGCAGGGGCGAAGACCGTCGCGCTCGGCCGCCGCCGGGGTGGCGTAGAAGCGTACGTTCTCGCGTCGCGGCCGCCGCGCAGCGCACGAGGGCCGGCAATAGATGCCGGTGCTGAGCACACCGTAATAGAAGATCCCGTCGGCACTCGCGTCGCGCTCGAGCACCGCCGCCCAGCGTTGCGCGTCGGTGGCAGAAAGCGCCGCCGCATCGGTCGCGGTGGCGTTCACGGCTGCTGACGTCGGTCCGCAATTCATCGGCGCATCTCCTGCTCAAGCCCGTCGCCGGACGCGGCATGGCGGCGCCGGCGTCCGGAGCCAAGCATGCAGCCGCGCGCGCGCGGCGACACTCCGTCTCTTGCGGTCGATATCGAGCGTCGTGGTCCACCGCTCATAGGCACGGAATAGACCCTTCAGGATTGGCGCGCCCGGCGGGATTCGAACCCACGACCTGCAGCTTCGGAGGCTGCCACTCTATCCAGCTGAGCTACGGGCGCATCGAAGCGCAGAGGGCAAGATTACCGCAAGCGCGGGCGCAGGCGAAGCCTCGGGTCCTCAGCGGTGCTTGTCGCTGGCCGCCAGGTCGTTGATGAGTTGCAGCAGGTTCGACGGGCCGCCGGCCATCGCGACGTCGGTCTCGTACTTGCCGTCGACGACGAACGTCGGCACCGTTTCGATCTTGTAGCGCCGCATCAGGTCGTCCGCCTTCTGCAGGTTGGCCTGCACGCCGAACGAATTGTAGGCGCTGAGGAAGTCCGCCTCGCTGATGCCGTTCGCCTTGGCAAATTGCAGCTGCGCCTGCAGCGTCGCCTTCTCGTCGCCCTGGACGTACAGGACGTCGTGCTGTTGATGGATCTGCTCGAACACCTTGTCGGTGAGCTGATCGGCCTTGCCGAGCGCCTGCAGAGTGTAGAAGAGCCGCGCGTGGGCGCGGTGCGCCTCGCCCCACATGACCGGCACGCGCACGAATTCGATGTAGGCGGCCCTGTTCTTGCGCCAGCTATCGAGGTACGGCTCGAGTGCAAAGCAGTGCGGGCAGCCGTACCAGAACACCTCGAGCACCTCGACCTTGCCGGGCGGCGCATCGGCAGGCTGCGCCGGAACCAGGACCCGGTACTGGGTGCCGGCGACCCACTTGCCGGCGGGCAACTGCCCTTCGGCCGGCAATGCGGCGATGCGTTCCAGCTCGCCCTCGCTGCGGTCGGTGGCCGTGCCGGTATCGGCACCTTCCTGCTGGGTCTTCGCCGCCGCTGCCAGGCTGGTCACGCTCGCCGCGCCGGGATTGGCGCTGCCGAGGGCCGCACCCGCCGCCGCGGAACCCGCCGCAGTGGCGGCAGGCGCTGTGGATGGGCCGCTCTCACGAGCGCAGGCCGTGAGGCTGGCCAGCAGCAGCAACAGCGCGAAATAGGACTTCATGGAATTCCCCGCCCGGAGCGCGCCATGCGGACGCCGCCGACGATCAACGCATGCCCTGCAGATAAGAGGCGAGATTGCGCATGTCTTCCGGCGTGAGCCGGCCGGCGATCGTGTGCATGATGTCGGCGTTCGGCCCGCCCGTGCTCTCGCCCGCGGCATTGCGCGAATAGCGCGTATTGGACGCGTAGTCGCCCAACTGCTTGACCGTGTACACCGAATGCTGGGCGCGCAGCGCCGGATAGCCCGCGGCCGGATTGCCGCGTCCGACCGGACCATGGCAGGCCATGCAGGCCGGAATCTGGCGCGCCGCATCGCCGCCGCGGTAGAGCTTCTGGCCGGCCTTCCAGTACGACGGATCGGCATCCAGGCCGGTCGGAGTCTGCAGCGAGAAATACACCGCCAGATCCTCGACGTCCTGAGCGCTCAGGGCGGCCACCAATCCCGGCATCACGCCGTTGGAGTTGATGCGCGTATTGTCCTGGAAATGTTTGACCTGGCCTTCGATGTAGAAGGCGTTCTGGCCGGCGAGATTCGGCCACTGCGGGTTGGCGCTGTTGCCGTTGGGCCCGTGGCAGGCGGTGCAGACGACGGCCTTCGCGGCGCCTGCGTCGGCCGAGCCCTTGGCCATCGCGACCGGGGGCAGGACAAGCGGTGCGGCACTCACGGCCAATATCAACCAGACCCAGCGCGTCATCGACATCATTTGCAATCAGCTCCCGTCGAACGGCAGTTTTTCTTTGCAGGGCAAAGGGATCTAACAATTGTACACTAGAGCCTGCCCGAGTATTACGCACATACCCGCCGCCAGGCTACATGTCGCCGGTCCCGATCCCAAGTCCGATCCGATGGCTGGCTCCCTCGGGAGCCGCGTGAGCGTCTATCCCGCAGCGCAGTTCCTGCTCAGCGCCGCGGCCGCGGCCCAATTTCCGGCCGACGAGGGCGCCGAGGTGGCGATCGCCGGCCGCTCCAACGCCGGCAAATCCAGCGCCATCAATGCGATTACCGGTCGGCGGGCACTGGCGCGCACCAGTAAGACGCCCGGACGCACCCGGCTGCTGAATTTCTTTCAACTCGCGAGCGCTCGCCGCCTCATCGACCTGCCTGGCTACGGCTATGCCGAGGGGCCGCCGGCCGATCGCGACCAGTGGGCGCGGCTGATCGACGCCCTGGGCCGCCGTGCCTGTCTGAAGGGTCTGCTGCTGGTCGTGGATGCCCGGCGCGGATTGCGCGACGGCGATGAACAGCTGCTCGGCTGGGCCAGCGGCATCCGCAAGCCGGTGCACGTGCTGCTGTCGAAATCCGATCAGCTCAAGCGCACCGAGGCGCAGACGCTGCTGGGGAAATCGCGCCTGCAGCTCGCGGAGCGCGCCTCGGTGCAGCTGTTCTCGGCCCGCGCCGGTGTAGGAATCGATGAGGCGCGCGCGCGCCTGGACGGCTGGTTGAAATAGCGCCGTCGTGCAACACGCAGCTTGGCGCCGCGGCCGTCGGGTGGCCGGAATAAAAGAAAGCCCCGGTAGTCCTGATAGGGGATGGACTACCGGGGCCAGACCAACCCGGCGCGGGTCTCTACGCGCCGGATTTTTGCCCGCTTAGGGAGGGAAGCGGGGAGTGCATTGCACTCGTTTGGTTAGAGTCACGAGCAGGGCGGAAGTTCCAACCGCGGCGTCCAAATATTTAAAATGTCCAATCAACGACTTGATCAACGACTTGGTCCGCCGCCAGCCCGGCCGGCGCCTAGAGGAAAGTCCAGGTCACACCGATGGTCGTGAGATTCATCGTAGTCGTGTGCGCGACGTCGTAGATCTCATATTCCAGGCGTGCACCGAGGTTGCCCCAGCTCATCCCGGCGCCGGCCCCGTAGGCCAGGTCGGTCCCGGTGCGGCGAAACGGCTGGATCGGCGAGTACACGTTGGTGCGCCAATTGACCAGACCCAAGCGGCCGTAGACATCGACCAGCGGAATCGGCAGAAACGCCAGTACAAACGCGCCGACGCCATAGGTGTCGGCGTAATTGAAGCCGCCCGATGCGCGGCCCATGCTCACGTAATCCAGCTCGCCGGCGATCAGGTCCAGCGGCCGAAAGCCGGCGGCGATCTTGTAGGCCGAGTCGTTGGCGTGAACGCCGTAGGTGCTGGCATCGAAGTGCTCCTCGGACTGGCCGATCGAGCCGCCGACATAGAAGCCGTCGTTGGCGCCGAACGCGACCCCGCACGCCAGCGTTGCGCCCGCCATCCATATCACCCTGCGCTTGTAGTGCATGACAACCTCTGTCCACCTTGCTGAAATTGTGACTGCCGGCGGCGCGCCGGGTTCCACGGACGCGGCGCGAGCGGCGCCGGCCGGCGACCGGTCAGTGCGCCTGGTCCCAGTTGTAGCCGCTGCCGACCTCGACCTTGAGCGGCACCGCGAGCTGCGCGGCCGCGCTCATGCGCGCGCCGACCTGCCCGCGCGCCTGCTCGAGAAAGTCCTCGTGTACTTCGAGCACCAGCTCATCGTGCACCTGCATGATCAATCGCGCCGGCACCTGCGGGCTCCGGCACCAGGCGTCGACCGAGATCATAGCGCGCTTGATGATGTCGGCCGCCGTGCCCTGCATCGGCGCGTTGATGGCACTGCGTTCCGCGTACTGCTGCAGCTGCCGATTGCGCGAGCCGATGTCGGGCAGGAACAGCCGGCGGCCGAACACCGTTTCCACGAAGCCGTCGCGGCGGGCGCGTTCGCGCGTGGCCTCCATGTAGCGGCGCACGCCGGGATAGCGGGCGAAATAGAGATCGACATAGCTCTGCGCCGCGGCGCGCGCCACCCCGAGCTGACGCGCCAGGCCGAAGGCCGACATGCCGTAGATCAAGCCGAAATTGATCGCCTTGGCCGAGCGGCGCTGCTCGGCCGACACCTGCTCGGGCGGCACGGCGAACACTTCGGCGGCGGTGGCCTGGTGGATGTCGCGATCCTCGGCGAAGGCGCGCAGCAGGCCCTCGTCACCCGACAGATGCGCCATGATGCGCAATTCGATCTGCGAGTAATCGGCCGCCAGCAGGCGATAGCCAGGCGGTGCGATGAAGGCCTGGCGGATGCGGCGCCCCTCGCGGCTGCGGATCGGGATGTTCTGCAGGTTCGGGTCGGTGGAGGAGAGCCGCCCGGTGGCGGCCACCGCCTGGTGGTAGGACGTATGGACGCGCCCGGTGACCGCGTTGATCTGTTCGGGTAGGCGCTCGGTGTAGGTCGAGCGCAGCTTGGCGAGGCCGCGATATTCGAGAATGAGTTTCGGCAGCGGATAGCTGGCGGCGAGTTCCTCGAGCACATCTTCGGCGGTCGAGGGCGCACCGGTGGGTGTCTTGCGCAGTACCGGCAATCCCTGCCGCTCGAACAGTATCTGCTGCAGCTGCTTGGGCGACTCGAGATTGAAGGCGGCGCCGGCCTGCGCCTGCGCCTGCGCCTCGACCTCGCGCAAGCGCGCCGCGAGCTCGCCGCTCTGCACGCGCAGCATGTCGCGATCGATCAACACGCCGTGGCGTTCCATGCGCTGCAGCACCGCTACCAGCGGCTGCTCGATCTCCTGGTAGAGGCTCGCCAGCGCCGGCGCCGCCTGCAGCTTGGGCCACAGGACCCGATGCAGGCGCATCGTCACGTCGGCGTCCTCGGCCGAATATTCCGCGGCGCGCTCGACACTGACCTGATTGAATCCGATCTGCTTGGCGCCCTTGCCGGCGACGTCCTCGAAGTGAATGGTTCGCATCCCGAGATAGCGCTCGGCGAGCGAATCCATATCGTGGCGCGTGGCGGTGCTGTTCCAGACGTAGGACTCGAGCATGGTGTCGAATCGCTGCCCGGCGAGCCGGATGCCGTGATTCTCGAGCACGTGCAGGTCGAACTTCAGGTGCTGGCCGAGCTTGCCGCGGTTCGCATCCTCGAGCAGCGGGCGCAAGGCCTCGAGCACCTGCTCGCGCTCGAGCTGCGCGGGTGCGCCGGCGTAGTCGTGGGCGAGCGGCACGTAGGCCGCATGTCCGGGCTCGACGCAGAACGACACCCCCACGATCTTGGTCGACATGTAGTCGAGGCTGGTCGTTTCGGTATCGAAGGCGAACAACTCGGCGGCCTTCAGCACCTCGATCCAGCGCGACAGCGCTTCCCGGTCGGTGATCGTCTCATAGTGTCGGGGCAGCGCGGCCAGTGCCGCGGCCGCCGGGTCCGTGGCGCGCAGCAGATCGCTGACTGCCGGCATCGGCGCCGCGGGAGCACTGGCGGCGGCCGGGGGCCCGGCCGCCGCCGGCGCACCGCCGCCTTCGAGCTGCTGCAGCAGCGAGCGCAATTCGAGCCGCCGATAGATCTCGCGCAGCCGCCCGACATCGACCGCGCGCCGCGCCAATCCGGTATCGGGCGGCAACGGCAACGCGAGATCGGTGCGGATGGTCGCGAGCTCGCGCGACAGCGCCAGCGTCGACCGGCCGGCGCGCAGATTCTCGCCCACCCTGCCTTCGATCTCCTCCGCGTGCGCCAGCAGTGCGTCGAGCGCGCCGTACTTGTTGAGCCACTTGGCGGCCGTCTTCGGTCCCACCTTGTCGATGCCCGGGATGTTGTCCGAGCTGTCGCCGACCAGCGCCAGGTAGTCGATGATCTGCTCGGGATAGACGTCGAACCTGGCCTTGACCCCGGCGCGATCGAGGACCGCGCCGCTCATCGTATTCACAAGCGTGATGCGCTCGTTGACCAGCTGCGCCATATCCTTGTCGCCGGTCGAAATGACGACCTGCTGGCCCTCGCCGGCAGCCTTGAGCGCCAGGGTGCCGATGACGTCGTCGGCCTCCACGCCGGCGATGCGCAGCACCGGCAGGCCGAGCGCGTCCACGGCTTCGAGCAGCGGCTCGGTCTGCGAGCGCAGCTCCTCCGGCATCGGCGGGCGGTGCGCCTTGTACTGCGCGAACAGCTGGTCGCGAAAGGTCTTGCCGGGCGCATCGAACACCACCACGATCTGCGGCGGTGCGTACTCGCGCAGGAATTTCAGCAGCATCGAGAGCACGCCATGCACGGCGCCGGTGGGCTGGCCGGCCGAATTGCTCAGCGGCGGCAGCGCGTGGAACGCCCGATACAGATAGGAGGAGCCGTCGATCAGGACCAGGTCGGGCCGTGCGGGTAGGGGCATGATCGCGAACCTTAAAGGACCCGCTCCGAGTATTCCACGGCCGTCGCACGCAACGCCCGCATCGGCCGGGGTGCGGCGCGGGCGGCGCCCTGTGGTTTCGCCCGGTTACGGCGTCGACGTAGGCGGCAGCGACGGCGGCGTCGGCGGCGCCGGCTGTGCCGGCTGCGCCGGCGGAGTCTGCGTCTGCGGCTGCTGGGTGGCCGGCACTTTGGCTTTCTTCTTGTCGGGCAGGTAGAGCGGGCCCTTCTGGCCGCAGCCGGCCAGCAGCAGCGCGACCAGCAGCGCCGTGATGGCGCTCTTCATGGCGGCGCCAGCGGCATCGCGCGGCCCTCGCGCAGCGCGAGCCAACCGCGCAGCACGCGGTAGATGACCCAGATGCCGACCAGCCCCAGGCCGAGCAGGCCGATGAAGTAGCCGATGCCGACCAGCAGCAGCAGCGGCATCGAGATGATCGCGGTGAGCAGGATCCACAGCCACGCATACCAGAAGGTGCGGATCTGCCAGCGAAAGTGCGATTCCAGCCAGGTGCCGTGCGTTTCGGAGCGGCGCGCGTAGTTCATGACGACCGCGATGATCGACGGCAGGCCGGAGGCGAAGCGCACGGCGACGGCGTGCGCGGTGAGCAATGCGGTCAGCACCGACAGCGCATGCAGGCCGTAGATCCAATGCGCGTATTCGATCAGGCCGCGCGGCGCAGCGGCGGGCGGGCTCGGCTGCGAATCCATTGCTGTCAATCCTTGCGCGCGTACCGCGCCGCGACCCGGCGATAGGCCTCGCGGAAGGGTATGCCTTCCTTGACCACCAGCGCGTAGGCCTCCTCGGCCGCGTGCACGGCCGGATCGAGGCGAATGCGATCGGGACGGAATCTTAGCGCATCGAGCGCGGCCGCCACGATGTCGAGCGTGTGCGCCGCAACGTCGATGCCGCGGAACAACGGCAGCTTCAGCAGCTGCAGGTCGCGTTGATAACCGGACGGCAATTTGGCGCAGATCGACAGCGTCTCGGTCAGGCACGCCAGCGCGGTCGCGCTGCGTGCCCGCACCAGCTCGAGCACGTCCGGGTTGCGTTTCTGCGGCATGATCGACGAGCCGGTCGTGAACGCATCCGGCAGCTCCACGAACGCGAACTCCTGCGTATAGAACAGCAGCAGATCGGTCGCCATCCGGCCGAGGTCCTGCAGCGTAAGGCCGAGTTCGAACAGCAGCTGCGCCTCGGCCTTGCCGCGCGAGAGCTGGACCGCGGTGACCGGCTCCTGCACCAGATCGAAGCCGAGCGCGCGGGTGGTGGCGGCGCGGTCCAGCGGCAGACCGGGCGTACCGTAGCCGGCCGCCGAGCCGAGCGGATTCTTCTCGATGCGCCGGTGAACGCTCTTGACGCCGCGCGCGTCGTCCAGCAGCTCGGCCGCATAGCCGCCGGCCCACAATGCCACCGAGCTCGGCATGGCCTGCTGCATGTGCGTGTAGCCGGGCAGCGGCGTCGCCGCCTCGCGCGCCGCGAGGCGCCCGAGCGCGTCCACCACGCGGTGCACGCCCGAGTCGAGCTCGTCGATGGCGTCGCGCAGGTACAGGCGCAGGGCCGTGAGCACCTGGTCGTTGCGCGAGCGTCCGAGGTGGATGCGGCCGCCCGCGGCGCCGATGCGCGCCGTCAGCCGGCGCTCGAGCGCGGTCTGGCCATCCTCGTCGTGCAGCTCGACATGCCACAGCCCGCGCTGGTGCTCGTCGGCCAGCGCCGCCAGGCCGGTGCGGATCAATTCGAGATCCTCGCTCGAGAGCAGGCGCTGCGCATGCAGCATCTCGGCATGCGCGATCGATGCGCGCACGTCGTAGCGCACCAGGCGCTCGTCGAGTGCGTAGTCCTCGCCGGCGGTGTACTGCAGCACGCGTGCGTCGAGCGACGCGCCCTTGTCCCACAGTCGTGTCATGCGCCGCCTTGCTGCTCCGCCGGCGTCAGGGCGTTGACGTCCTGGACGATCAACGTGCCGGTGCCCTCGTTGGTGAAGACTTCCGCCAGGATGCTGTCGCTGGCGCGGTAGGAGATGACGTGCACGCGGCGAACGCCGCCGCGGATCGCATCCTCGATCGCCTTGGCCTTCGGCAGCATGCCATCGACGATCCGGCCCTCCTGGCGCAGGCGCGCGAGGCCCGCCAGGTCGGTATAGGAGATGACCGAGCTCGGATCCTCGACGCGCTCGAGGATGCCCGGAGCGCCGGTGCAGAGAATCAGCTTCTCGGCGCCGAGCGCGGCGCCGAGCGCCGCTGCAACCGTATCGGCATTGACGTTGAGCAGCGTGCCGCGATCGTCCGCCGACAGCGGACTGATGACCGGCATCAGTCCGTTGTCCAGATGCTTGCGCACCACGTCGATGTCGATGCGGTCGATGTCACCGACGAAACCGAAGTCCACGGCCTCGTCCTGTCCGGGAAGCCGGACCGGCGGGCGCCGGTGCGCGCGCACCAGGCCGGCATCGACGCCCGACAGGCCCACGGCGTCGATGTCGAGATCGCGGCAGATGCCGAGGATGCGCGTGTTGATCAGGCCGTTGAGCACCATCGAGGTTGCGTCGATCGAGCGCGCATCGGTGATGCGCCGGCCCTGCACCATGCGCGTCGGGACTCCGAGCGCCTCGGTGAGCTCGGTCAGCTGCGGACCGCCGCCGTGGACCATCACGACCCGCACGCCGAGATAATGCAGGATCGCGATCTGCTCGACCAGCGCGCGCGTGAGCGCGCTGTCGCCGAACACGGCGCCACCGGCCTTCACCACGAACACCTTGCCCTTGTAGAGACGAATGTAGGGCGAGGCGTTGCGCAGTGCGCGAATCGTCGCTGCCTGATCGGATCGATGCAGGATCATGTCGCTCGTGGTTACTCCGCTGGCTTGAGCAATCGATACAGGACCGCCATCTGCGCCGGCAGTCGATTGTAGGCCTGTCGCAGCACCACGCTGCGCGGGCTGTCGAGCAGATGATCGGCGATGGCGACGTTGCGCCGTACCGGCAGGCAATGCATGAGGCGGCAATCGGCGCGCGCGCCGGCGAACCATGATTCGCCCAGGCACCAGTCGCGCAGTCCGCGGCGGGCCTCGGCGTCGGCAGCCTCGTCGCCGTAGCGCGCGGTGGCGGCCCATTCCTTCGCGTACACCACCTGCGCGCCGGCCAGCGCCGCGCCGCGGTCGGCGGTCTGGCGCACCGAGCCGCCGGCGAGCGCGGCCGCGCGGCGCGCCTTGTCCATGATCGCGTCCGGCAGCGCAAAGCCCTCCGGCCGCAGGACCACCACCTCCATGCCGCGCTGCGCGGCCATGTGCACGGCGGCTGCCGGCACCGCGAGCGGCAGCGCGCGCGGATGGTAAGCCCAGCTGAGCACGAACTTGCCGCTGCGCGGCACCCCGATCTCATCGAGCGTCTTCCAGTCGGCCAGCGCCTGGCACGGATGGTTGGCCGCGGATTCGAGGTTGATCAGCGGCTTGTCGACCAGGCTGGCGATGAGGCGGAATTTCTGCTCGCCGAGATCGGCCGACAGGTCCCTGCCGTCGGCAAAGGAGCGCACGCCGAGCGCATCGCAGTAGGACGCCAGCACCGGTATGCCTTCCCGAACGTGCTCGGCGGGGCTGCCATCCATGACCACGCCGTCGCGCGTCTCCACCTGCCAGGTGCCGCTGCCCGGTGTGATGACGAAGGAGCTGCCGCCGAGCCGGGCCATGCCGGCCTGAAACGAGGCCAGCGTGCGCAGCGACGGATTCATGAACAGCAGCCCGAGGACCTTGCCGCCCAATGCCTGCGGCTCGGGCCGCAGCTCGAGCCGGCGCGCGAGCTCGAGCAGCTCGAGCACCTCGTCGCGGGAGAAATCGGCCAGATCGAGGAAGCGTTGCATGGCAAGGATCAGGCGCCGATATCGAGCAGGGCGCTGCGCAGCAGCTCGACGTGCGCGGCTTCGAGCACGTAGGGCGGCAGCAGGCGCAGGATGGTCGGATCCGCGCTGGTGCCGGCGAGGATGCCGCGCTCGAGCAGCGCCGCGTGCACCTGCCTGGCGGGCCGCGTGGTGCGCAGGCCGATCAACAGACCCGCGCCCTGGTGTGCGATCACCGGTCCGGCGATGCAGCGGCTGCGGATCAGGGCCGACATCTCGCGCACCCGCTGCAGCAGGTGCTCGGATTCGATGGCCTCGATGACGGCCTCGATCACGGCGCAGGCCATCGGGCCGCCGCCGAAGGTGGTGCCGAGCGCCTCGAGCTTCAGCGCCGCGGTGACGTGCGGCGACATCAGCAGCGCGGCGCACGGAAAGCCCGCGCCCAGCGCCTTGGCGGTGGTGATCATGTCCGGCCGCACGCCGTAGAGTCCGGCGGCGAAGGCCTCGCCGACCCGCCCCATGCCGCATTGGACCTCGTCGAGGATCAGCAGCGCACCCACCTGGTCGCAGCGCGCGCGCAGCGCCTGCAGAAATTCCGCCCCGAGATCGAAGGCGCCGCCGACGCCCTGCACCGGCTCGACGATCACCGCGGCGGTGTCCGCCGTCACGTGCTGCGCGATCGCCGCCCCGTCGCGCCGCGGGATGAAACCGACGTCGAACGGCGCGCGCGGGAAACCGTACCATTTGCCGGCGGCGCCCCAGGTGACGGCGCCGGCCGCTGCGGTGCGGCCGTGAAAGGAATGCTCGATGGCGGCGACGTGCCGGCGGCCCGTGACCGTGAACGCCATCTTGAGCGCGTTCTCATTCGCCTCCGCGCCGCTGTTGACGAAGAACACGCTGTCGAGGTCGAGGCCCGAGAAGCGGATCAGGCGCTGGGCGGCGCGCAGCCGCACGTCCATCGGCACGGCATTGCTCTGGAAGCTCACGCTGCGGGCCTGCTCGATCAGCGCGCGCGTCCACAGCGGGTGCCCGTAGCCGAGCGCCGCCACCGCATGGCCGCCGTAGAGGTCGAGTACGCGGCGCCCGTCGCGCGTATGCAGCCAGACCCCCTCGGCACCGACCACCGGCAGCGGATACTGGGCAAATACCGGTGCCAGGCCGTCCGGCGGCGGGCTCGAAGGCGATCGAGGATCGGCGTTCAAGGGTACTCCGGGCCGAGACGGCGGCTCATGGGCGCGGCCTTCAGCATGGCGAATGCTCTCATGAGCCGATCGCCGATGCGCGCCGTCGATGTGAAGCAGGCCATGGCGGGGCTCAGGTCCAGCCCGGTGCCGGCGCCGTGAGGCCGGCGGTCTCGGGCAGGCCGTACAGCCGGTTCATCCACTGCACGGCGCCGCCGGCCGCGCCCTTGTTCAGATTGTCGATCGCGCACAGCACGGCCACCGTGCGGCCATCGCTGAGCGCGGACAGGTGCGCGTAGTTGCTGCCCGCGACCTGTTTGATCCGCGGCGGCGAGTCGGTCACGCGCACGAACGGCGCGCCGGCGTAGAACTCGCGCAGCATGCCCAGCAGCTGCGCACCGTCGCGCGGTGCGCGCAGCGCCGCCTGCACCGTGGCGTGGATGCCGCGCGCGAACGGGCCGGAATGCGGCACGAACGCGAGATTCGGCTCGATGCCGGTGGCGGCCAGTGCGCAGGCCCTGATCTCCGGCGCATGCCGATGTCCGAGCGCGTTGGCGTAGGCATAGAGATCGCTGTGGCGCGCCGGATGGTGTGTGCCCTCGACCGGTTTGCGGCCCGCGCCGGTGCTGCCGGTCACGGCCGCCACGAACAGATCGGACGTGGTCAGACCCGACGCCAGCAGCGGCACGGCTGCGAGCAGCGTCGCCGTGGCAAAGCATCCCGGATGCGCCACGTGCGGCGTCGTGAGCGCCGGCAGGTGCTCCGGCAGCGCGCAACTGAAGGCGCCGAGCCGCGCCGGCGCGGCGTGCGCATGCCGATAGACCGCCTGGTAGGCGGCCGCCGAGCGGTAGCGGAAGTCGGCGGAGATATCGACCACGCGCGGCTGCCGGCCGGCAGCCTCGGCTTGCGTCAGCAGTGTGTCGATGAGCGCCGCCGCGGCGCCGTGCGGCGCCGCGCAGAAGATGGCGGTCGAGTGCTCGCGCGTGACGATGGCCTCGATCTGCTGCTGGGATTTGAAACGCTCGTCGGGATACACGCTCGCCAGATGGCCGAATGCGCCGCCGACGCTCTCGCCCGGTTGGCTGTCCGACATGACGCCCGCGAGCGCGAACTGCGGATGCCCCGCCAGCAGCCGCAGCAACTCGCCGGCCACGTAGCCGGTACCGCCGAGCACGACCGCGGGGATCGCAGCCGTCATTCCCGGGCACCCGCCGCGAGCGCGGCCGACCCGGCCAGCCCGAGCGCGTCGATGACGTGATCCCCCAGGGCCGCGGCGTCGCTCAGGGCGTTGAACGCCGGCACGTTCATCTGTTGCCGGATGATTTCGACGCCGACCAGGTTGTCGGTGGACGGGCCGGTCACGACGCACGGCTCGATCCGAAAGCGCTCGCGCAGCAGCTTGACGCCGCCCCAGGCTGCGACCGGGTCATTGGCCGACAGCACGACGCCGGTCAGGACGCGACGGATGTCGGGGCAATCGAGAATCGCGTCCACGCCGTACGTGCCGAGCAGGCCGTCGCCGAGCTCGAACACGATCGCATCGGGCTTGCCGGCGCCGAGCTCCGTGAGCATGGTGCGTGTCAGTGCCGGGCCGGTGCGCGCGGTGGTGGTGACGACGCCCAGGTCGGTGAAGATCATCGTGCGGCGCGCACCGGCGTCCTCGAACGCCAGGATGTCGCGGCGCAGGGATACGCCGGTTGCCTTGAAGGCGTCGACCGTCAGACCGCGATGACGCATGCGCCCCACGATCGCGGCCGCGGCGGCGGTCTTGCCGGCTTCCATGCAGGTGCCGGCGAGCGCCACGACCGGTACGCCGCGGGTGTCGAGCGCGGCCTGCGGGTCGAGCGGCCGGTGGCCGACGCGCGCGGGTACGCCGATACGCTCGCCCAGATACGGGAACTGCAGCACCACGCCCAGCACGCGGCAGTCGAACGGCTTGCCCTTGTCCGGGGTGGCCGAGTCGCACACGCCCATGACGCCGCCGATGTTGAGCATCTGAATGATGTCGCCGGGCTTGAGGCTGGCGGGCACGTGGCCGGAGTAGCCGAACAGCGCCTGCCGCGGTCCGAGCGCGCCGACCACGATGTCGCCCTTGCCGACCTTCGCCATGCGCCCGCTGGTGAGCTCGAGCGTGTTGTAGGTCGACTTGTTGTTGAGGATCTCGGCCACGATCACGACCCCTTCTTCGGCCGGAATGTCGCTCGAGAGCCGCAGCTCCCGGCCGAGCGCACAGGCCTGGGTGATCGAGGCGACCTTGTCGACGACCACCGACTTCACGGCTCGCTGCTCCGGGCCGCGGCCTCACCGGCGCGGCGGTGAAACACGCCGGTCAGCGCCACGATCTTGGAGAAGCCGAGCGCGTCGGCCGCGCTCCACTCGCCGGCGGCCTCGCCGTACACACCCTTCGACGCCGCCATCAGGGAATACGGCGACTCCACGCCCTCGACGAACAGCGCGCCCGGGCGCAGCAGCACGTGCACCTGCCCGGTCACACGCTCCTGCGACGACAGCAGCAGCGCCTCGATGTCGCGGCACACCGGGTCGAGCAATTGCCCTTCGTGCACCAGATCGCCGTAGGTGAGCGCCACCGTCTCCTTGATGCGCTGCTGGCGCGGCGTGAGCACCAGCTTTTCCAGCTCCCGATGCGCGGTCAGCAGGGTATCCGCGGCCGGCGCCTCGAATGCCACCCGGCCCTTGGTGCCGATGATGGTGTCGCCGAGATGAATGCCGCGGCCGATGCCGAACGGTGCGGTCAGTGCTTCCAGCTGCTCGATCAGCTCCACCGGTCCGGCAGTCCTGCCATCCAGGCTCACCGGCCGGCCGCGTTCGAAACCGATGCTGTGGCGCTCGGCGGCGCGCGGCCGCGTGAAGGCGTCGCGCGACAGCACCCAGGCGCTGTCCGGGATGCTGCCGCTCGAGGTCAAGGTCTCCTGGCCGCCGATGGTCACGCCCCAGAGGCCGCGGTTGATCGAATAGGCGGCGCCGAACGGCGGCACCGGCAGGCCGCGCCGCTGCAGATAGTCGAGCTCCTCGCTGCGCTTGAAGGCGCGATCGCGCACCGGCGCCAGCACCTCGAGCTCCGGGGCGAGCGTACGCAGCGCGACTTCGAAGCGCACCTGGTCGTTGCCGGCGGCGGTGCAGCCGTGGGCGATCATGTTGGTGCCGAGCGCACGGGCCATGCGCGCGATGGTCTGGGCCTGCATCACGCGCTCGGCGCCAACGCACAGCGGATAGAGCTGGCCGCGGCGCACGTTGCCCATGATCAGGAAGCGCAGCACCTGCTCGAAATAGTCCGCGCGGCTGTCGACCTGGTGGTGTTCGAGCGCGCCGAGCGCGCGCGAGCGCTCGCGCAGCGTGGCCGCGGCCGCGGCGTCGATGCCGCCGGTGTCGACCGTCACGGTGATGATCGGGCGGCGATGGTTCTCCGCGATCCACGGAACCAGGAAAGAAGTGTCCAGGCCGCCGGAATAGGCGAGCACGATGGGCTTGGGGCCCGCGATGGTGGTCTGCTGCATGGCTGGTCTCAGGTGCGAAACAGGGAATTCAGGCGCTCGATCACCCGCCGCTGCGCGCGCGTGTCCAGGGTGGCGATGAAGATCGTATCGTCGCCGGATATGGTGCCGACCACCTCGGGCCACTCGGCCTTGTCGAGCGCGACCGCAACGCTGGAAGCCGCGCCGATGCTGGTCTTGATCACCGTCAGCGACGAGCCGGCGGGCCGCACCGAGCGCACGAATTGCGCCAGCGCGCCGAAATCGCCGTTGGCGCGCGAGATCTCGTCCGGCGGCAGCAGATAGCGGCCGCTCGCCTTGAGCACGCCGAGCTCGCGCAGATCGCGGCTCACCGAGGATTGCGTGACCTCGAAGCCGTCACGCCGCAACAGTTGCGCCAGGTCGCTTTGCCGGCGCACGACGCCGCCGCGCAGGATGCGCACGATGGCATTGCGGCGTTCGAATTGCTGGCGGTCGGTCAACATCGCGGCGCGCGGCCCTGGCTGCCCTGCTATGTGCATAAAATATCAAAATCATGCATAAACATGCAAGAGCTGGCGAGCGCCGGGGCGCCGGCGCGTCCTGCCGCCGGGCCGGGCTCGCCCCCGGCCAGGCGATGAAGGTGCGCGGCGCACCGTTTGCGAGCGCCGCCGGCGCCGGGCCGCGCCGCACTACCGGGCGATGATTGCTTCGGTTATCTTCCACACAGGTCGTTGCGGGCACCTTAACCAGTCAAACAAAGGGGATTGCCATGGCAGAGCCCAGCGTTCACGGACGATTTGTCTGGCAGGAACTCATGACGGCAGATCCGGCGGGCGCAGCCGCGTTCTATGGCCGGCTGCTCGGCTGGCACGCGCATCCATCCGCCTCCGACCCCGGCTACACCGAGCTCGGCACCGACAGCCGGCACGTCGCCGGCATGATGCGGCTGCCCGACGGCGCACGCGCGCTCTGGCTGCCCTACGTCGGTGTCGATGACGTCGATACGACGATCGCAGCCGCGGTGAAGCTCGGCGGCAAGGTGACGCATCCGGCCACCGACATGCCGGGCGTCGGCCGCTATGCCACGCTGGCCGATCCGCAGGGAGCCGGATTTGCGATCTTCAAGCCGGCGCACGCGCCCGCAGGCCCGCCGAGCACGCCCCAACCGGGCGAGTTTGCCTGGATGGAGCTGGGCACCAGCGATCACGAGGCGGCGTTCGCGTTCTATCGCGCTCTGTTCGGCTGGGAGGTGGTGCAGCGCATGGACATGGGGCCGGGCGCGGTCTATCTGGTCTTCGGCAGCGGCGGCGTGCAGCGCGGCGGGATGTACCGGCTGCGCGAGCAGCAGGCGCAGAGGCCGCACTGGCTGCCGTATGCGGAGGTGGCCAATGCCGATGCGGCAGCTGCGACCGCGGTCGGGGCCGGCGGCCGGATCGTGGCGGGCCCGATGGACGTACCGGGCGGCGGCCGCATCGCGCAGTTGCTTGATCCGAGCGGGGTGCTGTTCGCGGTCCACTCGTCGGCGGCCGCCGCCAAGGTGCCGCGCAAGGCAGCGGCCAAGCAGCCTGCTGCCGCGTCGGCCACTAAGCCTGCGGCTAAGCCTGCGGCCGTCCCGGCCAAGGCCGGCGCCGCCGCGGCCAGCAAGCCTGCCGCCGCCCCGGCCAAGGCGGGCGGCAAGCGGGCGGCGCGCAGGAAGAAGCCTGCCCGGAAGAGCGCCGCCCGGAAACCGGCGGCCAGAAAATCGGCCGCGAAGAGAGCGGCGCCGAAGCGCGCCGCGGCCAGGAAGCGCACCGCCAAAGCCGCGCGCAGGCCCGCCAAGCGCGCATCGACCAAGCGCGCGTCGGCCAAGCGCGGCGGCAGGACGGTGCGGCGCGCCGCCGGCAAGGCGCGGCGCAAGAAATAGCGCTGCGCCGGTCGGCCGCCGACGCCCGGGTGCGCGTGCGCGCCTGGCGCGCCGCTGCGGCCCTATGGGTTGCTCTGCTCCTGGCTCCAGGCATCGATGAGCCGCCGCGCGATCGTGTACGGCGGCGGCAGCAACACCGTCGCGGCGGGCTGCAGCTCCTGCCGATCGAACCAGCGGGCGTCCTCGAGCTCGCCGTCCAGGCGCACCGGCCCCTGGCGGGCCTGCGCGTGGAAACCGAGCATCAGCGAGGCCGGAAACGGCCAGGGTTGCGAGGCGAAGTAGCGCACGCGCTCCACCCGCGTACCGGTTTCCTCTTCCACCTCGCGTACCACGGCGTCCTCCAGGCTCTCGCCGGGTTCGACGAAACCGGCCAGCGCCGAGTAGCGGCCCGCGGGCCAGCTTTTCTGGCGCCCGAGCAGCGCCCGCGCGCCATCGGTCACGAGCACGATGATGGCCGGATCGATGCGCGGGAAGAACTCCGCGGCGCAGGCGGCGTCGCTGCAGGCGAGCACATGGCCGGCGCTGCGGGGCCTGGTCGGCGCGCCGCAGACCCCGCAATGGCGATGGCGCGCGCGCCACACCCCGAGCGCGCGCGCGTAGGACAGCAGCTGCGCCTGATCCTCGCCGAGCAGCGGCAGCAGGGCGCGCAATTCCTCGTATACCGCACCGGGCACCGAGAGCGATCGCTCGGGCGGCAGATCCACCAGCACGCAACGTTCGCCGCGAAACCAGCCCAGCAGCACCAGGTCGGCATCGTCGATCGCGCCGAGCGCAAGGTCACCGGCTGCCAGGAAGACGATCTCGACCTGCGGATCGCGCCGCACCAGATGCGAGGTACCGCGCGACACCAGAAAGCGGGTGCCCGGATCGGCGCGCGCGGCCCGTACCCAATCCGGGTGCCGCCGCTCCTCGGCGCGGCGCTGCAGGGAGGGTAATGCGGGAGTCGTGCTCGGTGGCGCTGGCATCGGGCCACCAGTCTTGCAGACCGCGCATGAGACCGGCAACCGCAGCCGCCTACTCGGGCGGCGGCGTGATTTCAAGCGGCTCGGGTTGCGCGGCGCACATTGCGCATCGCGGGGCTCGCAGGGACCAGCGATCGACGATCAGCGAGGCGCCGCAGTCCGGACAGCCCGCCAGCGTCAGCTCGTCCCCGCGTACCAGGCTCGTGAGCAGGAACACGGCGTGCTCGAACGAGATCAACGGCTCGAGCACCAGTCCCCGGTACGCTTCGTACGCCTGGCACAGCAGCTCGCCGCGGCCCAGGGACGGCAAGGCGCGCGCCAGCTCCGGCGCCTGCGACTCCGGCATCGCGCCCACCAGGCGGCAGAGGCTCGCCAGCAGCGCGGCTTCCTGGCGCGCACGCCCGCTGCGCGTGAAAAAGCCGATCTGCTGCGGCGACTTGCCGCGATGGCGCGTCAGCGAGCCGCCCTGCGGCCCGCACATGTAGGAGCGATACAGCTTGCGGATGCGGTCGTCGCTCAGCCCGGTCCAGGTGCGGATGGTATGCGTGCGCGCCTCGTGCCGGATGAACCGCAGCGCGACATCGAAGCGCTGGCGGTCGCGGCTGTAGCGATCATCGGAGATCCGCATGAGTCCTCCAGACGGCCGGCGTGCAACAGAATGTTACCGGTCACAGATTTAGTGTAAATATCGCAGATATTGAGCAGCGCTCCAAGTGCGGATGCGGCAGGATATTTCGCCCGATCGAGGAGGAATGCGATGTTCGAACAGCTGCAGCTGGCGCCGATCGCCGGCAATTGGGACGGTGCGCTGCTCGAGCCGGTGGCCGAGATCAACGAGCAGATACTCGACGCCCTGCGCCGCCGGGCGGCTGCCAGCGCCGGCGCGCCGCCCGGCGCGCAACCGAGGCTCGTGACGCTGCTGCGCGCGGACTGGAGCCGGCTCGATGCGAGCGCGCAGCGGCGACTGGCAGCGTGCCCGTATCTGCTGCTTGACGCCGGGTTCACCCAGCATGAGCGCTGGGAGCCGATGCCGTCCGCGGGCGTCCAGGATGCGGCGCCCGAGGCGGCGGTGTTCACCGGCCGCAGCGGCATCGCGCTGGTGCGACGCACGCTGCTGCTGGCCTGGCACCTGGCCCGCTCCAACCG
Source organism: Gammaproteobacteria bacterium (assembly GCA_027315105.1). GTDB lineage: Bacteria > Pseudomonadota > Gammaproteobacteria > Steroidobacterales > Steroidobacteraceae > FEN-1191. Next base: position 22,293 of record DAHUYP010000028.1, read on the forward strand.
CCTGATGGCCAGGGTGGCGCTCGGCATGACCGCGCGCGCCGCGGAACGCATCGCCGCCTGCCGCCTGCGCGACCTCGAGGCGCTCGCCGAGCTGCCGCCGGCCTGGATTGCACCGCGCTGGGAGCAGCAGCCGAACGTCTGGCAGCAGCTGCTCGCCGCGGCCTGCCGCGACAATCCGGCCCTGCTGCGCCAGGCGCAGTTGCGCGGCCTGCAACTGCTGGCCGGCGCCGTCGCGGGCCGCGCAGTGCGCGTCGGCTGAGCCGCCCGCTGCGCCGCGACGCGGCGCCGTCAAGGGGAGCCCCCGCCGCTGCGTTCGGGCGAGCCCCCAGGACGCAGCTATGTGCTAAGTTGCGCGGCTTCAAACCGGCCTCCTCGGAACGGCGAGCCATGCTTGCGCTATCGACCCGTGCGCTGACCAAGACCTATGCCAACGGCGTGCATGCGTTGCGCGGCGTCGACCTGGATGTGGAGCAGGGCGACTTCTTCGCGCTGCTGGGGCCCAACGGCGCCGGCAAGACCACGCTGATCGGCATCGTCACCTCGCTGGTCAACAAGTCCGCCGGTACCGCCAGCGTGTTCGGATACGACATCGACCGGCAGCTCGAACGCGCCAAGTCCTGCATCGGGGTCGTGCCGCAGGAAATCAATTTCAATCAGTTCGAGACGCCGCTGACGATCGTGATCAATCAGGCCGGCTTCTACGGCATAGTGCGTGCCGAGGCGCGGCGCCGCGCCGAGCAGTACCTCAAGCAGCTGCAGCTCTGGGACAAGCGCCATGGCGCCGCGCGCGGATTGTCGGGCGGCATGAAGCGGCGGCTGATGATCGCGCGCGCGCTCATGCACGAGCCCAGGCTGCTGATTCTCGACGAGCCGACGGCGGGAGTCGATATCGAGGTGCGCCGCTCGATGTGGGATTTCCTGCGCGATATCAACGCGCGCGGCACCACCATCATCCTGACCACGCACTACCTGGAGGAAGCCGAGAGCCTGTGCCGCAATATCGCGATCATCGATCAGGGCAACATCATCGAGCGCGACCGCATGTCCAATCTGCTGTTGCGGCTGCACACCGAGACGTTCGTGCTCAACACGCGCAATCCGATGCTCGAGACGCCGGCGGCGGCCGGTTTCGTCCTGCGGCGCATCGATGCGCACACGCTGGAGGCCGACATCTCGAAGGCGCAGAATCTGAACGAGCTGTTCGTGCAACTGTCGGCGCAGGGCGTCGAGGTGCTGAGCATGCGCAACAAGGTCAATCGGCTCGAGGAGATCTTCATGCGGGTGGTGGAGAATCGAGGCCAGAATGGCTGATACCGAGCCGGCGATCGTTGCGGGCACGGCGCCGGGCGCATCGGCGGGCCCCTCCATCGCCGTCGTTCGCTGGGTCGGCTTCCAGACCATCGTCATTCGCGAGTACGGCCGCATCGTGCGCATCTGGGGCCAGACCCTGGTGCCCCCGGCGGTGACGACCTCGTTGTATTTCGTCATCTTCGCGAGCCTGCTCGGGCAGCGCATCGGCCCGATGGGCGGCTTCGACTACAAGCAGTATCTGGCGCCGGGCCTGATCATGATGCAGGTGATCCAGAATTCCTACGGCAACGTCGTGTCCTCCTTCTTCGGCGCCAAGTTCGGCAAGCATGTCGAGGAATTGCTGGTCTCGCCGTTGCCCAACTGGATCATCGTCGCCGGCTACGCGGTCGGCGGCCTGGTGCGCGGCATCATGGTCGGGCTCGTGGTCACGGTGGTGGCGCTGGTATTCGCGCGCCTGTCGGTGCACCACTTCGCGGCCATCGTTGCCGCAGCGCTGCTGACCTCGCTGGTGTTCGCGCTCGCGGGGTTCATCAACGCCATCTTCGCGCGCAGCTTCGACCAGGTGAATTTCATCCCGGTGTTCGTGCTCACGCCACTGACCTATTTCGGCGGCGTGTTCTATTCGGTGAGCCAATTGCCCGGGTGGGCGCAGAAGATCTCGCTGGTGAATCCCATCCTGCACATGGTCAACGCCTTTCGTTACGGCTTTCTGGGCAGCTCCGATGTCCACGTGGGGACGGCGTTCGCACTCATGTCGCTGCTGGCCGCGGCACTGTTCGCCGCGGCCGTGCTGCTGCTCAATCGCGGCGTCGGCATTCGGGACTGAGGACGTGCGCCGGCCCCGGCGCCGGCTGCCGGCTGCTGTGACGCAATAACCGGCGGCCAGGGCGGATCGACCCCGCTCCTGCTGGCGGCATCCGCGGCGCGGGTTACACTGCTTGCGCCGCCGTGGTCTGGCCGGCTGTCACATTAGCTTCACGCGACGGTCACAAACCTGACTGCCTCGAGGCGCTAGGGTAGTCCTCATGAATCGCGCACACCTCATCATGGCTCGGTTCGACGCTGCAGAGTACCGGCTGTGCCGGCAGTTGAACCGCGGCGCCGGGCCGCGTTGGCTGCGGCTGCTGTTTCGGTCCGCGAGCCGGCTCGGTGACGGCATCGTCTGGTACGTTCTGGTCGCGCTGCTACCGCTGATGTACGGCGCCGCGGCGCTGCGCCCCGCGATCGCGATGGCGCTCACCGGTATCGTCGGTCTGCTGATCTACAAGTGGCTCAAGCAGACGCTGGTACGCGAGCGGCCGTTCATGCGCCATCCGGGCATCACGCGGGCCATGCCGCCGCTGGATCGCTACAGCTTTCCGTCGGGCCACACGCTGCATGCGGTGGCCTTCACCTGGCTGGCGGTGGAGAGCTTCCCGGAGCTCGGCTGGGTGCTGATCCCGCTCGCCGCCCTGATCGCCGCCTCGCGCGTGGTGCTGGGCCTGCACTATCCGAGCGACGTGCTGGCCGGCGGCGCGATCGGCGGGGCGCTCGCGCTGCTGGCGCAGAATTTCATCTAGCCGGCGCGACGGCGGTCGCAGCGGCGCATGCGGGTCCTGTTCGTCTCCGACGTCTACTTTCCGCGCGTCAACGGCGTCTCCACCTCCATCCGCACAGTCCGCGCCGACCTCGCCGCCGCCGGCGTCGACACCCGGCTGGTGGCGCCCAGCTATGCGGCCGCGGCGCCGCCAGGCGATGAGGCGGGAGTGATCCGGGTGCCTTCGGGTCGCGTGCCGCGCGATCCGGAAGACCGGCGTATCAAATTCGGCGCGCTGCGCCGCTCGATGGCGCTGCTCGAACAGCAGCATTTCGACCTGGTGCACGTTCACACGCCATTCGTCGCCCATTACGCCGGCGTGCGCTTCGCGCGCCGGCGGCGCATTCCGGTCATCGCCACCTACCACACGTTCTTCGAGGAGTATCTGCATCACTCCGTGCCGCTGCTGCCGCGGCCAATGGGGCGCGCGCTGGCGCGGCGCTTCACGCGCGCGCAGTGCGCGCAACTCGCCGCCGTGGTCGCGCCCTCGGAGCCGATGCGCGCGCTGCTGCGCGAATACGGCGTGGCCGCGCGCATCGAGGTCATCCCGACGGGCCTGCCGGCGGATCGCTACCTGCCGGGCGACGGTGCGCGCTTCCGCCAGGCGTTCGGCATCGCCGCCGACCGGCCGCTGCTGCTGTACGTCGGGCGCGTCGCCTACGAGAAGAACATCGAGTTCCTGCTGCAGGCATTCGTCGCGCTGCGCCGCACGCGTGCCGACGCGATGCTCGCGATCGCGGGCGAAGGGCCGGCACGCGGCCGCCTGCAGGCCCTGGCCACGCAGCTCGGCATCGCCCAGGACGTTCACTTCATCGGCTATCTCGACCGCGAACGCGGCCTGGCCGATTGCTATGCGGCTGCCGACGTGTTCGTGTTCGCCTCGCGCACGGAGACCCAGGGCCTGGTGCTGCTCGAGGCGCTGGCACAGGGCCGGCCGGTGGTTTCCACGGCCCATCTGGGCACCGCCTCGATCCTGCGTGCCGGCTGCGGGGCGATCGTCGCGCCCGAGAAGGCGGACGCGTTCGGGCAGGCGATCGCCGACATATTGGATGATCCGGCGCGCGCGGCCCAGCTCTCGGAACAGGCGCGCGCCTACGCCCGGGGTTGGGCGTCGAGCCATATGGCCGAGCGCCTGGCGCAGCTGTACCGCGAGTTGCTGGATCGGCATGCGCCGGCAGGATCGGTCGCCGCAGCGCCGCCGGCGCAGTCGCACGCGGTGGCGGCCGACCCGCGGTCCTGACGACCGGGCCGGCGCGCGCCGGCGACCGCGCCGGAAGCGCGGTGGGTTCCTGCTTGCGCTAAGATCGAGCGAGTGAATGCAGCAAGCGGACTCGGCATGGCGGCAAGACGGGCGCTGGTGGTTGATGATTCACGATCGGCCCGCGCATTTCTGACCAGGCTACTCGAACGCTATGAGCTGGCGGTCGACGGCGTCGAATCGGCCGAAGAGGCGATCGACTATCTGACGCGCCAGCGGCCGGACGTGATCTTCATGGATCACCTGATGCCCGGAATGGACGGGTTTCAGGCCGTGCAGGCGATCAAGAACAATCCGCGCACGGCGACCATCCCGATCATGATGTACACCTCCCAGGAGGGAGAGCTGTACCTCAGTCAGGCGCGCGCGCTCGGTGCCATCGGCGTGCTGCCAAAGCAGATCAAGCATACCGACGTGACCAAGGCGCTCGATCAGCTGCGGCTGCTCGGGGAGGCGAGACCGGACCAGGAACTCGCGCCGGTGCATGCCGCGGTATCGGCCGGCGCCCCCGACGACGCCGAGCCGCCGCCGGATACGGCGCTCGAACGGCGCGGCGCAGCCCATCCGGCGCCGCCGGCCGTGCCGCGGGATCCGCGCCCGACCATCGAGGCGATGTTCGCGCACCACGTGCTCGAGCTGCGACGATTCATGCTCGACAATCTCGAGTCCCAGGCCGACCGAATCGTCGGCGACGTGCGGCTGCTGCTGCGCGAGCGCGATCCGGCCGCCGGCGCTGCGCCGCCGCGAGCGCGGCCTCAGCCGATGGGCGTAGGACTGTGGCTGGGATTGGCGGGACTGCTCGCGGCCTTTCTATTCGGCCTGCAGTGGGCAAAGCAGCGCAGCGAGAGCGCATCGATCGCCCTGCAGCTGACGAAGACCCAGCAGCAGCTGGCGGACAGCCAGAGGAATCTGCAATCGCTGCAGGCCGCGGACGCGGCCGCCGCGGCCAACGCCGCGGCGCCGGCCAACGATGCCGCCGCCAGTGCCGCGGATGCGCAGAGCGCGTCGCTGATCGAGCCGGTACCCTTCGGCGAGACGCCGCTGGCCGGCGCGAGGCAGGAGCGCATATCGGCGCTGCTGTCGCGACTCAATGCCGCGGGCTTTCGAGGCGTGGTGCAGATTCGCAGCATCCCGGGCCGATTCTGCACGGTCGCCGGTCCGGGAGGCGTCAGCGTGCTCGCCAGCGACGCGATGCCCTATTCCCGGTGCGATCAGGTCGGACCGGCCACGCGCGAAGACATCGGCTCGCCGAGCCAACGCCAGTCCGTGGGCTTCGCCAACATGCTGGCGACGGCGCGCGAGAATTCGGCCGGCAGGATCGATATTCAGGTCGGCGCCGGCAGCCCCGATGAGGCCATCACGCCTTATCCGCCGGTCAGCGACTCGCTCACCGCCGGTGAGTGGAACCGCGTCGCCGCGGCCAACAACCGCGTCGAAGTGCATTGGCAGGCGGCGCGCTGACCCAGGAGCGGCGATTCTCGCCGCGCGGTGTGCTGCGCAGCGCTCACCTGCAGACGCTGCTCGGCAATCTGCCGCCCGCGCGCTGGTTGATTTGCCGGCGCGCCGCAGCGCTGCTGGCGAGTTCCGAACAGCTGTTGCTCGACTGCGGCGAAAATGTGCGGCTGCAGGGGTTTCTGAGCCCGGCCGGCGCTACCGCGCTGCCGTCCGGCGTGCCCGACGGGCCCGGCGGGCCGGGCACGCCGGGCCACCCCGGGCGCCGCATCGCGCTGTTGCTGCACGGCTGGGAGGGCAGTGCCGATTCGAGTTACGTGCTGTCGCTGGGCGCGGCGCTGCTGGCGCGCGGATTCGACGTGCTGCGGCTGAACCTGCGCGACCACGGCGAGACGCATCACCTCAATCGCGAGATCTTCCATTCGTGCCGGCTGGCCGAGGTGGTGGGCGCGACGCGGGCGGTGGCGCAGCGCTTTCCCGAGGCGCAGCTCTACCTGGCGGGCTTCTCGCTCGGCGGCAATTTCATGCTGCGCGTCGCGGCCGATGCCGCCGCGCCCGAGGCGATTGCCGCGGCGGTCGCCATCTCGCCGGTGCTCAACCCGGCCGCAACGCTGGCCGCGCTGGAGCAGGGCTGGCCGATCTATCGGCGCTACTTCGTGCGGCGCTGGTCGCGCTCGCTGCGCAAGAAGCAGCAGGCCTGGCCGGAGCTGCCCGATTTCACGCCGCTGTTGCGCAGCGCGGATCTGCGCGCGATGACCGCCGGTCTGGTGCGCCAGTGCACCGAGTTCGCAAGTCTCGAAGACTACCTCGACGGCTACGCGATCACCGGACCGCGGCTCGCGGCGCTGCGGGTGCCGGCGAGCCTGCTGCTGGCCGACGACGATCCGATGATTCCGGCCGCCGATCTGGCGCGCCTGGCGCGCTCGCCGCGCCTGGCGGTGGTGCGTACGCGTCACGGCGGCCATTGCGGCTTCGTCGAGCATCTGAGCCGGCCGAGCTACGCGGACCGCTTCGTGGTCGAGCAATTCGAGCTGCTCGGGCAGTCCGCAGCGAGCCGGCGCACGCGCGTGGGCTGAGCGCCGCGTTGATGCCGGGGCGCTAGAGCCGCCCGGCGAGCCCGCCGCGAGGCGTCCAATAGGATGCGACGATGGCAAGGCCCGCCAGCGCAGTGCCGACGGCCAGCAGCAGCAGGGCATTGGGACCGAAGGTGGCCTCGAGCCAGGGCATCAGCAGCGCCGCCGCCGCGCCGGCCGCGAATGCGCCCCCGACCAGGGAGGCGAACGTGCGGCGACGCAGCCGCAGGTAGCCGGCCCGCAGCTCCGCGAGCTGCTCGCGCTGCTCGCGCTCGAGCCGCGCCCGGGCGGCGGGCCGGCTGCCGTCGCTCTCGGCCGCGCGCCTCAGGGCGGCATCGACGCGCGTGCGAAAATCCCCCGGTGGGATGGGCGCGCGCAGCGCCCGCGCCAGCGCCGTATCGAGCGCGTGCTCGAACGCGCTGCCGGAAGATGACGTTTCGTCCTGGTTCATGGTCCTGTCTCCAGCCACAGGCGCGGGTCGTCGAGACCGCGGCGGCGAAGCTGTTCGCCGAGCGCGGCGCGGGCCCGGAACAGCGCCGTCTTGACCGAGCCCGCCGGCATGCCGAGCATTTCGGCGGCCTCGGCGACGGAACGGCCCTCATAATAGAACAGCGTCAGCACGCGCCGCTGGCGCTCGGGCAGCAGCTCTACCAGCTCGCGCAGCAGGGCGCAACGATCGTCATGCTCGCTCGCCTCATCGGGCGTCACGTCGCCGGCGTGCAGCGCCTGCACCTCGTCGTCCACCGGGCCATCGCTGAGCGAGGCGAGCGCGCGCCGGCGCTCGAGCGCGCTCAGGCAGCGATTGCGCGTGATGGTATAGATCCAGGTCGAGAGCGAGGCGCGCTCGTCATAACGCGGCAATGCCTTCCAGATCCGCACCCAGCTCTCCTGGGCCGCGTCCTGGGCCTGCGTCGTATCGCGCAGCAGCGCGCAGCACAGCCGGTACACCTTGCCCTCATAGCGCTGCAGCAGCTGCGCGAACGCCGGCTCGTGCGCACCGCCGCGCAGCATTTCGATCAGGTCGCGGTCTCCGGGCGCGGCATCAGCCAGAGCTGGCTGCATGGATGTCCACCTCGGCGTTTATACTCGGCAAGCCGCCGACCGGTTTCAACCCAGCCGGCGGCCGCAGCGCGGCCGATTGGCGCGGGTGGTGCGGATGAGTTGAAACCGGGCGCCCGGGGCCGGGGTATCAAGGGCACCTGCGACAACATTGTGAGGGCCCAGCCGTGACCGACGACCCCAATTCCGTGGCCGGCATCATTGCCGCCGCAACCGCGGCTCCGCACCATGGCGCCGAGGATATCCTGGAGCTCATGATTCCCATCATCACCATCGTCATGGCGATGGGCATCGGCATGCTGCGTCTGTGGATCGACTACCGCAAGAAGCGCGAGATGTTCCAGCTGTATCATGCCGAACGCATGGCGGCCATCGACAAGGGCGGCGAAGTTCCGCCGCTGCCGCCCGAATTCTTCCGCGACTACCGCCGGCCGGCGAAGGTGCCGTCGGACCATCTGCGCATCGGCCTGATATGGCTGCTGATCGGCGCGGCTGGGTTCGTCGCCATCTGGATGCGCAGCCAGCAGGACGCCTGGTGGGGCCTGGTCCCGGCGGCGTTCGGTGCAGCGAATCTGCTGTTCTATTTCATCGCGCGGCATCCCGGCGCGCCGGGCAGTGCCGGGAACCCCCCGCCGCCGCCATAGATTCCTACGGCACCGGCCGCAGGGCCAGCCGATCGGTGCGGGCGCGCACCTGGCGCTGCGGCAACGAGGCCGCGACGCGCCGCAGCGCGCGCTGCGAGACGGCGCGCCAGGTCGTGAGCTTGCCGCCGTAGATCGACAATACGCGCGGCCGCTGCTCGCGATCGGGCGTCAACAGGGTCTCGCGCGAACGGTGGAAAGCGTGGCCGCTGCCGGCCGGCAGCACGCGCAGGCCGGCGAAGCTGTTGTCGATGTCGGCGTTCGTGCGCCGGCGAAAGCGGGGGAAATAGTGCTTCAGCACGCCGAACAGGTAGTGAACCTCGGCCTGAGTCGGGGCGACCGAGGCCGGATCGCCGCGAAAGCGGGTCTCGGTGGTACCGACCATGAGCTGTCCGTGCCAGGGCATGACGAACACGGCGCGGCCATCGCGCGGGCTCTCGACGTAGTAGATGCCACGCTCGAGCGGCTCGGCGAATATCAGGTGCGTACCCTGCACGCATTCGACCTTCGGCACCGCGATCGCGGGCGTGATCGCGCGCGCCACCGCGTCGGCCCACGGTCCGGCGGCGTTGACCAGCACCCGCGCGCGACAGCAGCCTTCGCGCTCATCGTGCATGAAGCGGATGTCGACGCCGTCTTCGCGCAGGGCGGCGCCTACGAAGCGTGCCGGGCAGAGCAGGCGGGCGCCGAGTTCCTGCGCCGAGCGCACCACCGCGCGCGTCAATGCACGATCGTCGGTCTGCGCATCGTGATACCAGAACACCGTCTCGAGACCGGCGGTGTCGAGGCCGTCGAGGCCGGCCCATTCGTGCCGCGGTACGGTGCCGATCTGCGCCGCGCGGCCGAGCGCGGCCGGGCCGAATGCGGCCAGCAGCGAATAGAGCGACAGGCCCACGCGCAGCTGCCACGGGCGGCGCCGGGTATGCCGATAGATCGGAATATGGAAGCGCCGCAGCTGTACCAGCTCGGGCGCCAGGCGCAGCAGCGTGGCGCGCTCACGCAGGCTCTCGTATACGAGGTGAAATTGGGCCGTCTCCAGGTAGCGCAGACCGCCGTGGATCAGCTTGCTCGAGCGGCTGGAGGAACCGGCCGCGATCGAGGTCTGCTCGAGCAGCAGCACCGAGTGGCCGGCGGCGGCAGCGGCCTGGGCGAAGCCCGCACCGTGAATTCCGGCCCCGACCACCGCCACATCGACGTCGTCGATGGCGCTCACGCGTCCAGGTGCGGAACGCGAGCCGCGTTCTGCAGCTTGTGCATCGCCTCGCACATCTCGTGCACGGCCATGGTTTCGACGTAGTCGGCGCCGCGGGCAGCGAGCGACAGGGCCAGCGGCAGGGATTCGACCTCGTAGACGACCCAGCGCCACGGGCCGCGCCACAAGGCCCCGGTCGGCGGCAGCCGCTCGTGATCGACGAACAGGAACTCGGGCTGTAGCGCCTCGTATTTGAGACGGCTGTGCGCGTCGTAGTTGCGCAGCACCCAGCCGATCGGCAGGCCGCCGAGCTGGCGCGCACGGTGGACGGCGGCGAGGTCGAATGAGATCACGACGCATTGCGCGCGCGCCGGCTTGAGCGTGTTGACCACGCGCGAGACCACCTGATCGTGGCCGAAATGCACCAGGCTCTCGCTCTTGATCTCGACGAACAGCGTGACTTCGGGCCGCCCTTCGAGCAGCGCCAGCACGTCGGTCAGCAACGGGATGCGGGTGCCGCGGAAGCGATCGCCGAAGCGATCGGGCTCGCAGGCCTCGAGCTGCGCGAGCTGCTCCGCCCGCAGGTCGAACACGATGCCGGGCTTGCCGGTGGTGCGGGGCAGCTCATGATCGTGGATCACCATCGGCACGCCGTCGGCCGACAGCTGTACGTCCAGCTCGAGGAAGCGCACCCCGAGGCCGAGCGCCGAGGCGAAGGCAGGCAGGGTATTCTCCGGATATTCGCGGGCATTGCCGCGATGAGCGACCAGATGGATCAGTCGTGAGTTCAAGCGCGCATCCGTGGTGCGGTGCCGGCCGATTAGAGCTGCCGCGAGCCGGCGCGACGCTCAGACGGCCCGATCGCCGGCCCCGCCGCCGGCGCCCGAATGGCGCTTCTCGTCGAATTCGACGATCGGCCCGCCGCCGGTCACGGTGATGTCGCCATCGATGGTCGCGCCGCGCGCCATCGCGATCATGCGCGCGGATACGCGACCGCGGATCACGGCGCTGGCGGCGATCTCGATCTTGTCGTTGACGGTGATGCTGCCCGTGATCTGTCCGGCGACGACGGCGCGCTCGGCGCGCACGTCGCCCTGCCAATGGGCCCCGGCGCTGATGGACAATTCGCCGCCGATGCTGCCGTCGCCGACCACGTGGCCGCTGACCATCATGGGCCCGAGGGTTTCGATGTCGCCGACCAGCCGCGCGCCGCTCGCGAGCAGCGAGGGCGGACCCCCAAGGCGATCGAGCAGTCGGCGGTGCGGTGTGTCGCTCATGTTGAACTCGAGCTGTGCGTTCCGTGTGCACTGTGGCCGGATTGCCAACCTTAGCGCAAGGGCAGCCGACTGTCTGTCTGCTGTTACAATCGGCCGCTTCGTCGGCCGGAGGGTATGCAATGGGTATCAGGGGAATTTCTTGCGCAGCGATCGCCGTGGGCGCGCTGGCGCTGGCCGGCTGCAGTCATGAAAGCGCGGACTGGAAATCTGCCGCTGCCGCCAATACCACCGAGGCCTATCGCCAGTTCCTGCAACAGCACCCGAACGGCGCGGACGCGCCGCAGGCGCGCGCGCGCATCCAGCAGCTCGAGGAGGACCGCGATTGGCAGGCGGCCGCCGCGGCCGACACGCGCGATGCCTATCAGCAGTTCGTCGCCCAGCACCCGGAAAGCAAGTGGTCGCAGGAGGCTCGGATTCGAATCGAGAATTTTGCACAGACCGGCGTGACGCCCGGTGCGGCCGCCGCTGCGGCGAGCAGCGCCGCGAC
>DAHUYP010000031.1 GCA_027315105.1 Gammaproteobacteria bacterium
CGGCGGCGGCCGGCGACTCACCGCGCGCGGCCCTGCACCGCCGCGCGCAGCGCCGCCGGGCATTCGCGCTGCGGCGCCGGCGCGGCTATAGTCATCGGGCAGCGCGTGCGTCTGCGCAGCGGGCTTTTGGCGTCAAGGGGCCAATTCATGATCGGCGCGATCATCACTGTGTTGTTCGTGGCCGCGGTTCTGTATCTCGCGTACCGGCGACTGCCGCTGCTCTCCTTCACCATCGCCTTCACGGTGCTGCTGATCGCCTACAGCGTGCTGGCCAATCCGGCGCCGCTCTGGCAGGGACTGCTGTACCTGCTGTTGATCGGCTTCTGGCTGCTCAATGTGCGGATGCTGCGCATCGCGCTGATCAGCGGACCGTTCATGCGCGCGTACCGACGCCTGCTGCCATCCATGTCCGACACCGAGCGCGACGCGCTCGAGGCCGGCACGGTGTGGTGGGAAGGCGAGCTGTTCACGGGCAATCCCGACTGGCGCAAGCTGCAGGCCGCGCCGCCGCCGCGTCTGTCGCCGGAGGAGCAGGCCTTTCTCGACGGCCCCTGCAACACCCTGTGCGGGATGATCGATGATTTCGACATCACTCACCGGCGCGCCGACCTGCCGCCGGAAGTCTGGGACTTCATCAAGGCCCACGGCTTCTTCGCGATGATCATCCCGAAGCGCTACGGCGGCCTCGAGTTCTCCACCTATGCGCACTCCTGCGTACTGGTGAAGCTCGCCGGACGCAGCGTCACCTGCGCTTCCACCGTTGCGGTCCCGAACTCACTCGGTCCCGCCGAGCTGCTGGTTCACTACGGTACCGAGGAGCAGAAGAACCACTACCTGCCGCGCCTGGCGCGCGGTGAGGAGATCCCGTGTTTCGCCTTGACCGGACCGCGCGTCGGCTCGGACGCGGCCTCGATCCCCGACACCGGCGTGGTCTGCCGCGGCCTGTGGCAGGGGCGCGAGGTGATCGGGCTCAAGCTCAATTTCTCCAAGCGCTACATCACGCTCGCACCGATTGCGACGGTCGTCGGACTGGCGTTCCGGATGCTCGATCCCGAACATCTGCTCGGCGAGAAGGTGGACCTGGGCATCACCTGCGCGCTGATTCCACGCGACACGCCGGGCATCGAGATCGGGCGCCGGCACCTGCCGCTCAACATCCCGTTTCAGAACGGCCCGATCCAGGGCCGCGACGTGTTCGCGCCGCTCGAGTGCATCATCGGCGGACTGAAGATGGCTGGCTCGGGTTGGCGCATGCTGGTCGAGCAGCTATCGGTCGGGCGCTGCATCTCGCTGCCCGCGAATGCCGCCGGCGGTGCCATGGCGGGCGTGTTCGCGACCGGCGCCTATGCCCGGCTGCGCCGGCAGTTCAATACGCCGATCGGGCGCTTCGAAGGGGTGGAACAGGTCATCGCCCGCATGGTGGGCCTGAGCTACATCATGGACGCCGCGCGCAGCGTGACCACCGCCGCGATCGACGCGGGCGAGAAACCCGCGGTTCCGGCCGCGATCCTCAAGTATCACGTCACGGAGATGGGCCGGCGGGTCGCCAACGACGCCATGGACGTGCACGGCGGCAAGGGCATCATGCTCGGCCCGAACAATTATCTCGGCCGCGCCTACCAATCGATTCCGATCGCGATCACGGTCGAGGGTGCCAACCTGCTGACACGCAGCCTGATCATCTTCGGCCAGGGAGCGATCCGCTGCCATCCGTACGTGCTGCGCGAGATGACCGCGGTGCGCGATGCGGACCGCAGACGCGGCGTGGCCGAGTTCGATCGGGCGCTGTTCGGCCACATCGGCTTCGCGATCTCCAATGCGGTGCGCTCATTCCTCATGGCCCTGACCATCGCGCGCTTCGAGCGCGTGCCGGAATCGGGACCGACGCGCCGCTATTACCAGCACATCGAGCGCTTCAGTGCGTCGTTCGCGTTCGCGACCGACATCGCCATGCTCACGCTCGGCGGCTATCTGAAGAAGAAGGAAACGATCTCGGCGCGGCTCGGCGACGTGCTCTCGGCCATGTATCTGGCATCGATGGTCCTCAAGCACCACGACAACGAGGGCCGGCCCGAGGAGGAACTGCCGATCGTGGAGTGGGCCTGCCGCGAGCTGCTCTACCAGGCGCAGGAGCAACTGCACAGCGTGCTGCGCAACTTCCCCAACCGGGGGATGGCGGCGCTGATGCGGCTGCTGATCTTTCCACGCGGCCTGACGTATTTTGCGCCGGCCGATCGGCTCGGCCGGCGCGTCGCCGACCTGGTGCTCAACAGCACGCAGACCCGCGCGCGGCTCAGCCGCTTCGTCTACCGCGCCGCGGAAGGCGGCAATCCGTTGGCTGCATTGCAGCAGGCACTCGAGCTGGCCGCCACGGCGGAACCGCTGGAGAAGAAGCTGCGCGTCGAGGGACAGAAGACCGGCCGCTTGACGGCGCTCGACCTGCCTGGCCAGATCGAGCAGGCACAGCGGCTCGGGATCCTGTCCGACGAGGAAGCAGGCTTCCTGGCCGACTACGACCGCCGGGTCATGCAACTCATCAATGTCGACGACTTTGCGTCCGGGGAGCTGGCCGCCGCAGGCCCTTGAACATTTCCCGACAGCTTCACTCCAACCATCGTTCACTTCCTCATTAAGGAGGCCGACCATGCGCATTCTGGCTCTACTGCTGGCTCTGGGCGGCGCGAGCGCCCTGGCCGATCAGATCCCCTCGAGCGCGGGCGCCGAGGTCTACATCATTGCGCCCAAGGATGGCGCCAGGATCAAGGGCCCGGTGACGGTGCTGTTCGGCCTGAAGGGCATGGGAGTCGCGCCGGCGGGCGTCAAATTCGACAATACCGGGCATCACCACCTGCTGATCGACACCGATCTGCCGGCGGATCTGACGCAACCCCTGCCGGCAACCGATGCCATCCGGCACTTTGGCAAGGGCCAGACCGAGGCGACGCTCGAGCTGCCGCCCGGAAGGCATACACTGCAGCTGCTGTTTGCCGATTACACCCACACGCCGTTCGCCCCCAACGTGGTTTCCAGGAAGATCACGATCACGGTGGAGAAGTGACGGCGAACCGCATGAGCTGACCCCGCGACCATGTATCTGGGATTCTTCAGGCTTACGGAAAAGCCGTTCGCGATCACTCCGGATCCACGCTACCTCTATTTGAGCGCCCGGCATGCGGATGCGCTCGCCCATCTTGTCTACGGCATCAACGAGGCGGGCGGCTTCATTCAGCTGACCGGGGAAGTGGGCACCGGCAAGACGACGACCATCCGCTCGCTGCTGTCGCGGGCGCCAAAGAATGTCGAGATCGCGCTGATCCTCAATCCCCGGCTGTCGGCAGCCGAGTTCCTGCGCTCGCTGTGCGAGGAGCTGGGCCTGGGCGCGGCCGACGGCGAGCCTGGGGAAACCAAGGAGCTGGTCGATCTGCTCAACCGCTATCTGCTGCGCACGCACGCGCAGGGAAAACGCGTGGTTCTGATCGTCGACGAAGCGCAGAACCTCTCGCCGGAGGTGCTCGAGCAGATCCGTCTGCTCACCAATCTGGAGACCGAGACGCAAAAGCTGCTGCAGATCATCCTCATCGGCCAGCCGGAGCTGCGCAAGCTGCTCGCGCGCGAGGATCTGCGGCAGCTCGCGCAGCGCGTGACCGGGCGCTATCACCTCGACCCGCTGTCGCGCGAGGAGACCGCGGCCTACGTGCGCCATCGGTTGCGGGTCGCCGGCGCCGGCGGCGACATCTTTACCAGCCGTGCACTGCGCGAGGTCTATCGCATCAGCCGGGGCATTCCGCGCGTCATCAATATCGTCTGCGATCGCGCGCTGCTCGGGGCCTACACCCAGGATACGCACCAGGTGCCGGCCACGCTGGTGCGCCGCGCCGGTGAAGAGGTGTTCGATCGGGGGGCGATGCCGCGCTGGCTGCCGGCTCTGGCCGGCGTCCTGGCGCTGGTGGTGCTCTCGGCCAGTGCGATGCTGCTGTGGCGTCATGGGCCGCCGGCGCTGCTGAGCGGCCTGCGCGGCGCCAGGCTCGAGGCGCCGCCGGCACAGTCCGATGCCCACCCCCCGGTGGCCGCGGCGAGCGAGACGGCCGCGTCCGGCACCGCCGCTGCACCCACCGTCACCGCTGCGCCCACCGCCACCGCCGGGCCCGCCACCGCCGCCACGACCGCCAGCTCCCCCAGCCTGGCGGCGCTGCTGGGGCAGAGCCGCGCCGGCACCGATACCGATACCGCGTTCGCGCAGCTGCTGGGACTCTGGAAGGCCTCGTATACACCCGGCAAGACCGACGGCTGCAGCCAGGCCCTGACCCAGGGCCTGCAATGCATGATGCAGCGCGGCTCGCTGGCGCAGTTGCGCCTGCTCAATCGACCCGCCATCCTGACACTGACGGACGACGCGGGAATGTCATACCAAGTGGTGCTGCGCGCGCTCCAGGACGACACGGCGCAACTGCAACTGGGAAACCAGACCGTGGACGTCGGCATCGCCGACCTCACGCGCTATTGGTTCGGGGATTTCGTGCTGCTGTGGCGTCCGGCCGGCAAGGAGATACGCGAACTGAGCGCCGGCATGCACGGCGCCCAGGTGAAGCGGCTACGCGAGCAGCTCGATCGCTGGCGCGGCGCCGCCGGCGCTGCGGCAGGCGGCGCTGCGGCAGGCGGCGATGAATTCGACCGCAGCCTGGTGCAACTGGTGGAGCAATTCCAGCGCGCCAACCGCCTGACGGTCGACGGCATCGCCGGGGTTGAGACCCAGGTTGCGCTCGATTCGGCGCTCGCGGCGCCGGATTCGCCGCTGCTGCAGCCCAGACCGGCGCAGCAGGCTTCCGCGCGGGGCACCTGATGTCGTTCATTCTCGACGCGCTCAAGAAATCCGAGGCCGAAAGACAGCGGCAGGTCGGGCCGACCTTGCTCGAAGTCCGGATCACGCAGCCGCGGCGCCGCCTACCCCTGTGGGCACTGCTCGTCGCTCTGCTGCTGGGACTCAACATGCTGCTGCTGGCCTACGTGCTGCACAAGCCCGCTCCGGACTCGCCGGGGACCGGCGGTGCTGCGGCGGGGACCGCCCCGGCCGCAGCCGGCGCCGGAGCAGCGCCACACGCTGCGAGCGCCCTGCCGGCGCCCTCCGTGGCCGCACCGCCCGCAGCAGCGACCTCCGCCGCAGCGGCGAACCCTGTCTCCAGCCCCGCCGGACCCGCAAGCGCCGGGACCCAAGCCGGCGCCGCACCGCAGCTGCCGCCGCCGGCGAGCATCGAGGCGGCGGCGGCCGCGGGCCGGGGGTATCCGGACGCCGCCGGTGAGCCGCAGGAAGACACTCGCAATCCGGCGGACGAGGAGCCGGCGGTGCCGCCGCGCCGCGCCGCCAACGCCGGCGCCAGCGCCAGCGCCAAAGCTCAGCGCGCGGACGCCGAGAGCTACACCAGCTGGCCGAGCGTGAGCGAAGTCGGTGGCGAGCTGCCCGATCTGCGGCTGGATCTGCACGTCTATGCCGAGCGCCCGAGCGATCGCTATGCGCTCATCAACATGCACAAGGTTCACGAGGGCGATGCGCTGCCGGAAGGCCCGCGCGTCATCGCCATCACCCGCGCCGGTGTGGCGATGAGCTATCACGGCCAGAACTTCATGCTCCATCCGCAGTAGCCGGTCTCGCCTGCTGCAGCACGGACTGCAGATCGAAATTCGCGTCGGCCGCCTGCGCCGGCGTGGGGGAAAGCCCCGCGTCGAGCAGGCGCTTGGACTTCATGTGATCCTGCACGCGGCTCAAGGAATCCACGGCGAGCAGGCGGCCGGCACGGAAATAGAACGCCGAGAACGCGGGCCGCTCCAGATCGCCGCGCGTGACCACCTGATCGAAGCCGTGGCTCAGGCCCACCATCTGCAGCTTGACGTCGTACTGATCGGACCAGAACCACGGTGTCGATCGAAACGGCCGCTCGTGGCCCATGAGCGCGGCGGCCGCAGACTGGCCCTGTTCGACCGCATTGTGCACCGACTCGAGACGCAGCAGGCGGCCGTCGGCGAGGCGCCGCGCGCTGCAGTCCCCGGCGGCGACGATCGCCGGGTCGCTGCTGCGCGCGCACTCGTCCACCACGATCCCGCGCTCGCAGGCCAGCCCGGCCGCCGCCGCCAGCGCATCGTCGGCCGCCACGCCGATGCCGACCACGACCGCGCCGGCCGGAAATTCCCGGCCATCGGCGCAGCGAACGGCCTGTACGCGGCCCTCGTGCCCCACCAATTCGGCGACCTGCGCGCCGAGCACGAGGTTTACCCCATGGGCGCGATGGACGCGCTCGAACGCCTCCGAGACGATCGGCGCCGCCACGCGCGACATCAGGCGCGGCAACCCCTCCAGCACCGTGACCTCGGCACCGAGCTTGCGCGCGCCGGCGGCGACCTCGAGCCCGATGAAACCGCCGCCGATGACCACCAGCGGCCGCTGCTCGGCCGCACAGCGGCGAATGGCGGCACCGATCCGCAGCGAGTCGCCGATGGTGCGCAGGGCCAACACTCCCTCGAGCTGCGCGCCCGGCAGTGACAGCGTGCGCGGCCGCGCCCCGGTGGCCAGTGCGAGCTGGCCGTAGCGCAGCTCTTCACCGCCGGCGAGCTGCAGCCGTGAGCCGGCGCGATCGATCGCCAGCACGCGCGTATCGAGTCTGAGCTCGATCCTGCGGCGCGACAGCGCCTCCGGGCCGCGCAGCGACAGCGCCTGGCTCGCGCCGGGCTCGGTGAGCCATTTCTTCGACAACGGCGGCCGCTGGTAGGGCGGGTGCGGTTCCTCGCCGACCAGCAGCAACCCCCCGTCGTAGCCCTGCTGGCGCAGTGATTCGGCGATCTGCACGCCGGCCTGGCCGGCGCCCACGATCACGATCGGCGCCTGTGATCCCATGATCTAGATCCGCCGTGTGTGCATGGGCCGACTAGAGCGCTCAGCTCTGACGATCGGGAAACTGCACGATCAGACCGTCGAGTGCCGCGGTGACGGTCAACTGGCAGGACAGTCGGCTGGTCGAGCGCCTTTCGGCGGCGACGTTCTCCAGCATCAGGCGCTCATCCACCGCAGGCGGCGGCAACTGCTCGAGCCATGCGCCATCGACGTAGCAATGGCAGGTCGCGCAGGCGCAATTGCCGCCGCACAGTGCCTCGATCCCGGACACTCCGGCATCCATCGCGCCGCGCATGACGCTCGTGCCGATCTCGACCCCGAGCGTCACGCGATGGCCGTCGGGCTCGATATAGGTGACTTGCGGCATGCCGCGCACATTCTAATGCACCGTCCGTGCATCGCCAGTCGCAGGCGCGGCGGCCGGCGGTGACGCGGCGGCCGCGCTCAACGCTCGGCAGCCGGCGGCGCCGCGGCGGCGGGGCACAATTCCTTGCGATACAGCGTCCATCCCTCGTGCGGGCGCGCGCCGAAGCGCAGATAGAAATCGATCGCCGGCTGATTCCAGTCCAGCACGGCCCATTCCAGGCGCGCGCATCCGAGTTCGCGCGCACGCCGCTCCAGCTCCCGCAGCAGCGACAGTCCAATGCCGCGGCGGCGGAAGGCCGGCCGCACGAACAGATCCTCCAGATACAGCCCGGGCCGGCAGCGAAACGTCGAGTAATTGAAGAAATACAGCGCCATGCCCGCCACGGCATCGTCCCAGTGCGCGATCAGCGCGTGCACGAACGGCCGCTCGCCGAACAAGTGGCGTCGCAGATCCTCGCTATCGCCGACCATCCGGTCGCGCAGCCGCTCGTAGTCGGCCAGCTCGCCGATGAGCTCGAAAATGGCGGCCACATCCGCCGGTTCAGCGGCCCGCAACCGCATCATCGCCGCTCTCCTGACAGGTGAGGCGCGTCACATTATCGGGTACCTGGGCCCGATGAGCGTCACAATTCCGCCGCCCCCGCGCGGACAAAGGTTTGTACGGGTGGACAGACGGCATAAAGTCCGCGGGGTCAGGCGATATTCCGCCGTCATCGAGTCGAGAAGCGCTGTCGAATGGAACCGCGAGCCGCCCGACCGGCCACCCCTGCCGCGCAGTTTGCCGTGGACGGCACCCGTGTGTCCGCCCATCCGGCCCCGCTGTCGTCGAGCGGCGCAGCGCCGGCGATCGTCGCCCTGTCCGAGGACCCGACGCTGCTCGAGGCACTGACTCTGGCCGCAATCGAACAGGCCGCGGTCGTCACGTCCCCCTCGGCGGATCGGTTCGTCGACCAGCTGGTCGCGAACGGCGCGGACGTGGCCTTGATCGATGCCGCGTGCGCACCCTCGCCGCTCGAGGATTTCGTCGCCAGCCTGCACGGGCAGTTCCCTCAGCTACTGCTGCTGATCGCGGGCCCACCGCCCCTGCAGCACCAGCTTGCGGCGCAGATGGCCGACGGCGCGGTGTTCCGCTTCGTCCACAAGCCAGCGTCGGCACAGCGCCTGAAGCTGTTCGTCGACGCGGCGCTGCGCCGCCGCCAGGCGCTCGGCGAGC
>DAHUYP010000065.1 GCA_027315105.1 Gammaproteobacteria bacterium
CGGCGCCGTCACTAAGTAGTTACCGCCATTGCCGCTGCCGCGGAGGCTGGAATAGCATTATTTCAGGTCAGTACTATCGAGCAAGAAAAGCCATGCGCAAAGCCCACTGGATACGCAGAGCCTGGATTCTTCAACTCCTCCTGGTCTCCGGCCTGGCCTCGCCGCTGGCACACGCGGTGCCGAGCTTCGCGCGGCAGACCGGGATGGCCTGCGAGGCCTGCCATACGGTGTTCCCGGAGCTCACGCATTTCGGGCGCATGTTCAAGGCCAACGGCTACACGCTCGACAACCTGAAACAGGTGCGCGACATCGAGACCACCCGGGAGACCATGCTGTCGCTGTCGGATATGCCGCCGCTGTCGGTGATGGTGCAGGCGTCGCAGACCTGGCTCAACCAGGCGTTGCCGGATTCGACCGGCTCGGGCGGGCACTCCCAGACCAGCACCACCGGCTTTCCGCAGCAGCTGAGCCTGTTCTATGCCGGCAAGATCGCGCCGCAGGTCGGCGCCATGATCCAGCTCACCTACGCCAGTGACTCGGGCACGATCGGCATCGACAACACCGATATCCGCTACGCCAACAACCTGGTGCTGCCGGATGCGCGCAGCCTCGTCTACGGCATCAGCCTCAACAACAACCCGACGGTGCAGGATCTGTGGAACAGCACGCCGGCGTGGGGATTCCCGTACGCCAGCACCAATGCCGGGGTATCGCCGCTGGCCGGCGCGCAGATCGACGGCGCGCTGGCGCAGGACGTGGCGGGAATCAGCGCCTACGCGATGTGGAACGAGTCCGTGTACGCCGAGTTCGGCGCCTATCGCTCGGCGAAACAGGGCGTCACCAATCCGATCACCGGCGCGGCCGGGCCGCTCGACGGCTCGGTGTCGAACGTCATCAACGGCATCGCGCCGTACTGGCGCGTGGCCTACGAGCACCAGTGGGATCGCAACGACATCGAGGTCGGCATGTACGGTGCCGAATTCAAGCTCTATCCGGGCGGCGGCACTCCCGCTGCCCCGGCTTCGCTCAGCGGTCCGGCCAACCAGTTTCGCGACGTCGCCGAGGATTTCCAGTACCAGTTCATCGGCGAGCACAACATCTTCTCGCTCAACGGCACCCGCATCCACGAATCGATGCAGCTGGACGCGAGCTTCGCCGCCGGCGCCACCACCAATCCGAGCGACGTGCTGACGACCACGCGGGTGACCGGTACCTATTACTACCGGCGCAAGTACGGCGCCAGCCTCGGTCACTTCGAGACCACCGGCAGCACCGACGCCGCACTCTACGCGGCCGGCACGGTGCCCGGGGTGGTCACCAGCGCCAATGGCAGTCCCAACACGCGCGGCTGGATCGCGGAGCTGAACTACCTGCCGTGGCTCAACACCAAGCTCTCGCTGCAGTTCACGAAGTACGACGAGTTCAACGGTGCCGGCAGCAACTATGACGGTGCCGGCCGCAACGCCTCGGCCAACGACACGACCTATCTGCTGCTATGGCTGAACTTCTGACGCTGAAGCGAAGCGCCGGCAGGCCGGTGCGGCGGAGATATCGAGCGATCTGAGACGGAGGAATAGACAATCATGAAGAATCGTCTGGTCATGAGCCTGGGCTGCGCGCTGCTGATGAGCCTCGGCGGGGCGCAGGCGCAGGAGACCGACCCTGCCGCGAAGCTCAAAGTCGAGCAGGTCGCGGTCGGGACCTGTGCCAACTGCCATGGGCGCGAGGGCCACAGCATCTCGCCGAAATTTCCGGTGCTGGCCGGGCAGCATGCCAATTACCTGCTGGCGCAGCTGCAGGCGTTCAAGGGGCAGACCCGCGGCGATCCCGATGCGCTCGGCTACATGTGGGGCATGGCGGCACCGCTGGATGAGAGCCTGATGGCGGGGCTGGCCGACTATTACAGCCACCAGACGCCGCGCGCGGGGCGCAAGGGCGATCCGGCGCTCATGGCGCGCGGCATGGATATCTATCAGCACGGCGATTCGGCGGAGGGCATACCGCCGTGCGCGGTCTGCCACGGACCCACGGCGGCCGGCACCGACGCCTATCCGCGGCTGGCGGGCCAGCACGTGCAGTACCTGATGAAGCAGCTGCGCTCGTTCCAGAACAATCTGCGCAATGTCGCCGTGATGCACGGCGTGGCGCAGGGACTGAAGACCAACGACATGCGGGCCGTGGCGACCTATCTGCAATCGCTCGGTCCCGCGACCTGAGGCGCCGCGAGCCGGGCCGGCCGCCGGCTCGCCGCGCGAATCAGTGCCAGGGCGGCGCGCGGGTGGACGGGCGCCCGCGCAGTCCGCCGGTCCGCCAGGCGGCGAATCGGGCGCCGCGATCGGGATGCACGAGCCCGGTAAGTGTTTTCCACAGGCCCATAGGCACACCATCGCATGGCAGGGGCGGGTGGGCCGCTCGAAGATGGCGGCGAATCAATGGATGCAATGTCGTCTATCCTGCTGCTGGTCGAGCGTGGCGACCAGGCGCATCGGGCGCTCAACAAGGCACTGCTGCTGGCGCGGCACATGCATGCGAAGCTGGAGCTGTTTCTGTGCGAGTCGGAGCGGGACCTGCCGGCGCCATCCGGCGGCGGCGCGCAAGCCCTCGAGCGCGCGCGTGCCAATCAGATGGCCGAAGCGCGCGAGTACCTGCTGGCGCTGCGCAAGTCCATGCTCGTGCCCGAGGTGGAAGTCAGCAGCGATGCGGTGTGTCACGTGTCGGTGCGCGAGGCGCTGGCCGACAAGCTCAAGCGCAGCCGGCCGGATCTGGTGGTCAAGGCGGCGAACGCGGGCCAGCCGGATCCCGATGAGCTCGGCGGCAGCGCCTGGCTGCTGATCGCGAGCTGCGCCGTGCCGCTGCTGCTGGCGCGCGACCGCGCCTGGCATCCGGTGCCGCGTTTCGCCGCGGCGCTCGACTGCGAGGATCGGCGCCAGGAGACGCTTGGCCGCAGGATGATGGCCATCGGCGAGATGCTGAGCCGGGAATGCTCGGCCGAACTGGACATCCTCTGCGCCCGGCCGCCCTCTGACGGCCACGCGCCCATCGATGCTCGCCGCCGCGAGTGGACGCCGGGGCCGACGCCGTCCAGCGCGTGCCGGCTGCAGCATCTGCGCGGCACGCCGAGCGAGGTGCTGCCGCGGTTCGTGATGCAGCGCGACTACGACATGATCATCATGGGCAAGCCGCGTCATAGCGACCGCTCGCTGCTGTCGGCCAGCGTCGCCAGGCGCGTGCTCAAGGCCAGCACCGGCGACGTGCTGTTCGTGCACGCCAGCGGCGGTGCGGCCGGCTGACGGCCGCGAGCGTTGCCTAATACGGCAGCGCCAGCGCGATCGAGCGCAGGTCCAGGCCGCGGGCGCGGCGCGGAAAGTGGATGCCGAAGCCATCGGGCTTGACCACCAGCACGTCGCACGGCAGCTGATCGATCGCGCGTTCGGCCGTATTGCCGATCAGCAGGCGCTGCATCCCGGAGCGCGACACGGCGCCCATGACGACCATCCCGGCGCCGAGCTCGCGTGCGCTGGCGCCGATGCCTTCGGCGGCCGGCGCCGCCACCACGTGCAGGTTATCCGGCGGCACCGGCGAGGACGGCAATGCGCGCAGGCTCTCCGCCATCACGGCGGCCCGGGCCTTGGCGAGGGAGCGCTGCTGCAGTTCCAGGATGGCGTCGGGATTCAGCGCCGGCAGCGGGAACGGCACCGCGGCCGGCTGCAGGGCATGCACCGCGTGCAGCGCGCCGCCGAGCGCGCGGGCGAAATCGGCCGCCAGCCGCAGGATGTCGCGATCGAGAGCGGCGGGCTTGGCGCGGGCATGCAGCGGATCGATGGCCGCCAGTACCACCGGCCGGCGATAGGGTCGCGGGCTCTTGACCAGCAGCACCGGGACCGGGCTGCGGCGCAGCAGCTCCCAATCGGTGGCGTGCAGCGGCCACGGCGAGCGCTGCTGCGGCCGGCGATGGGCGGTCACGATCAGGTCGGCCTTGGATCGATAGGCACGCCGCAGGACGGCCTCGAACGCCGGGAAATCCCACTCGGCCGCCACCGCTACCGCGAGCCCGCGTTTGCGCAACGGCGTCGCCAGCAGCTCGAGCCCGTGCAGGTAGTCGGCACGAATGTTCGCGGTCTCATCCCCGAGCGTGCGCTCGCCGCCGTCGTACGCCTCGGCAAAGAGCGGCAGATCGATGTCGTGGAACAGTTCCAGCTCGGCATCGAAGGCGAGCGCGAGCTCTGCGGCCTTGGCGACGGCGATCGAGCCCTTGGCCGCGGGATCCTTGACGGCGACCAGAATGCGACGGATGGCAAAGCGGGGCATCGTGGCACCTCGAGAGCGCTCGGCCGCGGATTCATTGTTGGTCGACACGCTAGCGGGACGAGGCGGCCGCCAGCATCCGTATCAATACCTAAGGCGGCGGGCGCAGCGGGCCGATAGCGCAGCGCCGGCGCGCGTTTTGAGCGAGAATTCTCCGATCATGGGTCTGTGCATTACGTTCCAGGATGTGATCGCGGCGCGCGATCGGATCGCCGACCAGATCCAGGCCACACCCTGCCTGCACTCGCATACGCTGTCGCAATTGACCGGCTCGGAACTGTACGTCAAGTTCGAGAACCTGCAGTTCACGGCCTCGTTCAAGGAGCGCGGCGCATTGAACCGGCTGCTGCAGCTGCCGGCTGCGCAGCGCCAGCGCGGCGTCTGCACCGTGTCGGCCGGCAACCATGGCCAGGCCGTGGCCTACCACGCGCATCGGCTCGGCATCCCGGCCACGATCGTGATGCCGCGGCATACGCCGTTCGTGAAGGTCGAGCATACGCGCTCGCACGGCGCCGAGGTGGTCCTGCACGGCGACTCGCTCAGCGAGGCCTTCGAGCACTCGGAGCACATCGTGGCCGCGCGCGGGCTGACGTTCGTGCATCCGTACGATGATCCGCAGGTCATGGCCGGGCAGGGCACGATCGCGCTCGAAATGCTGGCCGCGGTCCCGCAGCTCGACCTGCTGGTGGTGCCGATCGGCGGCGGCGGCCTCATCTCGGGTATGGCGGTGGCGGCCAAGGCCATGGCGCCGCGCATCGAGATCATCGGCGTGCAGGCCGAGAGCTATCCGTCCATGCCCGCGGCCCTGAGGGGCGAGCAGGTCGCCTGCCAGGGCAATACGATCGCCGAAGGCATCGCGGTGAAGTCGGCCGGCCGGCTGACGCGCGAGGTCGTGCGCGAATGGGTGCAGGATATCGTGCTGGTCAGCGAGGGCGAACTGGAGCGCGCCATCGCGCTGCTGCTCACCATCGAGAAGACGGTGGCCGAAGGCGCCGGTGCGGCCAGCCTGGCCGCGGTGCTGTCGTCGCCGCAGCGCTATCGCGGACGCCGGGTCGGACTCATCCTATCGGGCGGCAACATCGACCCGCGGCTGCTGGCCTCGGTGATCATGCGCGAGCTGGTGCGCGAGCAGCGCATCGTGACGCTGCGCATCCCGATCGCGGATCAACCCGGGGCGCTGGCGCGCGTCTCGCAGGTGGTCGGCGATCACGGCGGCAACATACTCGACGTGTTCCATCGCCGCCTGTCGACCAACGTGCCGGCCAAATCGGCGACGCTGGAGCTGAGCTTCGAAGCGCGCGACGCGGGTCATGCGGCGAGCATCGTCACCGGGATCCGCAGCGCCGGCTTCGAGCCGACCGTGCTGCCGCCGTAGAGTCCGCCGGCGCCGATCGGGGCCGTATCAGCCGGCCCGGCGCAGCAATTCGTGCTGCGCCGGCGCGTCTGCGGCACGCGGCGCCGCAACGGCGGCGCGCGAGCCGGGCGATTGCGGTGCGCGCGCGGCGAGGGCGCCGTCGCCGACGCGAAAATACGCCGCATGGCGCGCCAGCGCATCGGCCTGGGTCTGCAGGGTGCGGCTGGCCGCCGAGCCCTCTTCGACCAGCGCCGCATTCTGCTGCGTGGCGCCGTCGAGCTGCAGTATCGCCTCGTTGACGCGGCTCACGCCCATGGCCTGTTCCTTGCTCGCGGTGGCGATCTCGGCGATCAGGTCGGTCATTTTCTTGACGCTGCTGACGATCCTGGTCAGCGTCTGGCCGGAGCGGTCCACCAGCTCGGTGCCGGCCTGAACCTTGTTGACGCTGTCGTTGATCAGCGCCTTGATTTCCTTCGCGGCGTCGGCGCTGCGTTGCGCCAGACCGCGCACTTCCGCGGCGACCACGGCGAAGCCGCGGCCCTGCTCACCCGCGCGCGCCGCCTCCACCGCGGCGTTGAGCGCCAGCAGGTTGGTCTGAAATGCGATTTCGTCGAT
The DNA here is from genome assembly GCA_027315105.1 of Gammaproteobacteria bacterium. Lineage (GTDB taxonomy): Bacteria > Pseudomonadota > Gammaproteobacteria > Steroidobacterales > Steroidobacteraceae > FEN-1191. The sequence goes on from DAHUYP010000065.1 coordinate 6,275, forward strand.
CACACTGATGATGTTGGAGATCTTGGCACTGCCCTCGTTGATCGCCGCCATCGCGGTCACGGCCTCGGCGACCACGCTGCCACCGGTCGCGGCCAGATCGTGCGCGCTGCGCGCCAGCTGATCGGCGTTGGCGGCATTGTCGGCGTTGTTCTTGCCGATCGACGTGATTTCCTCCATCGAGGCGGCCGTTTCCTCCAGGCTCGCAGCCTGCGCCTGAGTGCGGCGGCTGAGGTCGTCGTTGCCCTGCGAGATCTCGCGGGCCGCGACGTTGACCGATTCGGCGGACTTGAACACGTCGCCGACCAGCGCGGCCAGCTGTCCTGCCATCTCGTTCAGGGAATGCAGCAGCTCGCCGACTTCGTCGCGCGAGGTGACCTGGATGCGCTGCGTAAGATCGCCGCGGGTCACGGCTCCGGCGAGCGCGACCGCAGCGCGCAGCGGCTTGGTGATCGAGCGCGAGATCGCGAGCGCGGTCAGCGCACCGAGCAGCAAGGCGCCGCTCGCAAGCGTGTACAAGGTGACGCTCGCGCGATGGTAGGTCTGCTGGGCGCTGACGGCCAGGGTGTTGCCGAGCTGCTCGTTGTGCTTCGACCAGGCCACGGCGGCATCGTCGAGTGCGTAGTAGGCCTGGCGCGAATCACCGAGCAGCAGTTTGACCGCGGCCGCGAACTGGGCCGGATCCTTGGCCTTGTTGCGCGACAGCGCCAGGACCCTGTCCTGCAGCTCCCAGTAGGTGCTGGCCAGCGAGCGCAGCCGCTCGTAGTCGGCTCGATCCTCGGCGTCGGCGATCATCGAGCCGTAGGCCTGCAGGTTGTCCGCGACGTCGGCACGGTCCCGGCGGATCTTCTTTTCCAGGTCGGCGAGCTCGGCGTCGGTCGTGGCCAGCAGATTCTGGCTCTCGTGCCGCCGCGCCGAGCCGATGGCTTCCAGGACGGTACGAATGGTCCTGACCGACGGCAGTACCCTCTGATCGTAGCGCAGCAGGTCGGCATTCAGGGCGTGCGCTTGCACAAGCGCGACCGCCACCAGCAGGGCGGAGGTGGCGAGTATCAGGCCGAAGGCGAGCGCCAGGCGCTGGCCGATCTTCAATTGACTGAGCGGGTTCAACGCACTTTACGCCTCATGCCGGATCGTAGCCGTGCCATCGGCCGGCGATCGCGAAACTTGACCCCGGGCTCGACGGGGCTGTGAACCAGTCGGCAGTTCGCTATCCTGGAGCCCGGACGAGGGCCCGATGCCGTTACTCGACGTCACGCTAGAGAGCATCCAGGCGGCGCGCACGCGCATCGCGGGCCGAGTGCGGCGCACCCCGGTGCTCGCGAGCGCGGCGCTCGATGCGCTGGCCGGTGCACGGCTGTATTTCAAGTGCGAGAATTTCCAGGAAGCCGGCGCGTTCAAGGCGCGCGGCGCGACCAACGCGGTGTTCGCGCTGGCGCCGGCCGAATTGCGCGGCGGGGTCGTGACCCATTCCTCGGGCAATCACGGCGCGGCGGTCGCCCGGGCGGCGCAGCTGCGCGGCGTGGCGGCCCGCGTCGTGATGCCGGAGGGCTGCTCGCCGGCGAAGCTCCGTGCGGTGCGTGACTATGGCGGCGAAGTGTTGCTCTGCGCGCCCACGCTCGCGGCCCGGGAAGCCATGGCAGCGCAATTGGCCGCGCAGTTCGGCGCCGCGTTCATTCATCCCTACGATGACCCGCAGGTGATCGCGGGGCAGGGCACGATCGCGCTGGAGCTGCTCGAGGAACTGCCCGACCTGGATTGGCTGCTCTGCCCGGTCGGGGGCGGCGGCCTCGTCAGCGGGCTGGCGGTGGCCGCCAAGGCCCTGCGTCCGGCGATCCGCGTGGCGGCGGTCGAGCCGGCGGGCGCCGATGATGCGCATCGCTCGTTCGTATCGGGCGTGCTCGCGCCGCCGCCGCTGCCGGTGACGATCGCGGACGGACTGCGCGGCGCCCTGAGTGCGCGCACCTTCGAGCTGATCCGCCGGCACGTCGACGACGTCGTCACGGTGAGCGAAGCGGCCATCGTGCATGCCATGCGCACGCTCTGGCAGCAGCTCAAGATCGTGGTGGAGGCCTCCTCCGCCGTGCCCTATGCCGCAGTGCTCGAGCGCCGGCTCGAGCTGCGCGGCGCGCGCGTCGGCATCGTCCTGACCGGCGGCAACGTCGACCTGGACGCGCTGCCCTGGGCTCGATGCGCCGATCGATGAGCCCGCGGCGGTGCGCGCGGCCATGCGCGCTCCCGGCCGCTCAGGCCACGCGCGGGGCGAGCTCCGGCGCTGCCTCGGACGTCGCCGCCTCGCAGCGTACGCAATTCCTGCCGGCGTCCTTGGCGGCGTAGAGCGCGGCGTCGGCCCGCCGCAGCATGCTGCCGATGGTGTCGCGAGCCGGAATCGAGGTCGCGATGCCGATGCTGACGGTCAGGTGCCGATCGCCGAGCCAGCGCGACAGGTCCATGAGCATCACGCGCTCACGCAGGCTTTCGGCCGTGGCGCGCGCCCGCTGCAGGTCCGTGGCCGGCAGCACCGCCGCAAACTCCTCGCCGCCGAGCCTGCCGAGGAAGGCCGGCGGCGGCAACGTGTCGCGCAGGTTGGCGGTCATGATCTTCAGCGTTTCGTCGCCGACCAGGTGGCCGTAGCGATCGTTGATGGTCTTGAAGTGATCGATATCGATGATCAGGATCGAGATCGGCGAGCCGCCTCGCCGCAGCAGCTGTGCCAGGCCGGTCAGCACGGCGCGCCGGTTCGACACGCCGGTGAGCTCGTCGGTCATCGCCAGGGTCCGAAGCCGCAGGCTGTTGCGCCGCTGATGCACGGCCAGTACGGCCAGCATCGCCAGCAGCAGCACCGTCAGCACGATGACCGCGGTCTGCAGCCGGCTCGCCTTGCGCTGCTGCGCCAGGGCCAGCTCGTTGGCCGCGTTCTCGCGCGTCAGCAGCGCATTGCGCTTCTCCTTCAGGTCCGTATCGAACTCGACCTTCAGCAATGCGAAGCGCTGATCGAGCTGGTTGCGCAGCAGCCTGGTGGCGGTGGACTGCGCCAGCGTGCGCGCATCGAAAGCATCGCGCCAGTCGCCGAGCTCGGCGCGCACCGCGGCGAGCTCGTCGTAGGCGCTGCTGAGCTCGCCCGGGGAGTCGGCCTGCCGGAACAGCGCCAGCGCCTGTTCGAGCAGCGCGGCGCTCTGCCTGAGCTGCTTGAGCTGATGCAGTGCCCGGCCCCTGACCAGGTCGATCTGGGCCAGCAGCCGCGCATCGGGCGTGCGCTGCTGGAAGCGCTCGGCCCGGTCCAGCAATTCGAGCGCGGCGTTGGGATCGCCCTCGGCATCGGCGACGCTGGCGAGCCCGCGCAGCGCGTAGGCCTGGCCGCGCGCGTAGCCGAGCTGCGTGCTCAGCTCCAGCGCGGAGGCGTAGGCGCTGCGGGCCGAATTCCAGCGTCGCAGGTTTTCGTCGGCGCGTCCCAGGTTGTGCCACGTCACCGCCTCTTCGCGCTTGAGTCCGGCGCCATGCTGCGCCTCGATCGCGCGCTCGAGCATCTGCGCCGCTTCGGCATAGTCGCCCATGCGGTTGTAGACGATGGCGATGCTGTCGAGCGCCGCCAGCGCGTGCTGCGGCATGCGCTGCTGCTCGAACAGGGCCTGGGCGCGCCGCAGGTCGTTGAGCGCGGCTGCGTATTCGCCGCTCAGTCCGCGCAGGTAGCCACGCGAGAACAGCGCTTCGGCGAGCATCTGCTCGTCGCCGGCGCCGCCGGCGGCGCTCACCGCCTGATCGTACAGATCGCGGGCCTCGAGGTTGGCGCCGATGGTCTCCAGGGATTGACCCTGGCAATTCAGCATTCCGGCCCGCAGGCCCGGCCGCTGTGCCTGCGGCAACAGCGACGTGATCGCGGCGATCTGTTCCTCGGCCGCGCTGCGATCGCGCTCGGCGTAGTAGTCGCACAACAGCAGCCGCGCGCGGATCTCCAGGTCCGGGTCGGGCTGGGCGCTCAGCGCCGCGAGCGCCGACTCGGCCTCGCGCCTGCTGGCCTCCGGGTCGATGCGCACTTCGACGCTGGCACGCTCGACCAGCGCCTGCGGCGAGCTCTCCCTCGACGCGGCCGCGCCCAGGGCGGCGCCGGCCAGCGGCAGGACACCCGCGAACAGTCCGGCGAGCAGCCGGCGGGTCAATGGTTGGGTGAGGCGGCGGAGAATCGGCAACGGGACGGTTCCGTCTTCTTGGCCTGGGGAACGGGTATCCATTCTAAAGTGTCCGGACCGGGGCCGGCGCTGGTCGAGCGCGAATTCGCTTTCTTTCACGGTGCCGGCCGCCGACGGCGTGACATAACCAGGCTGCGGGGCTGCCCCAGGCCGGTGCCGATTCGCCCGCGGCTGCCCCTTGACCGTGCCTAATAGACGTGGATGCGCGCTTCCTCGCCGCTGCGCACGCTGGCGCGAAACATGGCCGGGGTGTTATGCCGGATCACGATCCGCGCCTCGCGATCGACCGCGATCAGACCACCGGCCGCGCCCAGCCGCGGCAGCCGCTGCATGATCGCCTCCTCCACGGCGGCCTCCAGCGAATAGCCGCCGTAGCGCAGCCGCGCGGCGATATCGTATGCCTGCACGGTGCGCAGGAACCATTCCCCATGGCCGGTGGTCGAGACCGCGCAGCTCTGGTCATCGGCATAGGTGCCGGCGCCGATCACCGGCGAGTCGCCGATGCGCCCCGGGCGCTTGCCGGCGATGCCGCCGGTCGACGTGGCGGCGGCCAGCGCGCCGCTGTGATCGCGCGCCACCGCGCCCACGGTCCCCAGCGGCGGCTCATCGATGGTGGCCGGCGGCGGCTGCGCGGCCGCGGGTGCGCCGGCGAGCGCGAACGGCGCGCGCAGCGCCGCGAGCTGCGCCTGACGATGCGGCGTGATGAAATATTCATTCGGCACCGCCGGCAGTCCGCGCTCGGCGGCGTAGCGATCGGCGGCGTCGCCGGCCAGGAAGACGTGCGGACAGTCCTCGAGCACGCGGCGCGCCAGCTGCACCGGGTTCCTGGTGCGGCGGACCAGCGCCACCGCGCCGGCGCGCAGGCCGGTGCCGCCCATGATCGCGGCATCCAGCTCCACCGTGCCGTCGCTGGTGAGCACGGCGCCGCGGCCGGCGTTGAACAGCGCCTGGTCCTCCAGCGCCATGACTGCTGCTTCCACGGCGTCCAGCGCCGAGCCGTCGCGTTCCAGCAGGCGCTGCCCGGCCAGCAGAGCCGCGGCCAGGCCCTGGCTGTACTCCGCTTCGCGCGCGCGACTCAACGGCGTGCGCGGCAGGGCGCCCGCACCGCCATGGACGGCCAGAGCGTACATGGTGTCCAAGCGTACGCGAACTGCGCTAGCCTGTGATGAACATGAACACCGCTCTCGGCGCCGTGCATCCGGGCTGGCAGTTCGCCAGCGACAACACCGCGGGCATCTGCCCCGAGGCGTGGGCGGCGCTGCAGGCGGCCAACGCCGGCCATGTCCCGAGCTACGGCGCGGACGCCTGGACCGAGCGCGCCTGCGGCCTGATTCGCGCCCTGTTCGAGCACCCGACCGCCGAGGTGTTCCTGGTCTTCAACGGCACCGCGGCCAATGCGCTGTCGCTGGCGACACTGGTGCGCGGCTACCAGGCGATCGTCTGCCACGAAGCCGCGCACGTGCAGACCGATGAGTGCGGCGCGCCCGAGTTCTTCAGCCATGGCAGCAAGCTGCTGGCGCTGCCCGGCGCGGGCGCCAAACTGACGCCGCGCGCCGTGCGCGACCTGATCGAGCGGCGCGACGATCTGCACTTTCCGAAGCCGCGGGCGCTGTCGCTGAGCCAGCCGACCGAATGGGGTACGCGCTATACGCCCGCGGAGATCGCGGCGCTGAGCGAAGTGGCGCACGCGCACGGGCTGGCCGTGCACGTCGACGGGGCGCGATTCGCCAATGCGCTGGCGGCGTCGGCGGGCGCCTCGGCGGCCGACCTGAGCTGGCGCGCCGGCGTCGATGTGCTGTCGCTGGGCGGGACCAAGAACGGGCTCAATACCACCGAAGCCGTGGTGTTCTTCGACCGGGCGCTCGCGGCCGACTTCGAGTACCGCTGCAAGCAGGCCGGGCAGCTGGCCTCGAAGATGCGCTTCCAGAGCTGCCAATGGCAGGGCGTGCTCGAGTCCGGGGCCTGGCTGCGGCACGCGGCGCACGCCAACGCCATGGCGCGCCGCCTGGGCGATGGGATCGGCAGCGTGGCGACAGTGCGGCTGGCGCGCGCCGTCGAGGTCAACGCGGTGTTCGTCGACATGAGCGAGCGCCTGGCCGAGGCCATGTTCCGGCTCGGCTGGCATTTCTACGGCCTGGCCGGCGCCGGCCATCGGCTGATGTGCTCGTGGGCGACCACCGAGGCCGAGGTCGACGGCTTCGTGCGCGATCTGCGGCGCGCGGCTGCGGCTCCAGGGTCCGCGTAGCGGTGCGCGCAGCGCGCGCCGCAGATCGAGCAGCGATCAGAGCAGCAGCGACGGATCCACGCCGGCCTGCCAGGCGAGCAGCCCACCCTCGAGCTGCAGCGCCTCGGGGCCGCCGGCGCGGCGCGCGAGCGCGCAGGCCCTGAGGCTGCGCACGCCGCTGCGGCACACGAACACCAGCTCGAGCGCGCCCGGCAGCGCGACCCCCGGCTGCTCGAAGCGGCCCAGTGGAATGTTGACCGCGCGCGGCAGATGGCCGAGCGCGAATTCAGCCGGTTCGCGCACGTCGATCAGGCCGATGGGCCGCTCGGCCGACTCGAGCAGGCGCGCGAGCTGCGACGCAGAGATGCAGCGCACCCGCTGCAGCTCCTCGAGCGTGCAGAAGCCGGGCGGGTCCTGCGGCGCGCTGATCGTCGGTCGTTCGCCGCACACGGCGCAGTCGCGGCGCCGGCTGAACCGGAACTCGTGGAAGCGCAGCTCGAGCGCGTCGTAGGTCAGCAGCCGTCCGAGCAGCGGTGTGCCGATGCCGGCGATGAGCTTGATCGCTTCCGTGGCCTGGATCGTGCCCAGTACGCCCGGCAGTACGCCGAGCACGCCGGCCTCGGCGCAGTTGGGCACCAGGCCCTCGGCCGGTTCCGGGAACAGGCAGCGGTAGCAGGGAGCGCGCTGCGGCACGTAGGTCATGGCCTGGCCTTCGAAGCGGTGGATCGCCGCCGAGATCAGCGCCTTGCCGTACAGCACGCAGGCATCGTTGACCAGATAGCGCGTGGCGATGCGATCGCTGCCGTCGATGACGAGGTCGTAATCGGCGAAGATCGCCCGCACGTTGGCGGCGCACAGCTCGGTCGGGTGCGCCACCACGCGCAGTTCCGGGTTGAGCGCCGCCAGCCGGGCCCGCGCCAGCTCGGCCTTGGGTGCGCCGATGCCGGCGGCGTCGTACAGCACCTGCCGCTGCAGGTTCGACTCATCGAGCCGATCGAAATCGAGCAGCCCCAGGGTGCCGACGCCGGCGGCGGCCAGGTACAGCGCCGCGGGCGAGCCCAGCCCGCCGGCGCCGATCACCAGCACGCGCGCGGCCTTGATCTTTTCCTGTCCGGCGACGCCGATCTCGGCCAGCGACAGGTGCCGGCTGTAGCGCCTGCGCTCGGCGGCTGAGAGCGTCATCGGCGTCTCAACCGCCGCTGAGCGCGCAGATCAGGTGCACCGGCTGCCGCGGCGCGATCGCCTGCCGCAGGTCGTGCGTTTCCTGCGTGCCGACGAAGATCCTGATGTGCCGCCGGATGCGCTGTTGCTCGTCCACCATGCGAAATCGGATCCCCGGGTAGCGCCGATCCAGATCCGCCAGCAGCGCCTCGAGCGTATGACCCCGCGCGTGCACCGAGGCCGCGCCGCGGGTGTATTCGCGCAGCGGACTTGCGACGTGCACCGTGCAGGCCATGGCCGGATCAGTGCCGCGCGGCGCTCAGGCAGTAGATTTCCGGCAGCCGCTGCGCGATGCAGCGCCAGCTCTCGCCGGCATCGGTGCTGGCCCAGACCTCGCCGCCGGTGGTGCCGAAGTACAGGCCGAGGCGCGGCTGGCCGTCGTGGCACATGGCCTGCCGCAGCACCGTGTGCCAGGCCGAGGCGCGCGGCAGGCCGCGGTCGCGGCGGCGCCACGTCGTGCCGCCATTGTGCGTCTGGTAGACCGCCGGCTTGCCGGCGACGCTGGTGCGCGGCCAGGCCTTGGTGCCATCCATCGGCAGCACCCAGGCGGTATGCGGATCGCGCGGGTGCGTCACGATCGGAAAGCCGACGTCGCCGATCCTGGCCGGCATGGCCCGGCCGATGCGCTGCCAGCGCTTCGCCGGCCGATCGAGGCGGTAGATCCCGCAGTGGTTCTGCTGGTAGAGCCGATCCGGCTGCAGCGGATGCTGCACCACGCAGTGCGGGTCATGACCGTAGGCGGCGTTGGGATCGGGCAGGAAATCGGCCGCGACGCCCTCGTTGAGCGGCGCCCAGTCGCCACCGCCATCGACCGATTCGAACACGCCGCCGACCGAGATCGCCAGATACAGGTGCTTCGGATCGCGCGGATCGACCAGGATCGAATGCAGCAGCTCGCCGTCCGGCGTCTTCAAGCCCGGCGCCCACTGCGGAAACATCGGATGATCGTTGAATCCGGCCACCGGCGACCAGCTCGAGCCGCCGTCCTGCGAGCGAAACAGCCCCGCCGGCGAGCTGCCCGCATACCACTCGCCGGGATGTTGCGCGTGTCCGGGGGTGAGCCAGAACACGCGCTCGACCGCGCGCGCCGGCTCGCCGGCCTTCGCGGCCCGGAAGGCCGGCGGCGAGGGCGCCTCGCGCCACTCGCGGCCGCGGTCGACCGAGCGATAGACCGTCGGTCCGAGGTGCCCGGTCCTGGCCGCCATCAGCAGCGTCCTCGGCTCGCGCGGATCCTGCACGATGTGATGGATGATGTGGCCGAGAAACTGCGGGCCCCTGAGGCTCCAGCGGCGCCGCCGCGCATCCGCACGCAATGCGAACGCACCCTTGCGCGTGCCGATCCACAGCGTCGTCGTCGCCATGCGCGCAAGGATCACCGCAGGCCCGCGCGGCTGTCAAATTGCCGCCATCGGTCCGGACGCGCCGCCGCCGCCGGGTGTGCAGGCGCGCGGTCGACATGACGCATGCCTCGTCGCCGCGGCAGCCTGGAGCGGCCAATGCTGTACCGCAGCAACGAGACTGGCACTTCCCGCACCAAAGGTATGCGACCCCGTATAGCTACGGATGTCGCGACCGCCCTCAATGTCGGAACCTAGGCACGCGAAAGCGCAGCGTGTCGTATGACAGGTTCAAGGATTTCGATCGTGCACCGCCACCGTTTCGAGCAGCTCCCACACGAGATGAGACAACTGTCGGAAACGCGACCGATGAGTCTTCATCCATGAGTCTTTCCGCGCGCGCGGATCGCGAGCTGGAGCTGCGCTACGACGCTCGGGTCGCCGAGGCGATGAATCGCGTGCTCGAAGCCGAGCGTAGCGCGCAGTCCGCCATCGCCGATTGCGAGCGCCAGTCGCAAGAGTCACTGGAACGCGCACGAGCGCAGCGGCGGGCGATTCTGGAGCGCGCCCGCGAGCGCATCTTGGCGTTGCATGCGCGCGCCGCGCACGCCACCGAGCAACGCACCGCGCAGATACGCGAACGCGGCGCACGGGCGCCTGATTCTTCTGACGCGCCGGGTGCGGGTGATGCACGCCTGCGCGCGGCGATCGGCAGCCTGGCCGAGCGTCTGACGCGAGCGGGCGAGGACGAGTCGTAGAGGCCATGTCGACCGAGGCCAACCTGGACTATGCCCTGGCGCGTGTACATGCGCGCCACGGTCAGCGCCTCGACGAGGCCGGTTGGCGCCGCCTGGAGGCCAGCCGGGAGCTCGGCCTGTATCTGGCGGCCGTGCGCGCCAGCGCTCTGGCCGAGTGGGTGAGCACGTTCGATGCCGAGCACGATTCCCATGCCGTGGAGCGCGCGCTGCGGCAGCGGTGGCGGCAGTACGTCTGCGCGGTGGCGGCCTGGCATCCAGGCATCTGGCAGGCCTGGCTTTCGTGGCTCGCGTGGCTTCCGGGCTTGAGTCTGCTGGCGCAACTGGCGCGAGCCGATCCCGCGCCGGCGTGGATGCTCGCTGATCCGGTGTATGGTCCGCTCGCGCCCGGTACCCCTGCGGAGCGAGCGGCAGCGATTGCCGGCAGTACGCTCGCCCCATTGGAAAGCGCCCTGACCGGTCGACGCTCGCCGCGCAGCGCCTGGAATGCGCACTGGCAGAGGCTGCTGCCGCGCGCTGACGAGCGCACGCGGCAATGCCTGGCGCAGTTGCTGCAGGCGATGGCGCGGCACGAGCAGGATCTGCTGCGCGCCGCCGACAGCGCCGAAGCGCTGCGCGGCGCATTGGCACATCGCCTGCAACGTCTGCTGCGCATCGCCGCCGGCACGGTGATCGTCACCGTGAGCCATCTCGGGCTGGTCGCGCTCGACCTGGAGCGGCTGCGCGGCGGGCTCGCCCGCCGCTACCTGTTCGCCGCCGATGCAGCGGAGCCGCACTGATGCCGCTGCGTCCCGCGATGGCGAAATGGTTCGAGCTGCTGGTCGCGCGCGACGAGCTGGCCGGCGCGCTGCAGTGCCTGGCCGATACGGGGGCAGTGGAGCTGCAGGCCCACAGCGACATCTCTGCCACGGCGCTGCTGCCTGCACTGCGCTCGGCGGTCGACGAATACAAGCGCTCGCGCCGGAGCCATGCGGAGTACTGGCCGCCAGCCTCGCCGTCGCCTGCCGAGCGCCAATGCGAGGCGCAGGACATTGCGGCCGCCGCGTTGCAGCGGCTGCGCTCCTGGGCGCGAGCGGCCGATCCGCTCATCGACCGGCTGCAGGGATTGACGCACGAGCGCTCGGAGCTGCAGCTTCTCGAGCGCCTGCTGTCGCGATCCGATGCAGCACTGCCCGACCTGCGGCTGTTTGCACAAGCAGGCCCGCTGCTGGCGAGTCGCGCCTACGTGCTCGCCTCCGAGCCGCGCGCGCTCGGCGTGCCGCCTGCCGTGCTGGCCCAATCGATACCGGGCGATGACGACAGCTTCGTGCTGGCGGTGGGTCCCGCGCAGCAGATCGCCGCCTTCGACGACACACTGCTCACGCGCAAGGCCAGGCGCTTCGTGCTGCCGTCCGCGCTGCCCGGCGCACGCGACCAGGCGCGTGCGTACGCGCGCGCGCGCATCGCGCGCATCGCGGAGCAGTCGCGCGCGCTCGAGTCGAGCCTCGAGGAGCTGCACCGGGCGCATGAGCTGCCCGCGGCGCTCGCCGATCTCGCCTTCATCGAGTGGCTGGCTCAGAGCGTTCCGCAGCTCGCGCTGACCGAGCACTTTGCATGGATCACGGGATGGACCAGCGATCTGGCCGGCGGGCGGCTGCAGGCGGCGCTCGATCAGCGGCAGCTGCACTATCTGTTGCGCTTTCCGGACGCGCCGCCGCAGATGGTCCGGCCGGTCGTGCTGCGCAATCCGCGCTGGGCGCAACCGTTCGAGCTGTTCTCGCGCCTGCTCGGCATGCCGGGCGCGAGCGAAGCGGATCCGAGCCGTTTGCTCGCCTTCATGGCGCCGCTGATGTTCGGCTTCATGTTCGCCGATGTCGGGCAAGGGGCGGTGCTGATCGTCGCGGGCGCCGTGCTGCACCGGCGTTTTCCGGCCACCCGGCTCCTGATCCCGGGCGGCATCGCCGCCATCCTGTTCGGACTTCTGTTCGGCAGCGTATTCGCCAGCGATTCGGTGCTACCCGCGCTGTGGCTGCGGCCGATCGAACGGCCGTTGATTCTGCTCGAGGTGAGCCTCGGCTTCGGCGCCTGCGTGATCCTGCTCGGCCTCGCGCTGGATGCCCTGCAGCACGCCTGGTCCGGCCGCGCGGCCGAGTGGTGGGCCACACGCGCAGGGTTGATGCTGTGCTACGCGGGGATGATCGCGGCGCCGCTCGATCGGCGTTCATTGTGGGCGATGCCGGCCGGCCTGCTCTGGTATCTGATCGGCGCCACGATGCTCGCCGCCCCGCAGCGGCTGGGCCAGCTCGGCGCTGCCGCGGCAGAGGCGATCGAGACGCTGCTGCAGCTCGCGATCAATACCATCTCGTTCGTGCGCATTGGCGCCTTTGCGCTGGCGCATGCGGGGCTCGGGGCCGCCGTGGCGGTACTGGCGGCGAGTGCGGCCGCAGCCGCCGGCACACGGCCGGCGGCCTGGCTGGTGCTGGCACTCGGCAACGCGTTGATCGTCGCGATAGAGGGCCTGGTGGTCGGTATTCAGACCACGCGACTGGTGCTGTTCGAATTCTTCATTCGTTTCCTGCGCGGCTCGGGCCGCCCATTCCGACCGCTGCCGATGCCTGCCGTTGCGGCAGGCCCGCATCCATCATCGAGGAGTCCGTCATGATAGAGAGTACTCGCGGGCGTTCCATGCTGGTCGGCGCCGTGGTCGTGCTGGCCGTGATCGTCGGCGCGGGAGCCAGCATCCTGCTGCTGGCGGCCGCGCCGGCGGTCGCGCAAACGCCGGCCGCCGTTGCCGTTCGATTGGATCCGCAGCTCATGGGCTGGGCGTTCGCCAGCGCCGCCTTGTCCACCGGCCTGGCAGCGCTCGCCGCGGGTTACGCCGTCGGCCGGGTCGGCAGCGCCGCGGTCGGAGCGGTGGCGGAGAAGCCGGAGTTGTTCGGGCGCGTCCTGGTGCTCGTCGGCCTCGCCGAGGGCATCGCGATCTACGGCCTGATCGTGTCGATTCTGATCTTGAACCGCATAGCGTGAGCGCCACGTGGAGCTGGCGGTCATTGCAGACGAAGTCACCGCGCTGGGCTGGCGCCTGCTCGGCGCGCGCGTGCTGCTGCCGGAGCCGGACTCGCTGCTGGACTGCTGGCGCGAGGCGTTGCGCGTCGCCGACGTGATGTTGATCAGCGCGCAGTACGCCGCGGGGATTGCGCCGTCGGAGCTGCAGGCCGCATTGCTGGCGGAGAAGCCGCTGGTGCTGGTGATGGCGGATCTGCGGCGGCGATTCGAGCCGCCCGGGATCGAGGTTGAGGTGCGCCGCGCGCTCGGGGTGTCGGCGTGAGCGCGCCGGCGGCGAGCATCGGGCCGGGGGCGCTCGTGAGCGAGTCATCCACCGCCACATCCGGCCCGACCCCGCCGGCAAGCGTGCTCGATGCCCAGGTCGAGGCGCTCTCGCAGCGGATCGCCGCCGACCGCGACCGGCGCTGCGCCGAGGCGCGCGCCGCGGCAGAACGGCAGGCACGCGAGCTATTGCGCTCGGCCCGCAAGGAGGCCATGGCCAACGTCAGCGAGGCCGTCACGCGCGAGCGCAAGCATGCCGAGCAAGCGCTGCGCCAGGCGCAGGCGAGCGTGGAGCTGGAGGAGCGGCGGCGCGCGCAGCAGGCGACGCGCGTGCTGCTGGAGGCGATGTGGGCGGCAATCGGCCCGGCGCTGGAGGCCCGATGGTCCGACCAGGCGCAGCGCAGTGCCTGGTTACTGGCCGCCGTGGGCCAGGCGCGCACGCTGCTGCGGGAGCGCAGCTGGCGCATCGAGCACGGCGAGGGCTGGTCGGAGGATCAGCGCGATGCGCTCGCGAAGCTCGCCGCCGGCGAGGGGCCCGCAGCGGCGCGCGAAGTCGCGCTGGCGTGCGACCCTGCGGTGGGAGCCGGCATCCGGATCAGGACCGCGGGCGCCTGTCTGGATGCGACCGTGACGGGCCTGCTGGCTTCGCGGGCACGGATCGAGTCCGAGTTTCTGGCGCTGTACCTGGCGCTGGGTCGGCGCCGATGAGCGAGGCGCGCATACGCTGGATCAGCGGTCCGGTGCTGCGTGCCGGCACGCAGGACGTGTTTCACGTCCACGAGGCGGTAGCCGTCGGACCCAGCGCGCTGCTCGGCGAGGTCATCAAGCTCGGACCGGATGATTTCGTGGCGCAGATCTACGAGGACACCACCGGACTCAAACCCGGGGATCGGGTCGTGGGCACCGGACAAGCCCTGTCCGTCCCGCTCGGCCCGGGGATCCTCGGCACGATCTGCGATGGCCTGCTGCGCCCGCTGCTCGCGGCGGACGGGCCTTTCATCCGGCCCGGGGTCAGGACCGGCGGCGCGCGGCGCTTCGGCTTCGAGCCCATGGTGCCCGCCGGCACGCGTGTGCAGAGCGGCCAGGCCATCGGCAGGGTCGCGAGCCCGCGCCCGCAGCTCTGCCTGGTGCCGCCGGGCACGGCGCCGGGTGTCGTGCGCTGGATGGCGCCGGCCGGCGAGTTCTCCGGCACGGAGCCGATCTGCAGGCTCGAGCACGAGGGCGGTGCGAGCAGCGAGATCGCCCTCACCCACTCCTGGCCGGTGCGCGAGTCGCGCCCGGTGCGCGCGCGACTCGCCATCGCAGGGCCGATGATCACCGGACAGCGCATCCTCGATACGCTCTTTCCAATCGGACGCGGCAGCCGCGCCGCGCTGCCCGGCGGGTTCGGCACCGGCAAGACGGTGCTGCAGGAAGCACTCGCGAAATGGTCCGACGCCGACATCATCGTCTACGTCGGCTGCGGCGAGCGCGGCAATGAAATGTCGGAGGTGCTCGATGAGCTGCCGAAGCTGCAGGATCCGCGCAGCGGCCGGCCGCTCATGGAGCGCACCGTGATCATCGCCAACACGTCGAACATGCCGGTGGCTGCCCGAGAGGCGAGCATCTACACCGCGATCACGGTCGCAGAATACTTTCGCGACCAGGGACTGCACGTGGCGCTGATGGCCGATTCCACCAGCCGCTGGGCGGAGGCGTTGCGGGAAGTCTCCGGCCGCCTCGGCGAGCTGCCCGGCGAGGCCGGCTATCCGGCCTACCTGAGCTCGCGGCTGGCGCAGTTCTATGAGCGCGCGGGCCGGGTCAGGACGCTGGCCGGCTCCGAGGGGTCGGTCACGATCATCGGTGCGATCAGTCCGCCGGCCGGGGATTTCACCGAGCCGGTCACGATGCACACGCGCCGGTGCGTGCGCACCTTCTGGGCACTCGACCGTGGCAGGGCGCAGGCGCGCTTCTATCCGGCGATCCATCCACTGCAATCGTACAGCGGTGACGTGGATGCTCTCGCACGCTGGTGGCAGGCGCAGGGCAATCCGGACTGGTCCGCGCAGCGCAAACGCCTGCTCGAGCTGCTCGAGGCGCAGGTGCGGCTCGAGCGCATGGCCCGCATCGTGGGCAAGGATGCACTGCCGCCGGCGCAGCAGCTGACGTTGCTGTGCGCCGATCTGGTCAACGACGCCATCCTGCGCCAGTCGTCCTTTTCCGAGACCGATCGCTATTGTTCGCCGCAGCGACAGACCGAGATCCTGAGCCTGGTGATCCGCTTCATCGATCTGGCGCAGGGCGCCGTCGAGGCCGGAGTGCATCCGGATCGCATCGGCGAGCTGCCGCTACGCCGTACGCTGCAACGCATCGGTGAGGAGTTCGGCGAGACCCGGATTGCGCAGATCCGTGCCCTCTGGAAACAGCTCGACTCGGAGTTCTCCAGCCTGTCGCGCGAGCGCGTCGATGCGCCCTGAGCTCACGCTCGAGCACGGCGTTCAGCGCATCGAGGGGCCGCTCCTCTTCCTCGAGCGCACGGTCGAGATCGGCCTCAATGCGCGCGTCGAGGTGATCGACCGCGACGGCCGCGCACGCATCGGACGCGTCGCCGCGCTCGATGAGCGGACTTTCACCATCGAAGTCCTCGAGTCCACGCTCGGCCTCGGCGTGCGCGACACGCAGGTGCGGATCTGGAATGAGCCGATGCTCTTCGGCGTCGGGCCGGGAATGCTCGGCAGGACCTATGACAGCATCGGGCAACCGACCGACGGTGGGGCACCGGTCCCCGCGGTGCGCCGCATGCGCATCGATGGTCTTGCGATCAATCCGGCCGTGCGCGCCCTGCCGCGCGATTTCATCGAGACCGGGGTGTCGGCCATCGATCTGATGAACAGCCTGGTGCGCGGCCAGAAGCTGCCGCTGTTCTCCGGCGCCGGCCTGCCGCACGACCGATTGGCGACCGACATCGTGCTGCAGGCGCGCCTGCGGCACCAGGCGCAAGGCTCCTTTGCCGTCGTGTTCGTCGGCATGGGCGTCTCGCACGACACCGCCGAGAGCTTTCGCGATGCCATGGCTTCCAGCGGCGCACTCGAACACACGGCCATGTTCCTGAATCTCGCCGATGAGCCGTCCACGCAGCGCCTGCTCACCCCGCGCTATGCGCTCACCGCGGCCGAGTATCTCGCGTTCGTGGAGGGGCGGCACGTCCTGGTCGTCATGACCGACATGACGAACTACTGCGAGGCGCTGCGGGAAGTATCGGCGGGCCATGGCGAGCTGCCGAGCCGCAAGGGCTATCCGGGCTACATGTACTCCGATCTCGCGAGCCTGTACGAGCGCGCGGGATGCATCGCCGATCTGCCCGGTACGCTGACCCAGCTGCCGATCCTGTCGATGCCGGCGGACGACATCAGCCATCCGATCGCCGATCTCACCGGCTACATCACCGAGGGCCAGATCGTGCTCGATCGCGAGCTCGATCGGCGCGGCATCTACCCTCCGGTGCGCGTGTTGCCGAGCCTGTCGCGGCTGATGAATGCCGGGACCGGCGAGGGATTCACGCACGCAGATCATCCGGCGCTCGCCAACCAGCTGTTTGCCTGCTATGCGCGCGCGGCGCACGTGCGCGTGCTCGCGAGCGTGATGGGCGAGGAGAGTCTGCCCGAAGTCGATCGGCGCTTCCTCGCCTTCGGCCGCGAGTTCGAGCAGCGCCTGGTGCACCAGGAGGGCCGGAGGAGCCTGGAGGAGAGCATGGCGATCGGCTGGCAGTTGTTGCGCGGCTTGCCGGTCGCGGAGCTCACCCGCCTGACACGGCGGCAGATCGAGCAGTACCTGGGCGGCGAGGTGCCATGAGCGAATCAGAGCGCGAGATCATGGCGACGCGCATCGCGCTGCTGGAGCTCAAGGATGAGCAGCAGCTCGTGCGCGAAGGCTACGAGTTGCTCGACGAGAAGCGCATCCTGCTCGCGGCCGAGATCCGGCGCCAATTGGCGTTGCTCGCTGCGCTGCGGCGCGACAGTGCCGCGCTCGCGAAGTCCCTGCGCGCTCGCAGCGAGGCAGCGCTTGCGCGCCACGGCATCGACGAGCTGTGGGTGTATCCGCCGCTGAGTCTCGCCGACGAGCGGGTGCGGATGCAGCGCTCGCGGCTGTTCGGGCTCGCGCTGTTGACGGCGAATCTGCAGTTCGCGGCCCCGCCGGCGCAGCCGCGCGAGCAGCCGGTCAATCCGACGCCGGAAGCGCGCGCATGCGTGGAGGCGCATCGACAGTGGCTGGCTCGCGCCGTGGAGCTCGCGGCCTGCTGCGTCAATCTGCGACGCCTGGTGCGCGACTACGTGCGCACCGAGCGCCGGGCGCGGGCCATCGAGAACGTCCTGCTGCCCGAGATCCAGTCCGCTCTGAAGCTGATCGATGAGCAGCTCGAAGGCATGGACCAGGAGGAGATCGCGCGCCTGCGTCAGCGGCGCGGCGAGCAATAGCACCGGCGAGGTGCGGCAAACGCCCGGACCGCGATCACCGCGCCGCCCTCAGCCGGCCGGCGCCGAGGCGGGCGATTCGGGCGATTCGGGTGGCCGCCGATGCGCCCACGACGCGAACAGCACCGGCATCAGCAGCAGCACCAGCGGCACCTGCACCACGAGCCCGGAGATGATGGCGATCGCCAGCGGCTGCTGCATCGCCGCGCCCTGGCCGAGCGCCAGCGCCAGCGGCAGCAGTGCCAGCATGGCGGCGATGGTCGTCATCGCGATCGGACGCAGCCGGTTGACGCCGGCCTGGATGAGCGCATCCTCGCGCGCTGCGCCGTGCGCGAGCAGGCGCTGATACTCGGAGAAGTAGAAGATCGCGATCTCGGTCACGATACCGACCACCATCGTCATGCCCATCATCGCCGATATGTTGAGCTCGATGCCGGTCGCCCACAGCCCCATGAACACCGCCGCCATCGCGATCAGCGGCATGGCGATGATCGCCAGCGCCGTGGTGAAGCGTTCGTACAGGAACAGCAGCAGCAGGAACACGAGTGCGAATGCCGCCGCCAGCACCGCGATGAGCCCGCGGAACGCAATCTGCTGCTGCTCGTACAGGCCGCCGAGGCGGTAGTAGGTGCCGGCCGGGAACAGAGCGGATGTGCGCAGCAGCCGCTGCACGTCGGCCACGGTGCGCCCCATGTCGCGGCCCTCGATGCGGGCCGTCACGGCCACCATCGGCTTGAGGTCATCGCGCGTGATCTCGGGCTGGCCGGTCACGAGGCGCAGCGTCGCCAGGCGATCGAGCGCGATGCGCCGTCCGCCGCCGGCGTCGATGCGCAGCGCGCGCATGGCGTCGAGCGTGGCGCGCGAGCTGCGCGGCACCCAGACCCGCACGCCGACGGTGCGATCGAGTCGCTCGATGCGCGTGGCCACGGTGCCGCCCAGGTAGGTCCTGAGCTGCTGCATGACGCGCTCCGGATCGACGCTCTCGATCGCCGCGCGCACCGGCTCCACGTGGATCGTCAGCGCATCGCCGGCGAGCACCACGCCGTTGCGGATCTCGGTGACCCCCGGGACCCGGGCGATCGCCGCGGCGACCCGGGGGGCGATCGCGAACAACTCGGTCGGATCATCGCCGAAGATCTTGATCTCGATCGGCTGCGGCACGGCGGTCAGATCGCCGATCAGGTCTTCCATGAGCTGGGCGGTCTCGACCTGCAGTCCCGGCACCTGCGCCTGCACCTGCTCGCGAATCTGGGTCATGACCTGCTCGATCGGCCGCCGCGGCGCAGGCTTCAGGCGGATGAAGATGTCCCCCATGTTGGCCTCGGTGAGTCCGCCGCCGAGCTGCAGCCCGGTGCGGCGCGAGTAGGTCTGCACCTCCGGGGTCGCGCGCAGGATCGCCTCGACCTGGCGCAGCATGGCGTCGGTGTCGGTCAGCGAGGTACCGGGCGGGGCAACGTAGTCGAACACGAATCCGCCCTCGTCCATGGAGGGCATGAAGCCGCTGCCGACGCGGCCGTAGGCCAGATAGCCGAGCAGCACGAACGCGGCCAGGATCGGCGCCAGCAGCCACGGCCGCGAGCGCAGGCCGAGCAATGCGCGCCGGTAGATCGATACGCTGCGGCTCGCGCGCGCATGCGCGGCCGGCCCGCCGGCCGGGGCCGCGGCGCTCATGAAGTGATCCGCCAGCAGGGGAACGATGAAGTAGGCGGCGAAGAAGGAGACGATCAGGGCGCTGGCGAGCGTCAGCGACAGCGCCTTGAAGAACGCGCCGGTGACGCCGCTGAGGAATGCCAGCGGCACGAAGATGATGATGGTCGCGGCCGAGGAGCCCGCCAGCGGCACCAGGAACTCGCGCGCCGCGCTGCGGATCCGCTGGTGCGCGCCGGCAGCGGCGTCATCACCCGCGCGCAGGCCGCGCTCGATCTGCTCGACCATGACGATGGCATCGTCGATGATCAGCCCGATGGCGGCCGCCATGCCGCCGAGCGTCATGATGTTGAAGCTCATGCCGAGCGCCAGCAGCAGCAGTACGGTGGACAGCAGCACGGCCGGCACCACGATCAGCGTGATGAAGGTGATCCTGATGCTGCGCAGGAACAGGAACAGCACCACGCCGGCGAGCGCGATGCCGATCAGCACGGCGTCGAATACGCTGCGCGCCGATCCCGAGATCAGCTCGCTCTGATCGTACCAGCTGCTGATGCGCAGGCTCGGCGGCAGCCTGGCGGCGTAAGTATGCAGCGCGGCGTTGACCTCGCGGACGATCTGCACCGTATTGCCGTCGGGCTGCTGCTTGACCTGCAGGATGACGGCGTCGCGGCCGTCGCCCGAGACGCGCGTCCACACCGGCACCGTCGATTCGTAGACCGCGGCGACGTCGGACAGCCGGACGGCACCGTTCGGGCTGGCGCGCACGATGGTCCGGCGCACCTGATCGATGTCCGTATAGCGATTGTCGGCCAGCGTCAGCAGCAGCTTGTGGCGCTCTTCGGTGCGGCCGACCGCGGCGAGCACGTTGGCGGCCGCCAGTGCCTGCGACACCTGCTCGATGGTGAGCGCGCGGTCGGCGAGCCGCACCGGGTCGACATCGACGCGGATCTCGCGCTGCCGGCCGCCGAGCACTTCCACCTTGGCGACGCCGTTGATCGATGACAGCAGCGGCAGCAGTTCGTACCGGGCGATATCGTGGATCTGCGTCGGATCGAGCGTGTCGGACGTCAGGCTGTATGCGGCCACCGGAAACACGAACGGATTCATGCGGCGTACTTCGAAGGTCGTGCCCGGCGGCAGCGTCGGGCGGACGCGATCGAGCTCGGCCTGCGCCTGCAGCGTCGCGACGTCGAGGTTGGTGCCCCAATCGAAATTGAGCGACATCTCGGCGCTGCCGCGGCTGGTGGCACTGCGCACTTCGCGCAGGCCGGGGACTGCCTTGACCGCCTGCTCCACCGGCCGTGTCACCAGCGTCACCATCTGCGTCGCCGGCTGGTCGCCGGCCTCGATCGAGACGGCGATGCGCGGGAAGCTCACGCTCGGAAACAGCGCCACCGGCATGTGGACGGCCGTCAGGGCCCCGGCCAGGCTGCCGATCGCCAGCAGGAACAGCAGCGAGCGGCGATGGGCGGCCGCCCAATCCGCCAGTGTCACGGCGCGGGCTCCGCCGCCTGCCCGCCGTCGTGTGTGCGTGCGGCCGCATCGCCTTCGGACGCGGCGACGGCGAGGC
>DAHUYP010000080.1 GCA_027315105.1 Gammaproteobacteria bacterium
AGCGGCGCCGCCGGGCGCAGCGACGCCGCCGTCCCAGGGCGGCTGGAGCGTGCAGCTCGGGCTGTTCGCCAAGCGCGAGAATGCCGAGCGGCTCATGCACGCGGCGCTGGCCAAGGGCTTCACGGTCGGCATCGCCGGCCCGGACGCCAAGGGCCTGTATCGCGTGCATGCCACGGGGCTGGCCGACCGGGCCGCAGCCCAGGCGCTGTCCGAGCGGCTGCATGCCCGGGGCCTCGCGGCCAGCATCGCCGCGCCGCCGTGAGCTCCGAGCTGCAGTCAGGACGAGCGCCGCGTCACGGTGAGATCTGCGGCACTCAAGCACCGCAGGCTCGAGGCTAGAATCGCGCCGTGCTGCCGCCGCCGTGCATATGAACTGGGCCGATTACCTGCTGCTCGCGTTGATCGCGTTCTCCTGCATCGCCGGCCTGATGCGCGGCCTGCTGCGCGAGGTGATCTCGCTGCTGACGTGGGTCGCGGGCATCGTGATCGCCTGGAAATATGCCGGCCTGCTCGAGCCGCGCCTGGGCGGGACGCTGGCGAACGAGGCGCTGCGGCCCTGGGCCGCGCGCGTGCTGATCTTCATCGTGGTGCTGCTGATCGGCACCGCCATCGGCATGCTGGTCACGCATTTCGTGCGGCTGTCGATCTTCAGCGGCATGGACCGATTGCTCGGCGGGGTGTTCGGCCTGCTGCGCGGCGTGGTGATGATCGGCCTCATCGTCATCCTGTGTCACGGCCTGCGCCTGCAGCAGGAACCGTGGTGGCGCGGCTCATTGCTGATGCCAAGCGCGGAGCGCGCGGCGAATGTGCTGCGCAGCCTGATCGGTGAGCGTAAAATCAGCGGCGTGCGTTCGGTCACGGCCTGGCGATAGCGGGCCAAGGAAATCAGCGCCAGCATGTGCGGCATCGTCGGTATCGTCGGTACGAGTCCCGTCAATCAGCGCCTCTACGACGCGCTGACGGTCCTGCAGCACCGCGGCCAGGATGCGGCCGGCATCATGACCGCACACGAGGGGCGGCTGTGCTCGCACAAGAGCGCGGGACTGGTGCGCGACGTGTTCGAGCAGCAGCACATGCTCGAGCTGCAGGGCAACGTCGGCATCGGCCACGTGCGCTATCCGACCGCCGGCTGCGAGAGCGCCTCCGAGGCGCAGCCGTTCTACGTCAATGCGCCCTACGGCATCTGCCTGGCGCACAACGGCAATCTGACCAACGCGGCGGAGCTCGCCGAGGTGCTGATCCGCGAGGATCGGCGCCACCTGAATACCGAGTCGGACTCCGAAGTGCTGCTCAACGTGTTCGCCTCCGAGCTGCAGCGGGTCGGCACGCCGCGCGTGACCCCGGCCGACATCTTCGCCGCCGCGAGCGCGGTCTATCGTCGCTGCCGCGGCGGCTATGCGGTGGTCGCGATGGTGATCGGCCACGGCGTGCTCGGCTTTCGCGACGCCAACGGCATCCGGCCGCTGGTCCTGGGCCAGCGGCGCACCGCGCGCGGCACCGAGTACATGCTCGCCTCCGAGAGCGTCGCGCTCGCGATGCTGTCGTTCGAGGTGGTGCGCGACGTCGCCCCCGGAGAGGCGGTGTTCATCGACGAGTACGGCCGCCTGCACTCGCAGCCATGCGTCGCCACCGTGCGCCACACGCCCTGCATCTTCGAATACGTCTATTTCGCCCGGCCCGACTCGATCATCGACAACATATCGGTCTACCGGGCGCGCATGCGCATGGGCGAGAAGCTCGCCGCCAAGATCCTGCGCGAGCATCCGGAGCACGACATCGACGTGGTGATCCCGATCCCGGATACCAGCCGCACCAGCGCGCTGCAGATGGCGCAGATCCTCGGCATCAAGTACCGCGAGGGCTTCAACAAGAATCGCTACATCGGGCGCACGTTCATCATGCCCGGCCAGGAGCAGCGCGAGCGGCAGGTCAGGCGCAAGCTCAACGCCATCGATCTGGAGTTCCGCGGCAAGAACGTGCTGCTGGTGGACGACTCGATCGTGCGCGGCACGACCTCGGCGCAGATCATCGACCTGGCGCGCGAGGCCGGCGCGAAGAAGGTCTATTTCGCATCCGCGGCGCCGCCGGTGCGCTTCCCGAACGTCTATGGCATCGACATGCCCGCCAGCAGCGAGCTGGTGGCCGCCAATCGCAGCATCGAGGAGATCCGCCAGATCATCGGCGCCGACTGGCTGGTGTACCAGGAGCTCGAGGACCTGGTGGCCGCCTGCCGGCACGACAACGCCAAGATCGAGGAGTTCGACACCTCCTGCTTCTCGGGCGAGTACGTGACCGGTGACGTGACCCCCGAATACCTCGACCGCCTGCAGCGTGCGCGCTCGGACGAGGCCCGCAGCCGGCGGCGGCTGGCGCGCTCGGGCCTCAAGGCGATCGGGGCGCCCTAGCGCCGGCCGCCCTGCGCGGCGCGCGGCATCGATCCTCCGGCCGGCTACTGCACTCATGCAGCCCGAACGCATGCGACTGCTGCTGCTCGAGGACGATCCGATCGTGCGCGCCCTGATCCGCCATCACGTCAGCTGCAACTGGCCCGAGGCGCGCATCAGCGCGCATCCGCCGCTGCTGCGCGGACCGCTGCCGACGGAGTTCCTGGCGCAGGGCTTCGATGCCGTGCTGCTGTCGGATCCGCCGAACCGCGGCCAGGGGCTGCTCTGGCTGCGCGAGCTCACCAGCCGCCCGGGCTTCGCACCGGTGATCTTCCTGCTCGAGCACGAGGACGAGGCGCTGCGCTCGCATGCCATCGACGCCGGCGCATTCGGCGTCGTGTCCAAGAGCCGCATCGATCACCCGCGCTTCATGCAGCTGCTGCAGGAGGCGGCGCGCGAGCAGCAGCGCGCGCTGTCGGACTGGCGCATCTCGCCCGAAGCGCTGGAATCGCGCCGCTTCGGCGATGCGCGCATACCGGGCTACCGGCGCGCGCGGCTGCTGGCGCGCGGCTCGGTCTCGCAGCTCTACGTGGCGGAGAGCGAGAAGGCGGGCGCCCTGGTGGTGCTCAAGGTGACGCCCTCGCGCCGCGACGAGTCCGGGGTCGATCAGGCGTTCGCGCGCTTCCTTCAGGAGCACGAGATCGCGCAGCGCGTGCACCATCCGAACATCGTGCGGCTGTACGAGCTGGGGGTGGCCGACGATCACGCCTATCTGGCCATGGAGTATTTCCAGCACGGGGACCTGCGCCGCCGCATGCGCAGCGGCATGTCGCCGACCGAAGCGCTGACGATCGCGTTGCAGCTGGCGCAGGCGCTGGCGGCGCTGCATGCGGCGGGCATCCTGCACCGGGACCTGAAGCCCGGCAACGTGATGCTGCGGGCCGATGAGCAGCCGGCGCTGATCGACTTCGGCCTCGCCAAGCACGAGGCGCTCGCGTTCGAGGTCACCGATACCGGCCTGATCTTCGGCACGCCGCATTACATGAGCCCGGAGCAGGGGCATGGCCAGGATCTCGATGCGCGCAGCGATCTCTACAGCCTGGGGGTGATGTTGTTCGAGATGCTGACCGGACAGAAGCCGTATACGGCCGACAATCCCATGGCGATCATCTATATGCACCGCAATGCGCCGCTGCCGCGCCTGCCCGAGCCGCTCGCCGAGCTGCAGCCGCTGCTCGACCGCCTGCTCGCCAAGCTGCCGCAGGATCGCTTCGCGCACGCCGCCGAGACGGCGCAGGCGATCGAGGCCGCGCGCGCCGCCTGGCGGCAGAAGGGCGCGCTGGCATGAGCATCCTGGCGGCCTCGACCCCGCCGGCCTGGGTGGAGGCGGCCTGCGCGGGCTGGCGCGAGCTGCTGGTCGATCACGCCAACTGCGAGAAGAAGGCTGCCTCGAGCGCGCTGGCGCTGATCTTCGCCTACCCCGAGGATCAGGCGCTGTGCGCGGCGCTGTCGCGCCTGGCGCGCGAGGAGCTGCGGCACTTCGAGCAGGTGTCGCAGCTCATGCGCCGCCTGCAGGTGCGCTTCGAGCGCCAGCGGCCCGGACGCTATGCGAGCGGCCTGCGGGCGCTGCTGCGAACGCACGAGCCGCTGCGCAAGCTCGATCTGCTGCTCGGCGCGGCGCTGATCGAGGCACGCTCCTGCGAGCGCCTGGAGCTGCTGGCGCCGCGGCTGCCCGAGCCGCTGGGCGGCTTCTACGCGGGCCTGGCGCGCTCCGAGGCGCGGCATTTCGAGTTGTACCTGCGGTTCGCGCGCGCCGCCTGCCTGCCCGAGGACCCCGATGCCTGGCGCGTGCGCCTGGCGATGCTGGCGGCGGCGGAAGCCGCGCTCATCACGGCCGCGGACCCGCTGCTGCGCTTCCACTCGGGGCCGCCGTCGCAGCGGTCCGCGGCAGCTCTTCCAGCCTGAAGCCAGCCGCATCCCAGGACAGGCAGCTGCCCTGATCGTGCCAGGCGCCGAGCACGATGCGGCGCGCGCGCGCGCCCTCGAGCTCGAGCGCGTGCACCGCCGGGCGGTGGGTGTGCCCGTGGATCAGGGTGCGCACGCCGCAGGCGCGCATCGCGGTGCGCACCGCCGCCTCATCGGCGTCCATGATCGGGCTCGCCGTGCGCTGCGTGTGGCGCTGGCTGCCGCGCCGGGCCTGCTCGGCCAGGCCGCGGCGCAGGCGCAGCGGCAGGCGCAGGAAGCGCCGTTGCCAGTGCGGATCGCGCACCACGGCGCGCAGCCGCTGATAGGGCCGGTCGGCGGTACAGAGCGCATCGCCGTGGGTGAGCAGCGCCGCCTCGCCGTACAGATCGATGATCAGCGGATCGGCGATCAGGCGCGCGCCGGTGCGCCGCTCGAAGCCGCTCTGCAGCAGGAAATCGCGATTGCCGTGCATCACGTAGCAGGCCACGCCGCGGCGCGCGAGCCCCGCCAGGGCCTGGCAGATGCCCTGCCGATACGGCTCGTCGTCGTCATCGCCGACCCAGGTCTCGAACAGGTCGCCGAGGATGTAGAGCGCCTCGGCGCCCGCCGCGCGCTCGCGCAGGAACTCGACGAACTGGGCGCCGGCGGCCGGCTCGCCGGCGTCGAGATGCAGATCGGAGACGAACAGCGTGGTCACGGCGGATCGCTCGGCGCGGATAGTTAGGCTACATTGTACGGATGTCTCGAGACACCGTGGTCACGCGCTTCGCGCCCAGCCCGAGCGGCGAGTTGCACCTCGGCAATGCGCGCACGGCGCTGTTCAATTTCCTGCTGGCGCGCAAGCGTGCGGGCCGGTTCGTGCTGCGGATCGAGGACACCGACGCCGGGCGCACCCAGGAGACATTCGTCGCGGCCCTGGCCGCCGACCTCGACTGGCTCGGATTGGCCTGGGACGAGGGTCCGGATCGGCCGGGCGCGCACGCGCCGTACCGCCAGTCGCAGCGCGCCGCCCTGTACCAGCCGCTGTTCGAGCGGCTCGAGCGCGAGCAGCGCGCCTACCCGTGCTTCTGCAGCCACCTCGAGCTCGATCTGTCGCGCCGGGCACAGCTCGCGGCCGGCCGGGCGCCGCGCTATGCCGGCACCTGCCGCGAGCTCGGTGCGGCCGAGCGGGCCGCGCGGCTGGCGCAGGGGCGCAAGCCGAGCCTGCGCTTTCGCGTGCCGCACGCACGCCAGATCGAATTCGTCGACCTGGTGCACGGCCGGCAGCGCTTCGTGTCGGACGACATCGGCGATTTCATCATCCGGCGCGAAGACGGCAGCGCCGCCTTCTTCTTCAGCAACGCGGTCGACGATGCCCTGATGCAGATCAGCCACGTGCTGCGCGGCGAGGACCACCTCGCCAATACGCCGCGCCAGCAGCTGCTGCTCGAGGGGCTGGAGCTGGCGCCGCCGCAGTACGGCCACGTGTCGCTGCTGGTGGGCACCGACGGCACGCCGCTGTCCAAGCGCCATGGCGCGACCAGCGTGCGCGAGCTGCGCGAGGCCGGGTATGCCAGCGCCGCGGTCTGCAATCAGCTGTTCCGGCTCGGCCATTCCACGCCGCTCAATCAGCTGCTGAGCCTGCCGCAGATGGCGGCCGCCTTCGAGCTCGAGCATCTGCAGCGTGCGCCGGCGCATTTCGAGCTCTCGCAGCTGCGGCACTGGCAGAGCGAGTGGGTGCACGCGCTGGCGCCGGAGGCGGCGCGACGCTGGCTCGAGCCGCTGCTGCCGGCGTCGTTGAGCGAGCGCCAGGTCGAGAGCTTCATCGCCGCGGTCAGGCCCAACATCGTGCTGGCCGAGGACGCGCGCGCGTGGCTGCAGATCATCTTCGGCGAGGCGCTGGTGTTCGAGGAGCCGGCGCTGCTGGCCGCGCGCCAGGCGGGCGCGGCGTTCTTCGCCGCCGCGGCCCAGGCGCTCGAGGAGCGCGCCGACCTCGGGGCCCTGCGCCGCGCCACGGGGCGCAAGGGGGCGGAGTTCTTCATGCCGCTGCGGGCGGCGCTGACCGGGCGGCTGCACGGCCCGGAGCTCGCGCCGCTGCTGGCCGCCATGCCGGCCGAGCAGGTGCGCGCGCGCCTGCTGCGCTTCGCCGCCCCCTGAGCGCGCGCCCATGCCGACGCCATTGCCTCACCCCGCCGAGCCCGCATGCTGAGCATTCACAATTCCCTGAGCGGCCGCAAGGAAGCCTTCCGGCCGATCCATCCGCCGCATGTGGGCATGTACGTCTGCGGCGTCACGGTGTACGACTATTGCCACGTCGGGCATGCGCGCTGCTACGTGGTGTTCGACGTCATTCGCCGCTGGCTGCGCCAGCGCGGCTTCCAGGTGACCTACGTGCGCAACATCACCGACATCGACGACAAGATCATCCAGCGCGCGGCCGAGAACGGCGAATCGATCCAGGCGCTGAGCGCGCGCTTCATCGGCGCCATGCACGAGGACTTCGCGGCCCTGGGACTCGAGCCGCCCGATCACGAGCCGCGCGCGACCGAACATATCCCGGGCATCGTCGCCATGATCGAGCGGCTGATCGAGCGCGGCTACGCCTACCGCGGCGCGCACGGCGACGTCCTGTATGCGGTGGCGAAGTTCCCGCAGTACGGACAGCTGTCGGGCAAGCGCCTGGCGGACCTGCGCGCCGGGGCGCGAGTCGAGGTCGATGTCGACAAGCGCGATCCGCTCGATTTCGTGCTCTGGAAGCGCGCCAAGGGCGGCGAGCCGGCCTGGCCCTCGCCCTGGGGCGAGGGCCGGCCGGGCTGGCACATCGAGTGCTCGGCCATGTCCACGGCGCTGCTCGGCCCGCACTTCGATCTGCACGGCGGCGGCATGGATCTGAAGTTCCCGCATCACGAGAACGAGATCGCACAGTCCTGCGCCGCCAATGGCGGGCCGTTCGTCAACGTCTGGGTGCACAACGGCTTCGTCAACCTCGACAACGAGAAGATGTCGAAGTCGCTGGGCAATTTCTTCACCGTGCGCGAGCTGCTGCCGCACCTGCGCCATCCGGAGGTGCTGCGCGCGTTCCTGCTGTCGAGCCATTATCGCGGGCCGATCAACTACACCCAGGTGCAGCTCGAGCAGGCCGACGCCGCGCTGACCCGCCTGTACACGGCGCTGCGCGGCCTGGCCGGGCAGGCGCCGACGGCGGCCGACGCCGCGGGCGCGGCGAGCGAGCAGTGCGCGCGCTTCGAGGCGGCGCTGGACGACGACTTCAACACGCCCGAGGCGCTGGCCGCGCTGCAGGGGCTGGCGCGCGAGCTCAACTCGGCGCGCGCGGACGGCGCGCAGGCGCAGGCGGCGCGGCTGGCCGGCG
>DAHUYP010000086.1 GCA_027315105.1 Gammaproteobacteria bacterium
CGACATCCGCGAGAACGCGCGCCGCTGCATCGAGGCGGGCACGGACGGGCTCGCCGTGATCAACACCGTGATGGGGATGGCGATCGATGCGAACACGCGCCGGCCAGTGATCGGCAATATCCAGGGCGGGCTGTCCGGGCCGGCGATCAAGCCGATCGCGCTGCTGAAGGTGCACCAGGTATACGAGGTGGCCCGCAAGCACGGCATTCCGATCATCGGGCAGGGCGGGATCACCACGGCCACGGATGCGATCGAGTTTCTCATCGCCGGGGCGAGCGCGGTCGGCATCGGCACGGCGTTGTTCTACGATCCGATGGTGTGCAAGCGGGTCAATGCCGGCATCGCGCAGTACCTGCGCGAGCACGGCATCGGCAGCGTGACCGAACTGACCGGCACGCTGCGCATCTGAGGGTGCGCTAGAGCGGCTCCTCGCCGCTCGGGCCGCCGTCGTCCGGCGGGATGTCCAGGTGCAGCTCCTTGAGCTTGCGCGTCAAGGTATTGCGGCCCCAGCCGAGCAGCCGGGCCGCCTCCTGCCGGTGGCCGTGCGTGCGCTTCAGCGCGGCGCGGATCAGGACCCGTTCGAATTGCGGCAGCGCCACGTCGAGCAGTGCGCCCTCGCCGCGGGTGGACTGACGCGCCGCCCATGCCGCAAGTGCCTGCTGCCATTCGCCCGGCTGATCCGCTTCCGCCGCACCGATGTCCGCCGGCAGATCCTCCACGCCGATTTCGCGTCCGGGCGCGAGCACCGAGAGACGCCGGCAGACGTTGACGAGTTCGCGCACGTTGCCCGGCCAGCGATAGGCGAGCAGCCGCTGCTCGGCCAGCGGGGCCAGCGTCTTGCCCTCGACGCCCAGGTCGCGGGCCGCCACGCGCAGATAGTGGCGCAGCAGCAGCGGGATGTCCTCGGCCCGCTCGCGCAGCGCCGGCAGCGCGAGGCGAATCACGTTCAGGCGGTGGTACAAGTCCTCGCGGAAGGCGCCCTGGGCCACCCGCTCCTGCAGATTCTGATGGGTCGCGGCAATCACGCGCACGTCGACCCGGATGGGCGTCTGGCCACCCACGCGGTAGAACTCGCCCTCGGCCAGGACCCGCAGCAGTCGGGTCTGCAGCGGCGTCGACATGTCACCGATTTCATCGAGGAACAGCGTGCCACCGTCGGCCTGCTCGAAGCGGCCGCGGCGTTGGGCGTCGGCGCCGGTGAACGCCCCGCGCTCGTGGCCGAAGAGCTCCGATTCCATGAGGTCGCCCGGGATGGCGGCGGTGTTGAGCGCTATGAACGGCCGCGCGGCGCGCGGACTGTGTTCGTGCAGCGCCCGCGCCACCAGTTCCTTGCCGGTCCCGGATTCCCCGGTGATCAGCACCGTCACGCTGGAGCGCGACAGCCGGCCGATGCCGCGAAACACCTGCTGCATCGCCGGCGCGGTGCCGAGCAGTTCGGTCATGCGCGGTTCGGCGCCGCCGTCCGCGGCCGCCGTGGCCGGAACGCGCGCCGCGCGGCGCACCAGCGCGACCGCCTGGTCGATGTCGAAGGGCTTCGGCAGGTACTCGAAGGCGCCGCCCTCGTAGGCCGACACGGCGCTGCCCAGATCGGAGTGAGCCGTCATGACGATGACCGGCAGCAGCGGGCGCGTCGTGCGCACGCGTCGCAGCAGTTCCAAACCCGACTGGCCCGGCATGCGGATGTCGGTCATCAACACATCGGGCGCGTCGCGCCGCAGCGTCTCGAGCGCCATGTCGGCCGAATCGAAGGCGCGCGCCGTCATGCCGTCGTTGCGCAGTGCGCGCTCCAGCACCCAACGGATCGAGGCGTCATCGTCGACGATCCACACTCTGAGCCCGCCGTTCACACGTCCTCCAGCAGCGGCAGCAGCAGCGTGAAGACGGTGCGGCCCGGTTCGCTGTCGAATTCGATCAGGCCGCCGTTGCGGCTGACCAGTTCCTGGGCCACCGCGAGCCCGAGGCCGGTGCCGTCGGGGCGGCCCGTGACCAGAGGATAGAAGAGGCTGGTGTGCAGCTGCGGCGGCACGCCGGGCCCATCGTCCTGCACCTGGACGCTCGCGACCAAACGATGCCGGGCCGAGCCGATGCGTACGTTGGTCAGGGCGCGGGTGCGCAACACGATGCGCCCGCGCCCGCCGAGCGCCTGCAGCGCGTTGCGGGCGACGTTCAGCAGCGCCTGGATGAGCTGATGGCGGTCGAGCAGTGCACTGGGCAGGCTGGGGTCATAATCGCGCTCGATCAGCACTTCGGCGGCCGCTTCGGCGCGCAGCAGCCGGAAAACGTGCTCGCAGATCTCGTGCACGTTGAGCAGGGATTTCTCCGGGGCACGCGCCGGGCCGGCGATCGAGTCGACGAGCGCGGCCAGCCGGTCGGCCTCCCCGATGATCACCTGGGTGTATTCCTTCAGGTCCGCGCCCGGCAGCTCGCGCTCGAGCAGCTGCGCCGCGCCGCGCAGCCCCCCGAGCGGGTTCTTAATCTCGTGCGCCAGCTGCCGGATCATCAACCGGCTGCCGTCGAGGCGCGCGAGCAGGTCGTTCTCGCGCGTGATCCGCTGGCGCTGAGTGGCATCGGCGAGCTCCAGCAGCAGATGATTGCCGGTGATCTGGCCTTCGAGCGGCGTCATGGTGATGTCGAGCGTGCGCGTCTCGCGAGGCGTGGCCGCCGGCCGCACGGTGAGTTCTCGCTCCGCGATGCCCTCGCCGCTGGTGAGAACGCGGCGCAGCAGCGTGCGCAACCCGTTGCTGTCGTGCAGAAAATCCGTGAACGGCCGGCCGCGTGCCTGGTTCAGGCTGAAGGCGAGCAGGTCCTGCGCCGCGACGTTGGCGTAGATGGCGCACAACTGCGCATCGAGCACGATGATGCCGGTGGAGAGCGCATCGAACAGACCGGCCGGATCGAAGTGTTCGAGCGCCGAGGCGCCGCTGTGCTCACGGCCCACGGCGCGCCTCCGGCCCGCGGTGCGCCGTGGCGCAGCTCAGTGCGGGTGAACGGGGTTGTGCGGATTCTGGATCGACGGCTGATGAACGTAGAAGGTCACCGTCGAGGTCTCGCAGACGATCTGCCCATAGCCGTTGACGACCACGGCCGACACCGAATGCTGGCCGCGCACGACCGGGAACGTGAATGCGGGACCGGACCCCGGCATGCGCCGTCCGTCGAGGAACAGCTGCACGCGGTTGCCCGGCAGCAGCGCCGGCTGCGTACTGACGACGGCCGTCGCGCGGTAGACGTTCATCAGCATCTGCTGATCGCGCGGCTGCACGATGTCGCAGCTGCTGTAGGCGTGCGCCGGGCGGGTCCGCGGCGAGGACCGCCGGGCACTGAGGTCGGCCGGCATCGGCGGCGGTGGCGCATAGGTCTGCGCGCCGCGGATGCTCAGCTTGGTGGCATTGGCGTGCGGCTGGTCGCTGTAGTGGATCACGCCGTGCGCGTCGACCCACTTGTACACCGTGGA
>DAHUYP010000015.1 GCA_027315105.1 Gammaproteobacteria bacterium
GATGTCGGCTCCAACGCCCAGAACCGCGCACGTGAGAGTCACGCCAAGCCAATTACGCATCAGGATCTCCAATGTTCAGGCACTGCCCGCGAGGAGGCTGAGAAGTTTCAATGCTCGATAGCGGGAGGCGGGTCGCGTGTATCGGTACCACGAATAGCCGGTGTCGGCGAACGAATATAATCAACGGGTTGGAAGTTGGAGTACCGCTGTCTTGCTCGATGCCGCGGCTGATGGCAGCGTGAATTAATAAACAATGGCTTGTAACATGTTTAGAGACTTTACATTAGGTTCTATCGCGAATACTTGGTGATGGGCGTTTAACGTCCGGCGCATCCGGTCAACCATCGGAGCCGAGCCCGAGGACTATCACCGGCAACTTTGCGGTTGGCGCATTTTATCGGACGAGGGGAGTTCTCGCCGATCGGCCCTTACCCCACGATCAAATTGAACGAAAGCTTCGGGTTGGCTTGCGGGAGGCGACGGGGCGCCACGAAATCCAATGCAAGGGGATTTGCTGGGAAATGAACGAGCGCTTGGGGCCTGGGGATCGCCGAGTCGATCGAATCTGCATCGAAATGAGGTTGATTTGGGAGTGAAGGCGGCCGGCAACGCAGCGCTCGCTCGCTCGGCCTCCGCTTGCACGCCGCCAATCCGTGTGTTACATACTGAACCATATGGTTCAGTATACCCGGGCCCGCTTCGATGCCTC
The DNA here is from genome assembly GCA_027315105.1 of Gammaproteobacteria bacterium. Lineage (GTDB taxonomy): Bacteria > Pseudomonadota > Gammaproteobacteria > Steroidobacterales > Steroidobacteraceae > FEN-1191. The sequence goes on from DAHUYP010000015.1 coordinate 710, forward strand.
GTTCGCTGCGCTTTCGGACGCCACCCGACGCGGCGTTCTGGAGCAGCTCGGGCGTGCAGACGCTTCAATCACGGACCTTGCCGAGAAGTTCCACATGACCCTCACGGGCATGAAGAAGCATGTCGGCGTCTTGGAGCAGGCCGGGCTCGTCACCACGGAGAAGGTCGGGCGCGTGCGGACCTGCAAGCTCGGCCTGCGCCGACTGGAGGAAGAGGCGGCGTGGATCGAGAGGTACCGCCAGCTCTGGGACGCACGCTTCGACGAGCTGGACAAGGTCGTCGAGGAACTGAAGCGGAAGGAGAAGGTCGATGGACGCAGGAAGAGAGAGTGAGCCTACCCCCATGAAGAACCGCACGACGGTGGAACGAAAGTCCGAGCGTGAGCTGGTCGTTACGCGAACCTTCGACGGCCCGGCACGCATCGTGTTCGAGGCGTGGACCAAGCCCGAGCTGCTCAAGCGGTGGTGGGCACCGAAGTCGGCAGGCTTGTCCCTGCTTTCCTGCGAGGCGGATGTTCGTGCCGGGGGCAGGTACCGTTTCGAGTTCGGCCACGAGGGCTCAAAGTCTATGGCGTTCTTCGGTAGGTACATCGAAGTGACACCGCACTCGCGCCTCGTCTGGACCAATGACGAAAGTGACGACGGTGCCGTCACCACGGTGACCTTCGAGGAAAAAGGTGGCAAGACGCTGCTGGTGATGCATGACCTCTATCCCTCGAAGGAAGCTCTCGACGGTGTCATCGCCGGGATGGAGGGTGGGATGCGCGAGACGTTCGAGCAACTGGACGAGCTTCTCCTCACCCTGGGCGCGAGCGCAGGGCGGTCATGAAGTCGTCGATCTCGCGGTCGGCCGCCTGGCTCGTCGCTACGCGGAAGAGAACCCCGACGAGGTCGTCGCCGCCCTCGACGACTGCATCGGGGACGCCACCATCGCCTGACCCTCAAGGGCGAGTCCCTACGCCGCACTATCAAAGAACCCAAAACCCGTTCCGACAAAACACCCATCGTGATCGACTAAGTTATTATCAACACCGAGCACTTCGCTGCGTGCCGGACCGGTCACGATGAATCGGAATCGCCGGTCACCATCACCGGAATACGCACTGAAAGCTCATCCTTCACGAACGATGTAGGCTAAGATCATCGACGCTGTCCTCACAGGAAGCGAAGCAGTGTATGGCACCGATTCAATTTCAGACTGTCTACTTTGAAGCCACGCGAAGGTGCAATCTGCGCTGCCCGTCCTGTATGACCGGTAGCAATGAACCGCGAAAAGTGCGGCGGCGTGTTCGAAGTGAATTGACGCTTGACGAGATTCGGGACCGAATCCTCGTTCCCGCCCGCCGTCTCGGGGTCCGTACGGTGGGATGGAGCGGGGGCGAGTTTCTGCTGCGCAAAGATGCTTTGGACTTGCTCCGCCTGGCCGTCGAGCTGGAGCTTGAATGTTCGATCGTGAGCAATTGCAAAGCGCTCACGCGCAAGCGCCTTGAGGAGATCCGAAACGTAACAAGGGGCGGGGCGAAGATCATCGTCGGTGTGAACGCCCTCGATGGGAGCAACCGCTCGAGCCGGGATGACGACGCGGACCGCTCGATCCAGGTGCTCGAAGATTGCGCCGACCTGGGGTTGGGCCGGCACGTGGTGATTACGATCGGCAAGTACAACGCGGATAGCTTCGAGAAGACCGTTGACTACATCGTCAAGAACAACATCTCTTACAATCGCTCGCCGTTGGTCGCGCGTGGGTCGGGATCGCAATGCTTCGAGCAGATGGGATTCGACAGGCACGATGTCGAGAAGTACTTCCATCCGGTGCTTCGCCGCAATCCTCATGGGTACGTGAGTTATACGCCCTTCTTCCTCTCACCCGAATTGTACGAACGAGTATCCGGAGGGCTTCGCAACAATATGATCCCGGGAAACCCCGCCATCGGTTGCTGGGTCGGTTCGTGGTTGGGCGTCAATGCCGAGGGGGGTGTATCCGTGTGTCCCGTGCTGCTGGATGTGCTCAATGCCGGGAATGTGCGAGAGCGCCCCCTCGATGAGCTGGTCCAGTCGAGCCCTCTCTTCGCCGAGATCCTCGACCGCTCACGACTCAAAGGTCGCTGTGGCCGATGCCGCTATCAGTACACCTGTGGCGGATGTCGAGCGATGGCGTACTTTCATACGGGGGATTACATGGGGGACGATCCCACGTGCTTCTTCGATCCTGTGGATCGCTCGACCGTCAGCGAACATGAAGAGGAAACGAACCGCAACTTCAAGAAGTACCTGCTGGTGGTGCGAGGCGCTGGCGTCTACAAGCCGCCGGGAAGCGGTCCGAGTGCACAGTCGCCGTTGCCAGCCGAGCAGGGCAAGTCCTCCGCAGGCTGACTTTAGGCCGGTGTCTAGGAAACCGGGGGAAGCCCAAGTCCGAAGCTGCGGTCCAGTCACCACCCAGTTCGAGGCCTGACTAGGAGCAGGCGATCAGGCTTGCCTACGAGAACCTGCTTCAGTCGCGTATTGACATAATATACATTATGCGAAGTACACTGGCGATGTTACACTAGACAAACCACGGCTTCGGGGGCAGCATGAGCGCCATTGAAGCTGGCGCTCTAGCGGACAATGCCGCCCTTTGGCAGTCAGGCCGGCTAAGGAGCCTGTGGGACATGGTCACTTTAGAAGCTCGCATTTTTGTCAATGTATGTCTTGAGCTTTTTGAAATGGAACGAGATATCCGTATAAGCCGCAGCGAAAATTTTGCCGCGGAGCATGTGGAAAACCTGCGGGGGTTTGGGGAAAGTCTGGCAACAGATTGCGAAAAGTTGCATTTGCAGGTCGCGGCCGATGCCGCCAGAGGAATCCCAAATGCCAGGACCACTCGTCAGCTTGGGGACGTTTTGGAATTTGTACGGAATGCGATGGCGATTGGACTTAATCGGCGCAAATTCTTCGAGCCAGAACCTCGCTATATGCAGTACTTCGAAAATCCTAAGCTATTCGGCGAGGAAGTGTTCATAGCCTTTCCATCCGCCACTGACGATATCGCAGAGGCGGGAACATGCCTTGCGCTCGAACGCTCGACCGCCTGCGTAATGCATTTGATGCGCACTATCGAAGTAGCTCTAAAGGCCCTCGCTGATTCCGTTGGCGTTGGACAACAGAACGACTGGGGCGCGTACATCCGAGAAATATATAAGGCGCTGGAAAGACAGGTAAAAGCTGCTGGAGCGCAGACGCCAGACCATCAGTTTTATGGAGAAGCGGCCGCGCAAATCGACAACGTGAAGCGTGCTTGGCGCAATCCATCCATGCATGTCGATAAGAGTTATTCGCAGCCGCGCGCGGAGGAAATCCTGTTAGCTACTAAATCTTTGATGTCCCACTTGGCGACGAAGGTTTCCGAGTGACCTTTAGTTTCGCAAACGCTTTATCCATAGCATCCGGCGCCTCATCCGCCTCGGCTTCCTTTGCGGCCTTGACGAAGCGCACGTGCTGCTGCGCTGGTTTTATGGGCACCTTCTTCTTTGCTGCCATATATGTTCCTTAGCTTTTGGGGCGTCTGCGTTTTGATGAGTGTTTGCGCGGGGCTTGGGTTCTCTGCAGGTTGGTTTTCAGGTCAGCGTGCACTCGTTCTATCGCTTCGGAAATCGCTTTTAAAGCTTGGACCTGCTGAGGTTGTTCAACAGGTGATTTTATGGACTGATAGGTCATGATTCCAAGTATGAGGGTCAAATACGCAACTAACGCAGCTCCATCCTTTGGAAGGAAATTCTTAATCCCTTTCAAAAAGGGGAATCTAGATTTTATCTCCCTTCTAATTTCGTCCGTCGTAGCTCCGGCGGCCGCCTTCCTTCTAAGGAAGGTCAGAGCGCGGACAACGATTTCCAGTTCTGATCCGTTAAATAGTTCGGCAGATGAATGTCTATATATTCCGTCCGGAATGTGGCCTGAGCCGCCACACTTAGGGCATGGCGCAACGGTAATGCGCGAAAGGGTAACGCTCGCTCCTGGGCCGATAGCAAACAACGAGGGGTTGAACCAAACGGTATTACAACCCCTCGTATCGCAAAGCACTGGAATGAATTGACCCATGACTATCTGCGCCGTTTCATCCAGTCGAACGCCAGTTGCTCAATGATGGCCAGTCGTCGCTTCTTAATGAGCTGTTTTGTACTGCAACCGCTTGCCACGCGCTCCGGCAACCGCGATGCCCATGCGCTGAACATCGTCGATGCCGAGCTTCGCGCGGGTGTTCATGCGGAAGTCGAATTCGGCGCAGTAGCGATCCAGATGCTTCTTGTCCATGTGCTGATACACGCCGACCAGCCCGCGCTTGAAGATGCTGAAAAACCCTTCAAGGGTATTGGTGTGGACATCGCCGCGCGCCCATTCGAACTTGGAATGGTCAACCGACTCGTGCTTCTCAGCCTGCCCACGGTAGACCACCGATCCATCGGTAACCAGCCGGCTGCGATCGTCCAGATGCTTGACCAGATGGTCGCGTACGTTCTTGTCGTCAAGGTACATCGAGCGGATCTCGCCGCCGCGCTCGACCAGGGACAACACGGTTTCACCGCTCTTGGCGTTCAGGGCGCGATTGGAGCGGGTCTTGGGCGAGCGGGACAGGAAGGTCTCATCTGCCTCAACCGTCACGTCAGGACCGCCCAGCGGGCCGCTGTTGGCGCTAGGGGCCATTGCGTGGCGAATCCGATGGCCGATGAACCATGCCGTTTTCATGCTGCCGCCGAGCATCCGCTGGAGTTGGCGCGTGCTGATGCCTTTCTTGGACGAACACATCAGGTAGATCGCCTGCAGCCAGTGCGTCATCGGGACATGGCTGTCCTCGAAGATCGTCCCGACTTTGACCGTGAACTGCTTGCGGCACTCGTTGCACTTGCGCAGTCCGGGCCGCGTGGCCTTTCCGGCGAGCTTGCGGATACGGGCCTGATCGTGATTGCCGCAGTGCGGGCAGACTGGACCGCTAGGCCACAGGTAAGCCTCGACGTAGGCGTAGGCAGCGGCTTCGTCTTTGAAGTGGGCGGCGTTGAGATTCGAGTTCATGGCATCGGCTCCTGTATGGCCGAATCATGCGCTCCGCCTCATGGTTTGTCAAGTGTAACGTCGCCAGTACACTGGCGACGTTACACTTCGCGCACCCAGTCCTTCGAACTCGGTCCATTGGTTCCCCCGCCGACCAAAAGCAAGATCACCGCGATCCAGCAGGACCCGACGGGCGTCACCGTGAGCTACGGGGATGCAGTCACGCGGCTGCACCGCCGCGCGCTCAATGCCTGACGGCTGGTCGCCCCAAGTCCGATCCAATGAATGCCGGGCACCGCCCCGATCCACTCAGCGCAGCTGGCTGTCCTTGCTGCCGCGGCGGTTGTAGCCGCTGAAGGCCGTAGCAGCGGTACGGTCCGCCTGCTCCTGGCACGCCACGCAGACCCGCACGCCCGGGATCGCCGCGCGCCGCGCTGCGGGGATCTGGGCACCGCAGTCGGCGCAGTGGCTGGCGCCGGGGCCGCTGGGCAGCCGCTCGCGCGCGCGCAGGATCGCATCCTTGACGGTCGCGTCGATCTGATCTTGAACTGCGCCCTCCGGCGCCCAACCTGTCGCCATCTCGATGTCTATCCTCAATATCCGCGGTCACCCACCCCGGCGCGCTGCCCGCCAGCACTGCCGTATACAGCGATGGTGGCGTCAATTTAGACAGATTTCCGGGCGGGGATCAAAGTGCAGCTGCCGCGGCGACTCGGCCGCAGCGAGCTGCCTGGATTCGAAGCAGGCGTTGCCCGGATCATTGGGCATCTGGGCACCGTCATTGCGCCTGATCAGCTGCCGAGCGGCTGATGCGCCCTTGCCACAAATGACACACCGCCGGCTTCGGCGGCGCGCAGGCGCAAATTCAGTCGCCGAGGCTCAGGCGGAGGTTTACCATGCGCTGCTCTGAAAAGGAGATCTCTCATGCGTCTCTCGTATCGTGTGCTCTCGGCCCTCGGTCTGATTCTCGTCATGTCATCGGCACAGGCCTTGGAGTCCAAGGCTGAAAAAACCTCCACGCAGCCGGTCGCCGCGGTGTGGAAGAAGATCGGCGATTTCTGCGGCATCGCATCCTGGCATCCGGCGATTGCGAGCTGCCAGCTGTCCGCGAACAAGAAGGAACGCACGCTCACGCTCAAGGGCGGCGGCACCATCGTCGAGCGTCTCGTGCGCTGGAGCAACAAGGATCATTTCTACACCTATCGCATCGTCAGCGGCCCGCTGCCGGTCGCGGACTATGAGTCGACGCTGCGCGTTCGTGCGGCCAAGTCAGGCTCGGTGATTTCGTGGCGCGGGCATTACAAGGCCAAAGGCGCCAGTGATGCCGACGCCCAGAAGGCCATCGATGGTGTCTATGAGTCGGGCCTGACGGCGCTCGCCGGCGGCTGACCAGATCGGCAGACTGACCCGTATTCGGCTCGGCGATCGCGGCGCAGCGCAGGCGCCGCGATCGCAGACCGGACCCGGCGCCTGCTGCGGCGTGGCCCTCCTCCGCTGCGCCGCTGTCTTGCGAGCTGCTAGCGATGATTTCCCGGCGCCGGGCACTCTGCCACCGCGTCGGGCGGCGTGCGTCGCGAGATCTCCAGACGATCCAGCAGCTCGACCGGCGTGGCCCATAGCTGCCCCTGCAGCGCGCAGCGCACGCCGTAGTCATACAGCGCTCTCATCCTCACGGGCTCGACGTCGAGCGGACCGGAGTAAGGGTACTCGTTCGGAATTTGCGTGACCCGCAGCTGCATGCCGGAGCGCTGAGTCAGGCCCGCGGCGACCTCGACCGCCGCGCGCGAGGTGCTCTGCAGCAGGGTGCTGAGGCTGCGTTGGACGATCGGCACCAGCCTGACCGGTGTGGTCCGGGTCGAGGCGCCGAACTGGCCGTTGACGATGATGTAGACCTCGGCTCCATGCAGCGTCTCGGCGTCGAACGGCAGCATGTTCGCGACTTCCGGCGCGATGAACAGTGCCGAGGTCGTTCCGCCATCGACGTGCATCTCATCGAACTCGGCGCCCTGCCGCGCGACGCGGATGATCACCGGGGGATACACGCCGGGGATGCTCGAGGAGGCGATGATCACGTCGCGAAACAGCCGGCGCGCGCCCTCCCCGCCCTGCGCGGCAATGACGCCGAGATTCCAGATCACCGTCTGTTCCTTGTCGAGATCGGTGGTCGCCACCAGCAGCTGGCGTCCCTTGGCCGCCTCCGCCGCCACCGCACGCAGCAATTCATCCGTCACGTAGCGATCTACGAGATCGTGCAGCGGCTTGCCGCGGTAGACGCTCGTATGAAACAGCACGGTGAGCCAATGCGGTTGCAGGAGCTTCTTCGTCCGCTCGCCCGAGAATATGTCGGTCAGCTGCTCGTCCCAGGCCGGCCCGAGAAAGGCGAACGGTGCAATCAGCGCACCCGAGCTCACGCCGGTGACGATCTCGAAGTCCGGGCGCGTACCCCGTCCGGTCCATCCGACCAGCGCACCGGCGCCGAACGCCGCGCCGGCGCCGCCTCCGGACAAGGCGAGCACGTGGACCGGACCGTTGCCGGCGGCTGTGCGCACCCGCTCGAGAACGCGGGGCGCACGCAGCTCGAACGCGCGTCGCGAATCGTCGGCGATCCGAACGCCGCTCGGGAACGCGATCGGCACGGCGGCGACGTCGCCGGGTGGCGCGGCCTGTTTGCGCGACGCACCGGCGCAGCCGGCGGCGAGCGCCGCGGCCGATAGGAACAGCAGGAGTACGGCACGCCGGGCGACGGGCCGGACGGCGCCGGAGCTGCGCGTCGGGTGCAGTATCGTGATCGGCCCGCCTCCTTCAGCCACGAGCGGCAGTCTAGCGATGCGGCCGTGGCCGAGTCGACCGCGCGGCGCCCGGCCCTGAAATATCACCATTGGCCGAGCTCGCCGGATGCTGCATTCGGCCGAACGCCGGACTATGATCGCTGCTGGTCGCGCGCCACAGGAGGTTCTGCGCATGAGCAGCACCCGGCACCTGGTGCAGATGGCGAATGACATCGGCAATTTCTTTCGCGCCCTGCCGAGGCGCGAAGATGCAATCGCCGGCATTGCCAATCACATCAGGAGCTTCTGGACCCCCGGCATGCGCGAGAATCTCATGGCGCGGCTACGGGACGGCGACCATGATCTCGATGAGCTGCCCCGGGAGGCGGTGCGCTTTCTGCTCGAGCACCCGGCCGCCCAGCCGCAGCAGACCACGGGCGGCGACGCCGGCTAGTTCCGCGCGTTGCCAGTCAGGGCACCGTCCAGCCCGGATCCGGGTCGTATTGCTCGATCTTCGGCGCGAGCGCGGCCGTGTGCGCTCCGAGATTGCGCTCGAACACCAGTCCGTCCTGATTGACGATGAACGTCATGACGCCGGAATCCGCATACACCGCGGGATAGGCGAGCAGCGCGAAGCCGCGCGTCATGTGCCCATCGGCGATGTAGTCCTTCGCCCCGCCGTTGGCGTGCGCTCCCTGGCGCGTGAGGATCCGGAAGTAATAGCCGTAGTACGGCTGCGGCTTGCCGGCGCTGCGCTCGGCGCCATAGCCGCGCGCACGCGCCTGCGCCACCAGCGGGCCCAGCGGGCTCGGCTGCTCATCGGCGCCCACCGGCCAGTACAACCCATCGTGTTGCCCGGAATGGCTCATGAAGTGCTGCGCGAATTCCGGTCGCCCGCTCGCGCCCGCCATCAGGGCCGCGTACTCCCGCTGTGCTTCCACGTATGCCCGGCAGATCTTGATCACCCGCATCTCATTGCGGCCGATACGCCGGTCGAGGATTTCCTGCTCGGCGGCCGCGGTGTCGAATCGCCATCCGGTGTGGCTGCGGACCAGCGGGATGGGCAGCGGCCACTCCTCCGCGCCGACCACCAATGTGGCCCGGTCCGATCCGACCAACTCGATTCGATGGGCATCATCATAGGCCGCAACAAAGCGCTGCCGGTGGTTGCGATCGGCCACGGGGTCGCCGGAACGCACCAGCTTTGCGCCGGCGGGCCCTAGAATCTGCGTCAGGGCGCCAAGATCGTCGGCTCGATTCGCATCGATCAGCGCAGCCACGGCCTGATCCGCGGTCGCGAAGACGCGCTGCTTGGCCATCGCACCTGGCGATTGCGCAGCCGACGCGGTCGATGCGGGAGACGGCGCGGTTGCTGCAGCACCCGGCGAAGCGGCGGTGAACAGCGCGATGCTCGATGCCGCCGCGCAGATCCACAGCCCTCGCCGATCGTTGCCGCCAAGTCGCTTCGCCATGATCAGGCTCCTCGGGAGATCCGTCGCCTCAGCACGCTTCCATCCGTCGCCACGCCCTATGGACATCACGGCCGCCGCTCGCCGCCGGGGACGCCCGGCGCGCCCCGCGGCGCGGGCGACGCCCGTGGTGCGGGTGCCGCCCGAGGCGTGCGTGCGGGTGCGGCTCGAGGCGCGCGTGCGGGTGCGGCGCGACTGGCGGCGCCCCGAGCCTCCTCATTGCGCACCTGTGAGCCGCGGCCGAAGGATTCGAATGCCGGTGGTGCCGGCCGCGCGCGGAAAGCCGGTGCGGCCTGCTGTGCCGACGGTCGCTGCACGGGCCCGTGCTGCATGGGCCGTCGTTGCTCCGCCGTTGGCGGCACGGGCGCTGGCTGCACCGGCTGTCGCTGCCCCGCCGCTGCCGGAGTCGGCACGCTTTGCGTTGGCTGTCGCGGCACCGGCAATGCCCGCCCTGGCGTCGGCTGCGCGGGCGCTCCAAGCGGCGCTGAGCCGGGACGCGCCGGTTCGCCGCGCCGTCCAGTCGGGGCCGTTGGCGCTTGCGCGGCTGGAGGATAGCCGCGCGATGCCCGCCAGGAGTCTGCGTTGTCGCCCTGATAGCGCGCCGCCGTCGCGGCATCGCGGTACGGCACCCCGTGCCGATGCTCCGGATCGTGCCGCCACGGACGCATCGGCAACGGCGAGCGGTAAGGAGCGATGTCGAGGCCGTGACGGCGCCAGTCCCATCGATCCCAGCCCCAATATGGGCCGAGGATGTTGAATCCGATGCCAAAGCCGATCAGCCCGGCACCCAAGACGATGTTGGGCGGCATACCGAAGTAATACGGCGGGTACTCGGGCCACGCCCAGGGGCCATAGACGTCGGCTGGAATGTAGTAAGGGACATAGACCACGGCCGGATTCGCCGGCTCGATCGCGATGTCCGGACCCTCGCTGGTGACGATCTGCTGCGGCGAGGAGTTCAGCGCGCCCGCGGCGACCGCCCGCTGGCGCAGGCGCTGAACGGAATCCATGACATCCGCCTGTTGCGCGATGAAGGCGTCGCCGAGCCGCTCCGTCCACTGCAGGTTGTCGTTCATCATTTGCAGCACGCCGGGGAACGGCACCAGCGACTTGACGCTCAGATCCCAATTCTGTTGCTGCAATGCAGCCGCGAGCTCATCGCCCGCGAGTGCCGCATTGGCCGGATCGTCCAGCCAGCGCGCCGCCTCCACCACCTCCAGCGGGTAGGTGGCGGCGGTGAGGACCTGCCCGAGAAGCGGGTCAGTGTAGAGTGCCACCGGCGCGGTGAGCTGATCGAGTTCCGCGGGGCCAAGCGCCGCGCTGTCGGCCGGCAACGGCAGCGCCATGTCGGGCCCTGTCGGCTGCTGCGCACTCGACCAACCGAGCCCCAGTAGACCGATCGCGGCCACCGCCCATTGCATGAGTCGTGGTTTCATAGCCGGGCATTCGTCTGCACGAGCGGGCATGCTGGCAGATGCAGCACCCGTTGCGTATAGGCGAATGTGCCTACGCAGCGGCGATACCGCAGGGCACGCCGATCATCTCGCAGCCCCCAGCCACCCATCGCGAACGGCGGACCAACATCGTCATGGATCCCGCCGCCAGCAGCGCCATGCCGCCGGCCAACGGCAGTGGACCGCTCCGCCGGCTCAAACCGCGCTCAGCGCGATGGCGGCACCGGTGCACACGCGCGCGATCCGCGGCGCGGGGCCATTCCGTGATGCACGTCACTCGAGCGGCACCATCCGGACATAATTCTGCGACAGGATACCGCCACTCGCCGGGTTGGTCCGCGTACCCTTTCGGCAGGATAAGTCAAACGCAGCGCTGCGCCCTCCCAGGCATGCTGCGCCCGGCGGCAAAACATGCAGTTCTTCTCACAGGCTGGCCAGGATCATTTTCTGTTCGAGAATTTCTTCCGCGGCAAGCGGGACGGTGTGTTCGTCGATGTCGGCGCGTACGACGGCGAGCGCTGCAGCAATTCGATGTTCTTCGAACGCTTCCTCGGATGGCGCGGACTGTGCGTCGAGCCCATGGCCGCCGCGTTCTCCAGTCTGGCGGCGCGGCGACGCTGCATCTGCGAACAGGTTTGCGTGTCCGATTTCGAAGGCGACGCCAGGTTCGTCGAAATCGGCACCGGCACCGATGAGATGATGCTGAGCGGGCTGGCGGAGCGATTCGATCCGCGCCGCATCGATCGCTTGCGTCGCGCCGCGAGCGCCACCATCGAGCGGCTGGTGCCGGTCAAGAGGCTGTCGACGCTGCTGGAAAAGCACTCGCTGCTGCAGGTCGATTATTGCTCCATCGACGCCCAGGGAGCCGAGCTCAGCATCCTCTCGGAGCTCGACCTGCAGCGATTCAAGATCGGCGTGTTCACGATCGAAAGCGAATACGGCGACGAGCGCATTGCCCGCCTGATGGCCGAGCGCGGCTATGACCTGGTCACCAGGCTCGAACACGACTACGTCTTCAGGCGCCGCGACGTCAAGCGGCTCGCACGCACGAGCGTCATCTGCGCAGTGTGGCACGGCGATCCGCAGCGCGAGCAGCTGCTGGCAGGACATGCGGCGAACCTGGCCAGGCAGACGGTTCCGGTCGAGCCGCTGTACGTCTTCGACGGCCGCGACCAGCCGCCGGCATCGCTGCCCGGCCGCAAGGCCGTGGTGCACGAGAATCTGAGCATCTATCAGGCCTGGAACGTCGGCCTGGCGCTGGTCGGCACCCCATTCGTCATGAATCTGAACCTGGACGACCGGCTGGCGCCCGACGCCGTCGAGCGCCTGGAGAAGACGCTGCTGAGCGAGGACGCCGCACTCGCAGGAGGAGACTGGAGGATCTGCTACTCGCAGCCGGAGACCGACCTCGTCGACCGATGTTATCCGGCCGCCGAGTTGCCGTTCGTGACCGATTGGCCTCCGCAGCGCGGCACGCGCACGCGCCTGGGCAGCGGCACCGGCGAGCGCGGGACGTTGGGTCCGGCGACCCTGTGGCGCATGGAGGCGCACATCGGCGTGCCGCGCTATCCGTGGCGACTCCCGGACGGCACCCTGATCAAGGTGGTCGGCGACCTTAGCTGGTGGACGCTGGTGACGCAGCATCTCAAACAGAAGGCGGTGCGGCTGCCCGAGATCATTGGCAACTACCACAGCCACCCCGGCGACCAGGCGGAATTCCGAGGCCCTGCCGACGAGACCGCCCTGGTGAACGCACTCGGCATCAATCTGTTCTGATGCCGCCCGCCAAACGCACAGCCGGGTGTACCGCCGCGCCGCCGCTGGCGGCCCGCGACGATCGTGCCGCGCAAGCATGACGAGCAGGCGTCCCACGCGGCCATCTGCCAGGGGGCGGGCATTCAAGCCGCGCCCCCCCGAGCCGAACCGCGCGCAGGCGGCGCTGACCCGAAGCCTGCAGCAGGCCTGGGCCTGGTACGCGAATGCCGAATGGGACAAGGCCGAGCAGTCGTGCCGGGCGATGCTCGCGGCGCATGCGGACCATTTCGATGCGCTCACGCTGCTGGGGATCATCGCCGCCCAGACGCGCCGTCCGACCGAAGCGGCGGCGCTGCTGGGACGCGCCGCGGCTCGAAGACCGGACGACGCCGCCGCCAGCAACAACTACGGTAACGTGCTCAGGGAGCTCAAGCGTCTCGACGACGCGCTCGCCAGCTACGAGCGAGCGCTCGCGCTCAAGCCGGACTATGCCGAGGCGCACTACAACCGCGGGCTTGCGCTGCAGGAGCTCAAGCGCCTCGACGACGCGCTCGCGAGCTATGAGCGCGCGCTGGCGCTCAAGCCGGATTACGCGGTGGCCTGCAATAACCGCGGTGTCACACTGCACGAGCTCGGGCGCCTCGACGACGCGCTCGCGAGCTACGAGCGCGCGCTGGTGCTCAAGCCGGACTATGCCGAGGCGCTCAACAATCGCGGCAATGCGCTGCGGGCGCACAGACGTTTCGAGCAGGCGCTCGACAGCTACGATCGCGCACTGCTGATCAACCCGGAGTACGCCGATGCCCACAACGGCCGCGGCGTCGTGCTGCAGCATCTGCAGCGCCTCGAAGGCGCGCTGGCCAGCTTCGAGCGCGCACTCGCGATCAAGCCGGACTACGCCGAGGCGCATCACAACCGCGGCAACGCGTTGCGGGACCTCGGGCGCCCGGAGCGGGCGCTGGAGAGCTACGAGCGCGCGCTCGCCATCAAGCCCGATTATGCCGAGGCTCACAAGAACTGCGGCGCGGCACTGCACGAACTCAAGCGCTTCGATGCCGCACTGAGCTGCTACGAGCGCGTGCTGGCGCTCAAGCCGGATTATCAGTGGCTGTCCGGAATTCTGCTGCACCTCAGGATGCAGCTGTGCGACTGGCGCGAATTCGATGCCGCAATCGCGCAGCTCGGCGGGAAGATAGAGCGGCTGGAGTGCGCGACGCCGCCGTTTCCGATGGTGGCCCTGACGCAGTCCCCGGCACTGCAGCGTCAGGCGGCGCAGACCTGGGTGCGTGAGACCTGCCCGGAGAACGCGCTGTTGCCGCCGATCGGCAAGCGCGATCGTCATGCCAGGATCCGTCTCGGCTACTATTCGGCGGATTTCTACAATCACGCCACTGCCAGCCTGGCGGCGGGGCTGTTCGAGCAGCACGATCGGGAACGGTTCGAGCTGGTTGGATTCCACTTCGGACCCGCAACGGGCGACGACATGACGACGCGCTTGCGCTCGGCATTCGATCGATTCATCGACGTGCGCACGAAGTCGGATCCGGAGGTGGCGCGCATATCGCGGGATCTGGAGATCGATATCGCGGTGGACATGAAGGGCTTCACGCAGAGTCAGCGCGCCGGGATCTTCGCACACCGGGCCGCCCCGCTGCAGGTCAACTACCTGGGATACCCCGGCACGATGGGTGCCCCGTATATCGACTACCTCGTTGCCGACGTGACGCTCATTCCGGAAGCAAGCCGCGGGCATTATTCGGAGAAGATCGTCTATCTGCCGCACAGCTACCAGGTCAATGACCGCACGCGGGCCATCGCCGACCGGCCGGTGTCGCGCGTGGAGCTGCTGTTGCCGCCGAGCGGCTTCGTGTTCTGCTGCTTCAACAACGCCTACAAGATAACGCCGCAGACGTTCGATGGCTGGATGAGAATACTGAGGAGCGTGCAGCACAGCGTCCTCTGGCTGCTGGAGGACGGCGAGACGGCATCGCGCAATCTGCGCCAGGCGGCTGAGGCAAGCGGCGTGAGCCCATCGCGCCTGGTATTTGCACAGCGCGCGCCGCTGCCAGAGCATCTGGCGCGCCACCGGGCGGCCGATCTGTTCATCGATACACTGCCGTGCAACGCACATACCACGGCCAGCGACGCGCTGTGGGCCGGGCTACCCGTATTGACCTGCTTGGGAGAGTCGTTTGCCGGACGGGTCGCCGCCAGTCTGCTCAACGCCCTGGAACTGCCGGAGCTGATCAGCACGACACCCGCACAGTACGAGGCGGCGGCCATCGAGCTGGCCACGAATCCGGCCCGGCTCGCGGCCCTCAGGGCGCGGCTGGACCGCAACCGCCGGACGGCGCCGCTGTTCGATACCGAGTTGTTCACCCGGCACCTGGAAGAGGCCTACGCGCAGATGTACGAGCGCTACCAGGCTGATCTGCCCCCCGAGCACCTCCACATCGCCCCGTGAGGCGCCGCCGGCGGGACCGGCGGCCCGGCCGGCGCGACCCGCCGCCGGCCGGTCAGTCCGGAGCGCCCCAGCGACCGACGGTCTTGAGCTGTTCGTCGTGCGCCAGGAAGGTCGGCTCGGGCGGCGCCGGAGGCGAAGGCTCAAACGCCGCCGGTACCACCGCGCGCAGGCCCGCAGCGGTATCGGTATCGGCAACCGCTTCAGCCAGGGCAGCGGGATCCGCCCATGCCAGCTTGCCCGAGAGGATCTTCACGTAGATGCGGCCGGTGCGCCGATCGGCGAAATTGCACTCGCGAAACCGGTTGACGCAATCCTTCAGGAACGCGGCATTGCGCTCGGGCGCCAGCAGCTCCCGATTGCCGAACAGCTCCGCGGGGGCCTGTGCGTCGATGTTCACCTTTCGAAACCGCTCGATGTCGAGCAGCGTCTTGACGTCGACGACGTTCAGCACGTCGTTCCAGCCGAATGCGACCGTTCTCGGGTCCTCGCCCTTGGCCACGCTGTTGTCGAGGAATTCGAAATGCACCTGCTTGTCGCGGCGCCGGACCCAGGTGAAGAACAGCTGCGGTATTCCGGAATACGCCTCCACCGAGTGCGCCAGGGTGTCGTCGACCGCCTTGTAGCGGCCGATCGCCAGGCCGCGGGCCCAGGCGCGTTCGACCAGCGCCGCCGGCGGCGCGATGACGCAGAACAGGTAGACGATCTGGCCGAATCGCGTCAGCAGGTTGCTGCCGGCCTCGCTGGAGTCGGGTGCGAAACTGTCGAACCTGAATCGATCGATCAGCAGATGCGACATCCGCCCGCTCTGCGCCTTGCGCGCCATGTAGCGATCGAGCTTTTGATCGACGATGCGCAGCTCCTCACCGGTGAATGCGCCGCCGTACTTGTAGGCGGTGCCGAGCGTGTCGTAGTCGAGCAGCAGCTTGCGCCAGATGTCGGGGCTGATCAGCGCGAATTCACTCCAGGAAATGCCGATGCGTCCGGCCAGTGCCTTCTGCAGCGGCCGGATCGTGCTCTTGCCGGCCGCCGATGGTCCCTTGAGATTCATGACCACCGGGTGCTCCTGTCGCGGCAGCAGTCGATACCCTTCGATGCGCGCGGCCTCGGCGAGCCAGGGGTCCATGAGCCGGCCGATGGCATCGCTGGCCAGTTCGTTGACCGCGATGTCGGTCGCGACCGAGGCGATCAGTTCCCGGCCGACCCAGATGCCGCCGTGCTTGACGAGCAGCGCCGACACCACGCGCGCGAGCGCCCGCGACGCGGTCGCCTCGAGCGCGTCGGCGATCGAATGCGATCGGGCTTCCCATTCGGCGACCAGCGTTGCCGTGCGCGTGCTGACGCTTTCGTAAGGCGGTGGGGCCGCGTGGGTGCGGGCGAAGCGCGCGAACAGGCCAGCTTTGGCGGGTTTGACCGCGATGCTGGCGACCGGCCTGGTGGCGGGCATGAGGCGGGCCAGCTCGCGCTCGATGACTGCGGCCGCCGTCCGGCGGACACCGTCGTAGGCCGCGGTGATCTGCGCCATGTGCGGCTCGATGTAGCGCTCCAGCAGCTCACGGGTCATCTGCCGGAAATTGATCCCGAGGTCCTCGATCTTGTCGCCGTCCGGGACCGAAAAGTCGGCGGTCACGCGCACCAGCAGCTCGTGCAGGGCCAGGCGGGAGGGCCGGACGGCGACCACCTCCGCGAGCTCGAGGCCGACGAGATCGGAGATCTCTGACGCCGTGGCGACACTGGTGAAGACGCAATCGGGCCGGAAGATCGTGCACAGGGGCAGCAGCTCATCCGGTATGCGCGACGAGATACCGGGATTCCAGGGCCCGAATTGACCTTCGGCGACGTCGGTTGCAGGCATGGACATGGCGGCAGGGTAGCTGATCCGCCCGGACTTGTGGACCGCTCTCGCGGGCGGGCGTTGGCCGCCGCTCGAATTCAGTGCCAAAGGTGCCGGTATCCGGGAACTTGCGGTCGGTACTCACGAGATCCTGATTCCCAGGTCGTCTCGGTTCCCTCGTGGGCTTGAGGTTCTCCGGCCTCTTGTTGCCGGGCGATCAGCCGACCAGGCACGCCCATGAGTGGGTCCGGTTTCCCTGCGGACCCTGCGGCTCCAGGAAAGGCATGAGCCAGCGCTGCGCTTCCAGACGAAGATCGCCGGCCCCGACCGTCTGTGTGCTCATGGTTGCGACAGCAGTAGCCGCCTAAAAAGTACCCGATAGAATCTGCAGTCCATTGCGGTTGAATGCAACCCCCTGGGATCCCCAGAGGATCATGCGGGTGGTCACATTGACGTCGAAGCTGTCATAGCCCAGATCGATCGTACCCCGCAGTGCAAGACTCGGAAGCGCGTAGACTAGAAGCACAAGGCGCGACGTCTGTCTATTGCGGGTCAGGACGAACACGCGTTCGTTGGTGCTGTCGGGAGTAACGCACAGGATAAAAAATGGGTTCGGCGACACATTGCCGGGGTCCGGCAGCGCGATCTGGCCAACCACGGCGCCACTCGCAGCGTCGCGCACGACACCAGATGACTCGTACAAATTGCCACTGTCATAGACAATGGCCCCGACCGTATCGGAGCTACCGGTCAGATTGAAAGCAGTTTGAACTGATAGTCCGGAAGAGTTCGCCTGTAGTATGTCTATCTCCTGATCCTGCGGCGCCTGATACGAGAAACGGGACGCGTACAGAGTCGATGCCGTCGCACTCCACGTTATGAAGTCTGCCGAAGCGTAACGGCCCAACGGGGTCAGCGCTTGCGTTAGCTCGGTTGCATCGTCAAACAGCGCGATGCCCTGGGAGAAGTTCGGCCCTGTCGGGTGAGCGAGCGCAACGGCAAGGGTGTGCGCCTGGCCGGGCGCAACCGCCATCTGACCTGCAACGTTGGGGTCTGAGCCGCCTGGTGTGCTGATCGACCCTAACGGAATCGAAATATCCGTCTGCAAATTCGGCAGCGTCAATCGATACACAGTGGGATTGGTCTGTGATCCTGCGTAGAGAAGTGTCCCATCTTCGGAGACTGCGATCGTTGCGAGACTGTCATTGATGGTGGCTTGATTCAGGGCAGTCCCCGTGGCGGGATCGAACTGGACCACCGCGCCGGAGGCGCCCGGCGGATAGCCCGCCAGACTGGTTGCATAAAGCTTCTGACTGGCCGAATCGTAGGCAACATCGGACAAGCCTCCCATGGCCGATGAAACAAGCGTGTACTCGATGCTTTGAGTTAGATTGACCTCATAATAGATCGGCACAGTGACCGGGCTTCCTGCGACCGGCCTGTTGCAGGCCTGGTCATAACAGACGTCCACAGACACGGAGGAGTTGAAGTATCCGGAGCCCAGGCTCGCGGGACTCACCAGGGCAAAGGTCAGCGTCACGATGATATCACCCGCGCTATCCCGCTCGACCGTGTCGCTCACACCGGTGATGAAGCCTCCCCGCGGCTGGGTAAGGAAGAGATACAACCCGGCAGGAGGTACATTGCGGATGTAGAATGTCAGATTCGTGCTCTCCGGCGACGTCTCGCTGGTGGTCGCTGCAAAGCTGGCGGGCGGATTGAGGAAGTCGAAGCTCACGGGCGGTAGCGCGCTTCCCGTGACCGTGTAGCTCACGCTGATCGATGCCGGAGCGCCGGCGATGGGATGCGCACACGCGCTGTCGGTGCACACGTTGAGCGATATGGTCTCCGAAAAACTGCCAGCACCGAGCTGCGAGGGCAATGCGAAGGCGATCGTCAGGGCCCCGGAACTCTTGGATTGCCAGTTTACAGCGCCTACCGCCACCGAATCGCCGCCATAGGTCACTGTGCTATAGAGCGTCCCCGCCGAGGGAGCGTTGGCGATCGTGATTGGAATATTGACGGAAGCGGGCGCCGCATTGCCCGTCTGTCCGCTGACACTCACATGGCTCCCGGCAACGTTCAAGATTGGTGCGGAGAGTGTACTGGAGCCGCCACCTCCACCATCGCTGGTTCCACCACCGCCACCGCAGGCGCTCGCGAACGCTACAAGCAGGAGGCATAGCGCATTCCTGCCCACCGATCCCCATGTCAGGCCTTGCACGAAGCCCTTATCCCTGCGGCCGATTTCTTCTGATTGCGTCGTTTCGCGCTATTGTCTCATTTTGGCACGCACGGGCGCGTATGGTCCAGCGATCGGCCGAGCAGATCATCAATGCATCGCTTCAGCGCATGATGTCAAACCGAGCGCTGAGATGTTGAAAGCGCATAGTTACGAGGTCAATGGCGTTTTCATCGGCGCGACATCCGATGGCTGAGGCTCACCGATGATCTGGCCGACCTGTTTCGCTCCGGTATCGAGCGCCATTGCCACCTCATGCAGGCACCCGAGCGCGTGCGCTGCTGCGGCCGAAGCGCGATTCCCTCAATGCCTCCTGCCCACCCCTGATGACGGTTTGGATAGCGGCTCGGCCCCGGACACTGCATACTTTATAATTGCTTCTCACCGAGCGCTGCCGATGACCAATGATGAAACCGGCCAGAATGTCGCCGAACGTGTAGCAAACTCCCCGAACGCCTTCGATTTGCGCCGAATCGGCGCACATCCCGATTACTGGTATCCGCTGGCCTGGTCCGACGAGCTCAAGGCCGGCTGCACCCTCGGCCGGCGCTTCGCCGGCGAGCCTATCGTGCTCTGGCGCGGCCAGAGCGGCCAGGCGTTCGCGATGGAGGACCGCTGTGCCCATCGCCAGGTTCCGTTGCACCTCGGGGTGGTCAAGGGCGATGAGCTCAAATGCCACTACCACGGCTGGACCTATGATCGCAGCGGCCAGTGCGTGAGCGTGCCGTATCTCGGCAAGGAGCGGCTGCCCAGCGCGGTGAAGCGCTACCCGGCCCGCGAAATCGATGGCCTGATCTTCGTCTTCCCGGGCGACCCGGCGCTGGCCGAGGGGCGCCTGCCGGCCGGGCTCGGCTCCTCGCAGCGCAAGGACTACAAGACCCGCCGGCTCAATCGCGAGGTGGCCTGCCATTACACTTTCATGCACGAGAATCTGTTCGACATGAACCACCAGTTCATGCACCGCAAGCACATGGGCTCGATCACGGCGCAGTGCATCGGACGCCAGCACGGCGCCCAATGGGCGCAGGTGGAATACAGCTTCAGCCGCACCGAGGGCAAAGCCTCGGTCGGCGAGCAGGTGATCGTCGATCTGATGCGCAGCAGGGGCACGGACAGCAGGCAGGACTTCTCCGACCACATGCGCATCCGCACCGATTATCCGGTGCAGACCCTCAAGGTCTGGGTAGGCCGGGACATCCAGACGACCCGCGATCCGGTGCTGGACGTGTGGCTGGCCTATACGCCGCTCGATGCGCAGCAGCGCACCAACCGCACCTACGGCTATCTATCGGTGAAGAAGCCGCGCATGCCCGGCATCATCCACGCGGCATGGCCGTTCGTGGTCTGGTTCACCGAACGCATCTTCCGCGAAGACAAGGAAATCGTGGAATACGAGCAGCGGGCCTACGATGCGCAGGGCGGCGACTGGAACAAGGAGGTGTTCCCGGCGCTGCGCGACCTGCGAACCGTGCTCGCCGACTGCGGCAGCCCGATGGCATGAGGCGCTCGCGGGTACCGATGAATCAGCCATGAAGAGGCCTGCGGACAGCGTGCGTCATGAGTGTCGCTGATAGCCGGGAGATCTCGCGCCTTTGCGCCGAGTGCCCCATTCGCAGCTTTACCTTTTGTCGGACCGGGCACGAAGGGGATGCCCGCCCCGCGCCGGGCATCCGCCACGGGATCGCCGTGCGCCGCAAGGGCCGAACGCTCTACCGCCAGGGAGACACCGGAAGCGAAGTCTATATTCTTCGCGAGGGCTGGGCGTTCCGATATTCGGTGCTCGCCGACGGGCGCCGGCAAATCTCGGGCATCATGGCGCGCGGCGATCTCGTGTTGCTGCCGCTGCTGTTTGTCCCGCGGTTGCCGTACTCCGTGCACGCGCTGACCGACACCGTCCTCTGCGCATTTCGCGCCAGTGACGTGATGAAGCTTTGCCGCACGGTTCCTTCATATGCCCACCAGCTCGAAGCGGCTTGCGTGACCGCACTGGTCATCGGCGAATCGCGGTTGGCGGACCTCAACCAGCGCACCGCCCAGGAGCGGACCGCGTGGTTCCTGTTGAGCCATTACCGGGAATTCAGACGTCGGGGGCTCGCCGAGGGCCCGGCAGTTCGGTTTCCCCTGCGCCTCGCGCATATCGCGGATGCACTGGGACTGACCGTGACGCACGTGAGCCGGACGCTTGCGGCACTGAAGCGCGATGGCCTGATTACGCTTTCACATGATCGGCTGATCGTGCATTCCGAGCGGGAACTTGCGGCCGTCGCCGTTCTGCCGCAGGTCGATGCCTGGCTCGTTTCATGAGCGCACCGGCCCGCGGTATGCCTCAACGCATGCTCATGCGTTCACGCCGTATGCGGTGGCCATCGCGTCGTTCATCGCCCACAGCACGTCGAGCTTGAACTTCAGGATGTCGAGTGCCCTCTTCTGCAGAACCTCGGTGTTGAAGTAATCGAGCGTGACTTCCAGGCCCTGTTCCACGTCGCGCCTGGCCTGGGTGACGCGGTTGCGGAAGTACTGCAGGCCTTCGGCTGCGATCCAGGGGTAATGCTCGGGCCAGGTTGCCAGGCGCTGCCGGTGGATCTCAGGGGCAAACAGCTCCGTCAGCGAGGAGCATACGGCCTCCTGCCAGGGCGCGCGGCGCGCGAAATTCACATAGGCATCGACGGCAAACTGCACGGCCGGAATTACATGGCGAAAGTCCGTGATCTCTTCGCGCGTCAGACCCGTGGCGATGCCGAGGCGGATCCAGGCCTCGATGCCGCCCTCGTCCTTCGTGGCACCAAACTCAAAGCCGTCATGGTCCAGGATGCGTTGGATCCATCGGCGCCTGACATCGCGGTCCGGACAGTTCGAAAGCACGGCGGCGTCCTTGACCGGAATGGCCACCTGGTAGCTGAAGCGGTTGGCGACCCAGCCGCGAACCTGGTCCGGCGTGGCCTTCCCCGTATTCAGCATCACATTGAATGGGTGGTGAATGTGGTAGGCCTTGCCCTGCTCTCGCAGGCGGGCTTCGAAATCGTCGCGTGACCATGCTGCGCTTTGTTTCGACATCGTATCGTTCACAGTTCGATCTCCAGCCCATCGTAGCTCACCTCCACGCCGGCCGCGGTGCAGGCGCCGCGCTCGGCTGAAAGCTCATCGAGGACGGGATTGGTGTTGTTGATATGAATGAGAAGTCTGCGCGTCGTGGAAGGCAGCTTGGCCAGCACTTCGAGCATTCCGCCGGCGCCCGACTGCGCCGATTGCCCGATCTCACTGCCGAGATGCTTCGACAAGCCGAGGCGAATCATCTCGTCGTCGGTCCAGAACGTGCCGTCGACCATCACGACGTCACTGCTGCTCATGCTTTTCATGATTGTGGACCCTGCCGGGCTGGCGGCCGCGCAGAATGCGGCGACAATCGCCGGCCCGCGACATCAGGTCGGGTCCGCAGCCGCATCGAAGCGGTGCCCGCATCAGGCGCCGCGGGGTCGATTATCGCCCGCTGCGTGCCTCACATCCAGTAGACGAAGACGAACAGCATCAGCCACACCACGTCGACGAAATGCCAGTACCAGCTCACGGCCTCGAATCCGAAGTGGTGGTCGCGATTGAAATCCCCCTTGACGCTGCGCCACAGGATCACGGTCAGCATCACGACGCCGAGAGTGACGTGGAAGCCATGCAGGCCGGTGAGCATGAAGAAGGTCGCGCCGTATACGCCGGAGCCGAGCGTCAAGCCGAGCTCGGTGTAGGCGTGGTGAAACTCCTGGGCTTGCAGCGCGAGGAACACGACGCCGAGCAGCACGGTGAGGACCAGACCGGAGATCAGCTGCTGGCGGTGGTCACGCCTCAGTCCCCAGTGCGCCCAGGTGACGGTCGCGCCGGAGCTGAGCAGCAGCACGGTGTTGAGCGCGGGTATGCCCCAGGGGCTGATGACTTCGAAGGCCTTCCCGGCCGGGCCCGCCGTGGGCCAGCCGCCGGCGAATCCGGGCCACGGCGAGAAGTGCGGATCGAGGCCGGCGAGCCATGGCACGGAGAGGCTGCGTTCATAGAACAACACGCCGAAGAAGGTCGCGAACAGCACCACCTCCGAGACGATGAACCACATCATCCCGAGGCGGAACGAGCGGTCCTCCCAGCGGTGATAGAGCCCGGCCCTGCTCTCCGCGATGATGCTTCCGAACCAGCCGAACAGCACGTAGAGCAGCGGCAGCGCCCCCGCGCCGATGAGCCACCGGCCCGCGCCAATGCCGTTGACGCGCAGCCCGAGGCCCGTTGCCAGCAGCAGCAGTGACAGGCACAGCAGCACCGGATACGGACTCGGTTTGGGAACGTAATAGTGGTGTCGGGCGCTCGTACTCGTGGTCATGATGGTGTCCTCACCGGCATCCGCTCATCGGCCCCCGGCGGCCGGCCAACCGGAAAGAAGGCGTAGGACAGAGTGATGGTATCGATGTCATCGGGCAGATCCGGCGTGACGAAGAAGGTGACCGGAAGCTTGCGCGTCTGGTGCGCCTGCAGCGCCTGCTGCGTGAAGCAGAAGCATTCGAGTTTTTCGAAATGGGTCGCTGCGGCCTCGGGCGTGACGCTCATGACCGCCTGGCCGCCGAGCGCGGCATCGCTGAGATTGGTGGTGAGATAATAGGCCATCGTCAGCTCGCCCGGGTGTACGCGCACGCGCCGCTGCTCGGGCTGGAATTGCCAGGGTAATCCCGGCATCACGGTGCTCGTGAACTCCACCGTCACCCACCGTCTCATGTCGGCCTGCGCCGAGGCTGTCGTGGCATCGCGCGTCCTGCCGTTCAGCCCCGTCACGCTGCAAATGGTGCTGTAGAGCGGCACCAGCGCGAAGCCGAAGCCGAAGAAAGCGGCCGCGACCAGCGCCACCACCCAGGCCATCCGCCGGTTGGCGGCGGCGCGCGAGGGCCGCTCGCCCGCGTCTGGTTCCCTGGAGATCTGCACGACGTTACCCGTCGCTCACGAGATCACGGGCTGGTCGGTGAAGGAGTGATAAGGCGGCGGCGACGGCAACGTGAACTCCAGGCCCTGCGCGGCCTCCCACACCCTATCGGAGGCCGGCCGTCCATGGCCTCGCCAGGCAACGATGACGTTGTAGAGCAAAAGCAGCTGCGCGGCGCCGAGCACGAATGCGCCTGCGCTGGACACCATGTTCAGGTCGGTGAATTGCAGCGCATAGTCTGGAATACGCCGCGGCATGCCCGCGGCACCAAGGAAGAACTGCGCCATGAACGTCGTGTTGAAACCGATCATGGTGAGCCAGAAGTGCCATTTGCCGGCACGCTCGTTGTACATATGTCCGGTGATCTTCGGCAGCCAGTAGTAAGCGGCTGCGATCACACCCATGATCGGCCCACCGAACAGCGCGTAATGGAAATGAGCCACGAGGAAGTAACTGTTGTGATACTGCTGATCGGCGACCGCGTCGGCAAGCACCAGACCGGTCAGCCCACCGATGCCGAACAGCGTGATGTACCCGAGGGCGAACAGCATCGGCGTCTCGAAAGTCATCGCACCACGCCAGATGGTCCCGAGCCAGCAAAAGAACAGCACCGCCAGCGGCACGGAGATGGCCATCGTGCTGTACATGAAGTACAGCTGGCCACCGACCGGCATGCCCGACGTGAACATGTGGTGCGCCCAGACGACGACCGACAGCGCGGCGATCGCCCAATAGGAATAGACCTGCGCACGGTAACCGTATATCGGCTTGCGTGCGAACGTCGGCAGGATCTGCGACATGATCCCGGCGGTGGGAAACAGCAGGATGTAGACCTCGGGATGGCCGAAGAACCAGAACAGGTGCTGCCACAGCACCGGATCTCCGCCTCCGGCCGCGCTGAAGAAATGCGTGCCGAAATGACGATCGGTGAGCAGCATCGCGGCACCGGCGATCAGCGCCGGGAATACCGCGATCAGCAGCAGCGAGGTCATCAGCCAGCTCCACACGAACAGCGGCATCTTCATCATGGTCATGCCGGGCGCACGCATGTTCTTCACGGTCACGATGATGTTGATCGAGGCCAGCAGCGACGAGGCGCCCAGCAGGAACACGGCAAAGATGGCAAAGTCCACGCCGAGCCCGCTCTGCACGGACAGCGGCGCGTAGATCGTCCAGCCGGTGTCGATCGGCCCATTGCCGATGCCGAGCATTTTGAGAAAGAACGGCAGCACGAGCACCACTGCGGCCACCGGCAGCAGCCAGAAGCCCCAGTTGTTGAGACGGGGCAGCGCCATGTCGGAGGCGCCGATCATCATCGGGATCAGATAGTTCGCGAACCCGGCGGTCACCGGCATCAGCGCCGCGAACACCATGACGAGCCCGTGCAGCGTGATGACCTGGTTGTACGCCTCCGGGGCGAGTATGTGCTGGCCCGGCTGGAACAGCTGCGCGCGGATGAGCTCGGCGAACAGGCCGCCGACCACGAAGAACGTCAGACCGAACAGCATGTACAGGATGCCGATGTCCTTGTGGTTGGTCGTGAACAGCCAGCGCGCGAGACCACGGGGTTGATGCTCATCGTGCGTGTACTCAATGGCGGCGTGTCTCATCGGGATGCCTCTTTCCGGGTTTCGCGATCGTTGACTTCGCGGCGCGCGGCACTGACGATCGCCGGCTGCACGACGTCCCCGCTGCGGTTACCGAAGCTGTTGCGCTCGTAGGTGACGATTGCAGCGATGTCGACGTCGTCGAGCTGCGGCCCGAACGCCGGCATAGCCGTGCCGGCTATGCCCCGCAGCACGATGTCCACGTGCTGCTCGACCGCTCCGAGCACGATCTTGCCCTCATGATAGAAGCCGCGCCGGGCAAGTTCCTCGGTCATTTCCGGGGTGGCCGTGAACCCCTGGCCCGCGGCCAGCGGCGGGAAGGCGCCGGGCAGGCCGAGACCGTTCTGCTGATGGCAGGCCGAGCAGCTGGTCTGATAAGCCTTCTGGCCGCGCGCGAGCAGATCGTCCGCGCTCAGGGTCTGGGCCGCCTCGGCCGACATCTTCCCCTGGGCGCTCCTGGCCTGCACGAGCCACTGCTCGAACTCCGGCGCGGTCTTGGCTTCGACGACGATCGGCAGGTAGGCGTGGCCGACGCCGCACAGCTCGCCGCATTGGCCGCGGTAGACTCCCGGTGTCTCGATCTTCACCCAGCTTTCGCGCAGGAAACCCGGCACGGCGTCCTGCTTGATTCCGAACGCCGGCATCCACCAGCTGTGGATGACGTCGGTGGAGGTCAGCAGGATGCGGACCTTCTCGCCCACCGGCAGTACCAGCGGCCTGTCAACCTCGAGCAGATAATTCGGATCGGTCGGCGAGCCGCTTTCCATCTGCTCACGCGGCGTGGCGAGGCTGCTCGTGAAGGCGATGCCGTGGTCCGGATATTCGTACCGCCACGCCCACTGGCTGCCGGTGATCTTGACGACCAGCGTCGCGCCCTCTTTTGTGTTCGCCATCGCGACGACCGCGTGATACGCGGGAATTCCCATGATGACGTAATCGATGAACACCAGCGCCAGCAGCGGCAAGGCCACCAGGATCCACTGCCCCGGGGTCCGGGGACCGGTGAATGTGGCTGGAGCATGACCCCGGCTCCGGCGGTGCCGGATGACGGCATAGAGCAGAAAGCCCATCCCCAGGCTGAACAGGATGCCGATGATCGTCAGGAACAGGTCATGGATGTGAAGCGTCTCATGCGCAATCGGCGTCACCGGCGTCTGGAATTCAAACGGATTGTGCGCAGCGGCCAATGCCGGGGCGAGCGCCGCGCAAACGCCAGCCGCGCCCGGGCTCAGTCGTCGTGGATTCAACATACGTGTTCTTTCGGATTCATTGTGGTAGTTCGCGACCATTTCCTCAGCGCACGCACCTCACCCTGCACCCCGTGATTCCGACCCGATCGTCTCGATCCTGCGCTGCCTGGAATCGGCGATTGCCGTCACCGCAGGTGAGCAGGCCTTCACCTGGTCCGGCGTGTACACGCTTGCGGGGTCATCACTCGTTACCACGACGAAAGCGCAGTTCGCGGCGATGACGTTCGATGCGATATGCTCGCATAAGAGGCATATGGCGCATGTGACGACCAGTGGGACTTACCGCATCGCTATTTGACATGCACATTTCGCAATGCACGGCTCAGCGGCGCTTCACCGCCGTCACGCCATGCCCTGGGAAGTGACTTGCCGCGCGCTCGCGACCGGCCGCAGCATCGGCCTGGCCGGACCGGCCGACTTGCGAAAGACCCGATGCCGGTCACATTTTCGCGTGGCCGGCCGCCTTAACCTCCGGCTCTGATGTGCGAGCGCTACGTCCTCCCGGATCAACTCGCCGCGGAACGCGAGTTCCTGCCGGCACGCGCCTGGTGGAAATTCACGGCCAGATTCAACGTCGCGGCGCAGCAGTATGTGCCTGCGATCCGATGGCATCAGGGACAGTCTGAAGCCGCCATGATGCGCTGGGGCCTGATCCCCGCCTCGGCCAAGGAGCAGCCGACCGGCGAGTGCGCCACGGTCGTCGATATCGAACGCGTGCAGCGCTGCGAACCGTACCGCACGCCCTGGCTCAACGGCCAGCGCTGCATCCTGCCGGCCGCGGGCTTCTACGCCTGGCAGCTCACCAGCAGAAGGTACCGGCAACCGTATTTCGTGCGTTTGTCCGATCGGCCCGTGTTTGCCCTGGCCGCCATCTGGGATCGCTGGGTCGGTGAGGACGATGACGTGATCGAGAGCTGCTCGATCATCCGCCTGCCGGGGAACGAGCTCATGCTCAACATTGCCAACACGGTGCGTCGCATGCCTGCGATCCTGCAGCCCGCCGATTACGAGATCTGGTTGCGCGGCACGCCCGTCCAGGCGGGAGCCGCGCTACGACCCTGCGCGCCGGAGTCGATGCAGGCGCATGCAGTCAGTCCGCGCATCAACTCCCGCGTGGCGGACGATGCCGGTCTGATTCATCCCGTGGGCTGACGCCTTCGAAACAGATCCGACATCTTCAGCCGCGAGAAGCTCCGGCGAAGCCTTGATGCTCTCGGCCAATCTTCGGACCGCCGTGCCCCCTCCCCGATCAAGCCCGGATTGAGTCCGGCCTGCGTGCCGTAGGTCAGATCGGCGCTGTTGGCACCGAGTCCTGGCCCTTGGCGATCAGGCCGTCCAGGTGGGGTTCGTTCGGATTGCCGAGGATCTGCTGGTAGCCGTGGTTCTCCATCATGATGACGAACACCTGATCGACAGGCCCAATACCTGGTGGTACCGGCCCTGCCGGTCCCGACCCGGGCGCGACCGCGCTCAGAAGCGCAATCGTTCGGTCACCGAGAGGTAGAAATTGCGCGTATTCTGCACCCCGACCGCGCTCTGGCCGGGCAGCGGCTGCTGCTGCTGCAGCTGGTAGCCGCCGATGAATTCGAACACCGTGCGCTTGCCGGTCCAGTCGCTGCGCAGCTCCGGCAGATACAGCAGCTGGTTGCCGCCGAGCATCGGATCATTGAGCTGCTCCACACTGAAGCGCGGCCCGAAGCGCCACGCACCCGGCAACATGAAGCGTGCATCCCATGACAGCGTGATACTGCGCGACAGCGGCGAGTTGTCGTAACGCACGCCGAAGAAGTGCAGGTCGCTGGTCTGCAGCAGGCTCGAGGCGGACATCTGCAGCGACACCGTCTTGTCCAGGCCGGTCGAGGGGGTGGCCGGCACGCCGGCCGAGGGCGGTGTGCCGCCGAGCTCCAGCGCGGACACGTTGCCGATGAACTGCCAGCGCTCGCCGAGCGGATGGGTCGCCGACAGCGTGAAGGTATCGCTGGTGGCGGTGCGATCGAGCGCCAGCTGCCTGATCTGGGACGGCGTGAACTGCAGCTGCAGTGCGGCAAGATCCGGCGCCGTCTGGCCGATCAGCGCGTTGCTGAGCAACAGCAGCGGGCTGCGGCGATGATCCGCGTCGAAGCCGAACACCCAGTTCCGCCATGCGGTCAGGTTCCCTATCAGCGTTGCGGAGTTGAGCTGCTGGAAAGCGATGTCGTAGTCCACCAGCAGCATCGCCGAGCGGCCCGGCATCGAGTAACGGGTTTGAAAGCCCACGGCACGCCGCTCCGTCGCGCCGGCGTTCTGCTGATCGAACAGGTAGCCGTCGAATACCCACGCCTGGCGGAACGGCCCGAGTTCCGCGGTCACCGTACCGAACGTCTGTTGCGTCGAGAACTGCGAATAGCTGGTGTAGGCCGGATACCCGCCCGCGGCGCTGATCATGAGCATGGGCGTCGCCTGATAGCCGGCGTACACGCCGTCAAACAGTCCGATGTCCCCCTGGCTCGCGAGCGACTGCCGTCCCGCCCTGCCGGTCAGCCCGAGCGTCCGGTCATCCAGCTCGACGTAGGCGATGGTGGTGCGATCCTGGCTGCCGCCGGTGTTCGGCACCAGATTGGCGGTGTAGCCGCTGTCCATGCGGCCAGTGAAGTCGAAGCGATCGCCGCGGTTCTGGACCAGCAGGTCACCGAAGGCCAGAAATGAGTTGAGCGAGGTGCTGCTGCTGCTCGTGCCGCCGCCGCTGACCTGATTCTGGCCGTACTGGTAGGTGAGCGCGGCGCTGCCGGCCATGCTCCAATTGTTCGGATGCGGTGCGCTGGCTGACTCGGCCTCCGGCGGCGGGGTCTCTGCGGCCGCGGCCAGCGCCAGCAGCCGGCTGCGCACGCGCGCCGCCGCCGGCCCGTCCGGGTAGCGGCGCAGGTATTCCTGGTACTCGGCCTTGGCATGCGCGAGCTGGCCGGCGCGCTCACGCACCAGTCCGATCAGTTCTTGCGCATCGGCCCGCCCCGGGTATTCGGGCTGGCGCAGCAGACGCGTGAGCAGTTCGACGGCTTCCGGAAACTGGCGCTTGGCGAGCGCGGCGCGGGCGTCGCGCAGGATCTGCGCGCGCTGCTCGTCCGGGAGCGGTGGATCCGTCGGTGCGCCGGCGGCCACCGACTGCACGGCGGCATGTTCCACCGCCGTGAGCTCCGGCGGCTCGTCGTTGATGGCCAGCCAGGCGCGCGGGTAGCTCATCTGTGCAATGCGCAGCACGCGCTCGGCCTCGAGGCGGGTGGTGAACGGCCCGATGCGCAGCCGATACCAGTGCTTGCCGTCGATGTCGGTCTCGGAAACATAGGCCGCCGCTCCGAACTGCGCCGCCGCGGCCTGCACGGCCTCCGGCGCGAACTGCCCGGTCGAGGATTCCAGGTTGACGGCGTAACCTTGCGGCGCCTCGGTGAGCGTCACATAGCCGCCGGGCTGCTTGCGCTCGGTACCCAGCAGCCGGACGCGCAGTCCCTGCCCGTTCGTGGTCGGCACCATCACGAAATCCAGTTCCCGGTTCCAGGTCAGCTCCAGCGTCACCTCGGTCGGCACGACCTGCTCCAGGCGCGCCCCGGTGACGAGCTTGCCGCCGCCGCCGACCAGCGGAAACTCCGGTATCACCGATCCCAGGAACGCTCCGCAGTCCGGCCCGAGCCGCAGCGTGATGACCGTGTTCCTGCCGTGATTCAGCGGCGCATTGCTGAGGTAGAACACCGTGCAGGAAAACTGCACCGTGATATCGGCATGGCCGTCGCGTTCGTCGGTGTCGATGAGCTGCACCAGCTGCTGCTCGAACGGCCCGGGCGGCGCTGCGCCGAGCGCCGCGGCGCACGCTGCCAGCAGCGCAATCGCCAGCAGCGCCACCCGCGCACGCGGGCTCTCAACGCGACGGCGCACGACGCATCACTTGCCCGGACCATTCCGGCCACCGCTTGCGGCGGGCGTTGTCGAGCGCTGCTGGGCGGGCGTTGCGCTCGTGGTCCAGCTCGAGGTGTTGTGGCAGCTGCCGCAATCGCGCGTCGTGGCCACGTGTCGCGCCGGTTTGCCGGCGGCGATCAGCGCGTTGTGGCAGCTCTGGCAGGTCCCCGAGACATCCACATGGCTGAAGCGCGCCGGCAGCCAGCCGATCGCACCGTGGCAGGCGCTGCAGTCCTGGCCGGTGCGCACGTGGTAGACCGGTTTGCCGACCGCCACGACGCCGTTGTGGCAGCCCGCGCAGCGCGCGCTCACGCCCTGATGATCGAAGCGCGCCGGCAGCCAGGCCATCGTCGTGTGGCAGTTCTCGCAGCGATCGTTACTGGCGATGTGCGCCGGGCCCTTGGCGATCGCCGCGACACCGTTGTGGCAGCTCACGCAGCTGCCAACGACGCCGGCATGGGAGAACGACGCCGTCGACGCGCGGCCGGCAACGTCGGCGGCGCCGGCAACGCCGGCGGCGCCGATCATGACCGCTCCGGGCGCCGTGATGCCGGTCGGCACCGCGCCCGCGACCGCACTGCCGGCAGTCATCGTGCCCAGCATCCCTACCGGCACCGGCAGCATCGCGCCCATGGTGGCGCGCAGCGCCGGCTTGGGGGTCGTGGTGGCGGTAGCGGCGGTAGCGGCGGTCGCGGTGCCGGCGGTCGTGGTGCTCGCCGTGCGCCGCTGTGCACCCCCGCCCCAGTCGTTGGGAGTGTGGCAGTTGCTGCAATCCTGCGTGAGCATGTTGCCGGAGTTGTGATCCGTCGGCCGCGTCTGCAGGTTTCCCACCCCATAGAAGCTCAGGGCCGGCGTGACGCGGTTGTGGCAGGCATCGCAGCTGGTGCCGATGTAGGCGAACATCGCCGTGTGCTCGGCCGAGGTCATGGTGGCACCGCTGAAGGCGATGAATCCCGTGGCGGTATGGCAGTCCTCGCACGGCGTGTTGCCGGTGGGGATGTGCACGGGGGACAGCACGGCGGACTTCGGCGTGAAGTTGTTGTAGAACGTCAGCGCGCCCAGAGGGCTGCCGTGGCAGGTGATGCAGCCGCTGCTGATGCCGGTATGCAGCACCGGATGGCTCGCCAGCGTGGCGGTGGAATAATCCGCCGGTGCCGTGGTGTGGCACACCGTGCACGCCTGGTTGGCCGGATTGGGCATGTGGCCCGCCGGCATCACCGTGCTGTTCCAGTTCGCCGTGGTGTGACAGAGGCTGCAGTCGTTCGGCGCCGTCATCTGACCCGAGGTGTGGTCGGCCGGCCGGCCCTGCAGTCCGGGGCTCGCCGCCCCCATGTAGAAGGACAGGCCCGCTTCGTGACAGGTGTTGCAGGTCTTGGGCACGAAGGCGTGCGTGGCCGAGGTCATGTTATTCGGCCCAAAGCCGCCGGCGGCATACGTGGTCGATGCATGACAGGACCCGCAGTCCGCGCCGGAGAGGTACGGAATGTGGGCGGGCGCAAGCACGGCGTCCTTGGGGGTGAAATTGTTGTACCAGGTCAGCGGCGTCGTGCCGCCGTGGCATTGCCCGCAGCCGCTGCTGATGCCGGTGTGCAGGACCGGGTTGGCCGCCAGCGTCGCCGGCGAATAGTCCGCCGGCGCCGTGGTGTGGCACACGGTGCAGCCGTTGTTGGCCGGATTGGGCATGTGGCCCGCCGGCAGCGCCGTGCTGTTCCAGTTCGCCGTGGTGTGACAGAGGCTGCAGTCGTTCGGCGCCACCATCTGACCCGTGGTGTGATCGGCCGGGCGGCCCTGCAGTCCGGGGCTCGCCGCCCCCATGTAGAAGGACAGGCCCGCTTCGTGGCAGGTGTTGCAGCTCGAGCCCACGCCGGCGTGCGTGGCCGGGGTCATGTTCATCGGCCCGAAGCCGCCGGCGACGAAATTCAGCGCGTGGCACGAGCTGCAGTCGGTGCCCGAGAAGGTCGGGATGTGCGGCGGCGTGAGCACGGCAGCTTTCGGGTTGTCGTTGTTGTTGTAGAAGCTCAGTTGCGCCGTCCCGCCGTGGCACTGGGCGCAGCCGCTGCTGATGCCGGTGTGCATCACCGAGATGCTCGCCAGGGTCGCGTAATTGCTCGGCGCGGCCGTGTGGCACACCGTGCAGGCCTGGCCGCCGGGGTTCGGCATGTGCCCGACCGGCAGCACGGTGCTGCCCCAATCCGTCGCCTTGTGGCACATGGAGCAGTCGCCGCTGACCATGCGCGCATCGGTGCTGCTGACGTGGTCGGCGGGGCGCAGCTGCAGGGCGGTACCGCTGCCGACGTAGAAACTCTTGCCCGTGTCGTGGCAGGTATCGCAGCTGGTGGAAACGAATGCGTGCTTGGCGGCATTCATCGCCGTAGCCGGCCCGAAACCGCCGGACTGGTACGCCGCGGCGTGACAGGAGCTGCAGTCCACGCCCGAGAGGATCGGAATGTGCGGCGGCGTCAGCGGCGTCGCATGGGTCGGGGATACGCCTGATACCGACATCGGAATGTAGGGCGCGGGCACGCCGGCGTATGTCTGGCCGGCATGGCACAGCAGGCAATTGCTCACCGGCAGGCCCGAATGCAGCGTCGGGATGCTGGCCGCGAGCACCGCCCAGGTCTCGGCAGCCGGGTTGTTGCCGTGGCAGACGCCGCAGTCGATGGCCGACGGGATCGGCGGCACGTGATTGGTGGGCTGACCCGGCACGAAGCCGGTCGTGATCCTGACGCTGCCGCTGTGACAGGTCTGGCAGGTCGTCACCGCCATCTGCGTGTGGTCGAACGACGCCGGCACCCAGCTCGGGCTCTTGGTGCCGATGCCGCTGGTATGGCAGTTCTCGCACAGATTGGTCGTGGGCATGTGATTGCCCTGCTTGCCCACCGCCTTCGAGCCGTTGTGGCAGCTGAAGCAGCCGCTCGTGATACCGGTGTGATCGAAGTTCGCACCGAGCCAGCTGCCGGTCGTGTGGCAATCGCCGCATTCGAGATTGGTGCTCACGTGGCCGGTCGGCTTGCCGGCCGCCTGCACGCCGTTGTGGCAGACGATGCAGAAGCCCTGCATCGCCAGCGGAATCTGCGAATGATCGACCGTCTTGGGCGGATTCCAGCTGATCACCGTGTGGCAGGAGCCGCAGTCCTGGCTGGTGGCCGGGTGGGTCGGGCCCTCCCCCTGGGCGATCGTGCCGTTATGGCAGCCCGCGCAGCCGCCCAGCACCTCGCCGTGATCGAAGTGCACGTCGGGCCGGAAAGAAATCGTGTTGTGGCAGGCCGCGCAATTGTTGGTGCTCGCAATGTGAGTCGCGATCTTCGGCGTCGCGTTGTACGGCGAGCCGGTGATGTGACAGCTGCCGCAATCGAGCGGCGTGCCCCTGAAGACCGCGTTCAGGTGACACGCTTCGCAGGGCAGGTCGCGGTGCACCCCGTCGAGCTCGAAGCCGGTGGTCAGGTGGTCGAAGGACACCGTGATCGGCGCGGCGGCCGCCGGCACCGCAGCCACCGCCGGCGGCGCGAGCACGGCCAGCGCCGCGAGGCCCGCGGCGGCCAGCGTCAGTCGTCCGATGCCGCAACGTCGTTTCACCTGCGCCTACCTATTGGATCCTGGCGCCTTTCCACGCATAACTCGTGTGGCAGCGTTCGCACTGGCTGCCGTAGGCGCCCAGATGGCGGTCATCCTGCCGATGGCAGGAGACGCACAGCGGTGAAGTCTTCTGCGTGCCGGGCGTTTCGTGGTGGCAGTCGCCGCAGCCGAGCTTGGCGTGCGCCCCGGTGAGCGCGAAGCTGGTCTGCCTGGCGTGATCGAACTTCCACAGCGCCCAGCCGTTCGCCGAATGACAGCTCTCGCATTTCCTGCCGAGCCCGCCCTTGTGCACGTCGTCGCGGGCGTGACAGCCGATGCAGGTCACTGGCGCCGAATCGAACGCCAGGCTGGTGTGGCACTGGGCGCAGCTGGCCAGCCGGTGCAGCCCGAGCAGAGGGAACTCGCTCAGGTCATGATCGAAGCTGATGCCGGTGCGCCATGCATCCTGGCCATGGCAGCCGTCACAGCCGCCCTTGAGCTTGCCGCCGTGCGGATCCTCGCTGCGATGGCAGGCGACGCAGTCCTTGCCGAGCCGCTGCGTCGCCGTGTATGCCGTATGGCACGCATAGCAGGACAGCTTGGCGTGCGCGCCGACGAGCGCGAACCGGTGGCGCGCGAGGTGATCATACTGCACGCCCTTCCATTGCTCGTTGTCATGACAATCCGCGCATTTGCCGCCAAATCGGCCCGCATGTGCGTCATCGGCGCGGTGGCAGCCGTGACAGTCCTTGGCGATCTTCTCCTTGTAATTGCCGCTGCGGTGGCAGTTCAGGCAGTCGAGCTTGGCGTGGGCGCCGAGCAGCGCGAACCCGGTCTCCTTCAGGTGATCGTATTTCGCGCTCTTCCAGTCCGCGGTGGTATGGCACTTGCCGCAGTCCCCGCCGCGCGAGCCGCGGTGCTCATCGTCGGTGGCATGACAGCCGTTGCAGCTCCCGGGCGTGTGTTGGTAATGACCGCCGATGTGGCAGGCATTGCAGGTGACCCCCTGGTGCGCTCCGGTGAGCCTGAAGTCGGTCTTGTCGTGGTCGAAGCGCCCGCCGCTCCAGCTCAGGGACCCGTGGCACTCGCCGCAGGACTGCTTGAGCTGGCCGCGATGCACGTCATCCTGCTTGTGGCAGCCGCTGCAGGCGACCGGCGGCTTGTTCCAGGCCTCGCTCGGTTTGTGGCAGCTCTCGCAGGCGAGCGCGCGGTGCGCGCCCTCGAGCGCGAACTCCGTAAGCTTGTGATCGAACTGTGCGCGGCCGAGTCGCACGATATCGGCGTCGCGACCCTTGTGCTCGGTGTGGCATGCGCGGCATTCGCCCTCGCCCGCATGGGCCATGCGGCCGTGATAGCCGTGCTGCGTGCGAATGTCGGAGGCGATCTCCTTGTGGCAGTCCAGGCACAGCCCGCTCTGGGCGTGCGCATTGCTGCGGTCGTGGCAAGCGGCGCATTTCTCCTCCAGTTTCTCGTGCGCGCGCACCACCTTGCCGGGCATCAGCAGCGTCTCCACGGATGCCGCGGTTGCGTTCGAGACTGCCAGTGCGGTTGTCAGGGTCATCAATGACGCTCGCAACAGTCTGCCGATCCCTGGCCAGCGCATGCAGTTCGGTCAATAGATGTTGACCGCGATCACGTGCGCGATGCCTGCGATCAGCAGCATGAAGAACAGCGGTATGTGCAGCACGTGCCAGAACGAGAACAGGCGCGCATACAGGCGGTACTCCGCCGCCCGGCGTGCGGCATCGAGCCGCCGATCGGCGTAATGGCGGGCGGCCGCTCCGATGCGGCGCGCGTGCCGGGATATCCCGTCCGATTCATGCTCGACGGCCGATGCGACGGCACGGTGGATCAGCCGGTGCAGGCGCCAGCGCGCCAGCGCGGCGCGGCTGCCGGCGGTGAAGACGTGCAGGAACCGGCCCACCGCGCCTTCGTCGGGATTGACCAGCCGCCGCTCCTCGCGCTCGATGGCGTCGAGCAATCCGGGCAGGAACGTTATCCTGGTGGTCTGCTCGCGGATCTTCTCGGCCGCCGCCTGCAGGTCCTCCAGACTGTCCTGATTGCCGTCGAACTTGGCGTGCATGCGGGTGTAGATATAGCGGCCGACCACGCCGCTGCTTGCGACCAGCAGCATGCAGATCAGGGCGACGTTGCTGTTGGTCGCACCGAGACGGAAATTGGCGTGAAACAGCACCAGCAGCGGCCCGACCACTCCGAGTGCCATGTGGATGCGGAACCAGCCCGGAACGCCGCCGAGCCATCGCAGCCAGGACGCGCGCTTGCGTGCCGAGTAGAGCAGCAGCAGCAGCATCATCGAGCCGCCGCAGATGCCGAGCCAATAACCGAGGCCCCGCTGCGGCGTGATATAGCGCTCGAGCCGTGCATTCGCGCCCCAGGCGATCAACGCGGCCACCAGCACGCCCCAGGCGATCGGCCAATGCAGGCCGCGCCTGGCCTCATCCGGGCGCGCGGTCGCGATGCCGCTCGGGCGTTGCGGCGCGGGCTGCTGGGGATCGCCGCTCGTCATCGAACGAGCCGCGGCGCTCACGGGATCACCCGATCGATCAGGATCTGCAGCGACTTCGACCCCGCCGGGTCGACGACGGGACTGGTGCCCGACAGGTCGCCGCTCGCGGGCATCGCCTGACCGCTCTTGGAGATGCGCGCCTCCACCGTGACGCGCCCGGCGCTCGAGAGATTGCGGCCGGGCATCATCGCCAGCGAATCATCGAGCCTGAAGCTCGCCGGCCAGGCGCCGACCGCGCCGCGGTACACCGCCACTGGAATGCCGGGCGCGTCGACCGACTTGGCGACGATGAACAACGTCTCGCCGTTCGCGACCTTGGAGCGCAGCGCATCGGCCAGCGCCACCGTGCCGCTCAGGGTCACACCGCTCGCCGCTGCAGCACGCGGTATCGCACCGGGCGTCATTGCACCGGGCGTCATCGCGGCGGGCGTCATGGTCGTGGACGCCGTCGCCACCGGGGCCGCTGCCGGTGCCGACGCACCGTAGAGTTTCAGATCCTGTTGCAGATTCGCCGTCACGATCCTGGCATCGGCGGAGTTCGGTTCCAGCACCGCCAGCAGCCGCTGCCAGACGCCGATGGCGTCGTTGAAGCGCCCGGCCTCTTCATCGGCGCTGGCCTGAAGCCACAGTGCCTTGGGATGCCGCGGATCGAGCGCCAGAGCGCGCGCAATGTAGGTTTGCGCATCGCCCGCAAGCCGGCCGCCCTGCAAGCTCGCCGCGGTATCGGCGTAATCGGCCCAGCTGTCGGCGTTCATCTGGCCGCTCGCGGCCAGCCTGGCGTAGATCGCCGCGGCTGCCGCCGGCTTCCTGCTGCGACGTGCGGCGTTCGCCTGCGCCAGCAGCTTCAGGGATTGCGCCGTCAGCACCGGCGCGGCAGCGCTGGCCGCTACGGTTCCGGCACCGCCGGCGGTTGCGCCCATCGCTGCATCCGCCGGCGCACTCGAGGGCAGCGCCGGCAGATGTCCGGCGCGCGCCTGGGCGGCATCCGCGGGCCGGCCGAGGAATTCGTATGATTTGGCCAGCAGTTCCCAATCATCGGCACTGCCACCGCCCTTGGCGAGGCGCGCCTCCAGGCTCGCGATCGCGGCCGCCATCGAGCCGGCGGCGCCGCTGGAGGCAGCGGCGGCAGCGCGGCCGCCGGCGGCCGGTACCGCAATCGCCGCGCCTGCACTGGCGCGGGATCGCGCCAGCAGCTCGGGCCGGCCGAGCTTCAGGTACAGGCCGACGACGCCGGCCAGCACCACGGCGGCCAGCGCGAGCACCGGCCAGGAGACGGCGGGCAATGGCCCCAAGCGCGGAATCGTACGCAGCCACGGCAGCAGCAGGAAGAGCGCCGCGACCGTGCTCAATACGCCCGCCAATAGCCAGAAGAGTTCCAATCTCGACTCCACTTCGCAGCGCTGATTGAACGGCAGTGACATCGACGGCCTGAACGCGCGATGTAGAGACCGATGTTGTTACTGCTAACGGGTTTATAATGTGCGACGGGCGCTTGCCGCAATGTCCGGGATTGGCGACATACGCTGCATTTGGCGACACGTTGACACGTGACGGATTTCACAGAAACCTTCACTCAATCGCCATCTACTTTCGGATCGCGTGAGCCCGTACCCCTAGCCGAGTCGAGGTCATGGATATCTGGTCGCTGGTCCTGTACGCGCTGCCCCTGGCCTTCATTCTGGTCGCCTACCTGCTGCGCCAGCGACGCATCGAAGCGCACCATCGTCGCGCGCAGGAGGAATCCGTCGCCGCCGGTTTGACCGAACCGGCCTCGCTGCACCCGGTGATCGACGCGAGCCGCTGCCTGGGCTGCGGCGCCTGTGTCGCCGCCTGTCCCGAATACCCGCTACATAACGTGCTCGGCCTCATCGACGGCAAGGCGGCGCTGGTCGGACCGACCGAATGCATTGGCCACGGCGTCTGCAAGAGCGTCTGCCCGTTCGAGGCCATCACGCTGGTGTTCGGCACCGAACGGCGCGGCATCGATATCCCGGTGCTCAAGCCGAATTTCGAATCGAACGTCCCGGGCATGTTCGTGGCCGGCGAATTGGGCGGCATGGGACTGATCCGCAATGCGCTGGTGCAGGGCCGGCAGGCACTGGAGGCCGTCGCCGAGGCCGGCCGCAAGCGACCCGGGGCGCATGACGTTCTGATCATCGGCGCCGGCCCCGCCGGACTTGCCGCCTCGCTCGCCGCCCAGCAGCTCGGCCTCGACTACCTGACGGTCGAACAGGAATCCCTCGGCGGTGCGGTATTTCAGTATCCGCGCGGCAAGCTGGTGATGACCTCGCCGGTCGAGCTGCCGATCGTCGGCAAGGTCCAGTTCCGCAACACCACCAAGGAAGAGCTGCTGAAATTCTGGACCGACGCCTGCAATGGCAACGGCCTGAAGATCCAATATCGCGAGCGCGTCGAGGCGATCGAACGCACCGACGGGGTGTTCGTCGTCAGGACCACTCAGCGGCAGTACCGCGCGTCCGCGGTGCTGCTGGCCATCGGCCGGCGCGGCACGCCGCGCAAGCTCGGCGTGCCCGGCGAGGAATTGCCGAAGGTCGTCTACCGGCTGCTGGATCCCGAGCAGTACCGCGGCCAGCAGATCATCGTCGTCGGCGGCGGCGACAGTGCGCTCGAAGCCGCCGCCAGCGTGGCCGAGCTCGGCGACACACAGGTGGTGCTGTCCTACCGTGGCGATGCCTTCCAGCGTGCCAAGACGCGCAACCGCGAGCGTGTGCAGGCCGCCAGCTCGAAGGGCCAGCTCAAGGTGCTGCTCAGCTCGCAGATTCGCGAGATCCGCCCCGAGGAGGTGCTGCTGCAGCATTCCGGCCGCGAGCTCAAGGTCAACAATCAGGCGGTGATCGTGAATGCCGGCGGCATCCTGCCGAACGACTTCCTGCGCTCGATCGGCATCGAAGTCGAGACCAAGTACGGAACTGCCTGATGGCACGGCCGACGATCGGCAGCGCACGCGCTGCGCTGTGCCTCGGGCTCACATTGTTGGCGGGCGCGGTGTGCGCGCGCGATGCCCGGCCGGACGCCAGGGATCCGGTGCAGGCGGCGCACGCGGCGCTGCGAGCGCTGCAGTACGAACGCGCCATCACGCTGCTCGAGAGCGCCGCGAGCACCGGCAACGCCAAGGCGCAATACCTGCTCGGCATGATCTATCTGAACGGCGTCGGCGTGGCCGCCGACGCGGCCCGCGCGCGCTCATTGCTGCAATCCGCGGCCGAGCACGGCGACGGTGCCGCCGCCTACGTGCTCGCCGGCGAGCTCGCGCGCGATCCGCACGCCGATGCGGCCGCCGTGCATCATTGGCTCGAGCGCGCCGCTGCACTCGGCTACCCGCCGGCCGCGGATGCCCTCAAATCCGGCCGGCCGCTGCTCGACCGGCAGACGCTGGGCCAGAGCGATCGTGCCTTGTTCGCCGCCTGGGTCATCGACCGCACCCGCCACGACGATGCGGCCGAGCTGCGCCGGCTCGGTCCCGCGGCCGCCCGCGTGCGCGACGAATTCGCGCGCACCGCGCTCGCGCATGCCGCCGAGGCCGGTGCGCGCGCCGCTGCCGAGGCGCTGCTGGCGTCGGGGGCCGACGTCAATGCCGCCGATCAATTCGGCACCACCGCGCTGATGCTCGCGGCCGAGCGGCCGGATGCTTCGCTCACCGAGCTGCTGCTGCAGCATGGCGCGAATCCCAAGGCCGCCGACGCCGAACGGCGCACGGCGCTGTTCTACGCCGCGCGCGCCGAACGGCCCGCGGCCATCGAACTGCTGCGGCACGCCGGCGCCGCTCTCGACGCGCAGGACAGCCACGGCTACGGCGCGCTCGATGCGGCGATCGCGATGGACGCCGATGCCGCCGCAGCCGAGCTGCACAAGCTCGGCGCCCGTGCGACGCTCGCGCACCCGAAGTCGGGCCGGCAGACCGGCAAGTTCGACGCCGCCCATCCGGGCGAGCTCTATCGCGGCTGGCAGGCGCTGGCGCTGGCGGTGGCCCGCAACGACACGGCGAGCGTGCAGCAACTGCTCGCCGCCGGCGGTGACGCCAATCTGCGGCTGCCGCAAGGCGATACCCTGCTGCAGGCGGCGGCGGACGCACATGCCTGCGACGTGATGGCGCTGCTGCTCGCGCATGGCGCGAAAGCCGGCGCGGCCGACCACGCCGGCCACAGCGTGTTATGGCTTGCCGCCGCGCGCAATGACTCGGCGGTCATGAAGGCGCTGCTCGCCGCCGGCGTCAATGCCGACAGCCGCAGCGCCGGTGAGTCGACGCCGCTGGACGCAGCCATCCGCGCCCGCCAGGCCGACGGCATCCGGCGCCTGCTGGAGGCAGGCGCGAACGTCGATGCTGCCGATCAGCAGGGCCGTACGCCGCTGATGATCGCGGCTGCCGCGGGCGACACGGCCTCGCTGCAGCAACTGCTGGCACGCCATCCCGGCCTCGCCGCCCAGGATCACGAGCAGCGCACGGCGCTGTGGTACGCGGCCTGGTCGGGCACGCCCGACTGCGTCGATGCGCTGCTGCGCGCCGGTGCCTATCTCGAAGCCGCCGACGCGCTCGGCCTGACACCGCTGCATGCCGCTGCCGCCCATGGGCAGGCCGGCGTGATGGCACGGCTGCTGGCCGCCGATGCGCGCATCAACGCGCGCAGCACCGCCGGCGACACGCCGCTGCTGATCGCCGCCGCCGCCGGCCGCGAGGAGGCGGTGCACGCGCTGCTGGCGCAGTCGGTCCGATTGGACGTGCAGAACGACGCCGGCGACACCGCGTTGATTGCCGCCAGCCGCGGCGGCTACGAGTCGATCTGCCATGACTTGCTGCGCGCCGGCGCGGACAAGGCACTGCGCAATGCCGCTCGCCGGTCCGCGGCGGATGTCGCCAGCGGCCGCGGTTTCACGACGCTCGCGAAGGAACTCGCCACCAGAACCTGAGCCCGGGGCGGGCGCACGCCGACCGTCACGACCGTCACGACTGCCGCGGCGGCGCGGGCTTCAATAGGCGAAGTACGGTCCGGTGTAGACCCCCGCAATGCGCTGGTCGATGCCGACGTAGATCCTGCGGCCGTAGAAATACGGCATGCCCCAGATGAAGGTGCTCGATCCGGCGCCATCCGCCAGATCGATGAACGCCACCGCTCCCTGCACGAACGAATTCGGATTCTCGACCGCGAACTGGACCGTGCTGCTGGCGTTGTTCGCGCCGACGCCGTTGTTCACGGCCGACAGCGGCAGCGGCGCGCTGCTCGGGCAGTAATAGCCGACGAACGCCGGCCCCGGGCACGGGCTGATCGCCGGATCATCGAACTCGTAGGCATCGGATCCCGAGTCGATCCACGACGGCAACGCCGCGGCGCCGTTGAAGCTGGTGGTGAAATCGCCGTTGCCGTCCGTTCCGAGCACCGTCAGCCCGACCGCCGGCACCGCATTGTCCGCCTGCGTGTCGAGCCCGAACACCACCGATCCCTGGACCGAAACGTCGCCGTTGGCGTTCTGCAGATTCGGCAGCTCGATGATGACGCCGTTGTTGTCCAACGCGAACATCGCCACCGGATTGGTCACCTGCGCCGTGAGCGGCACGTTCTCGGCAGTGCACACGCCTGCGGTTCCGCTGGTGCAGCCGTAATACGGCCCGACGGGGGTCGCGGCCGCGACGCAGGCCGCACCGCAGTCCTGGGCGAAGACTCCGATGCCCAGTACCCCATTGGCGTTGAAGCCCGAGACCGAGTTGATCAGCGTGCCGTTGGCGCCGCAGCCGGCCGGCGCTGGTGCGCCGGCCTGGGTGTCGTCCATGATCTGGATCGGCAGATCTGCCACGCTCTCCCCGGCCAGTGTGACGTCGGCCAGGGCCACCGGACCCCAGGTCTGGCCGCCGCCGAAGGTCACGCACTCCTCGATCGCGCGATTGCCGCTGTCGAGCTCGGCCGCCAGCTTCACCGAGTGCGCGGCCAGCACCGATCCGACCAGCCGCAGGCCCCAGGAAGCGGTGTCGAGCAGCACATGATCGATGTTGGCGCATTGCGCGGCGTTGCCGTGCACGCAGACCCTGACCGTGACGTAGCCATGGTTGATCGCACCGCTGGTGCCCGTGGGCCCGGCATCGACCGTCAGCGTCAGCGTATTGAGAGTCGGCGGCGGTGCGCCGCCCTGCCCCGGCGTGCCGTTGCCGCCGACGCAGGCACCCAGCAGGCTCGCCGCCAGCGTCGTTGCCAAGTAGTGATTCCAGCGCATGGGCGAGCGCTTGCTAGTGCAGCTCCGCGACGGTGACACCCGCGGGCACCAGCGCCGGCAGATAGGCCCGGCCGGTGTACGCGCGCAGATGTCCGCCCGCTTCGACCACCAGATCAGCCAGCGCGATGCGCACCGAGCGCTGCAGGCCGGGGTGATCCAGCGCCGCGAGGCCGGCGGCGTAGGCCGGAAAATATTGACCCAGCAGCTGCTGCAGATCCGGCGGCACCGGTCCGGTCCAGCTCAGCGCGAACACCGTGCCGCTGCGCGTGACGAACTCACGCACCCTCACGCCGGTCGCGGCATCGATGTCATGCAGGTCGTATTGCACCAGATCCGTCACGTGATCGACGCCCCTCAACGCGAGCGTGTCGGACCGAACGCTGGCGACGTCGCTGCCCAGATGCGCATGCACGGGTCCGCCCGAGCACAGCATCGCGCCGACTGCGAGCAGGACGAACCTGGATCGATTGCGGTTCATGATGGCATGATAGCCGAGGCCGTTGGCGAGGCGATCGTCGTAGCCGTATGGCGACAGAACGGAACCGGCAACCGATGTCGTGACCGGGAACCGGGGTTGCGCCGACGACGTTGCTCACGAAGTCATTCATGGAGGAAGATCGGCAGCTTGCACGCGCGCGCGCTCAATCGGGCCCTGCTCATGATGCTGTTGCCGCTGCTGGGCGCGTGTGCCCCGCACCGCGCGAGCCGTCCGCTGGAACTGCTCGACGAATCCAGCGGCGCGCTGCTGACGATCGTGCGCCGCCCGATCATATGCGCGCGCTCCCGCACCGACGTCGCGGCCAATGCGCGCGATTACGTGACGCTGGCGGCGGCGCAGGAGGACCGCAGCGGCAGGATTTCGGACTGGCTGACCGTGCATCGCTGGTCGACCGTGGATCCGCGCTTCTCCGGCGATGCCGGAGTCGGATCGGGCCGGCTGCGCATCGTCGCCGATGATCGCGTTCTGACGCTCGCTCCGGCCGTGCCGGCGCCGTCGCTGCTGGCACGGCGACGCGAGCTGTTCGCACCGCCCAACGGCCGTGGGCTATCGCTCGCGTACGCGGTGGATCGGTCCACGCTGCGCTATCTCGCCTCGGCGCACTCGCTGT
The DNA here is from genome assembly GCA_027315105.1 of Gammaproteobacteria bacterium. Classification (GTDB taxonomy): domain Bacteria; phylum Pseudomonadota; class Gammaproteobacteria; order Steroidobacterales; family Steroidobacteraceae; genus FEN-1191. The sequence goes on from DAHUYP010000015.1 coordinate 44,855, forward strand.
CGCTGCGTTTCACCGATGACGCATTGCCGCTCGACTACACCGTCTGGGACGACGGCCGCCCGGCGCTGCAGGCGTGGCTGTCGGACACCGGGCCGCCCTGACGGCGCGCTGCCGCGCGCTCGCGCACATCAGCCTGGACATTGCCCATGCCACTGGCAGCGGCCGCGCTGCCATCGCTCGATCAGGCGAAACGGCTCCTGTGCCGAACTGTTGTCGATGACCAGGCCGATGTCGACGAACTGCAGCGCCGCGGCGGCATTGGCGCGCGTGCGCTCGAAGCGCGCCGCGATCTTCGGCTCGGGCACGTCATGGCCGCCGCGGGCCAGGCGCTGGGTGACGCGGGCGTTGGCGAGCGCGGAGTCGGCGAGGCGAAAGTCCAGGAACACGATGAGGTAGCCGGCCGACTGCGCCTCACGCAGGAAGCGCAGTTTCTGACCGGCTGGATCGGAGAATACCGTCTCCATGCAGAACGAGGCGCGCCGGGCCAGCAGATCGCGTCGCACGAGCTCGGCCAGGCCGGCGGCCTCGTAGGCGACGCGCGCCGGATCGAGGGCGCTCAAGACCTGCGCGATTGCATCGGCGTTCACGAACGGCAGCTCGAGGGACTGCAGGTAGAGCTCGAAGAAAGTCGTCTTGCCGGCGCCGTTGCTGCCGGCCAGTACGATCAGGAGCGGCGCATCCCCGGCCAGCAACGGCTCGAGGCACTGCAGCAGCTCGTCGCGCGTCACCTCGCCAGCGCCGCGGCTTCGGGCGCAACGGACTCGGCAGGCACGAACTCACGATTCACGAGCCGGCCGACCCGTCGCGTGCCATCGGGCAGCAGTTGAATCAGCATTCCCGGCAACGAGGGGTCGGTCTCGTAGCGCACCGCATTGCGCGCGCCGATCGCCACCTTGGCCAAGTCGCGCCGCTGCGGATCGAGCGCACCGGCCAGCACCTGCGCAAGCGCCTGGCGCTGCGCCGGATCCAGGCGTCCCTCGGAGCGCTTCAAGGCGAGCACGTCCCCAGTCGTGAGCGCCTGCTCCACCGCGCGCCCGAGCAGCGCCCAGTGCTCGATCTGGGCCGCCATCGAGCGGTTGGTCTCGGCGGCCGCGCCGCGGGCGGCCTGGATGAGGGTGTCGGCGACTTTGACGGGTTGGGCCACTGGCAACTCCTTGGGTAGCATTATGCTACCGCAGCCGCAGGCCCCTGGATAGGGGACACCATGCACTCATATGGGAAGCGGTAATGCTGCCCGCCGCAGGGGTGGCTGCGTCCGGCCTACGCTGTCCATAATAATTTACATATCATATAGTTAGGCGTAGAAATGCATTGCACCGCCTCGCAGCCACCTCATGGCCTCTCCCGGTACAGCTGATCGAACCGCCGCTCGAGCTTCGCGTTCGCGCCCCTGACCTCATCCACGACCCGCTTCGCCCAGTCGAAATATTCGCGCTGCTGCTCCCGCGTCCATCCCTCGGGCGGCGAGGCCAGGATGTCCCTGAGATTGCAGATTTTGTCGGCCAGCTTGACCTGTTTCGCCCGCACCGAGGCCCGTCCGGCGCGGGCGACCTGCAACTCCTTGCGCGTGCGCCTGGTCAGCCACTTCACATCCGTGACTTCCTCGACCACGCTCGCCACGGAGGATCCGAACGCTCCGCTGAGTTCCTCCGGCGTGGTTTCGGTGTCTTCGATGGTGTCGTGGAGCAGCGCGGCGGCAATCGTCACGGGATCGCGCACACCCCCTTCGTGCCAGAGCACCTCGGCCAGCGCGATCGGGTGATTGATATACGGGGAGGCCTCGGCGTCCTTGCGGCGCTGTCGGCGGTGTTTGGAGGCTGCAAAGGCCATGGCCTGCAGCACCAGCCCGAACCCCCGCTCGCGCCCGACCGGCACGCGGGGCCTATCGATCGACCTGTCGGCGCGTCCGGGCGGCGCTGTTGCACGGACCGGTCTTCGTCGAGTGGTCCCCGTCACCCTGCCCTCCGGTGTCCCAGGATTTCCTGTCGGTGATGTTCCCGGTACGTGCACCGATCAGACCGGAGCGCGTCCTGCAGCCTGCAGAGCAGTGCCGGCGCTACAGTTCCGCCAGTGCCTTGACGTGCGCGACCGCGCTTCGGCCGAGCGCCGACAGGTTGTAGCCGCCCTCGAGCATCGAGACGATGCGCCGCTCGGAATGGCGCGCCGCCAGTTCCATCAGCTCGCGCGTGATCCAGACGTAGTCGTCCTCGACCAGGGCCAGGCCACCCAGCAGGTCCTCGCGGTGGGCGTCGAAACCCGCGGAGATCAGGAGCAGCTGCGGCTTGAAGGCATCCAGCGCCGGCAGCCACTCCTGCTCGACCGCCTTTCTGGCTGCGGCGCCGCCGCTGCCCGCTGCCAGCGGCACGTTCACCATGTTGGGCGCCGGATCCTCGGTGCCGCTGTAGGGATAAAACGGGTGCTGGAAGAAGCTCGCCATCAGCACGCGGTCCTGCCATTCCGGGGCGCTGAACATGTCCTCCGTGCCGTTGCCGTGGTGCACGTCGAAGTCGATCACGGCGACGCGCTCCAGGCCCGCGCGCTCCAGCGCATAGGCCGCCGCCACGCCGATATTGTTGAAGATGCAGAAGCCCATGGACCGGCCCCGGGTCGCATGGTGGCCGCACGGGCGCACGGCGCAGAACGCGTTCGCGGCGCGGCCGGACATCACCTCGTCCACGCCCAGCAGTCCCGCGCCGGCCGCGCGCCGGGCCGCCGCCAGGCTGTGCGGGTTCATCGCCGTATCGGGGTCGAGCCGCACGTAACCCTCGGCCGGCGCATTCTCGAAGATGAGATCGACGTAGGACGATTTGTGTACGCGCGCCAGATCCTCGGCCTCGGCCAGCGGCGCTTCCAGGCAGCGCAGCTCATCCAGCAATCCCGCGGCGCGCATCTGCTCGTTGACCGCGACCAGGCGCTCGGGGCATTCCGGATGACCGGGGCCCATTTCGTGACGCAGGCAGTCGGGGTGAGTGATGTAGGCCGTGGTCATCGGATTCCCTTGCGTCCCGGAACGAGACTCTCCCGCCCGACGAATGTCGTACCCGATACGCTACAGGGTTCACGGGGGCCACGACAAGCGCTGCGCCCGGCCCTGCAACCACCGATCAGCCGTGCCTGGCCTTGAAGACGCGAATCTGCCGGTTGAGCCGGTCCGCCAACGCCCGATCCTTCTCTACCGCCGCGTTGTGCAGCGTGACGGCCAGGGTGGTCACCGCCTGCAGCTTGGGTTTGGAGGCGACGTCCTGGTATTGCTGCGCGAACTGGCTGGCGGTCGAGTCGAGGCAATGAATGTACGCCGTGGTTGCAGCGTCGTATGCGCTGACGCCTGCATGCGCGCTGCGCATCTGCTCCAGCGTGGCCGTGGCGCCGTCGGGAATGTCGCCCGGCTCGGCCGGCACGGTGCAGGCGACGAATACCGACTGGGCGCTGAGCACCACGTCGGGCTGCGCCGCGGCAACCGGGGCGGCCGAAGGCGCCGGATTGCCCCGATCCGCCTGCGCGTGCGTGCCGACGTGGGGCCTCGTCAGCAGCCAGGCCGCACACGCCAGTGCGAACACGGCCAGGGAAGCCCAGAGTAGTCTTCGGGATGTTGAAGTCATGCGCGTCGGAGCGGGCCCGAAAGCGGCCCGCCGGTCATCTGAGGAATTCCATGTAGGGGGCAGTTTATTGCATTGCGCCTGGGGCAGGTACCTGCTCTCATGATCCGCGCGCAGCTGCGCCGCCGGCGCATCACGGCGCTGCCGCCGCCAGCCAGGCGCGAACGCCGGCCAGGGTCTTGAACTCCTCCAGACTGCGACAGCGCGCCTGCGGCACCGCCTCGCGGGCCATGTTCGCCAGCGCCCGCCCGGGTCCGAGCTCCAGGATGGTCGTAACGCCGGCCTCCCGGCACGAGTTGAGGCAAGCCTCCCAGTCGAGCGGCTGCGAGAGCTGCGCCGCGAGCTTCTCGGCGCCGGCATCGACGTCGCGCACGGCGTTGCCGTCCAGCCCGCTGAGCAGCCGCACGGTCACGGGCAGGGCCGCGGATATGCGCGCGGCGCGTAACTCGGCGCGCAGGCGCTCACTGGCCGGGGCCAGCCGGGAGGTGTGCGCAGCCACCCCGACCGGCAGCAGGACGCTGCGGCTCGCGCCGGCGCTGGCCGCTTCCTCGGCCAGCGGCAACAGCTGCGCGCGCAGGCCGCCGACGACGTAGCTGTCGGGGCCGTTGACGATGGCGACTTCCGCCTGGTAGCGGCGGCACAGCGCGTCGATGGCCGCGCGCGTGAGACCGCGCACGGCGGCGAGCCCGGTGCCCTCCGGCGCGGCGGCATCCATCGCGGCCGCGCGCACGTTCGCCAGGCGCAGCACGTCCGCGGCGCCGAGCAGGCCGGCGCAGCCCCAGGCGGCAAGCTCGCCGACGCTGTAGCCGGCGATGACCACCTCGGTCGTCGTCGAGCCCAGCGCCGCCCAGGCCGCCAGCGCCTGCGTGCAGCACAGGAGCTGGGCGGCGCGATTGGCGTGCAGCCCGGCGTGCGTAGCAGTGTGCACGAACGCGCGCGGATCGCGGCCGTCGAATGCCGCGGTGGCGGCAGCGAACACCGGCTGCGCCTCGGCGGCGGCACCGGTGAGCTCGAACATTGCAGCGTGCTGGGCACCCTGCCCGGAACACAGGATCGCAAGGCTCACGGCGGCGCCGGCGCCGCAATCCGCCGCTCATGCGCCGCGTCGCCGCGCCGAGCGCGCGGCCGTGCGCTCGATCGCTGCCACGAGTCCGCAAACACCGTCATGGCCAGCAGATCGGCGCTGCCGCCCGGACTGAGATTGCGCGCGACGAACGCCCGATGAGCCGCCCAGGCGTGGCGTAACCAACCGGGGCCGCCGACGCCGCCGCGCTCGATGAACGCGGCGGCGAGCGCGCGCGCGAACGCCAGGCCCTGCGGGCCGCCGCGGTAGAGCAGATTCGTATCCTCCAGCGCGGCGATGAGCGCAAAGCAGCTGTGCACCCGCGCGGCCGCTTCATGGCCCGGCACCAGCTGCCGCGCCCGCCGCAGTGCGGGCAGGCCGACGCCATAAAGATGAGGAAATCCGGCCGCGGCCTCGGCCGACGCCCCGCCGCTGCCGTAGCGCTGCCGCACCCGCGAGCCGTGACTGTCGGCGAGCAGCGGGCCGGCCTGGATGGCTGCGCCCCAGTGCGCCCGCACGACTTCGCCCAGCGCGGGCGACGCGGTTCGCCACGCGCTCGTGCGTCCCGCGGCCGCGCACAGCAGGCCCAGGCCGAAGATCGCGCCGCGATGCGTGTTGATTCCGCCGGTCGCCCGCAGCATGGCCGCCTCGGCCTGCAGGCCGATGCGGCGCAGCGCCGGCATGCTCGCCGCCGCCGCGCCGGCCTCGGCCAGGCGCGTGAAGTACGGCTGCAGTGCGAGCGCGCTCCGGCGCAACAGCGCGGCGTTCATGTCCGGGTGGCTGCCGTTGTCCACCGGACTCACCAGGCCGGGTTTCGGCCAGGTCGCGAGCTCCAGCCACAGCGAGCGTACCGCGAGCGTTCCGATGGCGCTGGCCGGGTGGGCGACTGCCGCCGCGCCGGGCCCGCGATGCAGCGCCGCACGCATCATTCGGCGGCGGCAAACAGACATTCGAAGGCGCGGCTCTCGACCGCGCGCAGCGTCTTGACCAGCACCCGGCGCGGCGCCTGCCGGAATTCGCGCCAATGCACCGCGGCCCCATCGGGCAGCAGCAGTTCGCCGTCGATGCGCATCGGGCTCGCCGCCGCCGCCGCGGCGATCGCCGCGGCCAGTGCGCGCGCCTGCGCTGCGTGCGTGACGCGCCACATCAGGTCGAGGTCGGAATCGGCACGGACGTACCGCAGCCCGGTGAGCGTCTGCCAGAGCAGGCTGCCGAACACGTGCGCCTGCGTGTCCAGCTGCTCGGCGATGGCGGCCAGCGCCGCCAGCGTGGCGCGCCAGGATGCCGGCGCTGCCGCCTGCGCCGCCCGCACGTCGAGCGGCGCTGCACGGCCGATCACGTCGGCGCGCTCGAGCTGCAGCGCAAGGCCGCGGTTGCGGGCCGGAGAGGGCAGCGAGATGGCCGCGGCGATCCGCGTCGGTGTCTCGCCGCACAGCGGCCGGCGCGCGATCACCGGCCAGCCGTGCCGCGCCCAGGCGGCGACGTGCGGCAGCTGCGCCAAATCCGATCGCAAGGCCAGCATGCGCTGCCAGCCGCGCGGATCCACGCGCAGCAGATCGTGCCGTTGCAGCGGCTCAACCGTCACGCAGCGCCTCCCGTTCGACGCGCTCGGCGATCGCAGCCGCCTTCAGCCGCCCGCCGCGCGCGGCCGCGCGCTGATCGCGGCGCTCCTGCGATCGCTCGGCGAACCGGTCGAGCAGGCGGCGCAATTGCGCATCGAGCGGCCGGCCCGGGTCCCAGCGCTCGGTCACCGCGCCCATGAGTTCCATGTTCGCAAGCCCGGGCGCGAACACCGGCGTACTGCTCGCCATGTCCCGCAGCAGCTCGAGCGACAGCTTGGTGATGCGCGACATCGAGGGCAGGTCCATCACGGCCGGGCGCGCCTCGGGCAAGGCGACCAGCACCCGGGTCGCGAGCGCCGTGGCGATGAAGGCGCCCGCGGCGCTGCCGCCATACAGCAGGCCGATGGTCGGATGCCCGAGCTGCTCGGCGAGCATCAGGGTCTTCGCCAGATGGCCCAGATACTCGTTCAGGCCCAGCAGCTCGTCCCGGCGGCTCATGCGCTGGCTGCCGGAATCGATCAGCACCAGTATCGGATTGCGCTCGCCCGCCTGCACCACCGACAGGACTCGCTGCGCCAGCGCCAAGGCGCCGTCCACACCGAGCGCCGCCCCCTGCGTCAGGCCGATCAGCGACACGCGCGTCGCCGGCCCGGCGGCGTGCGCCAGCAGGCCCTCGCCGTGCAGCAGGCCGCCCGCGCCGCTCTCGACCCGGTGCGATCGCCCGAACAGCGAGTCAAGGATCTCAGCGGGCGTCACGGCGCTCATCCTGCAGGCGCGCGACCAGTTCGAGAAACTCCGGCGCCGGCATGTCCGGCACGCGGGTCGGGTCCGCGACCCCGAGCCGCGCCCAGATCGCCCAGGCGTCGTCCGCATCGCCCAGACGTGCCAGGCGCTCGCGCAGACGCGCGTGCTCCGCGACCGTCACCTCGAGGTCGAATCGACAGGGCCGCTCGAGCAGCGCGATCGCGGCGCTCCGAAAGCTCTCGGCGTGATCCTCCGCGAATGCATCCGCGCCGCCGATCAGGCGCCGATGCTTGCCGCCGACCGTGCGCCAGACCAGCGCGCGATCGGCGGCATCGAATTCCTCCACTCCCTGGTTGGACTCGATCACTTCGGGTCCGGTGACGCCGATCCGGCCCTGCTCGGAGACGATCAGGCCGCTGCAGCAGGCTGCAATCAGGCCGCCGCCGCCGAAGCAGCCGGCACGGCCGCCGATGAGGCCGAGGATCGTCGCCCCGGCCGCGCGCGCCTGCAGCATCGCGTGCATGATCTCGGCGATCGCGACTTCACCCGCATTGGCCTCCTGCAGACGCACCCCGCCGGTATCGAACAGGATGAGCAGCGCGCGTGCGTCCGCGGCCATGCTGCGCACGGCGCGCAACAGGCCCACGAGCTTGGCGCCGTGCACTTCGCCGACGGCACCGCCGAGGAAACGGCCTTCCTGCGCGGCCACCAGCACGGTGCGCCCGGCCAGCCGTCCCCGTCCCACGATCATGCCGTCGTCGAATGCCGGCGGCAGGCCGAACTGCCGCAGGTGCGGGCTCAGCTCGCGTTGCTCCGGTCCGAGGATCTCGCTGAAACTGCCGCCATCGAGCAGACCCGCCAGACGCTGGCGGGCGGTCGACTCGAACCAGCTCGAGAGCTGCGGATCGCGCGCGCCGGTACGACGCGGTGCCGCCGGCTCGCCGCCTTGCGGCGCGGCCTCATTCATGGTCGTCCGCCATCAGGCTCACGCCTTGCGCCAGCCGCAGCGCGACCGTGTCGGGACGCGCGCCGCCGTCGTGGATACAGATCCGCAACCCACCCGGCGAGTACCGCTGCACGAAATCGGCGATGACCTCGGACCAGACGGCCCCGTAGCCGGCGACCGCGGTGACGACCTCGACCACGCATGCATTGCCGTCCAGCACGCGCTCGAACAGCGCCTCCAGATTGCCGGAGCCGACCACGCCGACCAGCGCGTGGGCGCGCGCGCCTGCCAGTGCGTGTGCCGCGGTGTGCCGAAAGCTCAGTGTCTCCATCGCCCACCCTCACCAGTTGCGATAGCGCGCCGGCGGACGATACAGCCCACCCGACCAGCGCACGAGATCCCTGATCGAGCGCGCCGCGAGCAGGCTGCGATCGGCGTCCAGCGGATCGATGCCGAGATCCTCGGGCCGCTGAATGACGCCCCGCTGCCGCAAGCGCGCCACCGCGGCCCGGTCGCGCCGGCGCCCCACCTCGGTATAGCCGGCCACGCCTCGAATGGCCTGCTCGCGCTCGTCAGCATCGCGGCACAACAGCAGATTCGCGATCCCCTCTTCGGTGACGATGTGCGACACATCGTCACCGTAGACCATCACCGGGGCCAGGCCCAGCCCGAGGCGCGCGCCGAACTGCACCGCGTCCAGCTGCTCGACGAAGGTCGGAATCAGTTTCTCGCCGAAGGTTTCCACGAGCTGCACCACCAACTTGCGCCCGCGCATGAGGGCCGCGTCGCCGCCGCGATGTGCCTCGCGCCCCGCCTTGAGCCAGCTGGCCGACGGGTGGCGCCGGCCGCGCGGGTCCGATCCCATGTTCGGCGCACCGCCGAATCCCGCGACGCGCGAGAGCGTGACGGTGGAGCTGTGACCGGCGGGATCGATCTGCAGCGTCGAGCCGATGAACAGATCGCAGGCGTACAGGCCGGCTGTCTGGCAGTAGGCCCGGTTGGAGCGCAGCGAGCCGTCTGAACCGGTGAAGAACACATCCGGCCGCGCGGCCAGATACGCCTCCATTCCCACCTCCGAGCCGAAGCAATGCACCTGCTCCACCCAGCCGGACTCGATCGCCGGTATCAGCGTCGGATGCGGATTGAGCGCCCAGCGCCGGGCGATCCTGCCCTTGAGCCCGAGCGACTCGCCGTAAGTCGGCAGGATGAGCTCGATGGCGGCAGTGCCGAAGCCGATGCCGTGGTTCAGGCGCTCGATGCCGTACGGTGCGTAGATTCCCTTGATCACCAGCATCGCCATCAGGATCTGGGTCTCGGTGATCGCCGCCGGATCGCGCGTGAACAGCGGCTCGACGAAGAACGGCGCGGGTGCGGGTGCGATGAAGTGCACCTGATCGCCCGGAATGTCCACGCGTGGCACGCGTTCCACGATCTCATTGGCCTGCGCGATGACGATGCCGTCGCGAAAGGCGGTCGCCTCGACGATGGTCGGGGTGTCCTCGGTGTTGGGGCCGGTGTACAGATTGCCGTCGCGGTCGGCGCTGACGGCGGCGATCAGGGCCACGGCCGGCGTCAGGTCGACGAAGTAGCGCGCGAACAGCTCCAGATAGGTGTGCACGGCGCCCAGCTCGATCTGTCCGGCCTGCAGCATGCGCGCCATGCGCGTGCTCTGCGGACCGGAGTAGGAGAAATCCAGCCGGCGCGCGATCCTTCGCTCGAACAGGTCCAGGTGCGCCGGCAGCACGATGCCCGATTGCACCAGGTGCAGGTCGTGTACCCGGGCCGGATCGCAGGCCAGCAGGGCCTTGGCGAGATGGTCCGCCTGTTTCTGATTGTCGCCCTCGAGGCAGACACGGTCGCCCGGCCGCAAGACCGCCTCCAGCAGCGCCGTGGCCTCGCCGGCACGGATGATCTTTCCATTCGTGAACCGGCTGCCGGCGCCCAGACGCTCGTTGCGCTCGCCGCGCCGTTGCTGCCAGCTCATCACCGCTCCATGCCGCTCAGCTCGAGGATCGGGCCAACATACTGCAGCCGCGCCGTGGAATCGAGCGAAAAAGCCGCGCACCGTCCGCCGGCGACCCGCATGCCGGTGGCCCGCACGCCGGGTGGCCGCGGCGCATGCGAGCGCGCCCGGCGCCATTTGGCTATGATTTCGATCGCATGAAAGCCACCATCGCCAGCAGCGGCAACGCGCCGGTCGCGGCCCGGAGGCGCTCGCCAGGCGCCGGCCGTGCACGCGTTCGCTGATGCTGCCGCGACTTCGGAGCTGGTGGAATTTCAGAAAGGCCGTCATGCAGGCCTCCGGCGGGAGCGCCGGCGCCGCGGCCGGCGACAAGGACATCGTGCTGCTGCCCTGCTGGCGGCGCCCGGAGTTCCTGTGGCATTGCCTCGATAATCTGACGCGCGTCGCCGGCATCGGCAGCGTCCATTTCACGTTCCGGCCCGATACCGGCGCGTCGCCCGAGAACCTGGACGTGATCGAGTCGTTTGCCGGCCGGCTGCCGAGTTTCGACGTGCAGGCGCCGGAACCCTGCCCGTACCGGCGCACCAAGCAGAGCGCCAACGTGCTGCTCGGCTACCTGCGCGCCGCCTCGGTGGCCAGGCGGCATGTCTTTCTGGTCGAAGAGGACATCATGGTGGCGCGCGATTTTCTCACCTGGCACCGGGCGGTGCACGCCGCGGCCGGCCCGCTGTTCTGTTCGATCGCCGTCAGGAACCCCAATCGGACCGTGACGCTGCCCGACGATCCCGAGGGCTATTACGTGAGCAGCGGGGATTACTGCTCCTATGGCGTGTGCTTCGACAAGCAGGTATTGCAGCGCATGGTCGCGTCGCACGTGAACATGGCCTACATGCGTCGCCCGAAGAAATATCTGCGCCGGCACTTTCCCGCCAGCGCGATCAGCCTGGGATACGTCGAGCAGGACGGCCTGCTGCGGCGGATCCAGGAGCGCTCTACCTATCCGATCGCCTATCCGTGCCTGCCGCGCGCGTTCGATGCCGGCTTCTACGGCTACAACCGGCCGGGCGGGGTGCGCGGATCGCTGCAGGATCGCATCCAGGCGCTGGCCGACATCATCTACGACCCCGAAGTCATGCGTCAGGCCGCGCTGCGTCCCGAATTCATCGCCAGCAGCGTGCCGATCGATCTGCAGCCGCCGCCATGGAGGGTCCAGCGGCGGATCGAGGCCGCCGCGCCGGCACAGCCGTCCGCGGGCGCCGAGGCGCATGCAGCGCCGCGCTGATCGCAGCGCCACGGTCGAAGCGCCCGTCAATCGCCGCTATCATTCCGCCATGTCACCGCCCCTCTGCACGGCCCGCGGCGGGGCCGTTCCGACCCCATTGCCGGCGCCCGTCGGCAGCGATCCGCAGCGGACGCTGCTGCCGATGCGCGCCAGCTCGTATCTGCTGCTCGTCTGCCTGGGGTTCGCGGCGCTGCTCGGCTTGCGTGAGCTCAACGCCAGGGCCATCGAGCTATCCTGCTGGGCCGGCGGTTACAGCCAGGACGCCTGGCTCGCGTACTGCAATTCCAAGCGCTACGGCGTGTACGAGGTCGAGGCCATCTGGCACCGCATCGAGCCGGACGTGGCCCCGGCGATCGCGCGTGCGCAGGTGCTGACGCTCAGCGACAGTCATCTGCAGACCGCCCTGTCGCTGGGCGGGGCCAGCGACTGGTTCCGGGCGCATGCGTACCGGCTCTACCTGCTGGGCCTGCCCACCGAGGAAAGCGGCTTCGGGGAAGATCTGCTGGACAATTTCCAGCCGCATCCGGCCGTGGTCATCTTCGACGCCAGTCCGTATTTCACCGGCGCGGTCGGCCCGTCGGAGAGCAATGTCGTCAGCGACCCGCAAGGCGCGCGCGCGCAGGTGCTCCGGCTCAAGCGCTTCCAGCACCTGCACGAGCGCTTCTGCGACTGGCTGCCGTCGGCCTGCGGGCATAATTTCGCCTACTTTCGCTCGCGGCTCGACGGGCACCTGATCTTTCCGCAATACTCCACGCGCTTCTGGATCGGCAAGCGCGGCGTACCCACTGACACCCGGCGCTTCCCGGTCTCGGGCCTGCCGGATGAATCGCAGGCGCTCTATCCGACCTATCTGGCCGCCGCCCGGCGCCTGCTCGGCAAACTCGATCTGCCGCGATCGTGCATGGTGATCACGAGCGTCCCGGCGCAGCGTGACGAGCGGCCGCTGGCGCGTTACCTGTCCGGCGAGCTCGGGCTGACACTGATCGACCCCGACCTGCCCGGACTGTCCACCTATGACCGCACGCATCTGACGCCGGACAGCTCGCGGCGCTGGACGCAGGCCTTCCTGCGGCAGCTCGAGCCCGTGCTGCGAAGCTGCGTCGGCAAGGCCGCGGCCGCGGCGCCCGCGCCACGCGAATGAGCATGCGTCTCGCCGATCTTCACTGGCTGCCCGCGACGGCCCATTTTGCCGACGAGCTGCGCCGGCTCGCGGCCCAGAAGCCGCCGCCCTGGAGCGATCTGGTACGCCTGGCCACCGCGCGCATCGATTTCGTGCAGACCAATCGCCTGGACAAGCTGCTGCAGCAGGCTGCGCCGGCGGCCGACGACACCGCCGGCAGCGTGCGAGTGGCCGTTCTGAGCTCCTCGACCGCGGAGCAGCTGCTGCCCGCGTTGCGCGTCGCGGCGCTGCGGCGGGGCTTGCGTCTGCAGACCTTCGTCGGCGACTACGGCATGTACCGGCAGGAATTGCAGGACCCGCACTCGGGCCTGCACCGCTTCGAGCCCGACGTGCTGCTGTTCGCATTCCACGCGCAGCACCTGCTCGGCAATCCGGAGCCGGCGATGTCGCACGACGCCGCGCAAGCGCTGGTGGACGCCGTCGGCGAGCAGCTGCGCGCGCTGTGGCGCCTGGCACGCGGCAGCTTCAAGGGCCAGATCATCCAGCAGACCGTGCTGCCGCAGTACCCGGCGCTGATGGGCCTGAACGAGCACCGGCTGCCGGGCTCCGGGGCGCAGCTGGTAGAGCGCCTGAATGCGCTGCTGCGCGAGCTCGCCGACCAGGAGCGGGTGGACATGCTGGCCCTGGATCGCGTGCTGTCACGCGACGGCCTCGACGTCTGGCACGATCCGGTGCTGTGGCATCGGGCCAAGCAGCAGATCTCGCCCGTGGCAGCGCCGGCCTATGGCGAGCTGGTGGTGCGGTTGATCGCCGCGCAGCGCGGCCGCTCGGCCAAGTGCCTGGTGCTCGATCTGGACAACACGCTATGGGGCGGCGTCATCGGCGATGAGGGTCTGGAGGGCATCAGGCTCGGCCAGGGCAGTGCGCTCGGCGAGGCCTTCCTCGACTTCCAGACCTATGCCCACCGGCTCGCACGGCGCGGCATTCTGCTGGCCGTATGCTCGAAGAACGATCTGCAGACGGCGCGCGCGCCGTTCGAACGGCACCCCGAGATGGTGCTGAAGTCCGAGGACATCGCCTGCTTCGTGGCCAACTGGAGCGACAAGGCGGCGAACATCCGCGCCATCGCCGAGCAGCTGAACATCGGTCTCGACTCGCTGGTATTCGCCGACGACAATCCGTTCGAGCGCAACATCGTCCGCCGCGAGCTGCCGATGGTGAGCGTGCCCGAATTGCCGGAGGATCCGGCCATGTACGCGCGCTGCCTGGAGGACGCCGGCTACTTCGAGGCGCTGCGGATAACCGCCGACGATTTCGAGCGCAGTGGCCAGTACCGCGCCAACGTCGCGCGCGAGAACCTGCGTGCCTCGCAGACCGACCTGCAAGGTTACCTCGCGACCCTGGGCATGGAACTGCGCTGGCAGCCGTTCGATCGCGTCAATCTGCCGCGCATCGTGCAGCTCATCAACAAGACCAATCAGTTCAACCTCACCACGCGCCGCTACACCGAGGACGAGGTGCTCGCGGTCATGGCGACACCCGGTGCCCTGACGCTGCAGCTGCGATTGCTCGACCGCTTCGGCGACAACGGCATCATCGGCATCGTGATCGGCAAGCCGGAGGGCGATCTGCTGCGGCTCGACACCTGGCTCATGAGCTGCCGGGTCCTGGGACGGCAGGTCGAGCAGGCGACCATGAATGTCGTGGCGCTCGAGGCCCGCCGCCTCGGCGCCCGGAGTCTGCGCGGCGAATTCCTGCCGACCAGGAAGAACGGCATGGTGCGGGAGCATTACCGCCAGCTCGGTTTCCGGTGCCTGGCATCGAGCGACGGCGGCGCGTCGAGCTGGGAGCTGCTGCTGTCGGACTACGAGCCCTTCCCCACCTTCATCAAATTGGTCAGGAGCGACTCTTGAATAGCGACGACATACTGTCCCAGGTCCGCGGCATCATTGCCGACGTGCTCGATCAGCCGGACCTGAAGGTCGATCGGCAGACCAGCGCCGACAACGTCGAGGACTGGGACTCATTCAATCACATCAACATCGTGGTCGCGGTCGAGGCGCGGTTCGGGATCAAGTTCCACACCGCCGATATCGAAGAGCTGCGCAACGTCGGCGAACTGGTGGATCTGATCGAGCGCAAGCTGCAGGCGCGGCAGCCGCGCTGACGGCCGCGCGCCGCCGCACCCATGCTGTTCAACTCGAACGTATTCCTGTGCGCGTTCCTGCCGCTCACGATCGCCGGCTACTACCTGCTGGCGCATGCCAGCGGCGCGTATGCGGCCCGCGTCTGGCTCTGCCTGGCATCGTTCTTCTTCTACGGCTGGTGGAACGCCGCCTTCCTGCTGCTGCTGACGGCATCGATCGGGTTCAATTACGCGCTCAGCGTGTTCCTCGAGCCGGACGCCGACAGCCGCTCCCGCGGCCGGGGATGGCTGCTGGCCGGCGGCATCGCCGCCAATCTGCTGCTGCTGTTCTATTACAAGTACCTGTTCCCGCTGCTCGGATTCCTGCACCACGGCGGCTGGCTGCGGGCTGATTTCGGCTCGGTGATCCTGCCGCTCGGCATCTCGTTCTTCACCTTCACCCAGATCGGCTATCTGGTGGATTGCCGCCAGGGCCTGGTGCGCGAGCGCGGCTGGATCAATTACCTGCTGTTCGTCACCTTCTTTCCGCACCTGATCGCCGGACCGATCCTGCATCACCGCGAAATCATGCCGCAGTTCGCCGATGACGCGACCTATCGCTTCAAGCCCGACAATCTCGCCGCCGGCCTGACGCTGTTCGCCTTCGGGCTGGCCAAGAAGGTCCTGCTGGCGGATGCGATCGCGCCGTGGGCCGAGATCGGCTTCGCGCACCCGGCACAGCTGCCGTTCGCACAGGCGTGGTCGGTGGCGCTGGCGTATTCGATGCAGTTGTATTTCGACTTTTCCGGCTATTCGGACATGGCGCTCGGCATCGGCATCATGTTCGGCATCAAATTGCCGCTGAATTTCAATTCGCCGTACAAGGCCGCCTCGATCATCGATTACTGGCAGCGCTGGCACATGACCCTGACGCGCTACCTGACGCTGCTGCTCTACAATCCGATATCGCTCTGGGTGGCCCGTCGCCGGCAGCAGCGCGGGCTGCCATCGGGGCGCGAGGCCGCGACTTCGGTGCTCGGCTTCTCGTCGATGGTGATATTTCCGACCATGACGACCATGACGCTCATGGGAATCTGGCACGGGGCGGGCCCGAAATTCGTGCTCTACGGCATCCTGAACGGCGTCTACCTGTGCGTCAACCACGCCTGGCGCAGCCTGCGGGCGAAGCCGCTCAAACCTCAGCCGCCGCCGCCGCTGCTGCACGTCTGGTCGCTGTTCTGGCCGGTCGCGCTCACCTATCTGGCGGTGGTCGCCGGACAGATCCTCTTCAGGGCCGACAGCACGCGCGACGCGGTGTCGATGCTGGCCGGCATGAGCGGCATGCACCGCGGACCCGTGGCGCCGTTGTCGCTGCACGAGAGCAGCTATCTTGGATTCACGCAGCATTCGCTGCTCGGGCTGGGACTGCTGCTGATCGCCTTCGGTGCACCCAATGTCTATCAGATCATGGGACCGTCGTCCCCTGCCCTGACCCGAGTCAAGCTCGATGCCGGGCGCTGGCCGACCTGGCGCACCTCGCTGCCCTGGGCATTGCTGGTGGTGGCACTGCTGTTCGCGTGCGCCGCCCACTTCGACGCTCCGGCCAGATTCCTGTACTTCCAGTTCTGAGCCGGCCGCGAACCAGCCCGATGAGCACCGCCGCCGTGAACGCACCCGCCGCGAGCGTGCAGCGGCCCGCTCGCTGACCGGCTCGCATCGAGGGCGGGTGCTGCGCTGCCGCCTCAGTCCACCACCCAATAGCGCACGCCCTGCTCCTCCAGGAATGCGCGCGCTTCGGCGCCGTGCAGCAGCGCCAGCGTGGACAGCAGCCCGGCTTCGGTACAGCTGCTGCCCGCGACCGTCACCGAGCGCGGCGCACCGACCACCGGCCAACCGGTGCGCGGATCCAGAATGTGCCCGTAGCGCCTGCCCTCCCGGAGCAGGAAGCGGCGCGAATCGCCGCTGGTCGTGAGCGCACCGCGCTCGAGCTGCAGGATCATGATCGCCTCGCGCTCGCTGTCCGGCCGCTCGACGCCGATCTGCCAGGCCCCGTGGGGCGCGGCCCGATCGGCGCGCAGATCGCCGCCGAAGTTGACCAGGAACGGGACCGCCGATCGGCCATGCAGCAGGTCATGCGCGCGATCCACGGCGTATTCCTTGCCGATGCCGCCGAGATCGAGCTCCATGCCCGGCGGCACGGTCAGGTACGGCGACTGCCAGCGCAGCTTGTCGAAACCGACCAGCGGCAACAGCGCCCGCACGGTCTCGGCGGACGGCACCCGGTCCGAGCCGTCGAACTTCCAGGCCCGCCTGAGCACGCCCGAGGTGATGTCGAACAGCCCGTCACTGATCTCGAAGCATTGGGCCGCGAATTCGATCAGGCCGGCGCTCTCCGCATCGAGCTCGATCTGCCGGCCGGCAGCGCGCTGGATCGCCGCGATGACGCTGTCGTCCCGATAGCGGCTGTACTTGCGCTCGATGCGCCAGGCCTCCTGCGCGGCGAGCGAGCCCAATTCGCGCACCAGCGGCTCATCGCTGGAGGCCACCAGCACCTCGCACGGACTGGCCATCGCCGTGAAGCACGCGGCCATCAGACCGCCGTCGCGCCGCTCGATCGTCATGGCTGGCGCCGTCATGGGCCTCCGAACGTCGCTGGCTGCGGGCCACGTGCTAATAGCCGAATTTCCACTCCACCTGACACAGGATTGCCTGCAGACCCGGATACAGATCCAGACCCTGCAGCACGCCCGGGCCCGGCAGCCGATTATCCGCCACCTGCGTGTAGTATTCCGCACGCACGCTGAGCTCGGAAGGCCCGACGTCGGCATCCCCGCCGTACTGGAACGCGTACTTCAGGCCCCAGGTGAGCGCGTGGAACGCCCCCAGGCGCTCATCGGCCGAAGCAAACGTCGAGGGCACCGTCATGCTCGTGAGCCATGGGGTGTAGAAGTTCGCCTGCGTCTGCTTGTACCAGCGCAGCTGCGGCTCGACATACTTGTTGTGATCGGAATTCCACCACCGCAGCCGCAGCTGCGCGGTATCCGAGCGGATGCCCCAGTCGTCGGCCATGTAGCGCAGCGATACCCCGATCATGGTCCGACTCAGGCCGAATCGATTCTCCCAGAAGGCGCTCGCGCGCGTGCGATTGTTCGGCCGGTTTTCGTACAGATAGCCGGTGACGTTGCCGCCGCTGTCGACCACGGAGATGATCTTGTACGGGTCGTTGAGGTAGCCGCTGAAGCGATCGACCGACAGATTCGCGCTCGAGAGCCAGCGGCGGGCCATCACCTGCGTCAACCCGAATATCAGGTTGAGGTCATGTTTCGTATGGTTGCCCACCTTGTCGAACAGCGTGTAGTCGCTGAGCGGCACCGGCGAACCGCCGATCGGGTGCACCAGGTCGAACTCGGCGTTCCCGGCCACCGACAGGGTGGTGTTCTTGTCGTTGTAGTCGCGCGCGAGCGCGCCGTTGACCGAAGTCGACAGGAAGTCGTGCTCGTACGACACGTCCCCTCCCATCGTCACGCGCATCAGGCGTGACAGCGGCTTCTGATAGCTGCTCGATATCGACAACCGCTGATCCTGATAGTTCGGATCCATCGGCAGCTGCCCCGGAAGAGTCGTGTAGATGGGCGACGTGACGGTGCCCAGGGTGCCCGAAGGGGTGGTGTACGTCTGCGGCACCCCACTGAGGTTGTGCCCCGAGGGGGTGGCGAACGTCTGCGGCTTGGTGCTGGGTATCGCACCGTTGGGAGTACTGCCGGACAGGCTGTCGAAGGTCACGTTGATCCCGAGCGTCTCGTCGTTGCCGAAATCCGCGCTCAGATTCACGACCGGTTCGACCGCCATGATGCGGCCGTTCTCGTGGTAGTAGGACAGCGAGCTGTCGACCAGGCGCTGCGGGTCGGGGTCGGGAAGTGCCGGGTCGGCACTGCTGTCGTCGGCGCGCACCGAGGCGGCGCTCAATAGTGTGCAACTCGCGGCAATCAGGTTTCGTCGTAGGGATTTGCGCGGGCGCTTCAGTTGCATCCGCAACCCCCACCGGCAAAGCTACGCCCTCCTGACGAGGCTTCCTTGCTGAAGTACAGATGATCATCCAGCGCCTGCCCGAGCGCCTCGTCGCCGAGCTGCATGTCCGGCCGCGCCAGCACGTCGCGCTGCCAGGGCTTCACTCCCAGGTGACTGCACCCGGACAGCAGTGCGGCACCGAGCAGCAGCGCGGCTGCGAGCATCAAGCGTCTAGTCATGACGGATCCCATATTTTCGGCAACTTCTCACCCGTCCGCACCCATGCAGTGCCTATCCGCCGCCCGGGCGGGTCCTGCATCGCGCGCGGACGCCGTCGCGCGCCGCTCAGGCACGTGCAGCCTCTCGCCGGCCGCGCCACCGGGCGCGCAGCGGCGATCACGTCGAGTCCCTCCGAGCCTGAATCGGGCGCGCAATCGCGTCGTGGATTGGCAGCACTGGCAGCGCGTCGACCGCCGGCCCGCCCGATAGCGGCGCCAGTGTAGCAAAGGCACCACGATCGCGCTGGCCGCAGTCGGAGCGCCTAGATGCCGGCCGCGCCGCGCGCGCCCTTGCGGCCCGACTGCAGCCTGGTCGCCGCCGCGGCGTCCCTGACCACCTGCTCGAGCACCGCCAGGTACTCCACATACCGCCTGCGTCCTTCCGCAGTGAGTCGGCACATGGTCTGCGGACGATTGTGCTCGAAGCTCTTGCAGACTTCGACCAGCTTTGCCGCCTGCAGAACCTGCACGTGGCGGCTCAGATTGCCGTCCGTGAGGCCGCACAATTGCTTCAGGTCGCCAAAACGCAGGCCGGCCGGATGCGCCGCCAGCGACGTCAGCACGCTCAGCCGCGCCCGTTCATGGATCACGCGATCGAGACCGGCATATGCGTATTGCGGCGCACGCCGATCCTCTTTCCTAGCGCCGTTCATCGTCGCCATCGTCTTCGCGGTTGCGATGCAGGATCGCGGCCACCGCGAGCTGTCCGACGCCGAATGGCACGCCCATGATCCAGGGTGAGATCGATTGCCCGGGAGCAGTGAATGCCAGGCAGGCGAGTCCGCAGCCCAGGTACCAGATGCCGACCACGAACATCGGCCGCGGCAGAAAGCGGCAGGAAGAGAACACGCCCAGGCTGAACACCACCTGCCACAGTCCGGGAAGCATCCAGAGACTCTGCGGAACGGCCTGTTGGATGACGACGGTCAGCAATCCCCCGGCCGTCACGGCGGGCAGGAACTGTTCGACCGCCGATTGCAGCATGTGCACCGCCAGGCCGCCGTGGGCACGCCGCGAGCGCTTGACCGTCTCGACGCCGATGACGACCACCGACACCGCCGCCGTGAGCACCCACGCCGTCAGGTACGCCTGCAGGTGCGACGCCGGATCCTTCAGCCACAGCGCCTGCGCCGCCGCCACCAGCAGTGCCAGGGTGCCCGTTGCCGCCAGAGTCGCCGGGCCGTAACCGCGGAATTCGGTGCCGCGGGCCAACTGCTCGCGGATTACGCTGATATCCGTCAACGCGCGATGCAGATCCCGCATTGGAGCCCCGCCGTCCCCCGCTACGCTGCGATCGAAAGTACAACAATTCGCGCCGCATCCACAAGGTTCGCCGCCCGCTCATCGCGCCTCAACGGCTCTCCGCCAACAGCTGCTTGACCTGTTGATCGAGCGCCGCCTCGTCCTCGGGCCTGAATCCGATGTGCTGGTATCTGATCTTGCCGCTGCGATCGATCAGGAACGTCTCGGGCATGCCCACCACCTTGAAGCTCTCGGCCAGCGCTCCCTTGGGATCGAAGGCGATCTGGAATCCGGGCTTGAGCATCTGCAGGAACTGATCGGCGGAATTACGGTCCTGATCGACATTCATGCCGATGACCACCAGGCCCCGCTGCGAGTAGGTCCGCTGCACGAAGTCCATCCAGGGAAAGGATTCGCGGCACGGAGTGCACCACGACGCCCAGAAGTCCAGATACACGACCTTGCCGCGATAGGCATTCAGATCCAGGGCCCCGCCGGCATGCGCCGCCGAGCACAGGCAGGACAGGACCCCAAGGGCAAGCCAGGGCAGGCGTCCGCGCCCGCCGGCATATGAACGTTGCAGCATCACCTATCCGTCCCTTGCGCTTTGCAGCGCCTTAAACTTTGCATCGCAAAGTCGGTACCGTCACCGATCCCGTCGAATCGACGTCGATCGGCATCGTGAACCTGCGTGTTCGCCGCCTGGCCGCAGGGATCATCGTCCGCGTTCAACGGCAACAGACTGCTGGCTGCGCGGCAAGTTCCGCCGCCAGTGCCGGCGATTGCACAATCACGCCACGCGGACACGGCGCACCGGTGGCGGCGCGCAGCGGATCGAGAAGCGTTTGCGTCATTACTTCGGCCGCACGGCCCGGCGGGCGCGCTTTCGCGGCTGCGGCATGCCGCGCGCCGGCGTCGCTCAGGGGTTGACGATCTGCGGCGGCTGGCTCGACGGATCCAAGGGCTTGCGCGCGGTCAGATAGACGATGCGATCGGCGGTGACGGACTTGGGGTCTTCGACTACCGGCCGAAACACCTGCTCGAAGAAGTGCCGCTCTTCGGCGCTGAACTGCTCGGCCAGGATGACGCTCAGTGCCGGCGCCAGAGGGTGTGGCGAACTGCGCAGGAACACGTCCCAGGAGGTGACGATGGACGGTGCGATGTCGATGTGCAGCTCCATATGAATCCCGCCGAAGCCCGCGGCTTGCGCGAAGCGCACCAGGTCGCGTTCCGAGTAGTTGGCGATCGGGCTCTGCTGAATCCCTTCCTCCGTGTCCGGATACTGCGCGGCCTTCCAGCGATGCAGCAACAGCAGGAAGCGGTTGACCGATCCGGCGGGGCGCGTATCGATCAGCGTCTTCAAGGCTCGCGCCGCGAACGCATCGTCCTGGAATACCGGCTCGGCGATCGAGAGGCGCCCGCCGGGCCTGAGGATGCGATGGAATTCGCGCAGCGCAGCGCCCTTGTCGGCCACGTAGGCCAGCACGGCCCGCGTGGTGACGACATCGACCGATGCATCGCCGAGCTGCTTGAGGTCATCGGCCGCGCATTGCAGAAACGTGCATTGCGGGCGCACGCCGCGCTCCACCGACAGCGCCTCGGCGTGGTGCAGCAGCGGCGGCGAGATGTCGGTGAGCAGCACGCGCAGCGATGGTCCAATGCGATCGATGGCCCGAAAGGCGACGATGCCTTCGCCGGCGCCGATATCCGCGAGCGTGCAGCCCGGTGCCAGCTGCGCGCCGTCGAGCACGCGGTCGGCATAGCGTTCGATGATCGCACGCACGACCCGGTCGTACTCGGGATCGTCGGCATGGCGGCGATGCAGGAGCCAATCGGACCACACGTCGGTTCGCCGATCGCTCTGCTCGCTGTTCATTCCGTGGCGACTCCCTCGAGACCGTAGTCGGCGGCCGCGATTGTACCCGATGGCCGATGCGGGCCTTCCGGCCGCCGCGCGCAGGCCTGACGGGCGTGGCGTACCGCATATTGGCTAGACTGCGGCCGGGTCTTACCTCCGTCCGGCGGCTGCGGCGGCTGGCTCGCCGAGCGCCGCCCGCCAGGCGCTGCAACCGACTGAATTAGATACAGATCTTTCTGCAACCAAGGCGCCGCAACCGTGTTCTGGGGTTAAAGGCTGAAATCGTCGTGCAAAACCCAGCCCTGGATCCGATTCGCTCCAATGAGTTCGCAACGTTCATGCAGGCCTATCAGGACATGGTTTACTCCACCGCCGCGCGTCTGCTGGGCAACGACGCGCAGGCACAGGACATCGCCCAGGACGTGTTTCTGAAGGCATTCCAGAATTTCGACCAGCTGCGGACCAGCCCGACTCGCGGCGGTTGGCTCAAGACGGTCGCGACCAACATGAGCCTCAATCATCTGACCCGCTATCGAAGGCGCTGGCGCTCGTTCTCCGAGCTTCACCGCGAGCAGGACGACGAGGATGAGCCCGCCCTCGATTTCGCCGTGCCGGACACCCTGCTCGACGGCGTCGCTGCGGGCGAGCGACAGCGGCTTGTCGAGCAGGCGCTCAGCAGATTGCCGGACCACCAGCGTGTGCCGCTGGTATTGTTTCACTTCGAGGACCTGCCCTATCCGGATATCGCCCGCCGGCTGCGAGTCTCGCTCGGCAAGGTGAAGACCGATATCATGCGCGGCCGCATCGGCCTGGCCAAGCTGCTGCGCACGGGCGCGTCCGTTCCGACCCACGGACAGCCGCAGCCATGAACTCATCCATGAACCAGTCGAACGACGACCACAGCCGTCTCGAGCAATTCATCAGCCGCACCTGCCGTGCGCAGCCGCCGCTCCGGGCGCCCGGGACGTTGGGCTTGCGCGTGTTCGCCGAGATCGAGCGGCGCGCGGCGCTGCCGTCGTGGCGCCGGCCGTTCGGCCAATGGCCGATGGCGCTGCGTGCCGCATTCCTGCTGATCTGCATCGGCGCCGTGCAGGCCTCGCTGAGCCTGGTGTTCTGGTCCGGTCCCGAGCGCGCGGTGGCCCGTATGGCAGCTCCGGCCAGCCGGCCGCTGTCGTGGATTCATGACGCCCACGCCTGGGTGTTGTTTCTCGGCTCGCTGTTCAACGACATCGGCACCACGATCCTGCACAGCATTCCGCCGCTGTGGCTCTACGGCAGCGCGACCAGCCTGTTGTCCATGTACGGGCTGCTGGCCGGCCTGGGCGCCGTAGCCTACCGAACCCTCTATGCCACCCGCTGAGCGCCGGCCACTGGAAATCGCACATGAAACACCCGACTGAAGCCTCGCGCGTCCTCCTGGGCCTGCTGGCCTGCTGGCCGCTGCTGCTCGGACTCGTTCCAGACGCGCAGGCCAGCCAGTGGAATCTCGAGCAGACCCCCGCAGCCGGCTCCGGCAATTCGAGTACGCGCATCGCCGTGACTCATCTCCGGCCCGCCTCCCCGGATGCGGAACCGGCGCCACCGGCACCCCCGCCGCCGCTTGCACCCTGGGTCGGAAGGCACGGGCACGCCCGCAGTGAGGGCCGTGCGATCATCAGCGTTGGTCGTGACTCCACGCTGCACGCCGGTGAGCATGCCGACGCCGTGGTTTCGATCTTCGGCTCCTCCACCAGCGCCGGCGAGATTGCCGACGCCGTCGTCTCCATATTCGGCGACACGCGCGTCACCGGTCCGGTCGGCGATGCAGCCGTTTCGATTCTGGGCAATACCTACGTCGACAGCGCGGTGCACGGCGACGTGGTTGCCGTGCTCGGAAACGTCGAGCTCGGTCCGCACGCCAACCTCGACGGCCAGGCCGTCTCGATCGGCGGCACCGTGGTACTCGATCCGGCGGCAGTGGTTCAAGGCGGCGTGCAGAGCATTTCGTTCGGCGCGCGGCTGGCCGATTTCGGTTGGCTGCGCACCTGGATCACGCACTGCTTGCTGTACGGACGATTGCTGGCGTTTGCACCCGGACTGGCATGGGCATGGACCATCGCGCTGGTGACGCTCGCGGCCTACGTTCTCACCGCGCTGCTGTTCGGTCCGAGCGTCGAGCGCTGCGTACAGACCCTGGACAGGCACCCCGGCAAGTCGACTCTCGCCGCCCTGCTCACGACGCTGGCGACGCCGATTCTGCTGCTGCTGCTGAGCATCAGCGTGATCGGGATCCTGGCGATACCATTCGTCGGCCTGTCGCTGCTGCTTGCCGAATCCTTCGGCAAGCTGGTGATGCTGGCGTGGATCGGGCGCCGCGTCACGAAGTCCGGCAGCGCGGGCATTTGGGCCCATCCCGCATCGGCGGTGCTGATCGGCGGCCTGATCGTGACGGCGGTCTACCTGATACCGGTGCTCGGGCTCGTCACCTATAAGTTGCTCGGTTTCATCGGCCTGGGGGTGGTCGTCTATACCCTGCTGCTGGCGCTGCAGGCCCGGCGCGCAACGCAGTCGGAGCGCGCGGCCACGGCAGGCGCCGCCACATCGTCAGCCGCCGCCGCCAATGCACCCGGCGCCGGCCCGCACGGCCCCGCGCCGGCCGGCGCGGTCGCGCCGAATGAAATCGGCCCGGGCGCCGCCCACGCCGCTGCGCCCGCCGCCGCAGCACCCGCGGGCGCCGTGGCGGCGGTGGCCATGGCAGCCTATCCCCGCGCCGGATTCTGGATACGCATGGGCGCTTTGTTCATCGACATCGTGCTGATCGGTGTCATCCTGCACTTCGCGTTCTCCGCCGAAAGGCTGCATCTGCTGCTGCTCGCCGGCTACGGCGCGGTGATGTGGAAGCTCAAAGGGGCCACCGTGGGCGGCATCGTGTTCGATCTGCGCGTGGTGCGCCTCGATGGCCGCGAGCTCGATTGGGTCACGGCCATTGTGCGTGCGCTGGCCTGCTTCCTGTCGCTCTTCATCGTCGGGCTCGGCTTCATCTGGATCGCGATCGACGATGAGCACCAGGCCTGGCATGACAAGATCGCGGGCACCGTGGTGGTACGCGTGCCCAGGAGCACGGCGTCAGCGTGAGTTCCGCTTCACCGTGCGCGCTGCGCGCGGCACGCGCGCAGCGGCCCGCTAGTGCATGTGGAAGGCACCGCTGCTGAACAAGCCCGCCAATCCGATCAGGATCAGGTAGACCGCGACAATGTAGTTGAGCAGGCGCGGCACCAGCAGGATCAGGATGCCGGCGATCAGCGACGCCAGCGGACCGAAGCTCAGGTAGATGTTCATTGCGGTTCTCCGAATGCGTGATTGACGGACCGCGCCAGTTCAGGCGTGCTGATCGTGGTCGCGATCGCGCGCGTCCGACCGGCTCGACAGCGCACGAAATACGCCGGTCGCGCCCGGGGTGCGCAGATTGGGCCCGCCGACACCCCAGACTGCGGTGTCATCCTGTACGGGCGCGGCGGCAATGGAGCGCTCCTGCAACGCGGCCCATCGCGCCCGCACGCTGCGCAGCCACAGCCACAATGCCAGCAGCGCCAGCAAGCCGCTGGTCCATGCCCACGCGGTTCGGTGTGCGCGCAGCGCGCCGAGCGTGACCAGGACGCCGATCAACGCGATCAGCAGGCCCGAAACCACGGCCGCGAGCACGACGCCTTGTCGCGCGCGCCGCGCTCCCCACCGCTCCAGTAGCCATTCGATCATGCGAAGCTCCACCGCATTCGCCACCGGCGCTCGCCGCGGGTGAAGCCGGCTCGCGCCCGCTGCTATGCCCGGCCGCTCTTCGGCCCGAGGAAATACCACAGGATGAAACCGACCACCGGCAGCACGATCACGAGCACCACCCACAGCACTTTCCTGGCCGTCTCGGCGGGGCTCTGCAGGATACTGACGATGGCCCATACGTCCGCCACCAGGACCACCAGGCCCCATATTCCGCGCGTTGGCATCGTGAACCCCATTTGCGGATGATCTCGAACCGGCTCGTCGAAGCATCCCCGCCTGGCGGACATCATATAGCCTGGTCTCCGCGGCGGCCAACGCATGGCGCCGGCCGGCGATCGCACGCGCTGCCGGCCGGACTCAGTTCTTGAGCCGATAGCCGGTCCTGAATGTCACCCCGACTACCACCAGGCAGAGCGCAAAGAAGCCCAACGTCATCGACAGACTCGCCCCTACGCCGATGTCCGATGCGCCGTAGAAGGTCCAGCGAAAGCCGTTGATCAGATACACCACCGGGTTGAACAGCGTGACGGTGCGCCACACCCCCGGCAGCATGTCGATCGAATAGAAGGCCCCGCCCAGGAAAGTCAGCGGCGTCAGCACCAGCATCGGGATGAACTGCAGCTGCTCGAAGCTGTTGGCCCAGATGCCGATGATGAAGCCGAGCAGACTGAAGCTGCATGCGATCAGCAGCAGGTAGGCCGCCATCAACGCCGGGTGCAGGATCCGGATCGGCACGAAGATCGACGCCGTTGCCAGGATGATGACCCCGAGTATCACCGATTTGGAGGCGGCGGCGCCGACGTAGCCCAGCACGATCTCCAGCACCGACACCGGTGCCGACAGCAGCTCGTAGATCGTGCCGGTGAACTTGGGGAAATAGATGCCGAACGAGGCGTTGGACAGGCTCTCGGTGAACAGCGCGAGCATCATCAGGCCCGGCACGATGAAGGCGCCGTACGCCACGCCGCCGACTTCGGATATGCGCGAGCCGATGGCCGAGCCGAACACCACGAAATACAGCGAGGTCGTGATCACCGGGGTGACGACGCTCTGCAGCAGGGTGCGTCGGAAGCGTGCCATCTCGAACTTGTAGATGGCCCACGCTCCGCGTCGGTTGAAGCCCGGTACGTTCATGGGCGCAACTGACCGCGCTGGCTGACCAGGCTGACGAAGATGTCCTCCAGGGAGCTCTGCCGGGTATTGAGGTCCTTGTAGCCGATACCGAGCTCATCCATGCGCCGCAGCAGCGCCGGAATGCCGTTGCGCTCCTCGCTAGCGTCGAAGCTGAAGTGCAGCTCGGTGCCGCCGGCCGCCAACGCCAGGCGCCATTCGCTCAGGCCTGCCGGGGTGTGCATCAACGGCTGCTGCAGGTGCAGCGTCAGCTGTTTCTTGCCGAGCTGCTTCATGAGCGCGTGCTTGTCCTCGACCAGGATCAGCTCGCCCCTGCTGATGACGCCGATTCGATCGGCCATCTCCTCCGCCTCATCGATGTAGTGCGTGGTCAGGATGATGGTCACGCCGCTGTCGCGCAGTCCCCGCACCAGTCCCCACATGTCACGGCGCAGCTCCACGTCGACGCCAGCGGTCGGCTCGTCGAGGAACAGTAGCTGCGGCTCGTGCGACAATGCCTTCGCGATCATCACGCGTCGCTTCATGCCGCCGGAGAGCGTCATGATCCGATCCTTGCGCCGCTCCCAGAGCGACAGATCACGCAACAGCTTCTCCAGGAATGCCGGATTGGCTGGCCGCCCGAACAGCTCGCGGCTGAAGCTCACCGTCGCCCAGACGGTCTCGAAGGTGTCGGTGCTCAGCTCCTGGGGCACCAGCCCGATCTTGGTGCGACAGGCGCGGAACTCGCGCACCGCGTCGTGACCGTCGACGCATATCCTGCCTGCGCTCGGCGTGACGATGCCGCACACCGTACTGATCAACGTCGTCTTGCCGGCGCCGTTGGGACCGAGCAAGGCGAAGATCTCGCCCTTGCGGATCTCGAGATCGACGCTCTTGAGCGCGTGCAGGCCGGAGGCATAAGTCTTGGTGAGGTTGGAGATGGACAGGGCGGCAGGCATCGCAGCCACTTTACCGCAAAAACCGCCCCGGCCGGGCCGTGGGGGGCACGGCCGAGCGCGGCGCGGAGAGCCGGATTGCCCGCCGTCCCGCCCCGACGGCGCCGAAGCGGCGGATTTGATGGCCAATCACGGCCGAAACGTGACATCCGCCGGAGTACGGCGGCGGCCAACGCCGTACCTTTGGCACGGCCATGCGAACATCCCAGCCCCGTCCTCCATGCGGCACCCGGGGAGCCGGACCCTTGCGGTCTCTTGCCCTGTGGCTGCTCTCGGGGCTGGCGGCCGGCATAGCCCAGGCCGACTGCCTGGATCTGCCCGGCGCCCGGATGCGCGCGCTCGATGATCGGGTCAGCGTCGATGCCAGGCGGGCGGTGAGCGAGGCTCAACAGCGGCTCAAGGCGCTCGACCCCGCCGCGCCTGCGGACTCGCAGCAGCTGGCCGCACTGTACGCAGTCGAGGCGCACGCCTACGGCATGCTCGAGCTCGGCGACGCCGCCCGCGAGGCAGCCACCCAGGGACTCGCGCTGGCGCCGCAGGAGGATGATCCGGTCCGTCTCAACCTGCTGACCGCGTATTGGGAGAATGTGTACGATCAACCGGGCATCAGCCAGGCGATCACGGCGCTCGCGGCCGTGCGCGCCTTGCAGCCGCACGGCTCGATCGCGGACACCTGCCTGCTCATCAGCCAGGGCATCCTGCAGCGCCGGCAGGGCCGGCTCGACCTGGCCATCGCGAGCCTGACACAGGCCTACAGCGCGACCCGCTCCGCGTCGCTGGCGCGGCCGCGAATCCTGGCTGCCGCAGCGCTGTCCGCGGTAATGCGCGACCTGGGCGACTACACCCAGGCCCTCGCGCTCAATCAGGAGGCGCTCGATTGGGATCTCGCCCACGATGCCACCCTGGAGCTGTCCGTCAACCGCTACTTGCGCGGCCGCATCCTGCTGTCGACGGGCGACGTTCCGGCAGCGATCGAGCAGATCTCGCAGGCCCGGCAGCTCAGCGTCACGCTCGACGACCGGCAGGGCGTGGCGTTCGCAGACCTGGATCTGTGCCGGGCGTACATCGAGCTCGGCCAGCTGCCGGTCGCCCGCAAGCAGTGCGAACTGGCGCAGCCCGTGTTCCAGGACGCCAAGTCGGCCGACGCCGTGAAGGACGTGCAGACACTGCTGGCAGGCATCGACCTGGCCGAAGGGCATGCCGAGCGGGCGCTCGCGACTCTCAATGACGTGCTCGACCACGGCGGGAACGACATGCCGGCCGAGCACATCGCCCAGATCTACGAGCTGCGCGCGCGCACCAATGCGGCATTGCACGACTTCCGCCGCGCCTACGCCGACCTGAGCGAATACATGCGCCGCTACGTCGGCCAGACCGACGCCGAGCGCATGCGCCAGATCTCGGCGCTGCGGGCACAATTCGAGACCGACCACGAGATCGAGCGCAACGAGTCGCTGCGGCGCGAGCTGGCGCTGTCGCTGGAACGCTCGCAACGGCAGACCCAGGAGCTGCGCCTGAGTGCCGTGACGAGCGTCGCCGCCATCGTGATCATCGCCCTGCTCACCTACATCCTCATCACGTCGGCACGCTATCGCCGCGAGCTGCTGCGCCTCGCCGGGCAGGACGAGCTGACGGCGTTGCCGAACCGGCGCCGCACGGCGGCACTCGCGTCCGAGGCCCTGGACGACGCCAACGCCAGCGGCAAGCCCTTGACCGTCGCGCTGCTGGACTTCGATCATTTCAAGACCATCAACGACCGCTGCGGCCATGCAGCCGGCGATCACGTGCTCAAGGAGTTCGCGCGCATCGGCCGCGCCTGTCTGCGCGAGGGCGACACCCTGGGCCGCTGGGGCGGCGAGGAATTCCTGCTGGTGCTGCCGGATTGTCCGCTCGATACCGCCGTCGCGAGCATCGACCGGCTGCGCGCTCTGGCACTGGAGATTCAGCTGCCGGCCAGCGGGCACGGCATGCGCGTCAGCCTGAGCGCCGGGCTCGCAAGCAATGCCGGCGGCGGCGTGTCGCTCGATGCGATCATCGCCAGCGCCGACATCGCGCTCTACGACGCCAAGAACGAAGGGCGCGACCTGGTGCGCATCGCACCGGACAGTTACCGCGCCGCCTCATCCGGGATTCGGCGCGCATTGCGCCAGGAATTGACGGCCGCCGGCCGCTGAGGAACCGCCGCGCCCGGCGCCGACCCGGCGGGCCCGTGCTCCACTCCGGCCGCTCGAACTGGGTATGATGAAGCACGATCGCGGCAAGTCGCTGCACGCGGCGTCCAGCAAGGGATCCGATGAGCGCGCTGTTCTCACCCGTATCGCTTGGACCGATAGCGCTGAGGAATCGCATCGCCGTGGCGCCGATGTGCCAGTACTCCGCCCGCGATGGCGAAGCGACCGATTGGCATCTGCTGCACCTCGGCCACCTGGCCCTCAGCGGCGCCGGCATCATGCTGACCGAAGCCACCGCGGTTGCGCCGCAGGGCCGGATTTCGCCGGCCGATCTGGGTCTGTGGTCGGACGCCACGGAGCAGGCGCTGCGCCCCGTGATCAGCGCCATCCGCAACCATTCGGCCATCCGCATCGGCATGCAGCTGGCCCACGCCGGACGCAAGGCCTCGACCCGCACGCCCTGGGACGGCGGCGATCCCATCGCGGCTGGCGACGGGGGCTGGGAAACGCTCGCGCCCTCGGCGCTCGCGTTCCAACCGTCGGCGTCGACGCCCCGGGCGCTCGACCAGGCCGGCATCGCGACCGTCGTCGAGCAATTCGCCGCGAGCGCGCGGCGCGCCGACCGGCTGGGATTCGATGCGGTCGAGCTGCACGCGGCACACGGCTACCTGCTGCATGAATTCCCCTCGCCGCTCTCGAACCGGCGCGACGACGCCTACGGTGGCTCGCTCGAGAAGCGCATGCGCATGCCGCTGGAGGTCTACGAGGCGGTGCGCCGCGTGTTTCCCGCCGGCAAGGCGGTCGGGGTACGCGTGTCGGCGAGCGACTGGATGGACGGCGGTTGGGACCTGGAGCAGACGCTGGCATTCGCCACCGAGCTCAAGCGGCGCGGCTGCGATTACATTCACGTCTCCAGCGGCGGCATCTCCCCGCTGCAGAACATGCCCGTCCATCCCAACTATCAGGTGCCGTTCGCCGAGCGCATCCGGGCCGAGACCGGCTTGCTCACCATCGCGGTCGGACTGATCACGCAGGCCGAACAGGCCGAGGCCATCGTCGCCACCGGCCAGGCCGATATGGTCGCGCTGGCGCGCGCAATGCTGTTCGACCCGCGCTGGCCGTGGCACGCCGCGGCCCGGCTCGGCGCGCAGGTGGAAGCACCGAAGCAGTATCTGCGATCCCAGCCCCGGACCCTCAGGGCGCTGTTCGCCGACATCCCGCCGCCGAAGCGATGAGCCGCGCCCCGCTCACCGGTCTGCGTCTTGGTGCCGCCGGCCCTCCAGGGCTCCATGCTTCGGGCCGTCAGAGGGCATCGCACCTGCCACGCGCTTTGACGAGCAGGGATCCGCCATGCCGCCGATGAGCTGGGACAGCGCGATTCGATATGCGGCCCTGGTGGAGATCGCCGAATCGGTCGATCCGAAAGGCAGCTACGGTGCCGCCGAATTCGCCCGGATGAACTCGGCCGGCTGTACGTTCCTGCAAGCCATCTACGGCGATGATCTGGCCACCGACATCGACCCGCATCTGGGGCAGATCGTGACGTTCGGTTTCCTCGCCGTCACGGCATCGAAGGAACTGGTGGCCGCGATCCGCGGCACGGATACCATCCTCGAGTGGCTGCATGACGCCTCGTTCCTGCTGGTGCCGATCCCCATCGCCGGCGCGCACGGCTACACCGAGGACGGCTTTACCGCCGTATACCGCTCGTTGCGGACCGGATCGCCCGATGGCTCGCCAACGGCGAAGGACTCGATCAAGGGGTACCTCGATGCCGGGACTGCGGCCAGCGTCACGATCTGCGGCCACAGCCTCGGCGGCGCGCTCGCTACCTTGCTGGCGCTCGACGTGGCATTGAACACCTCGTGCCGGACACCGGGCGTGTATACGTTCGCGAGCCCGCGCACGGGCGACCATCTGTTCGCCGGCTGCTACGCCGCCGCCGTGCCCGACAGCTTCCGGATTGCGAATCGACAGGACCTGGTGCCGCAATTGCCGCCGATCCTGCCGCTGCCGTATGAGCACGTGAACAGCGCGTACGAGTTGAATCCGCCGCCCGACGCGATCGCTCCTACGATACCGTGCATGCATCACCTGACCACGTACCTGTGGCTGATGGCCCGGCTTGCGGGGGCCAGCGGTTTCGATCTGGATCCCGATTGCATGTCGACCGGGCACGCGGGTATCTGAGGCCGGGCGGGCCCGCCAACGCGGACCCGCGCAGCCTCAGCAGCTGCAGCGCCTCACCGGCGTCGCCGACCGTTCCGCCACCACGCCGGCCGCCTAGTTGCTGAGCAGCACGATCGCCTGCACGGCCGACAGGGCCGAGGTGCCTGTATCGTACGGTCCTCGCGCCGCGATCGCGCTCGTCAAGGTCGAGCCGGCCGTCAGATCGGACTGCAGCGCCGTTGCGAAATCGGCGAAGCTGCCGTAGCTGTCGGTCTTGCCGGTGCTCAGATGAGCGATCGCGTACTGCACCGCGCTCACCGCACTGCTCGGCGGCGTCAGCGTCAGCCCGGTCGTGTGTCCGGCAGCGGAAACCAGGCTGATACTCTGCGGACCGAGCAACAACGTGGCATCGGCACTGGCATCGAGCGCGCTCTGCGGCACGGTCACGGCGCCCGGGGTGACGCTCGAGAACACCGCGGCCAGCCCGCCGGAACCCCAATGGATCAGCACCAGCGCATCGGCCTGGGCGAAGTTGACCAGCGTCGTCGCATTGAAGTCCACGCCGCCGGAGGCGACCGATCCGAAGGGCGCCACGAAGCCGAGGAAGCGCACCGGCATATTGGTCATCAGGCCGGAAAGGGACAGGCCCGATGTGCCCACCATATAGGCCGAGGCCACGGCGTCATTGGCAGACGCCGTGCCGGTGCCGGCGAAGTTGAACGCCGCGGCGCTCCGGCCGTCGATCTCCTGCAGATCGATCGTCACGGAATTACTGCCGATGGCCGTGGTCGTGCCCCACAGGCTGGTGAGCATCAGCTCCGCGCTGCCGGCCGTGGCGTCGAGTGCAGCGACGCTGCCGGAGTTCATGTCCAGGTTCGTCGGCGTGACCATCGCGCCGCTGGAGCTGCCGGAGCTGGAGCTGCCGCCGCTCGAGCTGCTCGAGCTGCTCGAGCCCGAGCTGCTGGAACTGGAGCTGCTGCCGCCGGAGCTGCCGGAACTCGAGGATGAACTTGAGCCTTCCGGCGGCGGCTGACCGCCGCCCTGCGTCAGCGTGCCGAGGAACCGCACATGCTGTCCGACGGAGATGTCCTGGATGGTGAACGAGCCGCTGTAACCGTCCTTGGTCACCGTCGTGCCGGTGCCGACCGTCACCGTGACATCGCCGCGCTCGAATTCACATTCGCGGTCGTCGATCTGCGTCAGAGTCGCGTTGCGCACCGTGAGCACGTTGCCGCTGCGCGCGACGACATCGCCTTCGACGCTCTGTTGAGTCATGCTCACGGCGCTGCTACCCGCTCGCACGGTGCTGGCCGTGAACGAATGGTCGGCCGTGGACAGGCTGCCAAAGGCGACCACCATGGTTCCGGGCGCGAGTCCTGCGAGCTGCGTCAGGCCGGCACCGCCGGCGTAGCTGGTGCCGTTGATGACATAGGTCGTGGCGCTGGTGGTTGCGACCACCTCCTGTCCGTCCGCGTCGGTGTCATCGTGAAATGGCCGCAGGTTCACCGTGTAGGTGCCGGCGGTCGAATCGACGCTGACCAGCGAGCCGCGTACCCGAAACGGACGGGTGGTCGACGGCACCAGGCTCGCGACCAGCACCGGATTGACCGTCACCTTCGCGGTGGTGAGATTGACCGTGTTGGTGGCCGCGAGATTGAAGTCCAGGCTCAGGTT
This sequence comes from Gammaproteobacteria bacterium, assembly GCA_027315105.1. GTDB lineage: Bacteria > Pseudomonadota > Gammaproteobacteria > Steroidobacterales > Steroidobacteraceae > FEN-1191. The sequence continues at coordinate 78,478 of DAHUYP010000015.1, forward strand.
GGCGATGATTCCGGGCGTCACCACCAGCGCATTGGCGCCGTTGAACTGCACGGTGAGCGTCGTAAGCCCCAGCGCCGCACCGGAGCTGTCCACCGCGGTCACGGCTTCGCCGGCGGCGGTGCCGTTATCGACCACGATGTTGGCGTTGGTGTAGTCGAGCGTCATGGTCGCGCTGGTGTACCGGCCCGCCGGAATCTGCCCGGCGCTGACGATTTCGCTCAGGCTCACGAGCGTCGCGAAGTCCACGGTGGTGGTCACCGGCAGCGTTTCGACCACGGTGCCGTCGGCGCGCTGCAGATTCAGCGATACGACATTCACCGTGTAGGTCAGGAAGTCGCCCGGCGCATCGGTCAACGACATCAGCGCCGTGCCGCAGGAAGCCGAGGTGCACGAGGACGCCGTGGAGCTCACGGAATTGGCTCCCGAACCGAGCGTGCTGCCGCCGCAGGCGCTGAGACCGAATGCGGCGAGCGTCGCCGCGAACAGGCCGGCGATTGCCGGCGTGAGCGAGCGCAGGCGCTGCAAATTTCGCGAGCGGATCGTCATCGAAGGGTGACTGTTCATGGCAAGGTACCCCTGCTCAATTCGGTTCGTGGACGCGATGCTGCACCAAAAATATATTGTCCGGAAGTGTCGCCGCTAAACGACAACGGCCGCTGCGGCGGATCCGGCACGGCTTATGTCAGCAAGCTGCGCCATGGCGTTGACATAATCGCGCTGCCGCGCCCGGATCGGGCGCGCGCTCGGCCAGCGTGACCCGCAGCGTACGAATCGTCCGACAGTAAAATGCGCGCCACCGGGGCTGCGACCGGCGCGCACGGCGCCTAGCGCGCGCTTCGTGGGGGCACCGTCAGCGGCCGGCGCGCGTAGATTCCGAACGCCAGGATGCCCGCATAGCACAGCGCCGGCACGCTCAGTGCTGCCTTCAATCCGACCAGATCGGCCGCGTGACCGGTCAGCAGCGGTATCACGGCTCCGCCGACGATCGCAACGCAGATGATTCCCGAGCCCTCGGCGGCGCGCGCACCGAGTCCTTCGCAGCCGAGCGAGAAGATCGTCGGGAACATGATGGAGTTGAACAGCCCGATCGCCAGCAGGCTGCCACCGGACACGCCGCCGGTGGTGAGGGCCGATACCGCCAGCAGCGCGATCACGCTCCCGGCAGCGCCGGCCAGCACCAGGCCCGGTGAGAAAATACGCAGCAGATAGGCGCCGATGAATCGCCCGACCATCGCCCCTCCCCAGTACAGCGGTACGTGCTCGCCGGCATCGCGCTGCGCCAGCGCCATCACCGTGCCCTGCATCAGGTAGCTGACGATGAGCGAACCGATGGCGACCTCGGCGCCGACGTACAGGAAGATGCACGACGCACCGAAGCCGAAGCGCGCCTGACGCAACAGGGCAAGGGAATCGCCGATGGATGCCGCCGCCACCGGCGCCTGCGGCAGACGGTTGCGACGCAGCCAGACCGTTGCCGCGAGCATCATCAGCGCACTGGCGAGCGCGAGATAGGTGCGCACGATGATGTGCGTCTCCTGGGCTCTGAATGCCGCCAGCGCCGGCCCCGCGAGCTGTGCCGGATTCACGGTGGGCAGCGAGCCGAGGATGAGCATCGAGCCCACGTACGGAAAGACGGTCGTCCCCAGGGAGTTGAAGGCCTGGGCGAACGTCAGCCGGCTATGTGCCGTGGCGGTCGGTCCGAGCAGGGAAATGAGCGGATTGGCCACCACTTGCACCACCGTGATACCCGCGGCGAGCACGAACAGCGCGACCAGAAAGGTCACGAACCGCCCGGAGGAGGATGCGGGGATGAACAGCAGGCAGCCGGCCGTCATCAGCAACAACCCGATGAACGCGGTGCGCATGTAGCCGACGCGGGCAACGATCCCGGCGGCCGGAATCGAGACGATGAGGTAGGCGGCGAAAAATGCCGACTGAACCAGCATCACCTCGCCATAGGAAAGCGTGAACAGCCCCTTGAGCTTCGGAATCACCACGTCGTTGAGGCTGGTGATCCCGCCGAAGATGAAGAACAGCGCGAACACGAACAGCCGCAGATCCGGTGCGTCGATCGCCCCGCCGGCGTGCGCCGGCGCCGCCCTGGATCGAGTCAACGGGGATCCTGGCTCGTTCGGCGTCATGCCGGCCTGCTATGCCTTCGGCGCCCTGATCGCCGTCTGCTCGACCTGTTGTTGGAATAGATACAGGACTATGCACCCCGGCGCCACCGGCAGGCGCCGGGCAGGCACGCCAGCGGGGCGCCGGTGCAGCCTGCCCGGCCCCGCGGCGCGTCCGATCAGTCCCGGCGCGCGGCGATCGACGCCGGCGTGCGCCCCGCCGACAGGCCCGGACTGCCCTCGCGGATCATTTTCGCATAGGTCTCGGCGTCGACCGGCCGCGAGATATGAAATCCCTGCACCGCATCGCAGCCGTGGTCGATCAGAAAGCGCAGCTGCGCCTCGGTCTCGACGCCTTCGGCCACCACCTGCAGGTTCAGATTGTGCGCCAGGTTGATGATGGCGAGCGCAATGGCGGCATCGTCCGAGTCGTCGGCGATGCTACGGATGAAGGTGCCGGCGATCTTCAAGGCGTGGAGCGGAAATTGCTTCAGGTACGACAGGCTGGAGTAGCCGGTGCCGAAATCGTCGATCGCCAGCGTTACTCCCAGCCGCCTGAGCTCCCCGAGCGTCTGCGCGGCCGCGTGCGGATCGTGCATCAGCATCGATTCGGTGATCTCCAACTCGATCCGGGCCGGCGCGATCGCGTACGACTCGATGATGCGTCGCACTTGCAGCGCCAGGTCGGTCCGCTGAAACTGGCGCGCCGACAGGTTCACGGCCACCGGCAGCACCCGGATGCCGGCGGCTTGCCACGCCTGGATTTGCGCACACACTGCTTCCAACACCCAGGACCCCACGGGCACTATCAGCCCCGTTTCCTCGAGCACCGGGATGAACTCGGCCGGCGCCACCAGGCCGCGCTGAGGGTGATTCCAGCGCAGCAGCGCTTCGGTGCCGCACGTCGCTCCGCTGGCGAGATCCAGTTTCGGCTGGTAGTGCAGCAGGAACTCGCCGCGATCGAGCGCATGCCGCAGGCTCGACTCCAGGCGCAGGCGCGCCAGCGCGCGCTGGTTCATCTGCGGGGCGTAGAACTGGTAGCCGCCTCCCTGTTCCTTGGCGCGGTGCAGCGCTATCTCGGCATGCTTGATCAGCACGTCGGCGTCGGTTCCATCCGCCGGATAGAGCGCGATACCGGCGCTGGCCGAGCCGAAGATTTCCCCGTCCGTCAGCTGGAACGGCCGAGCCAGCGCGCCGAGCACGCATTGCACACGACGCGCCGTATCCTCGAGCCGCTCGATATCCGACAGCACGATGCCATATTCGTCGCCGCCCACGCGGCTGACGGTATCGCTCGCATCGACGCACTCGGTCAGGCGCCGGGCCACCTGCGTCAACAGGTCATCGCCGACCGAGCGGCCGTGACTGTCGTTGATGACCTTGAAGCGGTCGAGATTCAGCATCAGCACCGCGACCGAGTGACCACTGCGCTCGGCGCGCGCGAGCGCCTGTGAGGTGCGGTCGCGGAACAGGTGGCGATTGGGAAGACCCGTCAGGCCGTCGAATTGCGCCAGGTACGCAAGCTGTTCATCGGCCTGCCGTCGGGTCATTGCCGCGCCGATGATGTTGGCGATGCTCTGCAGGAAGCAGATCACGTCGGCGGTGACCGCCGGCTTGCCGGCGGCATGCACCCCGAGCACACCCAATGGGCCCAGCGGCCCGGGAATCGGCACCTCCACGCCGCGGACGAACGCCGCGGCGTGCGCGGGCGCCGCGCTCATCGTGCCGGCATCATCAAGTGGCTGCTCGAATGCCACCGGCCGCTCGAACTCCACCGGCTTTGACTCCGCCAGGACCCGCAGCGCCTGCGTCCGCGGATCGTCCTCGGCAATCGTCTGGCCCACGCCCGGCTCGTCCCCGCCGACCGCCGCGCGCACCACCAGGCCGCTGTCGCCGGCCGCCCGCACGAGCACCCGGCAATGCTCGAAATGCAGCGTCCCGCTGACGATGCCCACCGCCTGCGCCATCAGCGCCGCGGGATCGGGATCGACCAGCGCGCGCTGTCCCAATTCAGCAATCAGGCTCTGGCGGCGCTCGCGCTCGAGCAACTGCTTCTCCGCCTCCCGCCGGCCGGTCAGATCGACCATGCAGCCGATCATGCGAACCGCCCTGCCGTGCGAATCGCGCATCACGTGGGCGCGGTCGAAGACGTAGACGTATTCGCCGCTGCTGACCCGAAAGCTGTACTCATCGGTCCACAGCGAGCCGTCGCCGGCCAGACATGCGCACCGGCCGGATACGACGCGCTGCCGGTCGTCCGGATGCAGATGTTCGGCCCAGGAAGCCAGCGACGATTGCAGGCCTTCGCACGAGTGGCCAAACATGCGGCTGTAGTTCGCGCTCCACCAGAGCTGATCGCGCTCGATATCCCAGTCCCAGATCACATCCTTGGTGGCGTGCACCACGGACTTGAAGCGTAGATCGCATTCGCGTGCCGCCGCCTCGGTCCCGAGCCGCGCACTGATATCCTCCAATGATCCGGCCATGCGGAGCGCGCGCCCTTGCGGATCGCACAGCGTGATGCCGCGCACGTTGACCCAGGTGTAATCGCCGGCCTTGCGGCGCAGCCGGAAACTGACATCGAACGGCTGTCGCGGCTGTGCGCGCGCGCACCGCACGAGCGCGGCCAGGCGCTGGCGGTCGTCGGCATGCACCTGCTGCGCCCACGACGGAAAGTCGCGCTCGGCTTCGCCGGCCTCGCCGGCCTCATGGCCGAGCAGCTCCAGCAGCCGCGGCGACGCATAGAGGCGATTCTCACGGATATCCCAATCCCAGATGCCGACGTTCGCGCCGCGGACCGCGAGTTCGAAGCGCTCCTCGCTGCGGCTCAGGTGGCGCTGGATCCTGCCCTGTTCGAGCAGCGACACCGCCAGGCGCGACAACCTGTCCAACGCTCGGCGCTGCGGCTGCGACAGGCGGCGAGCCTGGTGGTCGATCACGCCCAGCACGCCGAGACGCAAGCCGCGCTCGTTGCGCAGCGGCATGCCGCCGTAGAATCGGATCCGGGGGTGCGACAGCACCAGCGGGTTGTCGTGGAAGCGCGAATCGTGCAGCGCATCCGGCACCTCCATCAGCTCGTCGCCGAGAATGGCGTGGCTACAGAAGGCGATCGCACGGGTGGCCTGCGCGGTGCCATCCAGACCGAATGTGGACTTGAAGCATTGCCGGTCGCACTCGAGCAGCGAGATCAGCGCGATCGGTGCGTCGCAGATCTGGGCGGCCAGCTCGGTGATCCCATCGAACAGCGGATCGCGCGCCGTATCGAGCACGTCGTATTCCGCCAGCGCCAGCAGTTGCTCGCTCTCATCGGCTGGCAGCGGGGCAATGTTCATCGGAGACTCCTCCGCCTATCCGGGATGGACGCGTGCTTGCGGATTGCGGCGGCGCATGTTAGGGAGCCGCCCGCAGCGGCGATGCGGGGAACATCCGGTCATTGCTGTAGGGAATTCTGGACTTGCGCGGGGCGCCGGGCGCTAGCGTTAACCGCCCGGCGCCGCCGTGACCGACGACAGCAGGCCGGAAATGACCGGCACCAGCTCGGTCGATGTCCGGCGCTTGCTGACGAAGGCCGACGCTCCCGCGGCGATCGAGCCTTCCTGGTAGACCTGCATGTCGCTGTTGGACAGCATGACGACCAGCGTGTTCGGCGCGAGCTGCTTGATGCGTCGCGTCGCATCGACGCCGTTCATGCCGGGCAATGCGATGTCCATGATGACCAGCTCCGGCGCCTGCGTCTCGCACAACGGCAGCGCGCTCTCCGCGCTGTCGGCACCGAGCAGATGGCAGTCCGGGAACGCCTGGCAGAGCAGCATCAGCACCGCGGTTCGAGTCGTCCGATGATCGTCCACCAGCAGGATCTTGACCCGCTTGGAGGCATGGCGCGGAATTGGAACGGTATCGGACATAAGATCCCGGCAGCATGGCCAAGGCCGTTGGCACGCAGCGAACCTAAGTCGCACCGGCCGGCGCGTCTGTAGGGAATTCTCGATTGCCGCCCGCTCGGAGACTCTAGTCCAGGGACGTCAGACCGTACTGGATCGCGAATTTGATCAGTGCCACCAGGTCGGGCAAATGCAGCTTCTGCATCAGGCGGCTGCGATAACTGTCCACCGTCTTCGGTGACAAGTGCAGCATCTCCCCGATCCGCAGGCTCGAATTGCCATCGGCCACCAACTTGAGGATTTCACGCTCACGCTTGCTCAGACTCTCGAGCGGGCTCGCGCCGCTGCGCTCGCTCAGGCCCTCGGCCACGATCTCGGCCACCTTCGGGCTCAGGTAGCGGCGCCCGGCCTGTATGGCTCGCACCGCATCGATGATCTCCTTGCTGGCCGATTCCTTGAGCAGATAGCCGCGCGCGCCGGCCTCCAGGGCGTGAAACACATGCTGGGCGCCGGCGTGCATCGACAGGATGGCAATCAACGCCTGCGGTTCGCGCTCACGAATCCGGCGCGTGGCCTCGATGCCGTCCAACTCCGGCATCGAGATATCGAGGATCACCACCTGCGGCCGCAGCTGCAGTGCCCGGGCCACGGCCTCGCGCCCGTTCGAGGCGGTGCCGGCGACTTCGATGTCGGGCTGTGCCGCCAGCAGCGTCGCCAGCCCTTCGCGAACGATCGCATGGTCATCGGCGACGAAGACGGTGATCGACATCGGTGGGTCCGCTCAGATTTGCGGTTCCGCCGGCGAGCCTGCCGTGCGCGGCAGTTCGACCGTGATGCGCGTGCCATGGCCGATGTCCGACTCGATGCCCAGCCGCGCGCCGATCGCCTCGGCGCGTTCGCGCATGGTCGTCATGCCCATGCCGCAGCTCGCACGCGGCGCCGGGCGCGCGGGCTCGAAGCCCCGGCCGTCGTCGGCGAGGCTCAATCGCAGCAGATCCGCCTGCTCCCGCAACTCGATCAGTACCGCGCCAGCGCCCGCGTGCTTGACGGTGTTGTTGAGCGCCTCCTGGACGATGCGGAACAGCGCGATGGCGACGGGCGTCGGGAAACGCTGCCGCGGCTCGACACCCGTGACGTTCAAGGTCAGTCCGGTGCGGCTCGCCACCCGGCGCGCGTGCTCCTGCAACGCCGCCAGCAATCCGAGCTCGTCGATTCCCGGCGGCCGCAGCTCAACCATCACGTCGCGCAGGTGCGCCGTCGTATCCTCGAGCAGCGTCCGGCAGTCGTCCAGCCGGCTGCGCACCGCGGGCGCGGCGCCGGCCGGCAGGGCGTCGGCAATCATGACCAGATTGAGGCTCAGCGCGGTCAGCTCCTGACCCACCGTGTCGTGCAGCTCGCGCGCCAGCGTGCGCCGCTCATTCTCCTGCACCTCGAGCAATCGTCGCGAGGTGACCTGCAGCCGGGTCGCATACTCCTGCAGCTCGGCCTCGGTCTTCTTGCGCTCGCTGATATCGCGCATGATCGCCGAGGCGCCGACGATGGCGAGCGGGCACGAGTCCGCCTCGCCCGCGCCGTAGATGGGCGAGATCGTGATCGAAACCGGCAGGCTCCGCCCGTCCTTGTGCGCGCGCGCGGTCTCGAAATGCCGGACGTGCTCGCCCTTGCCTATGCGCGCCAGCGCCGCCATCGGCTCGCTCATGCGATCGGCCGGCACCAGCACGCCGATGTGCTGCCCGATGATCTCGCCGGCGCTGTAGCCGAACAGGCAGTGCGCAGCGGCGTTCCAGCTCGTGATCACGCCGTCGATAGTGGTGGAGAGGATGGCGTCGCTGGTGGATTCCACGATCGCGGCAAAGCGCTTGACGGCCTGCTCGGCCTGGCGGCGCTCCTCGGCGCGCGCGAAATTCTCCAGCGCGAACGACACGCTTGCGGCCACGTCCATCAGCAGTGCCACCTCCCTGTCCTGAAAGAACCCCGTCTCCACTGCGTAGACCGACAGCGTTCCGAACACCCCGCCCTGGTGCCGGATCGGCAGGGCGGCGGATGCGCGAAAGCCGCGCCGCTCGGCCTCCCGACGCCAGGGGACGGTGGCCGGATCGTTGAAAAGATCGTTGCAGATGTATGCCCGGCCCTCGCGGAACGCCACGCCGGTAGGACCGCTGCCTTCGGGCCGCCGGTCCGTGTAGATCCGGACCCGATCCAGGTACTCGTTGTCGTCACCCCAGCGCGCCAACGGCACCAGAGTGTCTGCCTGCGGTTCGGGGGCGCCGATCCAGGCCATGCGAAATCCACCCTGTTCGACCAGGATGCGGCACACGTCGCGAAACAGCGGCTCGGGCGCCGCCGTCCGGACGATGGCTTGATTGACCTGTGCCAGTGCGGAGTAGAGCCGGTTCAGCCGTTCGATCTCGGCTTCGTGCGCCTTGCGCCGGCGAATGTCACGGATCATGACGGTCTGCAGCCGCTCATCGCGCTGCTCGATCTGGGCGACCGAGACCTCGATCGGTATCTGCGAGCCATCCGCACGCAGCGCGTGCGTGGTCCGCAGCCCACCGCTCAGCACGGCAGCGGCGCCGTCCGCGCGGGGCGCGCTCGCATCGGCGGGCGCGCTGCTGCGCGCCGGCCCGTCGATCAGGCGCTCCAGGGGCATGCCCAGGGCCTGCGCCGCCGGCCGCCCGAATATCCGTTCGGCCGCGGCATTGAACGAGACGATGCGATGGTCCTGGGTGACGGTCATGATCCCGTCCGGCGCGCAATCGATGATCGCCGCCAGGCGCCGCTCGCTCAGGCGCAGTCTGCGCCGATCGCGCCGCAGCCGATCTCCGAGTAGCAGCGCGAACACCGCGGCCACCCCCAGCAGCGCGAATCTGCCATGCGGCCAGAGCAATAGCGTGAACGCGCTCGTCAGTCCGACCGAGACGATCGCCAGCACGAATGGCCTCAAAGCCTCGAGTTCGATCGTGCCCCCTCCGGCCGGCCGCATCTGAGCCAGCCGACCCGCACATGCCCGGCGACAGCGCCTCCCCCGGCATCGGGGCTGCAAAGAGCCGGCATCCGCCCGATGCTCATAGACTCATTCTACGCCCGCCCGCCCGCCAAGGCAGTGCTAATGGCGGCGGCGGCGCCTCGCGCCCCGCGGCGCGCGCGCGGCGCGCACGCCCGCGCTTCCATACAGCCCACAGGCCTCCTGCTGCACGCGCTGGCGAAAGCGCAGCAGCGCCTCCGGCACGTGCCGCTTGACGTATGAGCTCAGCGCGGCATCGATCAGGCGGGCAACCTTCACGCCGTCGCGCCGCGCCATGCGTCGCGCACGCTCCATGAGCCGGGAATCCACCCAGAACGTCAGGTCTTCATCGGCCGTGCGCCGCGCCGGAAATTGCTCGTATGCGCGATCGGCGTATTCATCGAGGAACCAGGCGATGGCCTCGTCATGTACCTGATCCTTGGTCGGCCAGCGCGCATCACGCTTCGTGTCCGGCTCGCACTCGACCACCAGACCGCGGAACCAGACTTCCGTATCGATTGCGTAGCGCGTCGTGGGCGGCAGCGTCTGATGCTGCAAGGTACGAAGGCCGCGTGCACGTGCGCTGCGGATTCTCTTTTTCTTGGCTGCCACCGGATTACCTTTGCACCTCCAGCAATGGAGCGCGCGATGTTAGCGTGCGGGTTACGCCGATACACCGCATGACGGCCGGATTGGATTTAAGTTTTCGCCGCGCGCAGGAATCGACGTGCGGAATCGAGCGGCGAGGCGCCGACGCGGCATCGCTCAGCGGGGCGAACCGCCGGTCCGCGTCGCGCTCACCTGCGCGGGCAGCGCACGATCCAACGCTGCTGGCGCGATTCGGGCCGGGCCGCGCCTGTCGCGCACACGCTGCAGCGCAATAGGGAACTGACGGGCGACGCCCATTGTTGCGTCAATGCGTTATGTCGTGTTCTTCATCCATAAGATCCATATGTGCCCTGGCCGCGACAGAAGCCGGTCGCTTGGCCCCTGCCCGCCCTGCCGATGCGTTTAATTTTCGAGCATTGAGTTTCGCAGGCGCCGCGCTATATTCACTGCGCACAGCATTGAAGCAACAGCGTTTCCTGCGTAATAACTATATAAGGCATCACTTGAACTTCGCATCGCAACTGCCAGTACTGCGAAGCTCCGGAGTGAGCGCCGAAAAGGAGCTTGGGAGCATGTGGGACTTGACTGCGCGCCTAGAGGCGGCTGCGCTTTCCTTGACCGGGCCGGGTCACATCAAAGACCGGCTGTTCGAGGCCTATTGCAGACATCTGGAGGACATTCAGGAATCCGACTTGCCCGGCGAACTGGGTCCGCAGTTCGCGGCGATGATTCAGGCGTTGCATCGTGCACGCGCCCTGCCCGGCGACCACGTGGTCCGGGCCTCGGTGCGCAAGCTATCGAACGACGAGGCACACCGCTACGCTGAACTGGTGGTGCGGCTCTACGGCATGCTCGCCGGCATGCGGCATCACGTGGGTACGCGTAGCGTGCGCCCGGTGGCCCCGTTCGCGAATCTGCTGGCGGCCGAAGCCGGCGCCGGCTCGTAAGCGCGGCGCTAATCGAGCTTGAATTCGATCGTGTCCCAGCGCGAGGTGTCCTCGTGCCGTGCCTGGCGCTTGACCGCATCCACGAGCGCGCGCTCGTCCCAGGCGACGCTCTCGTCGATCAGGGCGTCGAGCGCCTTGATGTGGGGCTGCTCGCGGCCGAAGTGCGGCAGCAGCACGACCCGCTTGTGGCTGGCCTTGGCGTAGTGCAGCTGGAACATCAGCAGGTCCTGCTGCTGCGGCAGCAGGCTCGCCAGAGCGATCACGACTTCCGCCGGCGCGATCTGCCGCCGCAGTTCCTCCCGCAGCGCCTCCTGCGCCGCCGCCGGCAACGCCGCGGTGGGCACGCTGCAATTGCGGTAGTAGAAATTGCGCGCGCTCTCCAGGTATTCGAATACTCGCATATAGTCGTCGCCCTCCTCGAAGGAGTGCGTGACGAAGACCCGAATGGGATCGCGCTGCGACATGCTCCCAGTGTACTGTGGCGCACCGACTGATGGGTAGCGACGCGCCTATTTAAGCCGTGAGACTGCTGGTTTACAACATCCGCTATGCGACCGGCACCGGGCCGGCCTTCCACCTCCCCATGCCGGGCGCCGGCTACCTGCGCAGCAGCCGGCGGGTCCTGGAGGACATTACCGCCTTCATCCGCGCCGAGGACCCGGATCTGGTCGGCCTGATCGAGGTCGATACCGGCTCGGTGCGCACCGGCATGCTCAACCAGGCCGCCTACATCGCCAATGCCGTCGGACATTACACCGCGCACCAGTGCAAATACGGCACCGGCTCGATCAATCAGCTGGTGCCGATCGTGCGCAAGCAGGCCAATGCGCTGCTGGCCGCGCCGCGCGTCACCGGTGAGCGCTTCCACTACTTCGACACCGGCATCAAGCGCCTGATCATCGAGCTGGAGCTGGACGACGTGTGCGTGTTCCTGGTGCACCTGTCGCTGAAGTTCCGCCACCGGCAGTATCAGCTGCGCACACTGCACGACCTGGTGGTGAAAGCCCCCAAGCCGGCGATCGTCGCCGGCGACTTCAATACCTTCTGGGGCACCCACGAGATCTACCTGTTCATGCGCGCGGCCGGCCTGCACAGCGCCAACACCGAGGGGTTGCCGTCGTTTCCGTCACGCCGTCCGCGGGTCGAGCTCGATTTCATTCTGGTCGGCAACGGCATCGAAGTGAAGTCGTTCCGCATACCGGCCGTCACCTACTCGGATCATCGGCCGCTGGTGTGCGATTTCGAGGTCAACACTGGCAAGAGGGAACAAGGCTCATGAGCGATGCACCTGGCTGCAGACTGAACGTGGATGCCGACAACATCGGCTGGCTGGTGCTCGACAAGCCGGGCAGCTCGGCCAATACACTGGGGCACGCGTTGCTGCTCGAGCTGCACCAGCAGCTCGAGCAGCTCGCGCCTCGCTCGCTGCGCGGCCTGGTGGTCCGCTCGGCCAAGGCCTCGGGCTTCATCGCCGGCGCCGACATCCGTGAATTCGTCGATTTCCAGTCCGAAGCGGCGGCACTGGAGCAGATCAGGCTCGGTCAACGCGTCTGCGCGCAAATCGAAGCCCTGCCCTACCCGACCGTGGCGGCGATCCATGGCTTCGCTCTCGGCGGCGGGCTCGAGCTCGCGTTGAGCTGCCGCTATCGCGTGGCCGTCGGCGATTCCAGGCTCTCGCTGGGGTTGCCCGAGGTGCAGCTGGGCATTCACCCGGGCTTCGGCGGCACCGTGCGCAGCGTACGGCTGCTGGGGGTGCGCGCCGCGATGGCACTGATGCTCACCGGCCGCAGCGTACGCGCCGATCGGGCACTCAAGACCGGTCTGGTCGATCGGCTGGTCGCAACCGGGGCCGAGCTGGACGACGCTGCACGGCACATCCTGCGCACCGCGCCGCGGCCGCATCGTCCGCCGCTGATGCAACGCGCGCTGAGCTGGCCCGGCGTGCGCGCGCTGCTGCGCCCGGCGCTGCTGCGCCAGGTGCAGGCGTCCGCCGCGCGCGCGCACTATCCGGCGCCCTACGCGATCGTCGATCTGTGGTCGAGATACGGTGCGCACGGCGAAGCCGCGTTCGACGCCGAGGCACGCTCGATCGCCTCGCTGTTTCACTGCGACAGCACCCGCAATCTGATCCGCGTGTTCCTGCTGCAGGACCGCCTCAAGTCGTCGGCCGGCAAGGCTGCTGCGCCCGTGGAACGCGTACACGTCATAGGCGCCGGGGTCATGGGTGGGGACATCGCGGCCTGGTGCGCGCTGCGCGGGCTGGCAGTGACGCTGCAGGATCGGGAGCTGAAATTCATCGAGCCGGCCCTGACCCGCGCGCGCACGCTGTTCGAGAAGCGATTATCGACGCCTGCCGAGCGCGCCGCCGCCGGCGAGCGGCTGCGCGCGGACGTCGAGGGCGCCGGAGTGGCACAGGCCGACCTCGTCATCGAAGCCATCTTCGAGGATCTGGCGGCCAAGCAGGCGCTGTACGCGGCCGCGGAACCGCGCATGCGCGCGGATGCGGTTCTGGCGAGCAATACTTCCAGCCTGACCCTCGAATCGCTCGCGACCACGTTGGCCGATCCGACCCACCTGGTCGGCCTGCACTTCTTCAATCCCGTGCCGCAGATGCCGTTGGTGGAAGTGGTGCATTTCCCGCACACCCGGCCCGAAGTCCTGGCCCGCGCCGTGGCCTTCGCGCGGCGCATCGACAAGCTGCCGCTGCGCTGCCGCAGCAGCCCCGGGTTCCTGGTCAACCGCGTGCTGTTTCCCTACCTGCATGAGGCGCTGCACGCCGCCGGCGAGGGCATCGCCTTCGGCGCCATCGATCGGGCGGCGGTCGAATTCGGCATGCCGATGGGCCCGATCGAGTTGTCGGACGTGGTCGGCCTGGACGTGGTACTGCACGTCGGGGAGATCGTCACGCGCGCGCTGCACCAGGAAGAGCCGCCGTTCGTCGGGCAGCTGCGGCAGTGGGTGCAGGAGAAGAAACTCGGCCGCAAGAGCGGCCAGGGTTTCTATACCTGGCGCGACGGCAAGATCGTGCGGCCGCCCAGCAGTGCGCCGCCGCAGGATCTGGCCGACCGGCTGATCCTCGCACTGGTCAACGAATGCGTTGCCTGCCTGCGCGAAGCAATCGTCGAAGACGCGGATCTCATCGATGCCGGCGTCATCTTCGGGACCGGCTTCGCCCCGTTCCGCGGTGGGCCGCTGGCCTATGCCCGCGCACGCGGCGTCGATGCCTGTGTCGGGCGGCTCGAGAGCCTCGCGCAGCGCTACGGCGCACGATTCCGACCCGACGCCGGCTGGGCGGCACTGCGCCCGGCGCCTTGAGCGGCCGCCGGTTCGCGGCACTGCGGGCGCGGCGCGATCGCCCGCGGCCTGCGGCCCGCGCTCATGCCACGCCAAATGCGTGAACTGAGCCCGCCGGAGCGTCGAAAAGCCTGTGCTAACATCGACCGGCTGTCAGATACGACGAGAGGAACCGAGGCCTTACGCTCATGAGCGACGAACGGGCTGTCGATGTGGCGTTGCTTCGCAAGTTTTCGCCGCTCGCCGGCATGAAGAAGGAAAATTTGGTCGCTCTTGCGCGCAAGGTCTCGATCAGTCAGCTACCGGCGAATCGCCTGCTGTTCAAGGAAGGCGACAAAGACAAGCGAACCTACTGGCTGATCGCGGGCCTGGTCGAGCTGCGCGAGGGCGAGCGCACCGTGGCGATGATTCGAGCCGGCAGTCCCGAGGCTCGTAACCCGCTCGCGGCCCAGTCACCGCGGCGGCTCAGCGCCCGCGCCGTCGATCCGATCGAATACCTCGCCATCGACAGCGAACTGCTCGACATGATGATCACCTGGGATCAGACCGGGACCTACGAGGTCTCCGAGCTGAAGGCGCAGTTCGAGGGCAGCGGCGGCGAGGACTGGATGACGACGCTGCTGCAGACGCAGGCGTTCCACCGCATCCCGCCCGCCAACATCCAGGCGATCTTCATGCGCATGCAGCGCGTGCTCTGCCGCAGCGGCGAGACGGTGATCCAGCAGGGTGCCGAGGGCGACTTCTTCTACGCCATCGTCAGCGGCAAGTGCGTCGTGACGCGCGAGACGCCGATGAACCGCGGCGGCCTGAAGCTCGCCGAGCTCGGGGTCGGCGACACGTTCGGCGAGGAAGCGCTCATCTCGGAGGCCAAGCGCAATGCCACCGTGAGCATGCTGACCGACGGCGTGCTGATGCGGCTCAACAAGCAGGACTTCCGCGAGCTGATGAACGAGCCGCTGGTGCAGTGGATCAACTACCCTGAGGCGCGCGAGGTCGTGACCCGGGGCGGCCGCTGGCTCGATGTGCGCCTGCCCTCCGAGCACCAGAACCTCGCCATCGAAGGATCGCTCAACATCCCGCTCTATTTCATCCGCCTGAAGCTCTCGACCCTCGATCGCGCGCTCAAATACGTCGTCTACTGCGATACCGGCCGCCGAAGCTCGGCGGCCGCGTTCATCCTGGTCGAGCGCGGCTTCGACGCCTACGTGCTGCGCGGCGGGCTCGACAGCGCCGAACGCGACGTGCGGCGCAGCTCCTAGCGCGGCATCGGCTCGGCGCCGAGCTGCCGCGGCCGCTACATGGTATGCGTGGCCTTGTCGCCGGAGATCGCGCCGGCGAGGTAGTTCTCGATCTTGGCGCGCGTCTGGCCGCGATCCTGGTCGGAGAACTGCACGCCGATACCGGCGGTGCGCTTGCCCTGGGCGCCCTTCGGCGTGACCCAGATGACGCGGCCGGCGACCGGCAGCTTCTCGTCCTCGCCCATCAGGTTGAGCAGCATGAAGACTTCGTCGCCGAGGCGATAGTTGCTGTTGGTCGGTATGAACAGGCCACCGTTCTGCACGAACGGCATGTAAGCCAGATACAAGGCACTCTTGTCCTTGATGGTGAGCGTCAGCAAGCCGGGCTTGCTGATGCCTGAACGCGAGTTTGGATCCTTGGCCATGTTCCCCGGACGAACCTTTGCGCAATTCCCTTGATCTGGGCAAATCCTTACCTGTAGGCAGGCGGCGCCCCACCCCGCCAGGCCCGCGGCAGCGGCCACAGCAGCTGCTCGAGCGCCAGCGAGCGGTTGATGGAGGTCAGGCGCAGTCGGCGCAATTCGTAAACGCCGTCCAGCAGCCTCAGCAGCATCGCAATATTCATGTCCGAACCGGATTCTGGCAAGTACGCACTACTACACAGTTCCGACGATTGGCGCGGCAGGCCGATGGCGGCATCGATGCACGCTGTGATCCAGGTCTCAATGCAGGCCAGGCGCAGCTCGAAGGACTCGCCGCGCGCCCAGCGCTCCGCGCTGCCCGGGATATCCAGGCGGCCGGCCGCCGCCTCGCTCAGCGCGCGCCCGGTCTCGGTCATGACGCGCGCCACCTCGGCCGGATCGGCCGCCAGTGCGTCGTACGGTGCGTTCCCGAGCACTTCGAGCGCCACCGGCCAGGGCCCCGGCCCGCGGTGCCGCTCGAGCCAGGCGACGCAGGCCGCGCGGGCGGGGGCCGACACCCGCAGGCGCTGACAGCGGCTCAGGATGGTCGCCGGCAGCCGCGACGGCTGCGCGCTGACCAGGATCAGCGTCACAGCGCCGCGCGGCTCCTCCAGGGTCTTGAGCAGCGCGTTGGCGGCGTTCGCGTTCAGGCTGTCGGCCGGTGCAATCAGCGCCACGGTGGCGCCGCCGGCGTGGGCCGTGAGCGCCAGCCGCTCCGCCAGCTCACGCACCTGCTCGACCCGGATCTGCCTGGAATCCTCGATCGGCGCAAGCTCGCTGAAGTCCGGATGCTGCGAAACGATGAACTGCCGGCAATCGCGGCACTCGCCGCACGGCGCATTCGGCCGCCGGCACAGTGCCAGCTGCGCTGCAAATCGGGCCAGTGCAACGCCGCCGGCACCGCGCTCGTCGTGGATCAGCAGGCCGGTCGGATAGCGGCCCGCCGCCCGCGCCCGGCGCAGCAGCGCGATCGGCGGCGCGAGCCACGGGGCCTGCAGCGCGCTCGGCGGATCCGGGTTGGGGCCTGCCTCCATAGTCCAGCGCCTGCCGCCCGCGTCAGTCGGCGGACCGCGGCAGCAGATCGGCGACCGCGGCGAGCGCCTGCTCGCGCAGGCTCTCCGGCGTGCCGCTCGCATCGAGCAGCCGCACCCGGTCCGGCTCGCTCGCGGCCAGCTCGAGGTAGCGCCGGCGCACGCCGTCGAAGAAGCGGCGATGCTCGTCCTCGAAGCGATCCCCCTGCGAGCGCCGGCCGCGCACCCGCTCGATACCCAGCTCGACCGGCAGATCGAGCAGCAGTGTTCGATGCGGCCACAGCGCGCCGTGCACCGCGCCGGCGAGGTGCTCGATGAGTGCGCCATCGACGCCGCAGCCCCCGCCCTGATATGCCCGGGTTGCGTCCGTGAAACGATCGCAGATCACCCAGGTGCCGGCGGCCAGCGCCGGCCGGATCAGGTTGTCCAGATGGATCGCGCGCGCCGCGAACATCAGCAGCGTCTCCGCCTCGGGGCTGATGTGCTCGGCGCCGCGCGTGAGCACCAGCGCGCGCAGCTGCTCCGCCAGCGGCGTGCCGCCGGGTTCGCGTGTCAGCAGCACCGGCAGCCCGCGCGCACGCAACGCCGCCTCCAGCGCGCGCGCGAGCGTCGACTTGCCGGCGCCTTCGATGCCTTCCAGGCTGATGAACCTGCCCGCAGGGCTCATGGCCGACGCCCGGTTGGCGCCGGCGCCGCGCGTGCGCGCGCATCGGGCTGCACTCCGAGCCGGCGCAGATAGGCGCGCAGCGCCTGGTCGTGCTCGGCCAAGGTGGCGGAGAAGTGATGCGAGGCGTCGCCGTTGCCGGTGGCGACGAAGTACAGCGCGGGGCTGTCGGCCGGATGCAGCGTCGCGCGCAGCGAGGCCGCGCCCGGCAGCGCGATCGGCGTCGGCGGCAGCCCGGCGCGGGTGTAGGTGTTGTAGGGCGTATCGGTCTCCAGATCGCGCGTGTGAATGTTGCCGTCATAGCGCTCGCCCAGGCCGTAGATGACGGTCGGATCCGACTGCAGGCGCATGCCGCGGCGCAGGCGGTTGATGAACACGGCGGCCACTTTCGCCCGCTCATCCTCGCGGCCGGTTTCCTTCTCGACGATCGAGGCCAGGATCAGCGCCTGCTCGGGATTCGCCAGCGGCAGATCCGCCGCCCGAGCGGCCCAGTCGTCGTCGAGCTCGCTCTGCATGCGCGCATAGGCCTGCTCGAGGATCCTGCGATCGCTGGTGCCGGCTGCGAACCGATAAGTGTCGGGAAAGAAGCGGCCTTCGGCCGCCTGGCCCGGGTGGCCGAGCGCGTCCATGAGCTGTTCAGGGCTCAGGTCGCGCAGCTGATGCAGCACCGCCGCGTGCGCATCGAGCGCGCGGCGCATCTGCGCCACGGTCCAGCCTTCGACGATGGTCAGCGACTCGAGAACCACCCGGCCGGCGGCCAGCTGCTCGAGCACCGCGCGCGCCGTCGAATGGGGCGCGATCTCATACGTTCCGGCCTGCATGCGCGGCACCTCGCCCCGCAGGCGCAGATAGAGCTGCACCAGCCGCGGGTGGCGCAGCGCGCCCTGCTGCTGCAGCCGCTGCAGAATGCTGCGCAGGCTCGAGCCGGGCACCACCTCGATGCGCACCGGGGCCGCCGCGGCCGACGGCTGATCCATCTGCCGGTCCAGACCGCGCCACAGCACCAGAGCGGCGGCGCCCAGCAGCAGCAGCAGCGCGAGCAGGCTAACCGTGCGTCGCATCGATCAACCGCTGCAGCGACAGCGCATGGGCCCGGCTCTCGAGCGTGCGGCCCAGCAGTACGTCCACCGGCTGCACCCCCCAGCGCACGTTGGTGACGAACGCCGCGCGTACGGCGCCGAGCTCGTCGGCGGCCACGCCGCGCACCTGCACCGGGATGCCGAGCGTGGCCGCGGCCTCGAGCACCACGCGGCGCATCACACCGGCGACGCCGCAGTCGGAGAGTGCCGGGGTGAAGAGACCTGCGGCATCGGCAAAGAAGACATTCGACATGCTGCCACCGATCACCAGCTCCGAGCTCGACAACATCAGCACCTCATCCAGCTGCGCCTGTTGCAGGGCCATCTGTGCCAGCACCTGTTCCAGGCGATTCAGGTGCTTCAGGCCCGCCAGCAGCGGGTTGACGCCCAGTTTGACGCTCGAGAGGCCGAGGCGAAAGCCCGGCCGGGCCCGCGGCACCGCGTCCGGCCAGGGGTGACGGCCGACGATTCGCGTCGGCAGCTCGCCGCCGCTCGGCGCGTAGCCGCGGCGCACGGAACGGCCCCGGGTCAGGATCGCCTTGACGATGCAGCGCGGCTGTCCGGCCGCGAGCGACGCGATCTCGGCGCGCAGCGCCTCGAAGTCCCGAAACGGCAACTGCAGCCGCTCGCAACCGCCCTGCAGGCGCTCCAGGTGCAGCGCCAGCCAGCGCGGCCGCCCGCCCAGGCAACTGATGGTCTCGAACAGCCCGTCGCCGTAGTGC
This sequence comes from Gammaproteobacteria bacterium, assembly GCA_027315105.1. Taxonomy (GTDB): domain Bacteria; phylum Pseudomonadota; class Gammaproteobacteria; order Steroidobacterales; family Steroidobacteraceae; genus FEN-1191. The sequence continues at coordinate 97,525 of DAHUYP010000015.1, forward strand.
AGTCCGCGGTCGGCGGCGGACACGTGCTCGCCCGGGCGGCCATCGATCAGCGTAGCGTCCATCGGCGCCGCTATTCCAGCGCCGCGAGCAGGCCGCGCGCCTTGGCGCGCGTCTCTTCCAGCTCGCGCTGCCAGTCCGAATCCGCGACGATGCCGGCACCGGCGCGAAATTCCAGCCGGCCGGCGTGCAGCGTCAGGCTGCGGATCAGGATGTTGAAGTCCATCGAGCCATCGTGGTTGATGAATCCCAGCGCCCCCGTATACGCCTGGCGTGCCTCGCCTTCGAGCTCGGCGATGATCTGCATGCAGCGGAATTTCGGGCAGCCCGTGATCGTGCCGCCGGGGAACACCGCGCGCAGCACGTCGACCGGAGTCAGGCCCGGCTGCAGCTCGCCGCAGACGTTGGAGACGATGTGATGCACGTGCGCGTAGCTCTCGATGCGCATGAATTCATCGGCGCGCACGCTGCCGGGTCGGCAGATCCGGCCGAGGTCGTTGCGCTCGAGGTCGATCAACATGACGTGCTCGGCGCGTTCCTTCGGGTGCGCGATCAAGGCCGCGATCTCGCATCGCTCCTCGCCCTCGAGGCCGCTGCGGGGGCGCGTACCCGCAATCGGCCGCGTCTCGACGCGCCCGGCGCTGACGCGCACCAGGCGCTCCGGCGAGGAGCTCAGCAGGCACCAGTGCCCGAACCGTGCCAGCGCCGCAAACGGCGCCGGATTGGCCGCGCGCAGGCGCTCGTAGATCGCCTCGGCGGCGCGAGCGTGCGCCACCGCGCCGGCCAGCTCGGCGCGCCACGCGCGCGACAGGTTGGCCTGATAGATGTCGCCGGCGCGGATGTAATCGAGCGCGGCCTCGACCCGCGCCTGGAAGCGCGATGGCGGCTCCTCCTCGATGCGCGCACCGCGCAGCGGGCTGGTGGCCGCGTCGCCCCGGATCCGCGCCGGCCCGGGTTCCGGCCGTGCGGGCAGCGCCGCCAGTGCGCCGCTCAGCCCCTCGAGCAGTGCTTCGCGGCCGCTCTCGGCCAGCGCCCAGGCGCGGCCGGCTGCGTGGTCATAGACCAGTGCGGCCGGTATGCGCAGCGCGAATGCCGCCGGCACCCCGATGCGGCCGGCCGCGACCGGCGGCAGATTGAGCCGCGGCTCGATCTCGGCGGCCAGCTCGTAGCCCAGGAACACCATCCAGCCGCCGCGGAACGGACCGGGATCCGCCATGCCCGCTGCCGCGCCGTCGCGAGCCGACGCCGCGGCACCGGCGTGGCTGCGCCAGGCGCTCTCCAGAGCGCGCAGGAAGCCGGTGCCGCCGTCCAGCGGCAGGCCCTGCGCCTGCAGATGACCCCGCTCGTCCTGCCACAGCGCACCCTGCGGATAGGCCGCGAGGATCGAATAACGGCTCAACGCGCCGCGGGCGGCGCTGTCCAGCAGCACCGGAAAATTCACCGGATCGCGATACGCCAGGCACCGCAAGGCCTCGGGTGCGGCCGCGACCGGCCGAACGTGGTAGTTGCCGTGAAGCTTCACGGCGCCGCCGGGCGCGGTGCTCAGCCGCTGCCGAAGCGGCGGAACACCAGCGTGCCGTTGGTGCCGCCGAAGCCGAAGGAATTCGACACCACGACCTCCATCTTCATCGGCCGTGCCGTGTTGGGCACGTAGTCCAGGTCGCACTGCGGGTCGGGGTGTTCGTAGTTGGTGGTGGGCGGGGCGACCTGGTCGCGCAGCGCCAGCACGCAGAAGATCGCCTCGACCACGCCGGCGGCGCCGAGCAGATGTCCGGTCATCGATTTGGTGGAGCTCACTGCCAGCCGCCGGGCATGCTCGCCGAACGCGCGCTTGATCGCGATGGTCTCGGCCAGATCGCCCAGCGGGGTCGAGGTCGCGTGCGCGTTCAGATACTGCACGTCGGTCGGGTCGACCTGGGCATCGCGCAGCGCATTGACCATCGCCAGGCGCGCGCCGGCGCCATCCTCGGGCGGCGCGGTGATGTGATGCGCATCGCCGCTCATGCCGAAGCCGATCAGCTCGGCGTAGATGCGGGCGCCGCGCCGGCGCGCGTGCTCGTACTCTTCGAGCACCATGGCGCCGCCGCCATCGCCGAGCACGAAGCCGTCGCGGTCGCGGTCCCAGGGCCGGCTGGCGGTCTGCGGCGATTCATTGCGCGTGGACAGCGCCTTGGCCTGTGCGAAGCCGCCGACGCCGGTCGGAGTGGTCGCCATCTCGGCGCCGCCGGCGACGACCAGGTCGGCATCGCCGTACTGGATGCTGCGCGCGGCGAGCCCCAGCGCATGGGTCGAGGTCGTGCAGGCCGTGACGATGCCGAGGTTTGGCCCGCGCAGGCCATAGCGGATCGAGAGGTGCCCGGAGATCATGTTGATGATGGTCGAGGGCACGAAGAACGGCGAGATCTTGCGCGGATTGCGGCCCGAGTCGACGAACGCGGCGTAGGTCTCCTCGATCGTCCACAGGCCGCCGATGCCCGCGCCGGTCACCACACCGCAGCGATCGCGGTCGAGCTGCTCGAAGTTCGCGCCGCTGTCGTTCACGGCCTGCACCCCGGCGGCGATGCCGTAGTGCATGAACTCGTCCAGGCGCCGCGCTTCCTTGGCGCTCATGTACTGATCGACCGCGAAATCGCGCACCGCACCGCCGAAACGGGTCGGAAACGCCGCGACGTCGAAGCGCGTAATCGGGCCGATGCCGCTCTGGCCGCGCAGAATGGCTGCCCACGCATCGGTCACGGTGCCGCCCACGGGGCAGACCATGCCGAGACCGGTGATCACTACTCGGCGTTTACTCACGGGACTCTCGACTCGGCAGTGTCGGGCGCCGCGGCGGCCGCGGCGGGCACGGGGGTTCGATCAGGCCTTGGTGCGTCGTTCGCTGATGTAGTCGATCGCCTGCTGCACGGTGGTGATCTTCTCGGCATCTTCATCCGGAATTTCGATCTCGAATTCCTCTTCCAGCGCCATGACCAGTTCGACGGTGTCGAGCGAATCCGCGCCCAAGTCGTCGACGAACGAGGCGGCGTTGGTGACTTGCTCAGCCTTCACACCCAGCTGTTCGGCAACAATCGCCTTCACCTGTTGTTCAACGGTGCTCATCTTTGGATAACCCTCTTTCGTGATGACTCTTTAGGTCCGCGTGGCTCGCCACGGGGGGCGCACCATATGGGCCGCGTATTGTAGGGGAACCCCCGCACGCTCGCCAGTTTACGTGCCGCGCGAGTACTTGATTATTCAGATTATTTGCGGCAGGGATCTTGAATGAGCCTCAGCCCATGTACATCCCGCCATTGACATGCAGTACCTGCCCGGTGATGTAGCCGGCTTCGCGCGAGGCCAGGAACAGCACCGCATTCGCCACCTCCTCGGCGCCGCCGAAGCGGCCGACCGGAATCTGTGCCAGGTATGCGTCGCGCTGCGCCTGCGGCAATGAGCGTGTCATGTCGGTCTCGATGAAACCCGGCGCCACGGTATTGACCGTGATGTTGCGCGTAGCCACCTCCCGCGCCAGCGCCTTGCTGAAACCCACGAGCCCGGCCTTGGCCGCGGAGTAGTGGGCCTGACCGGCGTTGCCGATCGCTCCGACCACCGAGCCGATGTTGATGATGCGGCCATGACGCTCCTTGAGCATGCGCCGCAGGCAGGCCTTGGAGAGCCGGAACACCGCCGACAGATTGACCGCCAGGGTCTGCTCCCAATCCTCGTTCTTCATTCGCAAAATCAACGCATCGCGTGCGATGCCGGCATTGTTGACCAGGATCGTCGGCAGCGCGCCGGCCGCCTCCAATCCGTCGATCAGCGCGTCGGTCGAGGAAGCATCGAGAGCATTCCAGACGGCACCGCGGCCCGCGATGCCGGCGGCCTGGAATTCTGCGCTCACTTTCTCGGCGCCTTCGATCGTGGTGGCCGTGCCGACCACTGTTGCGCCGGCGCCGCCGAGCCGCAGCGCGATGGCGCGCCCGATGCCGCGCGAAGCGCCGGTCACCAGCGCCAGGTCCGATTCAAGCATTGGCGGCCCCCGCGGCGGCGCTCGCTGCGGGGGCGCCGGCTGCGGTGGCGGCTATGGCCGCCGCGACCGCGTCCGGATCCTCCAGCGCGTGGCAGCTCGCGCCGCGCTCGACGCGCCGGTTCATGGCCGTCAGCACCTTGCCGGGGCCGCATTCGATCAGGACCGGGGCCACGCGCAGCAGCGACTGCACGGTCTGCGTCCAGCGCACCGGACTCGCGAGCTGCCGCACCAGCGTCGCCCGGATGTCGGCCGGGTCCGCGTGCTCGGCGGCGTCCACCGCACTGAGATAGCGGCATCGCGGCCGCCGCACGTCCATGCCCGCCAGGCGCTGTTCGAGCTGCAGCGCCGCCTCGCGCATCAGGCTCGAATGCGCCGGCACGCTGACCGGCAGCAGTACTGCGCGCTTCGCGCCGCGCTGCTTCGCCAGCGCCACCGCCCGCTGCACCGCCGCTGCGTGGCCGGCGATCACGACCTGTCCGGGTGAGTTGTAATTGACCGCCTCCACGACCTCGCCTTGCGCGGCTTCGGCACAGGCAGCCTCCACCTGGGCATCGTCGATGCCGAGGATGGCCGCCATGGCTCCGGCGCCCTCCGGCACCGCGCGCTGCATGACCTGGCCGCGAAACTGCACCAGGCGCACCGCATCCGTGAACTCGAGCGCCTCGGCGCAGACCAGCGCCGTGAATTCACCCAGACTATGGCCCGCCACCACGGCCGGCGCCGCGCCGCCCTGTTCGCGCCAGACGCGCCAGGTAGCCACGCCCGCCACCAGCATCGCCGGTTGCGTGAACTCCGTGGCGTTGAGCCGCTCCGGCGGACCTTCGGCCGCCAGCTGCCACAGATCGTAGCCGAGTACCCCGGAGGCCTGCGCAAAGCACTGCCCGACCACCGGAAAGCGCGCCGCGAGCCCGGCGAGCATACCCACCGATTGCGACCCCTGCCCTGGAAATACCAACGCCACTGCCATGCCTGATTCCGACCCCGCACGCTGGATTCGATCACGACGCGGCCGCACCCGCTCGGCGGGGCTCGCGCAAAACGGCGCGGATTATAGCGGCTTCGACGACCGGCGCGGGACAAACGCTGCCGTCAGGCCGCCGAGCGCACCCAGCAGATGGGCCTCAGGTACCAGCGGCAGATCGGGGTCGAACACGCTGGCCGGCGCGTGCTGCTCGTAGACCAGCTTCACGATCAGCAGCAGCAGCAGCGCTGCGCCCAGGCCTTCCCCGCGGCGATACCAGGCATACGCCCCGGCTGCGAAGGCCCCGTGCAGCACGCCCGAGGCGCCGAGGTACCACTCGATGTCCGGGCGCAGCAGCCACAGGCCGGCATCGATGGTCGCACCCGAGACCAGCAGTATCCACAGCCACCGGCGCGGCGAGAACGCGCGCGCGAACAGCACCCACAGCAGCACCAGGCCGGCGCAATTGAGCCCGGCATGTCGCCAGCCGAGGTGTACCAAATGTGCGCTCAGCAGTCGCCACCACTGGTAAGCGGCCATGCCGCCGCGCTCGTAGCGCCAGACCTGCCGGCCCCAATCGCCGGCGGCAGTCAGGGCCAGGATCAGCGCCACTGCGGCGAGCAGTGCTGCACCATAGCGAGCGTCGCAATTCGCCGACCGGAACCAAGAATGTGCGCTGCGGTCAGATCTCACAGGGTTCATTTGTTATCATCACGGGCATCGACAGGACGGCCTGCCTAGCGCGGTCACTGCACTATATGAGCTTCACAATCCAGGGTATAGCCAGGTCCCAGCCATCGTTGCAGCGCGGTTTCACGCTCATCGAGATCATGGTGGTCGTCATCATCATCGGACTGCTGGCCGCCGTGGTCGTGCCGCAGTTCCTCGGCCGCGTGGACGATGCGCGCATCGCCAAGACCAAGCAGGACATCCAGGCCATCGAGACCGGCCTGACCATGTACAAGCTCGACAATTTCAACTATCCGACCAACGACATGGGCCTGAAGGCGCTGGTCCAGAAGCCCAACGACCCGAACGTCAAGAACTGGCGGCCGGGCGGCTATCTCAAGCACCTGCCCAAGGATCCCTGGGGCAACGATTACCAATACCAGTATCCGGGGACCCACGGCGAATTCGATCTGTTCTCCTTCGGCGCCGACGGGCAACCCGGCGGCGAAGGCGTGAATGCCGATATCGGCAATTGGAACCTCGACAACTGAGCCCGATACCCGCCCAAACGCCGTGCATGCCGTGAATCGCACGCGCCTCCAGGGCCGGCCACGGCCGGCGGGATCGCGCGGTTTCACCCTGATCGAGCTCATGGTGGTCGTGCTGATCATCTGCGCCGTGATCGTGGGTGCGATCATCAGCCTGGGCGCCACCGGCAAGGACAGCCAGCTCGAGCGCGAGCGCGACCGGCTGGCTGCGATCATGGCCTACGTGCGCGAGCGCGGCTCGATGCTGACGCTCGAATACGGCCTCCGCTGTGGCCAGCACGGCTACCGATTCGTGTTCTACGACAACCGCAGCATGCAGTGGACCCCGGAAACGGTGGATGACACGCTGCGCCCGCGCCGCCTGCCGGCGGGTGTGCACCTGGAACTCATCATCGAGGGACATCCGATCGTGCTCGACGACAAAGCGCTGAAGATCCGCAGCAGCGCGGCCTCTGCGCCCGCCGCCAGCGCATCTTCGCCCGCCGGCAACGTCGGCTCGCCCACCGGCAACATCGCCTCGCTCGCCGGCAACATCGCATCGTCCTCCGGCGGCGCCGCGCCGCCCGGCGCCGGCACCTCGCCGCTGGGCAACATGCCAAGCTCGTTCGACTACCAGGTCGCCAACGACACGCCTCAGATCATGCTGTTTTCCAACGGCGATACGAACTCGTTCGCGCTGTCGATCGTGCGCGATGGCGTCAACCGCAGCGCCACGCTGCAAAGCACCGACGACGGCACGATCAAGGTGAGCGACATCATCGAGCCCCAGCCATGAGCGCCGGCGCGCCCTGCCACGCCGAACACCCCGAACGCGGCTTCACGCTGGTCGAGGTCCTGGTGGCGCTGGCCATCGTCGCCTTCGGCATGGGGGCGGTGCTCGCGGCGCTGAGCTCCGCTGCGGGCAACGTGACGGCACTGCGCGAGAAGACCCTGGCGCAGTGGCTGGCGCTCAACCAGGTAGCCGATACGCGCCTGAACCTGCAGGTTCCCACCGCCGGCACCATCGAAGGCGACGTGCAGAACTTCGGCAACGGCGACTGGCATTGGCAACAGGACATCGTGCCGATGGACACCGTGCCGGGCCTGCTGGAGATCACGGTACGGGTGCGGCGCTGCAAATCGAGCACCAGCGCCGCCAGCCCGAGCAAGCCGACCGGCTCCGGCGGCCTCGGCGGGCTGGCCGGACCGGCCCCGGTGTACACCACCAACGGCCTCAATTGCGCCAACAGCGGCAAGGACCAGAACTGGCTCGTGACGGTGGTGGGCTTTCGCGGCGATGCGCTCGGGGCCGCGAGCGGCGAGACGCCGGATTGGGCCGGTACCAGCCTCAGCGGCGCAGGGGTGGGCAACGGCACCAACGGCGGCAATACCGGCACGGTTCCAAACACCGGGACCGGTGTCGGCGGTGCTCCGGGCGTCGGTGGCGCTCCGGGCGTCGGCGGCGCTCCGGGTGTCGGCGGAACCGGAGGCGCGCCGACGACGCAGTCGATGCCCGCCGGCCGCGCCGCTTCGGGCGGAAACTGACCCATGCGACGGCATCACCCGGGCTTTACGCTGATCGAACTGCTGGTCGCGCTGTTCATCACGGCAATCATGTTCGCGATCGGCTACCGGGCCTTGACGCAGGCGTTCAAGAGCCGCGCCGAAGTGGATGAACGGACCGCGCGGCTGACCGCCCTGCAGCAGGCGATGCGCACCATCGAGCAGGATTTCGAGCTCATGCAGCCGCGGCCGGTCCGCAATCTGATCGGCGACGGATATCTGCCGGCGATCATGACTTTCTCATCCGGCACCGGCATCGGCAACACGAGCAGCGCCTCGAGCAACCCGTTCGGCAGCTCATCGAGCACCCCGTTCGGCAGCACCTCGGGCAGCACGCCCGGCAGCAGCAGCGGCGGCGGCGGCAGCAGCAGCGGCGGCAGCAACAGCACCTCGATTCCGGTGGTCACCTTCACACGCGGCGGCTGGACCAACCCGGTCGGCGTGCCGCGCAGCGAATTGCAGCGCGTGAGCTATGTCGTGGAGAACGGTGCGCTGATGCGCGAATACACCGGCGAGCTGGATGCAACGCCCAACGACCCGATAGCCAAGCGGCAGCTCATCGATCACGTCAAGTACTTCAACCTGCGCTTCATGGATGCCGGTCACCAGTGGCGCACCGAATGGCCGCCGAGCACCCTCGGCGCCGGCCCGCAGGGATTCGTATTGCGCTCCCGTCCGGTGGCAGTCGAGGTCACCATCGAGCTCGAAGACTGGGGCGTGCTGGTGCGCCATATCGAGGTGGCCGGATGAGCCGGCGGCCCGGTTGCGGGCTGCGCCGCGGGCCGCACGGCGCGCCGCTCGCTCAGCGCGGCATCGCGCTGATCACCGCCGTGGTGCTGGTCGCGGTGGCCGCGGTGCTGGCGACCGCGATCGGCTTTGCCAGCGCCATGTCCGCGCGCCGCGCCAGCACGGTATTCGGTGCCGACCAGGCCCTGCTCGCCGCGGAGGGCGCGGAGGCGATGGCGGCCTACGTGCTCAAGCAGTCCGCCTCCTCCGGCTCCGATCTTTCGCTCGATCAGGCCTGGGCCCAGACGTACGGCCCGATCCCGCTGTCGGACGGCGTCACGCTGGAGTTCGCGCAGATCGAGGATCAGCAGGGTAAATTCAACATCAACAATCTCGCCTCGAGCGGCGCTTCCGATCCGAACGCCATCGCGCAGCTGCAGCAGCTGCTCGGTATCCTCGGTCTGGAACAGAAATGGGCCGGCATCATTGCCGACTGGATCGATGCCGACAACCAGCCGAACTTTCCCGATGGCGCCGAAGACAGCGTGTATCTGGCGCAGTCGCCGCCGTACCGCACGGCCAATTTGCCGGTGACCAGCATCTCGGAGCTGCTGGCGATCCCCGGCTTCGGCCGCGATCGCTACAACCGCATCGAGCCCTATCTGGCCGCGCTGCCGCCCGGCACCATCATCAACATCTGCACCGCGTCGGGCGTGCTGCTCGATGCCCTCAGCGGCAAGATCGAATACAGCACCGACCCCGCGCAACTGGCGAGCGAGCGCGCGCAGAGCAAGGGCTGCTTTCCGACCATGGCGGTATATCAATCGAGCGTGGCCTCGCAATCGCAGGCACAGCTCGCGGGCCGGATCGGCACCACTTCCAACTACCTTCGCCTGCGCTCGCTCATTACTATTGGCACTGCGCGATTCAGCTTGTACAGTCTCCTGTACCGCGACGGCGGCGGCCAGATACGCCCCGTCATCAGAACCTTCGGCACGGAATAATCATGGCGGAATGGCTCGTTCTGCAGCTGCCGCGCAGCCTGGATGAACCCTGCGGCTGGATGCTGGCCGATGGCCAGGGCCAGCCGCAGAGTACGCCTCGCAGTGGCACGCTCGCCGAGGCCGCCGCCGCCGGCGCCGGCTGCCGCATCGGTGCCGTCGTGCCGAGCAGCGACGTGCTGATGACCGAGGTCGACTTGCCGGTCAAAGGCGGCGCGCGCGCGCAGCAGGTGGTGGCATTCGCGCTCGAGGAGCAGCTGGCCGCCGACATCGAATCGCTGCACTTCGCGCTCGGCGCGCGCCATGCGCACGGCACACGCTCGCCGGTGGCGGTGGTGACGCGTTCACTGCTGCACCAGTGGCTCCAGGCACTCACGACGGCCGGCATGACGCCCGAGGCGCTATGCCCGGAGGCGGCGCTGCTGCCGGACAATCCGGGTCACACGGTGGTCATGCTCGACGGCGACACGCTGTGCGTACGCCGCTCCGGGCACACGCCGCTGGCCCTGCCCGCCAGCGACATCGCGACCGCGCTCGGCGCTGCGCTCGGCGCCGAGATGGCGGCCGACAACCTGATCGTGTACGCCACGCCGCAGGACTGGCAGCGCTGCTCGAGCGACGTCGAAGCGCTGCGTGGCCAGTGCGCCAGCCTCAAGGTGCAGCTGTTGAGCTCGGGCGCGCTGCCGCTGCTGGCGCCGCAACTCGCCGGCGGCGATTTCATCAATCTGCTGAGCGGCGAGTACGCCCCCAAACGCCCGCAGAACCAGGGCTGGCAGCGCTGGCGGCTGGCTGCGGTGCTGGCGCTGGCACTGTTTGCGGTGCATGCCGGCGGCCTGTCGCTGGAACTCATTCAGCAGCAGCGCAACGAGCGCGCGCTCGATGCGGCCATCGGCGCCATTGCGCGCAGCGCGATGCCCGGGGATTCGGGCCAGGGGACGGTGCGTGCGCGGGTCGAGCGACGGCTGCTGGCCGCTCAGTCTCAGAGCGCCGGATCCGGGCTGCTTCCGGCGCTGGCGGCGCTGGCGCAGGCGCTCAGCGGCGTGCGCGACGCCTCGGTGCAGGCGATGAGCTTTCGTGACGGCGGCCTGGACCTGAAACTGCGGGCTAGCGATGCCGCGAGCCTGGAGCGCATCGATCAGCAGCTGCGCAACGGCGGCTGGCAGGCGGACCTGACCGCCGGCGGCACCGCCGGCGCGGCCTACGAGGGCCGCATTGAGATACGCCCGCCGGGCGCGCCGCAGGCCGCGCGACGACCACGATGAGCGCGCGCCTGCAGCAGTTTCTGACGCGATTGAGCGAGCGCGAGCGGCGCATCATGCTGCTCGGCGCCGTCGTCGCCGTAGTGCTCTTCATCCTGGCCACGATCCTGCCGCTGCAGCGCAGCGTCAACGCCATCCAGCAGCGCGTGGAGCGCAAACGCGACGATTTGAGCTGGTTGCGTTCCATGGCGCCGCAGCTCGCGGGGCTGCAGTCGAACACCCCGCCGGCGCTGCACGAGCCGCTGGTGGTGCTGATCGATCGCAGCGCGCGCGACGCCGGGCTGCACAAGAGCCTGGTGGGCACCCAGCCGAGCGGCGACGGCGGGTTGAGCGTGCGCCTGGACCAGACCCCTTTCGATGCCCTGGTGGCCTGGTTGTCGGATCTGCACGAGCGCTACGGCGTACAGGTCGAATCCGCAACCATCTCCCCTGCCAAGGACGCGGGCTCCGTGAACGCGAGCCTGGTCCTGCACGCGGGCTGATGGCGTTGCGATCAGCGGTCGTCCTGTCGGTACTCATCTTCGCGGTCACGGTGCTGGTGCGGCTGCCGGCGCGCTGGCTGGCCGGGCTGCTGCCGCCGCCGGTGCAATGTGAGCAGCCGAGCGGAACGCTCTGGAATGGGGCCTGCGGCGAGCTGCGCGCCGGCACCTACGGCTTGCGCGACGTGTCCTGGCGGGTCCATCCGGCCGCCTTGCTGCGCATGCGGCTCGCGGCGGATCTGAACAGCCAGGATCCGGCCGCCCGTGGTCACGGCGGTGTCGAGGTCGCACGCAGCGGCGAGGTTGCGATCAGGGACCTGGTGGCGAGCCTGCCGGTGCAGAGCAGCCCCGGCATGCTGCCGGTGCTCGTACGCGGCCAGCTGGAGCTCGCGCTGCCAGCGGCCAGGATCGTCGGCGGGCGCCTGGCCGCTCTGCGAGGCAGGATCAATGTGCAGCAATTGCAGGTCATCAGTCCGCCGGCCGAACTGGGCGGGTATGAACTGCAGTTCGCGCCGCAGCCCGAGGGCGCACCGATGCTCGGCGAGCTGCGCGACCTGAACGGACCGCTGTCGGTCAACGGACGGCTGCGGCTGACGAGCAGCGGCGCCTACGAACTCGACGGTACGGTGGCCGCGCGGGCGCAGGCGAGCGCCGATCTCATCCAGGCGCTGCAGCTGCTCGGTCCGCCCGACGCCCAGGGCAGGCGCCAGTTCTCGCTCGCCGGCACGCTGTGAGTGCCGCGCTCGCGCGCGGGGCCGCGGCGCGCCGACGCCGCGCCTAGCCCAGCTCGAGCTCGCGCAGGACCCCGAGCAACGGAAAGTACAGCCCTGCGCGCACCGGCTCGGGGCCGAGCTGCGCGGCCAGCTGCGCATAGCGGCGCAGCTGGCCGCCATGACGCTCGGCTTCCGCATCGATGAAGTCCTGCAGCGCGCCGCCCTCGTGCGTGCTGGTCTTGAAATCCACGATCCAGCGCTCGCCGCGCTCATCGACCAGCATGCGATCGAGGACCACGCTGATCACGCGCCCCTCGTGCAGGCCGGTCAGGCGCCATTCGCTGCGCGCTTCACGGTGGGCGTTCGAGAGCAACCAGCGGCCGCGCGGATCGGCGAGCGTGCGACGCAGCGCCTCCAGGATGCGCCCCGCAGCGGCCGCCCGCTCGGCTGCAGGCACGCCGAGCTCCGCCAGCCAGGCGCCGTAGTCACGCACCGGCGGCGCGCCCGGCAGCTCGTCCAGCGCCAGGCGCTGCAGCTCCGCATGCACGATCGTGCCCACCGCGCGCCCGCTCTGGCCGACCCAACTGTATTCGGGCACCGCACCGAGCATGGGCGCGGAGAACTGCAGGCGCTGCGCCGCGCCGGCGCGCGGCGGTACCGGCAGGCGCCAGTGTGCCGGCAAGCGCCACAGCAGCGTGGCGCCGGGCGGCGCAGTCTCCAGCGCCGGCGGCGGCGCGCCCCCGAGGGGCGGCGTGTCCGCCGGAGCCGCCGGCAGCGCCAGGAAATCCGCTTCGATCGCCGGCCAGAGCACCTCGAGCAGCGAGCCCGGCAGCGGCGACAGCGCCGCCTCGGCAACCGCCAGCGGCCTCAGCGCCGCCAGCAGATGCAACTGTGTGCGCGCGCGCGTTGCGGCGACATACAGCAGCCGTACGCGCTCGAGCTGCGTGCGCGCGCGGCGCAGCCGCTTGATATAGGCGGCCAGCGACGCCTTGGGTTCGTGCACCGTGGCACGAATCGGCGCCAGCAGCAGATCCGTGCCCTCGGTGGCGCGCGGCAGTTCGATCCAGTGCAGCAGCGGGTCGGTGTCCACGCGGGTCCTGCGGCCGAGTCCGGGCAGGATCACCACGTCCCATTCGAGTCCCTTGGCGCCATGCATGGTCATGATCTCGATCGCGCCGGGCTGCGGCGGTGCGCTGGAGTACAACCGCTCGGTGATCTGCGCCAGCTGCTCGCCGGCCAGGTTCTCCGGCTCATCATGCAGCGCCAGTGCATCGAGAAAGCGGCGGGCATCGAGCCGGTCCACCTCGGCGCGATAGACCGCCGGCCCGGCCAGCCGCAGCCAGGCGTGCTCCACGCGTTGCCAGAGCGGCAGGCCGCGCTCGGCACCGCCGATCACCGGTTCGAGCGCCGCGCACAGGCGCTGCAGCCGCTCGCGCACCGCGTCCGCCGCACCGCTCGCGCCTGCGGGTGCCGACCGGGTTGCGCTCAGGCGCTCGAACACGTCACCGTCGCTCGCGCCCAGCAGCGCCTCGAGCTCCCCCCGCGTGAGGCCGCACCACGGTGCGCGCAGCAGCGCCAGCCAGGCGCTGCGGTCCGCGCCGTGCAGCAGCGCGCGCGTCAGGGCCAGCAGATCGCGGATCACCGGACGCTCGTGCAGCCGCTCCAGGTCGACGCCGCGCAACGCAAAGCCGGCGTCGCGCAGCCGCGCCACGATCGGCGCCGCATGTTCGCGGCTCGCGACCAGCACCGCCACCGAGGCGGCCGGATCGCGCGCACGCGCGCTTCGAACGATGTCGACCACCCGCGCCGCCTCGGCGGCCGAATCCCCGGCCTCGAAGCGATGCATGACGACGCCGGCCCCGGCCACGCCGCGCGACGCCTGGGCCGGGACCGACGGCAGATAGCGGATCGCCGCCAGGCGTGCATCGTCAAGCGCTGGAAACAGCGTGCCGAAGCGCGCATTGACCCAGGCGATCAGCGGCTCCTGCGAGCGGAAATTGCGCCGCAGCTGCAGCGCCTCGAAGCCGATGTCGCCGATGCCGTAGTCGCGCGCGCGCAGAAACAGGCCGACTTCGGCCTCGCGGAACTGGTAGATCGATTGCATCTGATCGCCCACCAGGAACAGCGTGCGCCCGTCGCCGCGCTCCCAGCCGGCGGTCAGCGCGCGCAGCAGCTCGTATTGCTCGAGCGAGGTGTCCTGGAACTCATCCACCAGCACGTGGCGCAGCGCGCCGCCGGCGCGCAGCGCCAGATCGCTGGGCTCGCCCTGTTCGCTCAAGGCGGCCCGTGCCGCCGCGCTCACGTACGCGTAATCGACCTTGCCGCTGGCCGCGAACACCAGTTGCAGCTCGGCCGCGGCGCGCACCAGCAGCTTCGCCAGGGCCTCGAGCGCCAGCCGATCCGGCGACGCGAATTCGGCGTCGGGCAGCATGCGCAGGCCCGTGAGCACGCCCTGCGCATCGGGCAGCGCCTTGAGGGCCTCGATCCAGTCTTCGACCCGCGACTTCATCGCCTGGTCGCCGCGCTCGAAGCCCTCGCGGATGGTGAATCGGCGCCGCCAGCCGCCGTCGGTCAGGGCCAGCTCGCACAGCGCGCGCCAGTACCCCAGGCTTGCGCTGCGGGCGCTGAGCAGACCGTCGGGCCCGGCATCCGCCGGCGCGGCATGCGCCCCCGGGGCGGCAGCCTGCGCCGCCGCGGCGGCGGGGTCCGCGGTGCGCGCGCGCACGCGCAGGCTGGACGCGAGGATCTGCTCGCCCTCCCGCAACAGTGCCGGCGGCAGCGCCACCAGGGCGCTCGCCAGCTCCGCACGCAGCATCGATTGCAGGCTCTGCTCGACGCGTGCGGCCAGGTCGCCGTCGTCTGCGCCCAGGATTCGTGGCAACCAGTGCGAGCGCCGCTGCAGCATCTCGGACAGCAGCTGCTCGAGCCGACGCCAGCCGTTGTCGAGCCGCTCGAACAGCAGCTCGCACGCCTCCGCGGCCTCCGCATCCTGCAACGCCTGCTCGAGGCAGCGGCGCGCCGCGCGCTGATACAGCGGCGCAGGAGCGGCGGCGATCGTCAGGCTCGGCCCGGAACGCGACGCGACCGGCAGCTGGCTCGCGAACCGGTGATTGAGCGCATCGATGGTTTCGATCCGCAGCCGTGACGGGTTGCGCAGCAGGCTCCAGCCGCGATCATGATCGCACTGCCGCGCGGCCAGCAGCAGCGCCGGTTCGATACCGGGCACCTCCTGACCGCCCTGCGCCGCCTGCAGCGCCGCGAGCACGCGATGGCGCATCTCGGCGGCCGCCTTGCGCGTAAAGGTGATGGCGAGGATCTCCTCGGGCGTGTCCACCGCCGCCAGCAACGCCAGGTAGCGCGCCGTGAGCACGGTCGTCTTGCCGGAGCCGGCGGGCGCCTGCAGCAGCATGGAGCGCCGAACGTCGAGCGCCTCGCGCCGCGCGCGCGCATCAAGCTGCAGCGCGTCCTCGCGCGCGCCGGCCGCCGTGCCGCTCATGCGCCCGCCTTCATGGCGGCTCATCCACGCCGGCCGGGGCCTCGGCGCGCTCGGCGGTGTCGGCGGCGGGCGCATCGGCGGCCGACGCGCGCGACGCCGTGCTGTCGATGCGGCAGAACATCTGCAGGTGGCAGTAGTCGCAGGCTCCCGGCTGGGGCAGCACGCTCGCCCGGCCCCCCAGATACTCCCGCACCAGCCCCTGCAGCTGCGCGTTCCAATGACGCAGCAGCTGCGGCCAGTCGCCATCGCCCGCCGCCAGCGCGGGCACGTCGGGCACGCGCTGCGGCCGGTCGGCAATCCCGTGCACCTTCACGCCGTCGCGGCCGAGATAGACGGCCACGACGGCAGCCGTATCCATGCCGGCGACAGCGGCATACGCCGGCAACTGCGGTCGCGGCGGGCGCTCGACCAGGGGATCGAATCGCTCCGCCACCCCGCTCTTGTAGTCGATCACCACCAGCCGCCCGTCGCCGAGCCGGTCGACGCGATCGAGCCGCACCTGCAGCGTGGCGCCGTCGATCACGTACTGCTGCGCCGACTCGAGCAGATGGGTCTCGAACGGCTCGCGCGCGCGTTCCCATTCGAGCAGCTCGCCGATCAATCGCTCGGTGCGCGCCTGCTCGCGCCGCAGCAGCGACGGCGCCAGGCGCGGCGGCCGCTCGCCTGCGAGCTCGTCGGCGGCGCGTTGCACGCAGCGGCCCACGAGCTGCATCGCGGCCTCGGGCGGGTACGCGCGCAGCGCGGCCCATGCGCGGGTCGCGCGCCAGAGCAGCTCCAGCGAGCGATGCAGGATCCGTCCCCGCAGCCGCGGATCGATACCGGGCATCGGTTGCGGCAGCGGCCGGGCCTGCAGGCGCAGCTCCGCAAAGCAGCGAAACGGACACAGCGACTGCAGCTCGAGCAGCCGGATGCCGCCGCGCAGCGGCTGCTCGCGCGGCCAGGCCGGTCCGATCGCGTCCTCCCAGGCGGTCAAGGGCGGCGCCTGCGCCGCCATCCAGCGTTCGAGCTGGAACTGCTGCGCATCCGGCGAGCGCACCGGCAACCGCCCCGCGCAGCGCGGCCCGTCATCGGCGCCGGTGTCGGTCGCCGTGCCGGGCGGCAGCGCCGCTGCGTCGCGCAGCAGCGGGCTGATGTCGCGCGGCAGATCGGCATCGGTGCGCGGCCAGCTCAACACGCAGTGTGGCGCGCAGTGCTGCCAGCGATCCAAAGCCCGCGCGGCCAGCCGCAGCTGCCCCGCGGCACTGGCCGTGGGCACGCCGGCGGCGAGCTGCAGCGGCAGCGGAACGAGTGGATCGGGACGGGCCGCCGCAGGCCAGGCGTCCGCCGACAGCCCTGCGACCCACACGCCGTCATAGCGCACGATCGGATCATCGACGCTGGCCGTCAGCGTCACCGGCACATCATCGGTTGCCGGCTCAAAAGCCACGCGCCGCGCCATCTGTTGCAACCAGGCGCCCGCCTCGGCCGCTGAGATCCCGCCGGTGTCGAGCGCGATGGCCGCCAGATCGCCCAGCAGCGCGTCGAACCGCAGCCGCACCTGCTGCTCATCGCTGCCCAGCGTTGCCGTGCCCGGCCAGCCGCAACGCAGCAGCAGACTGGCAAACGCCTGCGCCCAGATCGCGGGCCCCGCGCCGGCCGATGCCACGCCGGCAAAGCCCCGCACGGCCTCCAAAGCCGAGAGCAGCGACTGCAACGCGGCGGCGGTATGCTCACCCAGCGCCGAGGCGATCGGCTGATGCAGGACTCGCAGGGCCTCAGGCTGCGCCGCATCGATGTTCCGCTCGCGCAGCCACAGATCGATGCGCAGTCGATGATCGCGCTCCGGCGCGGCCAGATACGCGGAGCGCAGCACGGTGCTGAGCTGCTCGAAGTCCGCCTGCCCGGTCGCGAGCGCAATCAGGTGCAGCGCGGTGGCGACGAGCGGATAGGTACTCAACGGCTGCCCGCCCTCGATCGCGAACGCGGACTCGGCGCTGGCCGTGCCGCACTCGAGCAGCGCGGCATAGTCGAGTCGCTGCGCGAACGCGCGCTGCCACAGATGGCGCTGTTGCCCGAGTTGCGGCACCACCACGAGCAGCCGTGCGCGCGCATCGCGTTCCAGCAGCGCCGCGCACCACGCAGCCGCCGCTTCGGCTTCGAGCGCCGGATTCTCGCAGTCGATCACCGCCACCGGGCAGCCGCCGGCCGGTGCGCACCGGCCGCTTTCGATCTCCACGGCCCCGTGCCGGGCGAGCCAGGCCTGCCGGGCAGGCCCCAGGGCGATGAATCCCGCGAGCCGCATGCGTGGCGTGGGCTGCAGCCAGTGGGCGCAATCGCGCCACGAGGTGGTGCCAAGGGCCGACAATTCGCCGCAGCGGCGCCGGAAGTGATGCTGCGCCTGCCGCAGTACCGCGGCTTCGGGGGTGACGGCACCCGGCGGATCGAGTCCGTAATCGTCGAGCAGCTGCAGCGCGCGCCGCACGGTGTCGATCAGCGCGTCGGGCATCAGCACCTGCAGGCCGGAGCACGCCGCGTCCACGGCCTCGCGCCACAACAGCCATTCCTCGGTGGCCGACAAACGGCGCGGCAGCGGTTCGCCGCGGGCGCGCGCGGCATCCAGCTCGCGCACCACCCAGGCGTTCCACGGCAGGATGTCCGGGCTGCCCCAGATCCGACGCCCCTGCGCGAGCTGAGCCGCGCTGTACGCCACGTGCAGCGCCGCGGCCCGCTGGCGGCTCGGCACGATGACCGTGCCAGCGTCCGCTAGATGCGCAAGAAGCTCGGTAGGAAGGTCAAGCAAATCAATTCATTATGTAATATTTATAAGATGTTACTTAATCCGTGCGTGCGCGATCGCAATGGTGTTGCGCGTGCTCTCGCGCACGCCGTCGATGGCGCGCGTCGCGTAACTCGACAGCAGCTCCTCCATGCGGCCGAACACGGCCCGCAAGGTGGCGGCATCGGGCAGCGTCGTGACGCGAAAATGATTGCGGTACGGCACGTTGAAGCTGACCCCCGGGGCCACCAGGACGTGTTTCTGCTCCAGCAGGTCGAGCGCGAACTGCTGATCATCGAACTCGGGCAACATCGCCGTATCCGCGCCGACGAAGCCGTACATCGCGCCGCTGGGCGGCGCGAGGCGCAGATAGCGGCTCTGGGCCACCATCTCGAGCATCGCCCGGCGCGACTCGTACAGCCGGCCTCCCGGGCTCACGAGCTCGCGGACGCTCTGGTAGCCGCCCAGCGCGGTCTGCACCGCCCATTGCGCCGGCACGTTGCTGCACAGGCGCAGCGACGACAGCAGCTCGAGGGCCGAGAGATAGTCCGCCGCGCCGCGCAGCCGACCGGAGAACACCGCCCAGCCGACGCGATATCCGCAGGCGCGGTAGATCTTCGACAGGCCCGAGAGCGTGGCGCACAGGGTGTCGTGCACCAGGGTCGCCATCGGGATCGATTCGGCGCCGTCGTAGACCATCTGGTCGTAGATCTCGTCGCTGAACACGACCAGCTTGTGCCGCTCGGCCAGACGCGCGATCGCCTCGAGCACCGCGCGCGGATAAGTCGCGCCCGTGGGATTGTTCGGGTTGATGACCACGATGGCGCGCGTGTTCCGGCTCACCAGCGACTCGATCTCGCCCGGATCGGGCACGAAGCCGTTCTCCGGCCGGCAGGGATAATGCACGGTCCGGCCGCCGTTGAGATTCACCGCCGCCGTCCAGAGCGGGTAGTCCGGGCTCGGCACCAGCACCTCGTCGCCCTCGTTGAGCAGCGCGCGCAGCACCAGGTCGATCAGCTCGCTGACGCCGCTGCCGATGAACACTTCCTCGGCGCTGACGCCGGTGACCCCGCGCGCCTGCTGCTGCATCACCACCGCCTCGCGGGCCGGGAAGATGCCTTTCTGGTGGCAATAGCCCTCGCTCTCGGACAGATTCTCGATCATCGCCAGCCGCATGGTCTCGGGAGTGCGAAAACCGAACAGCCGCGGGTTGCCGATGTTCAGCGAGATGATCTCGTAGCCCAGCCGCTCCAGTTCGTGCGCGCGGCGCGCCAGTCGTCCACGGATCTCGTAGCGGACGTTCTTCAGGGATTCGCTCGGCTTGACGATGTGCTCGCTGTTCATGCGCCAAGCCTACCCGGCGACGCGGCAAAGCGCATCGCGGCCGCGGCACCTGCTGCGAGCCGGCGCGACGGCCGCCTCGGCCGGCGTACCGGGCACGCATCGCGACGGCGGCCGGAGGCGGCCGGAAAGCAAGGAATTACTTTCAATAATGAAAGCAACCTCTTGTTGTCACAATGTTTTCTTGCGCCAACGACGGACGCGATGCAGTCCCTCAGAGCTGCCGCAGTACGTGCTCGGCAGCCGATACCGCGAACTGGCCAGGCTCCTCGACATTGAGCTGTGTGACCATGCCGTCATTCACGACGATCGCGAAACGCTGGCCGCGCACACCCATGCCGAAGCCCTTGGCGTCGAGTTCCAGGCCGAGCGCACGCGCGTAGTCGCCGTTGCCGTCCGCCAGCATGAGCACCTTGTCGCCGACGTTCGAAGCCTTGCCCCAGGCGTTCATGACGAACGCGTCGTTGACCGCCATGCAGGCAATCGTGTCCACGCCCTTGGCGCGCAGCTGCTCGGCCTGCTGCAGGTAGCCCGGCAGGTGCTTCGCGTCGCAGGTGGGCGTGAAGGCGCCCGGTACGGAGAACAGCACCACGCGCTTGCCGTTGAACAGCTCGGCCGTGGTCAGGTCCCTGGGTCCCTTCTCGGTCATCCTCTTGAACTTGCCTTCCGGCATGCGGTCGCCGACTTTGATCGTCATGGTTCGAAGCTCCTTGCGATGGGCGCCGCGCGCGCGTGCGGCGGCGTTGACTGAGGGGATTCGAGTCTAACAAAAGAGCCGGTGACCCGGCCCGTTTTGCGTCTGCGCAATGCCGGATTGGCGCCGGCGTGCGCTCCGATTCGCCCGTCAGACGTTGCGTGCGCCGGCGTGCAGCGCCCAGAGACGGCCCAGGCGGGCATAGCCCGAGTTGCTGGAGGCGGCCACCTTCTCGAAGGCGCGCTGCGCGTCGCCGACGTTCTTCATGCGCAGATCCGCGATGCCCAGCAGCAGATTGGCCTCGTCGGCCGACTTCAACTGGCCCTTGGCGATGCCGCGCGAGATCGCCGCCACGGCTTTGTCGTTCTGCCCATAGCTCAGATAGGCCGCGCCCACCTGCACCAGCGCTTCGCCGCCGGCCGCACTCGCGGCCGCCTGCTCCTGGGAGGCCAGTTGCGCCCGGTCGGTGGCGGCGCGCTGCTTGGCGCCATCGAGCAGATGCTGGTAGCGCTCCTTGTCGCGCTGCTCGGTGAAGACGTTCTTGCCGAAGGCCTGCTGCAGCACGCTCTCGGTCTCCCCCGGATAGCCAAGGTCCAGCGCGATCTCCGCCATTTCCGCATAGTCGGTCGGCAGGTGCAGCACGCCGACGTCGTTCATCAGCCGATAGACATTGAGCTTCAGACGCTCATCCTTGATGTCCATGCGCACCAGTGGTGCCAGCGCGTTCGCCCAGTATTCCGGCTTCGGGTAGAAGGTGACCAGCTTCTCGACCACCTTGGCGGCACCGGCCTCGTCGTTGGCTTTCAGGTCGAACTGCCAGAGCATCTTCAGCGACTCTTCGTCCGGCTTCTCCTGCTTGCCGACCAGCTCCTGCATCGTGGCCGCGGCGTCCTTGTACTTGCCGGACAGGTACTGGCTCTTCGCGATCAGAGTGACGGTGTCCGCGTCGCTGGCGCCGTGCTTGAGCGCCTGCTGTGCGTAGTCGAGCGCCTTCGGATAGTCCTTCTGCTGAAAGCTGTACTGAGCGAGGGCTTTGTACCAGACCTTCTGCTGATCTGCAGGCGCGTACTGCGACTGCACCATGTTCGCCAGCACCGCCATGGAGCTGGCCATGTCCTGCTTTTGCTGGTAGGCCTTGAGCATCAGGAGATCGATGGCCCAGCTGTCCCAGGCGGTCTTCTCGCCGGCGGTGGATTGCGCTTCCTTGATCTTCGCCAGCGCCTCATCGGCCTTCTTCTGCGCCAGAGCCTCCTGCGCCGCCGCCAGCGGTTTGGCGAGAGCCTTGCTGACCTGCGGGCCGGAGGGCTGATCGGCGGCGATCGTCGCACTGCCGAGCAGCGCAGCCGCGAGTACCGATGCGAGCACTGCAGCGACTCTTGGGCGATTTCTCATTAGTCTTCCTCGATGATGCGGACGCCGATCCCGGCACGATGACTGGCCGCGCCGCCGGCCGGCCGCAGCGGCAGCTTCTGTCAGAGCGCGGGACCAGTGCGATGAATGGCACCTGAACCTGTGGATCACCGACGGTGCAGTCCTGCTTTAGTTCAATTCTCGACGAACTGGCTGGTGTTGACGAAGCCGATCTTCTCCATGTGGTTGCGCTGCGCGGCCGCCAGCACCTTGGCGACCACGTCGTACTTCACATGGCTGTCCGGGGCCAGATGCAGTTCCGGCTGCGGGTCCTTGGCCGCCGCGGCCTGGAATTGCTGTTCGAGCTGCTCCATCGTGGGAATCGTCTGGCCGTTCCAGGCGATGGTGCCGTCGTAGTAGATGTCCAGGTCGATGATCTCCGGCTGCACCGGCGGCGGCGGCTGATTCGGATTGGGCGGCGGCATGTCGAGCTTGACCGCATGGGTCATGATCGGCAGCGACAGGATCAGCGTCACCAGCAGCACCAGCATCACGTCGATCAACGGCGTGGTGTTGATCTCGCACATCACGCCGCCTTCGTTGCTCCCCACATTCATCGACATGGCTTCGACTCCTGTGCTCAGCGCTGGCCGCGCACGCCGTGATCCGGCTCGGTGATGAACCCGACCTTGATGACTCCGCCACGATTGATGGCCGCGATCACCTTGCCGACGTTCTTGTAATCGGTTTGCGCATCCGCACGAATGTGGATCTCCGGCTGCGGCACCTTGACGGCCTCGACCTCGATCTTGTCGACCAGGGTGCGCATGTCGGGGACGTGTTGCTGCCCCCAATACACCTCTCCGTCGGCCGTCACGGAGATCGTGATGTTTTCCGGCTTGGTCTGGGTCGGGATATTGACCGCCTTCGGCACCGACACCTGGACATTCTTGGTGATGACCGGAATCGTGATCAGGAAGATGATCAGCAGCACCAGCATGACGTCAACCAGCGGCGTCGTGTTGATCTCCGACATGATGCCGCGCTCTTCACCGTCGCCCGATCCAACGCTCATGGCCATGTTGGCAACTCCAGTCTGCTACGCATCCGTCCGCTCCCGGGTTCTCGTGCCAGCGGGGCTGCCGCTCGGCTATTTATTGCCGACGCGCGCGCCGCTGACCAGGTAGGCATGCAGGTCGCTGGCGAAGTTCCGCACGTCGTCCTGAATACCCTTGTTTCGCCGCAGCAGCCAGTTGTAACCGAGCACCGCCGGCACGGCGACGAACAGACCGATGGCCGTCATGATCAGCGCTTCACCGACCGGGCCGGCCACGCGATCGATGCTGGCCTGGCCGGCGATGCCGATGGCGATCAGCGCGTTGAGAATACCCATGACGGTACCGAACAGGCCGACGAACGGCGCAATCGAGCCGACCGTGGCCAGAAAGGCCAGGCCGCCGGAGACCTGGCTGTTGACCGCGTCCACCGCGCGCTGCAACGCCATCGTGATCCACTCGTGCAGATCGATGCGGTCGGTCAGCCGGCCCTCGTGATGCGAGGCCGCGCGCAGTCCGCTCTCGGCGATGAATCGATACTCATCGCCCTGCGCGAGCCGTTCCACGCCGTCCTTCAGCGAAGGCGCGGTCCAGAATTGCTTCTCGACGATCTTGCTCGAGCGCTTCATGGCGCGCTGGTCCCAGAGCTTGGTGAAGATGATGAACCATGACCCCAGGGACATGATCACCAGGACCGCCAGCGTCGCACGGCTGACGATATTGCCGTTCACCCACAGGGGGATCAGGCCGTAGGGGGTCTCCGAGCTGGTTGCGGTTGCTGCTGCGGCTGCGGTAGTGGCTGCGGTATCCATGATTTCCCTCTTTTATATCGCTCCCGCCCGGCAGGACCCCGAGCGGACCAAAGACAAAACGTGTGGAAACAAATGATCGGTCCGGTCAGTGGCGGCGCATTGCGCTCATTTGCCGGCACCGTGAAGTTCGAACTTCACCGGCAGATTGATGCAGGACTCGACAGGTTTGCCGGCCTGCGTCGCCGCTTTGTACCGTCCCGCCTTGGCGACCTTGACCGCGGCCTCGTCGAGCAGCGTATCGCCGGAACTGGTCGTTACGTCCGCGCCGGTCAATTTACCCTTGGCGTCGGTGCATATCTTGACGACGGTTCGCCCTTCCACGGCGTTGCGGCGCGAAGTCTCGGGATAGTAGTCGTTGACGTTCGGACTGTAGGTCATCGCAATCGCGGTTCCAGGCGCTGGCGGCGCGGTGTGGATCACCGGCGGCGGCATCGGTGTGGTCGTCACGACCGCAATCGGCGGCGGTGTATCCACCGGTACCGAGATGTTGATGTCGGGCGCGATCACCTGGACCGGTGGACGCTCCTTCAGATCCACCGGCGGCGGCGGCGGCGGCAGGTCCTTGGGCTTCTCGGTTTGAATGACCGTGGTCTGCAGGATCGTCTGGACGTAGCGCACACCGGTGTTCGCGAACCCGCTGGCGAAGGCCCAGATCACCAGCAGGTGCAGGGCGATGATCGCCACCAGGGCGCCGCCGCGTCGTGTCAGATAGCCGGAATCGTGTGGGTAATAACTCATAGTGGTATGGCGTCTATTCGCTGGAAGATTGCTGGATACGAATCGCCGCCAGACTCAGGCGTGCCCGGATAACCGTGATCGTCATACTGCCGCGGCGCTCTCCAGGAAAAGAAATCGGATGCAACCAATGACCTGCGAGCCCCTGTTGCTGCGACAGGTGTGCTCGCCAGGCGCGCTCCTCACACATGCGTTCGCCGCTCGATCGATCTGCCCGACCAGGCAGATCCACTCTTCCGTGAGTGCCTAGTGGCACGGCGTCGTCTGCCACTCACTGCGTATGTTGATCGACACAAGCGAAAGAACTTTAACTGCTCGTCGCAACCGATACAACCCTCGGACCCAAGCGATCCTCGCCTCACAGCGCACCTTTGGTTACAATTGTAATCATCTTGTCATCTGGTCCCGCCAGCCGCTCTAGCGATCGGTGACCGCGCCTTGCGAGGCGCTGCTGACGACGCGGGCGTACTTCGCCAGCACGCCGCGCGTTGCATAGGGACGACGCGGCTTCCAGGCGGCGCGGCGCCGCTTCAGCTCCGCCGCGCTCAGCTCGACGTCGATGCGGCGACGACGCGCGTCGATGGTGAGGCGATCGCCGTTGCGCAGCAAAGCGATCGGTCCACCGACGGCCGCCTCTGGCGATATATGTCCGACCACGAACCCATGACTGCCGCCGGAGAAGCGTCCATCGGTGATCAATGCCACTTTTTGGCCCAGGCCACGCCCCACAATGGCGCCGGTCGGGCTGAGCATCTCGCGCATCCCCGGGCCGCCGCGCGGCCCCTCATGCCGGATCACGACCACGTCGCCGGCACGGACTTTGTCGCTCAGAATCGCTGCGGTGGCCGCTTCTTCGCCCTCGAATACGCGCGCACGACCGCTGAATGACAGGCCTTCCTTGCCGGTGATCTTGGCGACCGCCCCTTCCGGGGCAATATTTCCATAAAGAACAATCAGGTGGCTGTCCTTTTTGATCGGATTGGTCATCGGCCGAATGATGTCCTGCGTCTGCGGATAGCCCGCCACCCCCTGCAAATTCTCGGCCAAGGTGCGGCCGGTCACGGTCAAACAGTCCCCGTGCAGCAATCCGGCGTCGAGCAGGCGCTTCATCAGCGGCAGAATTCCGCCGATCGCAACCAGCTCCGTCATCGAATACCGACCGCTGGGCCTCAGGTCCGCGAGCACCGGCACGCGGCGGCCGATGCGGGTGAAGTCATCGAGCTTCAGGCGCACTCGGGCGGCCTGGGCGATCGCAAGCAGGTGCAGTACCGCGTTGGTCGAGCCGCCGAGCGCTATCACCGTCGTGATCGCATTCTCGAACGCCGGCCGAGTGAGTATGTCGCTCGGCCGCAGGCCGAGCTGCAGCAGATTGAGCACCGCGGCACCGGCGCGGCGGCAGTCCTCGCGCTTGTCGACACCGACGGCGTCCTGCGCCGAGCTGCCCGGCAGGCTCAAGCCCAGCGCTTCGATGGCGGAGGCCATGGTGTTGGCGGTGTACATGCCGCCGCAACTGCCGGGACCCGGGATCGCGGTGCGCTCGACTTCGAGCAGCTCGCGGTCGTCGATCTTGCCGGCCGCCCGGCTGCCCACCGCCTCGAATACCGAGATGATGTCGCGCCGCGCCGCCCCCAGGCCGATGGTGCCGCCGTAGACGAATACGGCGGGCCGGTTCAGCCGCGCGATGGCCATCGCGCAGCCGGGCATGTTCTTGTCGCAGCCGCCGAGCGCCACCAAAGCGTCGAAGCCCTCTGCACCGGCCACCGTCTCGATCGAATCGGCGATGACTTCGCGCGACACCAGCGAATAGCGCATGCCCGGCGAGCCCATCGAAATGCCGTCCGACACGGTGATGGTATTGAACAGCACGCTCTTGCCGCCCGCGGCATTGGCGCCGGCAGCGGCCTCGCGCGCGAGCTGATCGATGTGCATGTTGCAGGGTGTCACGTCGGCCCAGGTCGAGGCGATGCCGATCTGGGGCTTGGCGAAATCCGCGTCCTCGAAGCCGACCGCGCGCAGCATGGCGCGCGCCGGCGCCTGCTTGATCCCATCCACCACCAGGCGCGAAAAGGCGCGCCTATCCGCGGCCCCCGCCTTCACCGGCTTGCTCACTGTCTTCTTGGCCATCGATTCAAGCACCTTCCATCGGGCTGTTGACTATCGCGACTGCGGTCCCGGCGTGGCCGCCTGCCGGCTCTCGCG
Organism: Gammaproteobacteria bacterium; assembly: GCA_027315105.1. Lineage (GTDB taxonomy): Bacteria > Pseudomonadota > Gammaproteobacteria > Steroidobacterales > Steroidobacteraceae > FEN-1191. The sequence goes on from DAHUYP010000015.1 coordinate 123,866, forward strand.
CATGCGTACGAATCCGACCGCGCCCGCCGTCACCATGCCGAAGGGTAGCAGCAAGGCTGCGATGCCGAGGCCCGGCCGCGCCGCTTCCAACAGTTGGTAGCACAGCATACCAAGCGGCGGCGCGATCAGCCCGCGCACGCCGGTGAGCGTGACGTGCACGCCCATGTAGTGTTGCGCCCGCCCCAGCGACGCAAAGTCATTGTGCCCGAGGTTCCAGCCGAGATTGGCACCCGCAAGCGTCGCGCCCAGCAGCACGCTGCCGGGCCAGAGCAGCCAGGTCTGGCGCGTGAGCACCGCCAGGCCCATGATCGCGATCGACGCCACCAGCGACCAGCACTGGCGCGAGCGATAGTCGATCACGTGGCCGCGGTCGAACAGCCGCGCCCACCACGGCAGGAACACCGGCATCAGCAGGTAGGGCAACGCCGTCAGCAGCACGATCTGCCGCGTGCTCGACAGATGCAGACGGTCGGTGAACAGCACCACCATCTGCGAGGCCACCATCAGGTTGCCCGCGCCGTACAGGCTCATCCAGAACATGTAGCGCCGGAAGGCCGGGTCGGCGCGCAATATCTCGCGCAGCATCCTGAGACTGAACGGCGCAGCGGCGATGCCCTCCCCGGCCTCCGCGGCCAGCAGGCGGTATTCGCGCCGTACGCGCACCGCGCGGTAGCGCCAGGCGCCGACCAGGCCGGCCAGGCAGGCCAGCAGATACATCCAGCGCGCCAGGCCGGCGCGATGGTCCAGCACCCAGCCGGTGGCCAGCGCGACGCCAGCGGTGCCGACCTCGTTGTAGACCACGATGCGGCCGGTCACGCGTGCCATCACGTGTCGCGGATAATTGGCGGTCCAGATCGCCGCGCGTACGGTCAGCACGCCGGCCCACAGCATGCGCGCCGCAATCACGGCCAGGATCGTCAGCAGCAGGCCGCGCCGCTCGGTGGGCGCGAAGGCGATCAATCCGACCGCCAGCGCGAAGGCCGCCTGCAGCGCAACCAGCAACGACACGCGCGAGCGGCCGTGCGCCAGATTGGCCCAGGCAAAGCTGACGATGTTGGCCAGCGTCGGGGCGCCGGCGACCAGCGATACCGCGAGGTTGACGGTGGCTCGAGGCAGCACCGGCGCATAGCCCTGCTTGACGAACACCGCCACCGTCGCGCCCTCGACCATGCCGAGCGTGACGCCGATCAAGGCCCAGGGCAGGCGTTCGCGGCTGAAGATGGCTTCGACCAGCGCGCTCGGCACCGGCCCGCGCTCGGGCACCGCCGCCGAGACAACCCCGGATGGTGGTGGCTCGCTCATCGGCCGGCAATGGCTCTAGCCGAAGCGACGGCGCAGCAGCTGGTAGAGCGCGCGCACGCATTGAGCATCGGCACCCAGCGGGCGGCCGGGACGATCCTTCGGGTTCCAGGCGTAGAAATCCAGATGCAGCCAGCGCGGCGTCGCGGTCACGAAGCGCTTGAGGAACAGCGCCGCGATGATCGCGCCGGCAAACGGTGACGCCGAGACGTTGTTCAGGTCGGCGATCCGGCTGCTGAGCTCATCGTCGTAGCCGAGCCACAGCGGCATCGGCCAGACCGGATCGGCGTGCTGGCGGCCGAGTTCGCCCAGCTCCAGTGCCAGCGCCTCATCGTTGCTGAAGACGGCGGGCAGGTCGGGCCCGAGCGCGGTGCGCGCCGCCCCGGTCAGGGTCGCCAGGTCGATCAGCAGGTCCGGCACTTCGGCATCGGCGGCCGCCAGCGCATCGGCCAGCACCAGGCGCCCCTCGGCGTCGGTATTGCCGATCTCGACCGTCAGACCCTTGCGCGACCGGCACACGTCGCCCGGCCGGTAGGCGTTGCCGCCGATGCTGTTCTCCACCGCCGGTATGAGCAGGCGCAGTTCGATCGGGGCGTCGAGCTCGAGCAGCAGCTGCGCGAGCGCCAGGGCGCAGGCGGCCCCGCCCATGTCCTTTTTCATCAGCAGCATCGCATTCGAGGGCTTCAGGTCCAGCCCGCCGGTGTCGAAGCACACACCCTTGCCGATCAGCGTCACCCGCGGCGCACCGCTGCGGCGCCAGCGGCAATCGATCAGCCGCGGCGCGCGCGCTGCCTGCGCCCACGGCCGCGACCAACGGGTACTCGCGCGCGAGCTCCTCACCGCCGTACACACGGGTCTCGGCGCCGTGCTTCTGACCCAGCTCGAGCGCCGCGACGGCGAGCTCGGCGGGGCCGAGCTGGTTCGCCGGTGCGTTGATGAGGTCGCGCGCCAGGCCCATGGCCTGGGCAGCCGCCTCGGCGTAGCGCCGATCCGCACTGGCCGGCGCAACCAGGGCGTTAGCCGCCGGCGGCTTGGGCGGCGTGCCCCGGTAGCGCGTCAGGCGGTAACTGCCGAGCAGCCAGCCGAGCGCAAACTGCGTTGCGGCCAGCCCCGGCAACGCCGTGGCCAGCTGATAGGTGCCGGCCGGCAGGCGGTCGGGCAGCGGCGCGGCGTCCCAGAGCGAGAGCTCATCGAGCTCACGCAGCGCCCCGAGGCCCCAGATCGCACCGGCAATCGTGCCTTCGCTCGAGGCCAGCAGCTGCAGCCGATGCCGTTCCGCTGCATAGCCCTGCGAGCGCGCCCACGCCGCCTGAGCCGCCGGCAACGATTGCAGCAACGCGCCGTAGCTGGCCTCGGTGGCGATCCAGAGCGGCACGCCGGGCGCGCCGTCACCGGCAGTGATCAGGGTCTGCATGCGGTCGGCAGCTTAGCGAATTGGCGCCGCCGCCGCCTCCGGGACGCCCCGCCGGTGCGCTGAAGGCGGCCACCACCACCCGGGCGCGGGCCGCTCTCTCGTTGACAAGTACTTGATCGTTGTGCTGATATTGCCCAATAGCTGTAAGCACTCCGACCAGGCATGACACCGACCCTTCGCCCTCTGGCACTGCTGGTAGATCTGCTGCTCGCAATGAGCGGTCGGGGCGGGTGCTGCCGGCGTTTCTGATACCAGGAAACGGACATACACCGAAACCCCGCACCGGCCGCCGATGCGGGGTTTTTTGTTTACCTACGTGGAGCTTCGAACGATGCATCTGTATTCCCGCAAGGACGTCGACAAGAAGGCGCTCAAGGGCGCGCGCATTGCCGTGCTCGGCTACGGCAGCCAGGGACGCGCCCATGCCCTGAACCTCAAGGACAGCGGCTTCAACGTCGTGGTCGGTCTGCGCAAGGGCGGCGCGAGCTGGAAGAGCGCCAAGCGCGCTGGCCTGGCGGTGGCCGAGCCGGTCGAAGCGGTGCAGGGTGCGGACCTGGTGGCGATGCTGGTACCGGACATGGCGCAGTCGGGGCTCTACCAGGCGGTCAAATCGGTGCTGAAGCCCGGCGCAACCCTGCTGTTCGCGCACGGCTTCAACGTGCATTTCAAGCAGATCAAGCCGCGCAAGGATCTGGACGTCGTGCTGATCGCGCCCAAGGGCCCGGGCGGCCTGGTACGCCGCCAGTACCAGCAGGGCCGTGGCGTGCCCTGCCTGATCGCGGTGGCGCAGGACGTCACGGGCAAGGCGCACGCCAAGGCGCTGGCCTACGCCGACGGCATCGGCGGCACCCGCGGTGGGGTGCTCGAGACCACGTTCGCCGAGGAGACCGAGACCGATCTGTTCGGCGAACAGGCGGTGCTCTGCGGCGGCGCGACCGAGCTCGTGGTCAAGGGTTACGAGACCCTGGTCGAAGCCGGCTATCAGCCGGAAGTCGCCTACTACGAGTGCCTGCACGAGTTGAAACTGATCGTCGATCTGCTGCACGAAGGCGGACTCGCCAAGATGCACAAGTACATCAGCGATACCGCCAAATGGGGCGATCTGACGCGCGGCCCGCGGGTGGTCGACGAGCGCACGAAGAAGGAAATGCGCAGGATCCTCAAGGAAATCCAGAGCGGCAAGTTTGCCCGGCAGTGGATCGAGGAGAGTTCCACCGGCGGCAAGAATTTCCAGCGCCTGCTCAAGCAGGATCTGCGGCACCCGATCGAGCGGGTCGGCGAGCGCCTGCGCGCCCGCATGCCCTGGTTGACGGAATCGCGCTGAACGGACAACGGACGTGATCTGACGGAGAGCGGCCATGACAGCGACAGCTGACCGGGTGCTGATATTCGACACCACCTTGCGCGACGGCGAACAGGCGCCTGGCTGCAGCATGACGCAGCCGGAGAAGCTGCGGGTGGCGCGCGCCCTCGCGGAGCTGGGGGTCGACGTGATCGAGGCGGGTTTTCCCGCCGCATCCCGCGGCGACTGGGAAGCGGTCAACGCGGTGGCGCGCGAGGTACAGGGCCCGGTGATCGCCGGACTGGCGCGCTGCACGCGCGAGGACATCGAGCTGGCGGCGCGCGCGCTGGCCGACGCACCCCGTCATCGGCTGCACGTGTTCCTCGCCACCAGCGCCATTCACCGGCAGTACAAACTCAACATGGCGCAGGAGGAGATCATCCGCCGCGCCGTGGAGGGCGTGACGATCGCACGCGAATACTGCGATGACGTCGAATTCTCGCCCGAGGATGCCTCGCGCACCGAGCTCGACTTCCTGGCGCAGGTGGTCGAGGCCGTGATCGCCGCCGGCGCCACGACCATCAACATTCCGGACACGGTCGGCTACACCGTGCCGGATGAGTTCGGCGAGCTGTTCCGCTACCTGCGCCAGCACGTGCGCGGCATCGACAAGGTCCGGCTGTCGGTGCACTGCCATGACGACCTGGGCATGGCGGTGGCCAACAGTCTCACCGCCGTGGTGGCCGGCGCGCGCCAGATCGAATGCACCATCAACGGCATCGGCGAGCGCGCCGGCAACTGTTCGCTCGAAGAGGTGGTGATGGCGCTGAGCACGCGCGCCGCGTTCTTCAATCTGAAGACCGGCGTCAACAGCACGCGCCTGTATCCCACCAGCCGCCTGGTCTCGAGCATCACCGGCATGCCGGTGCCGCGCAACAAAGCGGTGGTCGGCGAGAACGCGTTCGCGCACGAATCCGGCATCCACCAGCACGGCATGCTGCAGCATCGCTCGACCTACGAGATCATGCGGCCGGAGGACGTCGGCCTGCCGCGCAGCAACCTGGTGCTCGGCAAGCACAGCGGGCGCCACGCCTTCCGGGATCGCGTCAAGCAGCTGGGGTTCGAGCTCGACGAGCTCGAGCTCAACCGCGTATTCGAGGAGTTCAAGGCGCTCGCCGACCGCAAGAAGGAACTGTTCGACGGCGACATCGAGGCGCTGGTGCTGCGCTCCGGCAACTTCAGTTCCGGCCCATGGAGCCTCGAGCATCTGGACGTCGAGGCGCACAGCGGCGCGCCGGCCGTGGCGACCGCGCGGCTCAAGCACGCCGACGGGCGGCTGAGCGCGCGCGAGGCCACGGGCGACGGCCCGGTGGACGCGGCCTACAAGGCGATCGTGCAGGCCACCGGCGTCGCCGTGACGGTGCGCAAGTTCGAGGTGCACGCCGTGACCATCGGCGAGGATGCGCAGGGCGAGGCGATCCTGTACGTGGACCACGACGGCCGCAGCTACCGCGGCTCGAGCGTCAGCACCAACATCATCGAGGCCGCCGGCCGCGCATTGCTCGAGGTGATCAATCGCATCGAACTGTCGCAGACGATCACCACCCGCAGCGGCGAGCGCCGCGAGGACGCCGCCCGGGTCGCGAACACCGCCCTCTAGGAGTGTGCACCATGCCCATCCCGGCTACACCCTATATCTGGTTCAACGGCAAGCTCGTGGCCTGGGAGAAGGCCACGGTGCACGTGCTGTCGCACGCGCTGCACTATGGCTCCTCGGTGTTCGAGGGCGTGCGCGCCTACGAGACCCCCAAGGGCGTCGCCATCTTCCGCCTGCGCGACCACACCCGGCGGCTGTTCGATTCGGCGAAGATCTACCGTATCCAGCTGCCGTTCACGCCCGACCAGATCAACGATGCCTGCCGCCTGGTGATCGCCGTCAACGACCTGGCCCACGGAGCGTATATCCGCCCGATCGCGTTTCGCGGTTACGGCGAGATCGGCGTAGCGCCGAAGATCGACCCGCCGGTCGAGGTGGCGATCGCGGCCTGGGAATGGGGCAAGTACCTGGGGTCCGAGAGCGAGGAAGCGGGAGTCGATGTCTGCGTGTCCTCGTGGCAGCGGGTCGCGCCCAATACGCTACCGGCGCTAGCCAAGGCCGGCGGCAACTACCTCTCCAGCCAGCTCATCAGCCAGGAGGCCAAGCGCCTGGGATTCGCGGAAGGCATCGGGCTCGCGCCCGACGGCACCGTGAGCGAAGGCGCTGGCGAGAACCTGTTCCTGGTCAAGGACGGCGTGCTGCTCACGCCCGGGCTCGCCCATTCCGCGCTCGCGGGCATCACGCGCGACACGGTGATCAAGCTCGCGCGCGAACTCGGCATCGAGGTGCGCGAGACCTCGGTGCCGCGCGAGCTGCTGTATCTGGCCGAGGAGCTGTTCTTCACCGGCACCGCGGCCGAGGTCACACCGATCAGCTCGGTGGATCGCATCCCGATCGGCACCGGCAGGCGCGGGCCGGTCACGCAGCAGCTGCAGCAGGCGTTCTTCGGCCTGTTCTCCGGTGCCACCCACGACCGCTGGGGCTGGCTCGACTACGTGGACATGCAGGCGAAGCCGCGGGCCGCGGCCGCGGCCGCCAGCTAAGACTCGCAACGAACGGGGTTCGCGCAGCATGAAGACCATGTTCCAGAAGGTCTGGGAGCAGCACGAGGTCGTGCCCGAGACCGCCGACACGCCGGCCGTGCTCTACATCGACCGGCACCTGATCCACGAGGTCACCTCGCCCCAGGCCTTCACGGTGCTGCGCGAGCGCGGACTGGCGGTGCGGCGCCCCGATCGCACGCTCGCGACCATCGATCACTCGAGCCCGACGCGCACCGAGCAGATCTTCGGCGGCGCACCGATCACGATCGAGTCGGCCGCGCGGCAGATTGCGCAGCTGCAGCGCAACTGCGCCGATTTCGGCGTCGAGCTGCTCGATCTCAAGAGCGAGCTGCGCGGCATCGTGCACATCGTGGGACCGGAGCTCGGCCTGACGCAACCCGGCAGTACAGTGGTCTGCGGCGACAGCCACACCAGCACGCACGGCGCCTTCGGCGCCCTCGCCTTCGGCATCGGCACCACCGAGGTCGGCCACGTGCTGGCGACGCAGTGCCTGCTGCAGCGCCGGCCGAAAACCTTCGCCGTCACGGTCGACGGTGCGCTCGCGAGCGCCGTGACCGCCAAGGACCTGATCCTCGCCATCATCGGCCAGATCGGCATCGGCGGCGGCACCGGGCACGTGTTCGAATACCGCGGCGCGGCCATCCGGGCGCTGTCGATGGAAGAGCGCATGACGGTGTGCAACATGTCGATCGAGGCCGGTGCGCGCGCCGGCATGATCGCGCCGGATGAGACCACTTTCAGCTACCTGGCCGCACGCCCGCGCGCCCCCAAGGGCGCCGCCTGGGAGCGCGCGCTCGAGCACTGGCGCTCCCTGCCCGGCGATGCGCTCGCCGGGTTCGATCGCGAGCTCAAGGTGGACGCCGCGGCGCTCGAGCCGATGGTCACCTACGGCACCAACCCGGGCATGGTGATACCGGTGTCAGGATCGATCCCGGACAAGCACGGCGACCCGGTGTTCGACAAGGCCCTGGCGTACATGGGCCTGCACGCCGGTGAGCCGATCGGCAACCAGCCGGTCAACGTGGTATTCATCGGCAGCTGCACCAACGGCCGGCTATCCGATCTGCGCAGCGCGGCGCGGCTGCTGCGCGGACGCAAGATCGCGCAGGGCGTGCGGGCACTGGTGGTACCGGGCTCGCAGCTGGTCAAGAAGGCGGCCGAGGCCGAGGGCCTGGACCGCATCTTCATCGAGGCCGGTGCCGAATGGCGCGAGTCGGGCTGCTCCATGTGCCTCGGCATGAACGGCGACACCGTCGGCAAGGGCGAGTATTCGATCAGCACCAGCAACCGCAATTTCGAAGGTCGACAGGGCCAGGGCGCACGCACCCTGCTCGCCAGTCCGTTGACCGCCGCCGCCAGTGCGGTGCGCGGCCGGGTCACCGATCCCCGTCAATTCCTCAACGCTTAGGGCGCCGAATGGAACCGATACGTCAGATTCGCTCGCGCACGGCCGTGCTGCCGTCCACCAACATCGACACCGACCAGATCATCCCGGCGAGATTCCTGCGCACCACGACGCGCGAGGGGCTCGGCCGGCAGCTGTTCGCCGATTGGCGCTATGGCGCCGACGGCAGCCTGGTGCCAGACTTCGCGCTCAACCGGCCGGAGGCATCCGGCTGCAGCATCCTGGTGGCAGGCCGCAACTTCGGCTGCGGCTCCTCCCGCGAGCACGCGCCCTGGGCGCTGCTCGACTATGGCGTGCGCGCCGTCATCAGCACCGAGATCGCCGATATCTTCCGCAACAACTCGCTCATGAACGGCCTGCTGCCGATCGTGGTCGACGAGACGACGCATCGCTGGCTGCTCGAGCACCCGGGCGCCGAGGTCACGATCGACCTCGAGAGCAGCACCCTGCAGTTGCCCACCGGCGTGCGCGTGGGCTTTCCGATCGAGGGCTTCGCGCGCTACTGCCTGCTCAACGGCGTCGATGAGCTCGGCTTCCTGCTCTCCAAAGGCCCGGACATCGCCGCCTACGAGCAGAGGGGGCGATCGTGAAGGCGCGCATCGCCGTCGTCGCCGGTGACGGGATCGGCCCGGAAGTCATCGCCGAGGCCATTCGCGTGCTGCGCGCCATCGAGCACAGTCACGGCCATGATTTCAGCCTGAGCGAGGCGCCGCTCGGCGGCATTGCGATCGATCTGCACGGCGATCCGCTGCCGCCGGCGACGCTCGATACCTGCCTGCGCTCCGATGCGGTGCTGCTGGGCGCTATCGGCGGACCCAAATGGTCCGCGCCGCAGGCCAAGGTGCGCCCCGAAGCCGGCCTGCTGCGGCTGCGCAAGGAGCTCGGCGTGTACGCCAACCTGCGCCCGGTCAGCGTCCATCCGGATCTGCACGGCGCCTCGAGCCTCAAGCCCGAGGTGATCGACGGCGTGGATCTGATCTTCGTGCGCGAGCTGACCGGTGGCATCTACTTCGGCCCCAAGACCCGCAACGCCGAGCAGGCCACCGACCTGTGCGTCTACACGGTCAAGGAGATCGAGCGCATCGTGCGCGTGGCCGCACAGATCGCGCGCGGCCGCCGCCGGCGGCTGCTGTCGATCGACAAGGCCAACGTACTGGAGACCTCGCGCCGGTGGCGCGAGGTGTGCGAGCGCGTCGTGCACGCCGAGTTCCCGGACGTCCACCTCGAGCACATGCTGGTCGACTCCGCCGCCATGCACCTGATCCGCCGTCCGCGCGACTTCGACGTCGCGGTCACCGAGAACATGTTCGGCGACATCCTCACCGACGAGGCCTCGATGCTCAGCGGCTCGCTCGGCCTGCTGCCCTCCGCCTCCCTCGGCGAGGGCACGCGCGGTCTGTACGAGCCCATCCACGGCTCGGCGCCCGACATCGCCGGCGAGGGTATCGCCAACCCCTATGGCGCGATCCTCAGCGTCGCGCTGCTGCTGCGCCACTCGCTCAAGCTCGAAGAGGAAGCGCGCTCGATCGAGCTGGCGGTGCACCGCGCGATCGGCGACGGCGTGCGCACGCTCGACATCGTCTCGCCGACCCATCGCAGCGCCAGCACGCAGGAAGCCGGCGACGCGGTGCTGTCGGCGCTGGGGTGAGGGGCCTCGGCCGGGTGTGACCGCGTCGTGATGGGGGTGCGATCGCCGGCGCATCAAAAATAAGATAGTGCACTATCTAATTTCCGGCGCCTGCGAATTCGACACCCCCGCATCGAGCCCTCGACGTGCCCGCAGCGGCCGCATTCCGGCGCGGGCAGGCGCGTTCGCCCCTGCGGGCCCGCTGGGTCGAGAGCCGGGCAATCACGCACCGATCCGTAGCGATCGCCAGCGGCGCGGCAGCACCCTCCTCGCCACGAACAAACCGCCGATCGGAATGTCCGGCAGCACTTCGCGCAATCGGCGCTCGCAGCATTTGTAATGCTTGCCGGTCGTCAGCACGTCGTCGAACAGCACGATGCGCTCGCGCAGCGGCTGGATACCGAGGGCCTGCCAATCGAATCGAATCACGCCGTAGAGACTATCGAGGCTCGAGCGCCGTGATTGCGCATGATCGGCGGCCGTGCTCGCGGCCTGGTACAGCAGGACCCGCAGATCCAAGTCATAACCGCCGAACGCAGTTCCCAGGACCCGAAGCAGCCGATCGTCGTAGTCAGCCTCGCAAGGCGTGCGCGACGGCGGAATCGGCACCCAGGTCGAGCGCTCAACTGACCGCTGGTTCACGCACCGGCGCAAGGCGGCGGCAATCGCGGCAATCGCCCGCTGCTTGTAGCGCCGGCGTCTCGGATCCGACGCCGCGATGGTGGGCCGGCACTTGAGATCAGCGATCAGCTGATTGACCCGGCTGGCGCGATAACCCGCCCCCGGCAGGTATTCGGACAGACACCAGCACTGATCGCCGGGCATCAGGTACGAATGATCGGTGCGGGCGAGCTCATCCAGCTCCGCGACGCACGCCGGCGGCGCGGCCCGGTGCGCGGCCATGCCGGCGGGTGCCCTCACAGCGCCAGGTCGCGGTCCGAAATGTCAGGCGTCGGCGCGGCGGCCGCGGATAGCTGTCGCTGCGCATGCTCGGGCTGCTGCGCTGTCCCCTGGCGCATCAGCAACCACGCTTCCCGGGCCTGGCGTCGCACTTCATCGAGCCCTGAGCTGTGGACCTGCGGCGAGCCCGCCTGGCCGCGTTCACTCTCCAGGCCGTGCTGCGCGGCGCGCTGCAGGCGCGCCTGAAGCCGCGCGCGATACCGCTCGCGGATTCGATCCGCGATTTCACTGCGTTGACCCCGGCGCTCGGCGTATATGGCGCCAATCGGAAACTGCGGTCGCGGCTCGCGGTCGATCCCCTGCGCCCGCAGGCTGCGATGATCGATGCGCACCTCGAGTCCAGCCGCCACCAAGGCTTCATTCGTCAGGGTCGCCCACCGTTCGCGGACGGCTTTGATTTCCGCAATGCCGGCCGGCAGACCCCGTCGCCGTCGTTCATCGCTCGCCATGTCGAGCCCTGCCTTCGCGCCAAGGCCCGCCGCTGTCACCTCCCTGGAGGTCACCAGTAGGTGCGCGTGATGATTGCGCGCGTCCCCGTCGGCACGCGGAGAATGGATAGCCAGGTCGACGGCCACACTGTACCGGTCCGCCAGCTCGAGCGAGAACGCCCGCGCGAGCTCGAGTCGCTGACCCGCCGTCAATTCGGCCGGCAGCGCCAGCTGGTACTCGCGCGCTACGCGCGCATCGCGCCGGCTCTCGCTGCGCTCCGCCGTATTCCACAGTGTCGCTCGATCCGTCGCCCAGGCCGGCGGCGCCCCGGCGAGCCGCGAAGGCAGCAGGATCTCCTTATGACTCACGTCGGTGCGGCGTGTATGATTGTGCAATACGCCCGTGCGCTCGTCTCGAAGGCGCTCGCCGGCGCGATAGGCCGCCGCCGCGGTGGCACTGCGGCCGGCACCGCGTGAAATCGATTTGATCTGCAGATGGAAGATTGCCATCGCTAACGACCCGCCGGCGCCCGCAGCCGCACGCGCACCCAGCAGCCGGACGATGCGGTCCTGAGGTAGCCGCTCAGATCCGGCAGCTGCTCGATCTCCGAGGCCAGCACGGCGGTCTCGGTCACCTGCTGCTCGCTGATCTGGGTCGAGCGCCGGGCGCCACGCAGTGCGAACGCCGTCTCGCGATCGCGGGCGCGCGTGATCTGCTGCCGCACTATCTCGCGCTCGCCGATCAAGCGCGAGGCGAATTGCGATGTGCCGCCATGCTCGCTACCAGAACAGCGCAGGATCAGCGTGTTGCCGCAGTTCTCGACTATGCGGTTTGCCATCGCCATGGCGCCGAGCACCATGATGAGAATGACCGCTATCGGCGTTAGCCACGCCAGAATGTTGGTCTGCAGCGCCGTCGCGCCGGTCAGGAACGGCGACGTTTGCGCGGCGGCGATGCCCGGCAACACCAAGACCAGTTGTGCGCCCCACAGCCTCAGCCACGGGCCGGATCGGGGGTTATTGGATTTGCGTGCTGACATGACTCTCCCTCAACAGTTGCGCGATGAGCTGGATTTCCGCCGGCGCCTCCGGCACCGCCTGACGGCATTAGGGTCGAGGTTCAGGCCGCGCTCGACACGGGGCTTCGCGGACCTGCCTCCTCGCGTCGCATCTCGAGCTCCTCGCGCTTGACTTTTCCCGGCGCGCCAAAGCGAAAGCCCTCCACGACGAACGAATAGTCGTACTGCCGCTCGCCCTGCTCGTCGGTCCAGTTGTTCGAGCGGATCCGGGCCTCGACGATCAACTGATCGCCCTTGCGCGCGTTCTTGGCGATCGCCTCGCCGAGCGCGCCGAAGGCGACGAACCACAGGCTGGTCACGATCTCACGCGCGCTGCCGTCGTCATCCTTGCCGGCGTAGTCATTTCCGATCAGACAGAAGCGGCTATAGCTGATCTCACCCTTGGCGATCAGCTCCGGACTCTTGGCGAGATTGCCTATGGCGGTGACTCTGAAGCTATTCATGCTCGTTCCTCTTCGTTTGTTTGATACGGCCTGCCTAGTGCAGCTGGATCGAGTCTAGCGGGTGACCGGCATCGCGCAGACTCGCGTTACGCGCGCATTCGTGCAGAAATTCGCGATCGGATTGTTGTATCGTCTGCAGATCGAATCCAGGGAGAACGACGATGCTCACTCAACCCGACAGCCTGGCGACGGCCGCGATCGAAGAGTGCGTGGACGATATCGATGATTTCATCGAGACTCTGGATCGATACCCCGAGCCGGTAATCGCACTGGCTCTGCGGGTACATCTCGGTGCCCTGCTGCGCGCCCTGGTGGAACAGCATGTCTGCGCACGCGAGGACGTCAGGCACTTCGTGCTCGAGCTCGAACAAGAGGCGCTGGGCGTGGGCGAGGAATGACGTGGCCCGGGCCGGCGCCCCGGTGCCAGCGATTCGAATCCTGCCGAGTCGAATCACTCCGGCTGAGCGTTGCAGGCAGCCCTCACCGCCGGCACGCAGCGCCGGCACGCGGCGCCGGCACGCGGCGCCTGCCGGATTCGGCCGCACCCCTGACGGTGCTCGCGATCGCGGCGGCGCGAACTTTAAGATAGTGTGCTATCTAAAATTGAGCGTCAGCGAATTTCGGCCCCTCATGATCGCGCCTGCCGTGGCGCCGGACCGCCCCGATCCGGGTCTGAGCCCGGCGGGCGACGTTGCGGGGTCAGGCGCTCGCACTATAATGACCGGCACATGCCAGCACTCGCACGAGCTCGGAGCGAACGGCAACTGCTCGATGCGAATCGCCAGTTCTACGATCTGCTCTGGACCGGCGCGCGCCTGATCGAGCCGCAGCGCTTCAACACCTGGCCGCTGGTCCGCTCCGTTCTGCCGCGCTCGCGGCGGCAGCTGGAGATCGCGCCTGGCCTGAGACCGCGGCTGCCGCTCGAAGAAACCCAATTCGCGGATATCAGCGCACCCGCGCTCGTGACCCTGGGCCGCCGCGGCGCCAGCGTTACACTGAGCGCCGTCTCCTCGCTGCCGTTCGCCGCCGGCGCATTCGATCTGGTCTGTGCGCTCGACATCGTGGAGCACGTGGATGACGACGATGCGGCGTGGTCCGAGATCGCGCGCGTGGCAGCACCCGGTGCGGTCCTGCTGCTGTCGGCACCGCTGCATCCATCGCGCTGGACCGCATTCGACGATTTCGTCGGCCACCGGCGGCGCTACGAGCCGGCACAGCTGTCCGCCAAGCTTGCGCAGCACGACCTGGGGGTCGAGCGCAGCGGCATCTATGGCATGCAGCCGCGCTCGTCCAGACTGCTCGATCTGGGCATATGGTGGCTCACTCACCAGCGCAAGCGGGCGATGTGGTGGTACAACCGCGCCTTCATGCCGCTCGGAGTGCGCTTCCAGAAGAAGCTCGAGCTGGTGCCGGGAATGATCGATACCGCAGCGGTCGACGAAGTGCTGTTGGTGTGTCGCAAGCGGCCGGCCGGCGCCGGCGGCGGTGCCCGGTAGCCCCGACAGTCATGCCCGCGCCAGCGTCTGCAGCGGGCCCGTTTCAATGGCATCATAGGCGCTCAGCGTGTCCCGTTGCGAAGGTAGTGGATAGAGCGTGTCCCCGAGCCAGATGTCCCGGCGGCCGTCGGGCGAGTTGATCGGTTGCAGCGATTGCGGCCTGGTGCAGCTTCTGCCCGAGGTGGCGAGCGACGCGATCGCCGAATGCGCGCGCTGCGGCCGCGGCCTCGCGCGGCCGGCGCGCGGCAACGTTGACCCGGCGCTGGCGCTCCTGGTCGCCGCCTTGCTGCTGCTGCTGCCGGCGGCGTTCTCGCCGCTGATGGTCATAACCTCCTTCGGCGTGCGGCGCCAGGACTGGCTGCCGAGCGGCGTCGAAGCCATGTGGAACGACGGCTTCGGCTCGCTGGCGACGGTGGTGTTCCTGTTCAGCATCGCCATCCCGTTCCTCTACCTCGGACTGATGATCTCGGTGCTGCTCGGAATCCGGCTGCGCGCCGCGATGCCGCTCGGCCGGCTGTTCCGGTGGGCCGGACGGCTGCGCCCGTGGATGATGATCGAGGTCTACCTGATCGGCGGCTGCGTGGCTTACACGCGGCTGCAGGACATCGGTACCGTCGAGGTCGGCGTCGGAGGCTGGTGCCTGGTCGGCGCCACCCTGGCGATGCTCCTGGCCGGCATCGGATTCGACGAGCGGGCGGTGTGGGAGGCGCTGCCGTCGCGCGTCGCGCCGCACAGCGGCCGACAATCGGTCAGCTGCGGGATCTGTGAGCTGCTGCTCGACGCGCGCCAGGAGCACTCCGGCTGCCCGCGTTGCGGCGCGACGCTGCGCCGGCGCAAGCCCCAGGCCATGCGGCGCACGCTCGCGCTGGTGATCGCCGGCTTCCTGCTCTACCTGCCGGCGAATCTGCTGCCGGTCCTCGCCATCGAGCGCTTTGGCCGCGAGGACCCCAATACCATTCTGGGCGGTGTCGGCGAGCTGATCGAATCGGGCCTGTGGCCGCTGGCCGTCATCGTCTTCACGGCGAGCGTCATGGTGCCTTTGATCAAGCTGTTCGGCTTGAGCCTCATGCTCATCCTGACGCGCCTGCACTCGCCGCGCTGGCTGCGTGGCCGCACGCGCCTGTACCGGGCGATCGATCTGATCGGACGCTGGTCGAACATCGATCTCTTCATGATTTCGATCCTCGTCGCGCTGGTCCAGTTCGGCACGCTGACGACGGTACGCCCCGAACCGGGGGCGCTGGCCTTCGCGGCGGTGGTGGTCATCACGATGCTCGCCTCCCGCAGCTTCGACGCCCGGCTGATGTGGGACGCCGCAGGCGAGCGGCCATGAGCGAGCTCGAGGGGTCGCCGCCGAACGCGCGCCTGCGTCCGCGCGGATGGTTTGCCTGGGTATGGATCGTGCCCGTGACCGCCGCCGCGATCGTGGTGTGGCTCGCGATCCGCACGCTGGTCGACCGTGGGCCGTTGATCACCATCACCTTCTCGGAAGCCGAGGGACTGCAGGCCGGCGAGACCAAGGTGCGGCACAAGGACGTGGACCTGGGGACGGTCGAGTCCGTGCACCTGACCCCCGACCTGTCGCACGTCGTGGTGAAGGCGCGCATGCGTCGCTCCGTGGCGGCACACCTGACCGCCGACACGCGCTTCTGGATCGTACGCCCTCGCGTCAGCATCGGCGGAATATCCGGATTGTCGACCATCGTGTCCGGCTCGTACATCGAGATGCTCCCGGGCACCGGCGAGCCGCAACGCGAGTTCGTCGGGCTCGAGGAGCCTCCCACGCTCAGGCCGGACACGCCGGGACGCTCGTTCACGCTGCGTGCGCCGGACCTGGGGTCACTGGATGCCGGCTCGCCGATCTCGTATCGAGGCATCCAGGTCGGCGAGATCGAGGGCTACGCGCTCGATGCAAGCCACAGGCAAGTCGAGCTCTACGGCTTCATACGCGCGCCCTACGAGAAACTGGTGCACCCGGAGACGCGCTTCTGGAATTCGGGCGGCGTCGACGTGTCGATCGGCGCGCAGGGCGTGCGATTCCGCGCCTCGACCTGGCAGGAACTGCTCTCCGGCGGCGTCTCGTTCGACACCCCAGACGGCGCGCTCGCGCAGCCCGCGAGCCAGGCCGGCTCGGTGTTCCAGCTATACGCGAACCAGGATGACGCGCAGCACGATCCGCGCAACCACACGTTGACGTACCGGGTCGAATTCTTCGGCGCAGCCGGCGACGTCGGACCCGGCACCGCCGTGCAATTGCTCGGCGCGCAGGTCGGGCAAGTCACCGAATCGCGCCTGCAGTACGACGACGCCCGCCAGTTGCTGCTGACACGCGTCACACTCGAGATCGACCCGAGCCGGATCGAGATCGTGCGCGCACGCGCGGGCGCCGCAACGGATCCGGCCACGGCCATCAGCACGCGGCTCCAGAAACTGGTGGAACGAGGACTGCGCGCCAAGCTGGCCACGGCCAACCTGCTGACCGGCCTCAAGGTCGTCTCGCTCGAGATGGTCCACGGCGCCGCACGAGCGCGCATCGAGCGCATCGATGGCTATGCGCAGCTTCCCAGCACCGACTCCAACGACATCGCGGATATTCTCGCCAACGCCAAGAGCGTACTGCATCATATCGATGCCGCCACAGCCGGGCCCGCGCTCGGACACGCCATCGAGCAACTGGACAGCACGCTCACGCATCTGGATCAGCTCACCAGCAATATTGAGCCGCAGCTGCAACCGCTGCTGGCGAGCCTGCGCGAGGCGGCCGACCAGGCGCAGCGCACTTTGCGGACGGCCGACAGCATGCTCGGCAACGGCTCCAGCAGCACCGATCTGCCGCGCCTGATGCGCGAGCTCACCGATACCGCGCGCTCGTTGCGGGCGCTGGCCGATTATCTCGATCGCCATCCGGAAGCCTTGATCCGCGGCCGCAGGGCGGACCCGCCATGAGCCGCGCGTGGCTGCGCCCGCTCGTCCTTCCGGCCCGCTGCGCGCTGGCGGCCTGCGGCGCGCTGCTGCTGGCCTGCAGCGCCAGCCCGCCGACGCGTTACTACACCCTCAGCGAGATCAACGGCCGGGCGCCGGTACCGGCCGCCTCCAACCCGATCGCGGTGCGCGTCGAGCCGGTCGCCATTCCGCCGGAGCTCGATCGCCTCGAGATCGTCAGCCGCGAGGGTCCGAACCGGGTGCACATCGCGGAATCGGAACTGTGGGCGGCACCGCTCGATGAACAGATACGCCGCATCCTCTCGGACGACCTGGCGGCACGACTGCCGCCGCAGCTCGTGGTCGATCCGGACGAGCCCGCCACGACCCAGCCGCGCCGACTGCTGTCGGTCACGATCGCGCAGTTCTACGGCGACGCCAGCTGCGCCGTCACCTTGCGTGCCGGCTGGACGCTGCGCAACCCGCGCGCCGGCAGCCGGCGCGGCACCGAGGAGGTGCAGATTCCTGCGAGTGCACCGTGCGCCGGTGCACTGCCCGCGGCCATGAGCCGCGCGCTCGCCGCGCTCGCCGATCGGCTCGCGCCGGTGATTGCCGCCGACTAGCCGCCTCGGATAGAATGTCGCCGTCCGGTGCTCGCACCGCCCGACGTGCGATCGCTTCCCGGCACCGCACACCACCCATGCCGACCGCCTTCCGGCGCCGCCCGCGTCGCCGGCCAGGTCGCATGCTGACGTTGATCGGAACCACATGCTCTCCACTTCCAACATTGCGATCCAGTTTGGCGCCAAACCGCTGTTCGAGCAGGTCAGCGTCAAGTTCGCCGACGGCAATCGCTACGGCCTGATCGGCGCCAACGGCTGCGGCAAGTCGACCTTCATGAAGATCCTCGGCGGCGACCTGGAGCAGAGCGCCGGCGACGTCATGCTGCAGGCGGGCCTGCGCCTCGGCAAGCTCAACCAGGACCAGTTCGCGTACGAGGACGAGCGCGTGCTCGACGTGGTGATGCAGGGCCACGTGGAAATGTGGCAGGCGATGACGCAGCGTGATCGCATCTACGCGGATCCGAATGCCAGCGACGCGGACTACATGAAGGCCGCCGAGCTGGAAGCCCGGTTCGCCGAGTACGGCGGCTATACCGCCGAGGCGCGCGCCGGCGGCATCCTGGCCGATGCCGGTATCCACGAATCGCTGCATCGCGGACCGATGCGCGCCGTCGCGCCCGGCCTGAAATTGCGGGTGCTGCTGGCACAGGCGCTGTTCTCCAAGCCGGACGTGCTGCTGCTCGACGAGCCGACCAACAACCTGGACATTCATTCGATCCGCTGGCTCGAGGGCGTGCTCAACGACTACGACGCCACCATGATCATCATCAGCCACGACCGTCATTTCCTGAACCAGGTGTGCACGCACATCGCGGATCTGGACTTCCAGCAGCTCAAGATCTATCCAGGCAACTACGACGACTTCATGCTGGCCTCGGTACAGGCGCGCGAGCGCGTCGAAGCCGCGAATGCCAAGGCCAAGGACAGGATCTCGGATCTGCAGGAGTTCGTGCGGCGCTTCTCGGCCAATGCCTCGAAGGCCCGGCAGGCCACCTCGCGCCGCAAGCAGCTGGAGAAGATCAAGCTCGAGGAGATCAAGCCGTCGTCGCGGCAGAATCCGTACATCCGCTTCGAGCAGGCCCGGAAACTGTACCGCTCGGCACTGACCGTGGAGAAGCTGAGCTTTCGCTATCCGGGCTCGAGCGCGGCGGTGTTCGAGGATCTGTCCTTCGGTGTCGAGGCCGGTGAGCGCATCGCCGTCATCGGCCCGAACGGCGTCGGCAAGAGCACGCTGATGCGCTGTCTCGCCGGCGAGCTGTCGCCCGTCACCGGCCGCATCCAATGGGTCGAGAACGCCCAACCCGGCTACATGCCCCAGGACCCGCAGGCCGAATTTGCCACCGCCATGGACCTGCTCTCGTGGATGTCGCAGTTCACGGGCAAAGCCGACGACGATCAGATCGTGCGCGCGACCCTCGGCCGGCTGCTGTTCTCGGGAGACGAGACCAGGA
Organism: Gammaproteobacteria bacterium; assembly: GCA_027315105.1. Lineage (GTDB taxonomy): Bacteria > Pseudomonadota > Gammaproteobacteria > Steroidobacterales > Steroidobacteraceae > FEN-1191. The sequence goes on from DAHUYP010000015.1 coordinate 142,956, forward strand.
AATCCATCAAGGTGCTGTCCGGCGGCGAGAAGGGCCGCATGATCTATGGCAAACTCATGCTCACCCGGCCGAACGTGCTGCTGATGGACGAGCCGACCAACCACATGGATATGGAGACCATCGAGTCGCTGCAGATCGGCCTGGAAAAATACCCCGGCACGCTGCTGTTCGTCTCCCACGACCGCGAGTTCGTCGGCGGCCTCGCGACCCGCATCATCGAGCTGCGGCCAGACGGCACCATCACCGATTTCAAGGGCCGTTACGACGAGTATCTGCAGTCACAGGGCATCGAGGGGTAGCGTCGTGGCCGACGGACCGGAGCGCGCGAGCGCATCGGCCGGCCTCATCGGCGCCCTGCTGTTCGCATGCGGCAGCGCCTTGGCCGCACCGGCGTATCGGCCGACACACGGCTCGGAGATCCTCTGGGATCGCTACGGTGTGGCGCACGTCGACGCAAAATCCGTCCCGGACCTGTTCTTCGGATTCGGCTGGGCGCGGGCGAGCGGCTGAATACTACGGTCCCCAGGAGTTGAAGAACGGCCGCTGGATGGCGCTCAACGACGTCGCGGCGCGCGCTCGGCTGTGGCTCGGGGAGCAATCGCCCGCCTTTCGCGGCGACCTGCAGGCCTTCGCCGCCGGCATCAATGCCTATGCCGCCGGCCAGGTGGCCGCGCTGCCACATCCCGGCAGCAACGGCACGCCTTGATGGCGGGCGCGCTCAGCGCGCCGAAGACTGCTGCCCCGACACGCGAGCGGCGCCGGGCCAGCCTGCCGTCGCGATCGGCGTGGACGCCGATTCGACCGGCGGCAGCAAGGCAGCGAAGCGCGGCGGCTCGGCGTCGAGCGTCCATGCGTAGGCCACGATGTGCTCGAGGACGTGCTGCACATAGGCGCGCGTCTCGGCGAACGGGATGTTCTCGATCCAGACATCCGCCGCCATCGGTTCTCGCGGCAACCAGCGGCTGACGGCCTGCGGACCGGCATTGTAGGCGGCGAGACTCGGCCCCAGCGCCCCGTCATAGCGATCGACCATTTCCCGCAGGTAGGCCGCGCCGAGTGCGATGGCGACGCCCGGATCGAACAAGTCCTCATGCCGCAGCGGCGGCAGGTGCCAGCGGCGTGCGACCGCGCCGGCGGTCGAGGGCAACAGCTGCATCAGGCCGCGCGCGTCCGCATGCGAAACCGCATCCCTGCGGAACAGGCTCTCCTGGCGCATGACCGACAGGATCCAGCCGTCGGGCAGGCGCGTCAGCGCGCTGGCGCGCTCGACCTCGGCCGCATAGGGGCGCGGATAGCGCAGTCGAAGATCATCGAATTCCCCCGCTTGCGCCAGGGTCGCGATGGCCTGCGCATACCAGCCCCAGCCGGCCGCCAGGTGCGCGGCCTGCACCCTGGTCGCGGGCTGGGCATTGGCGAGCAACACGGCCCACTCCAGCGCAGCCTCATCGGCCATGCCGCATTCGAACAGTTCGTGGGCCCGAATCAGGCCCGGCGCCGAGGCGAGCGCGGCCTGCGCGGCGGCGTCGTCCGCCGAGGCTCGCGCATGCAGGCTGTAGGCATGATGCAGCCGGTCGGCGGCGAGATAGCCGTAATAATCGCGCAGGCCGGCGATGTCGTCGAACAGCGGCGCCGCCACTTCGGTGCCGGAGGCCGCCTCGACCGCCCGGGCGCGCCAGTAGCGCCAGCGCGGCTCACCGGCCAGATTCGCCGGCATCTGCTCGATCCAGCCCAGCGCCGTTGTGTAATCGCCCACCCAGAGCGCGGTGCGAACGCGCCATTCCTGGGCCTCATCGTCGATCGCCTCCCGGGGCAGCGCAGCGAAGGCGACGATGGCCGCGGGATTGTGGTCGTATGCGGCGCCGAGCGCTGCGAAGCGCAGCAGCTGCGCCCGCTGTGCCGGTGTCACGTCGGGCCGGGCGCTCAGGCGCGGCAGCAGCGCCAGCGCCGCTCGCGAATCGCTGCGCGACAGCAGCCTGAAACCGGCCACCAGCGCCTCGGATTCGACCGGCGCCGTGGGGTCGCTCGCCAGCGCATCGAGCACCGATCTCGGCTCTTCGAGCAATTGCGCCCATTGCAGCAGCGGCGCCGCGCGCGCTGCCGGAACATCGGCCGCCGCCTCACGCCCCAGTCGCGCGTTGCCGGCCGCGAGCGCGGCGCGCGCCCGGGTCTCCGCCGCCGATGGGCTCAGCAGCCCTTGAAGGCGCAACCAGGAGAACACGCGCTCGCACTCGCGCGGTTGCTGCTGCGGCCGCTGCCAGAGCGCGAGGGCTTGCACACCAAGCCCGGCGGTATCGCCGGTTGCAATCCGGCCCTGCAGGCGATCACAGAGCAGCGCCGGATCGGTGGTATCCGCGCTGCGCGCGAGGAACCAGTCCCAGCGGCCGCGATCGACCAGGCTCGTGAGCCAATCGTGCCGCAGGCTGCGCGCCACCGGCTCCCTGCCATGCTGCTGCAGGAAGGCATCGATCCTGCGGTCGAGCTGCTCGTCGGGTGCCGCCCCCAGGTCCCGCTGCAGTCGCGCCGCCACGAGATAGTCGTAGATCGGATAGCCCAGCAGCTGCGGCGAGTCCGGCGGCTCCGGTGCATGCTGGCGCAGACGCTGCATCGCCGCGACGAACTCCTGCCGGATCGCAGACTGATCCGGCGGCGCCGCAGCGACGTCGGCCGGGACCGCACGCACCGCGACGATCGACAGCAGCGCGACCGACACCTGACTGAACCGCCGTGACATGTGCCCATTCTACGCGCCGCCGGCGCCGCCGGCGCGCACGTCGCGCACGTCGCCGCCGAGGCGCGACCCGCGTCAGGCCAGGCGGCGGTACGTGGCCTGCAGGAAGCGCGCGCGCGCCGGCTTCAGCACGAACAGCGCAAGCAGGGCCGTGAGCAGATCGAGCGTGATCGCGGAAGCGAACACCGGCTTCCAACTGCCCGTGTACTGGTGCAGCAGCGCAGCAAGCGGCCCGCCGAAGACCGAGCCGACGCCGAAGGAAGTGTACAGCCAGCCATAGTTGGCGGTCGCATGGGCGGGACCGAAGGTATCGGTCAGGGTCGACGGGAACAGGGAAAAGATCTCGCCCCAGCCGAGAAACACCACGCCCGACAGCAGCACGAACAGCGTCGTGTCGCCGCGCAGCGAAAACCACAGGGTCATCGCGATGCCCTCGAGCGCGAAGGCGACGAACATGGTCCGCTCCCGCCCGAGGTGATCGGAGATGAAGCCGAACAACGGCCGCGTCAGGCCGTTCATGAAACGATCGATCGTCAGGGCAAGCGGCAGTGCCGACAGGCCGAACACCAGCGAAGACTTGGTGATGCCGAAGTCAGCGGCGAACGTCGCCATCTGCGAGGTCACCATGAGACCGGAGGTCGACATCATCGCCATCATGAGGAACATCAGCCAGAAAACCGGGGTCCTGAGCACCTCACGCGGCCGCATCGCCAGGGCATTGGACGCCATGGCATCTCGGGCGGCGATCGCCGCCGCCTCCGCGGACGGCATGCGCAGACCCTGGGCCGCGAGAAATCCGACCGCGGCAAAGACGATGCCGTAGAGCCACAGGGTCGATTCGATGCCGCGCGACTGCAGCGATGCGGCGATCGGAAAGGTCGTGAGGATCGCGCCCATGCCATAGCCCGCGGCGGCCACGCCGGCAGCAAACCCGCGGCGGTCTGGAAACCAGCGGACCACCAGGCCGATGACCCCGACGTAGACGGTCCCGGTGCCGAGACCTCCGAGCACGCCGTAGCTGAAGTACAGTCCGGTCTTGCTCTGGACGTACGAGGCCAGCGTCCAGCTCAGTCCGGCCATCAGCGTGCCGATCGAAATCAGTGCACGCACGCCGAAACGCTCGATCAGCGCACCCTGGAATGGCGAAAAGAATGCCTGCAGGAACACCAGCAGCGAAAACGTCACCTGCAATTCGGGCAACCCGACGCCGAGCTTGGCGGCGAGCGGCCTGGTGAACAGCGTCCAGACGTACTGCGGACTGGAGATCGACATCATGCAGATGAGGCCGAGCAGCAACTGCAGCCAGCGCGTCAGCGTCGGCCGACTCGTGGTCGCGGGAGTGGCTGCCGGTGCGGTCGAGACGGATCTATTCATCGGTGTGCGTGTCCTGGCATCGGCGGTAACCTCTTATAACTGCTGCCCGGCGGGCGGATCAAGGGCGCCGCCGCCGCCTGCGGGGCCGCCGCGTCCCGGACGCAATTCACATCCTGCGGCCCTGTTGCGCACCGGCCGCTTCAGGAATGAAGCACCCTGCCGATGTGCTTGTCGACGGCGCGCGACAGGCGGCCGGCGCTGCCTCGCGACGCCCGACTGCCGCCCACGCGGCTCATGCGGCACTGCGATGAATCAGGCGGGAGTGACATGGACCCTTCGAGCACGAAACAAGACTGGGACAGTTTCGCACAGGCTTTTCTGTTCCTCATCCGGATGCACGTCGCGCTGCTGGGACTCGCGTTGTGCACCTTGCCGATACGCTGAGCACTCCATCAAACCCCGAGCGCCTGGCGCCGCGCACGCGCCGGCCGGGATCCTACTCGTTGGCGACGGTCTCGGTGCCGGGATCGCTGAGGTGGCAGGATTCGGGAAAGGTGTGAATTCCGGGAATCTCACCGGCACGCAACGACTGCTGCAGCCGTTCCCAATACTCGACCTTGAGCAGATCCCGATGCACCGAGCGGAACGCCTGGCGCAGCGTCCGGCTCCTGACGCGTAGCCCGGCTTCGATCTCCTCGGGCAGGAACACCACGCCGTCCTCGAAGAACCAGCCGGGCACGTCCTCCTCGCCTTCACAGCGGTCGGTGTTGGTGCGCACCTTGACCTCGGTCAGGATCTCGACGGCGTCGTAGTCGTACAGATAGACCTTCAGGTAGCGGCTCACGCCGTAATTGCGGGCATCGAAATCGCGGTTGAACACGTTCGCCGCGGCGTTGTTCTTGATGCAGTAGCCGAGATTCACCATGGCGCGGCTGGCTTTGTCCTCCGGCGCCGTGGCCAGAAAGACGTTCAGCGGCGTCAGCTTCCGCTGCACCACCAGATACTTGAAGACCAGCGCCTCATCCTGCAGCTGCACCGCGTTGTCGGCTTCCGCGAGCAATTCGGCCGCCAATTCGGGTTTGAACCAGGAGCGGTCGAGCTTCAGGTTGTAGTAGAGAATGTTGTCCAGCATGCTGCCGGTGCGATTGATCTCGTGCACGCGCTTGTACTTGTCCAGCACCGCGTCCACGCCCTGGAAACGGTCCCACTTGTAGCCGACGGTCGGCCGGTTCCGGATGACCTTGAGAACATACGGGGAATGCGGCGAGGTGAACGCGATCGCCACCGTGCCCGGGGATCCGGGCGCGGTATCGAGCCGCTCGTGGTCGCGATCCAGCTGTTGCCGGAGCTCGTTCATCACCGCCACCTTGCTGACGTGATGAAAGCCGATGGTCGAGTAATGCAGCCCGAGCGGCCGGCGCGGCATGATGCTGTGCAGAAACGCGCTGAGCTCGTGGTAGAGGCGATTGGTGACCTGGAAGGGTGCCTCGGTCGAGCTGAACAGGTTGTGGACGTGCGGTGTGGCGTGCAGCACCGCTTCGGCCCCGACGCCATCCGGACCATTGAGCAGCGCGATCACGAACGGGCGGAATTCGCGTCCCTTCAGGACCAGGCGGCCGACCAGATAAGCGCCTCGATTGCGGAAGAAGCCGGCACGAACCATTTCGATCGCCGTCAAACCGGCGCCGGCCTTGCCGGCCAGCAGATCATTGAGCCGCCGGGTGACGCGCATCGCGTCGAATGCCAGGTCGCGAAACGGCACCGACAGCTCGGCGACGCCGAGGATCCTCTGCACGACCCGATGGTCCACCGGCCACGAACAGGCGAAGGTCTCGTGCACGGTGTTGCGCGGCCGGGCGGCGGATCGATGCGCGCCGGAGCCATACTCGACCGGCTTCCATTCGCCTTGATAGAGACGGCGCCGGATGGAGTGGATATACGCCAGGCCCAGATCGGCCTCGTACAGTCCTTCAATACTCGGCAGGTAGGCCGCCTCCACCTGGTCCCACAGCGCCTCCTGCTGCGCCAGCGCCGGGAACGCGGCGCGCAGATGCTCCGCCAGCGCATACACCGTGGCGTTGTAGAGCCCCAGCCGTCGCTTGGCGTGCGCCACCGAGGCGGGGGGATCGCGGCTCTCGAAGGCCGACTTGGCGAGCCAGGTCAGCCGCAGGAACTCCTTGTAGAACCGATCGAAGACGCTCTCGATCCACGAGGCCGCGAGCTCGACGCGCCTGCTCTCGGAAGTGGCCGCCGCCACCGCGGCCGGGAAGTCCTCAGGCTGGCGGACCGTATTCATGGCGCTGCGCACGCAAGTGCGGGTCCTTGCCCGCGGCTACGCGTGTTGCCCGACTGGCGGGGGCCGCGGCTGGCGCTCGCTGGCCGCCCGGCGAGGATCATGTGACCAGGTGCTGGGGATGACCGGCGACGAAGGCGTCGACATTGTCGATCAGTTGGTCGGCCAGGAACTGCATGGCCCCTTCGCTCGCCCAGGCGACATGCGGCGTCAGAATGAAATTCGGCAGCCGCAGATCGAGCAACGGATTGCCCTCCTTCGGCGGCTCCTTCGTCAACACGTCGAAACCCGCGCCCGCGATCCACCCTTGCGTGAGCGCCTGGACCAGCGCCTGCTCGTCCACCAGACCGCCGCGCGAGGTGTTGATCAGAATGGCGGTGCGCTTCATCCGGCGCAGTTCCTGGACGCCGATCAGGTTGCGGGTCTCGGGAGTCAGGGGCGCATGCAGCGAGATCACGTCGCTGGCCGCCAATACCTCGTCGAACGGCGTGAACTCCACGCCCGGCATCTTGGGCGGAGCGTGATCGGCGAACAGCACGTTCATGCCGAAGCCGCGAGCGATCTTGGCGGCTCCCTGACCGAGGGCGCCTTCGCCGACGATGCCGAGCGTGGCGCCAAACAGATCGCGGATCGGATGGTCGAAGAAGCAGAACTGATCGACCTGCCCCCACCTGCCATTGGCGACGTCCTGCCGATAGGCGATCAAGTTGCGCCGCAGAGCCAATATGAGCGCGAAGGCATGCTCCGGCACGGTATGCACCGCGTAGTTGCGGATGTTCGATACCGCGATGCCGTTCGCCTTGCAGTAGGCAATGTCGATCACGTCGTAGCCGGTGGCCGCGACCGCGATCATCTTGAGCTTCGGCAGCTGTCGCAGGGTATCGGCCCTGAGCGGCACTTTATTGGTGATCGCAACCGTGACGTCCCGCAACCGCTCCGGCAACTCGCTCACCTGCGTGGCCGGGTACTCCTGCCAGGTATGCTCAAACGCCGGTCGTCGGACGTTCGCCTGCAGGCTGGAACGATCCAGGAACACGACCCGATGCTGCATGCCGGCTCCTCGCGCGCTCAGCCCTGGATCGAGCCGGTCGAATGCGATTCGTAGAACTGCTCTTCCTTGCTGACCTTCCTCTTCGGGATCGGATCGTGCGCGCGCCAGTAATCGGAGGCCGCGCCGACCCCGCTGCCCGAGCGGACCTTGATGCCCACGTCCAGCATCGCCATCTCGGCGCCCGCGATCGCACCCATGAGCATGAGCTCGTTGAGATCACCCAGATGACCGATGCGGAACACCTTGCCCGCGACCTTCGAGAGCCCGGCGCCGAGCGCGAGGTTGTAGCGGCGGAATGCAACGTCGATCACGTGCGCCGCGTTGATGCCCTCGGGCACCACGATCGCGCTCACGGTATCCGAATTCCATTTCGGCGCCTTGGCGCACAGGCGCAGCTTCCACCCTTCGGTGACCGCCGCGCGCACGCCTTCCGCCAGGTAAGTATGGCGGTGGAATATGTTCTCGAGCCCTTCCTCTTCGATGATATTGAGCGATTCGCGCAGGCCGTAGAGCATCGGCAACGCCGGCGTGTAGGGGAAATAGCCGGTGGCGTTGGATTTGATCATGTCGCCGAGATCGAAATAGCAGCGCTTCGACGTGGCGCCCGGCATGGCTGCCAATGCCTTCTGGCTCACGCCCAGGAACGACAGGCCCGCCGGCAGCATGAATCCCTTCTGGGATCCGCTCACCGCGAGATCGACGCCCCACGCATCCATGCGAAAATCGATGCTCACCATCGAGCTCACCGTATCGACGTACAGCAGTGCGGGATGCTTGGCCGCATCCAGCGCCTGGCGCACGCCGGCGATATCGCTCGTGACCCCGGTGGAGGTCTCGTTCTGGCAGGCGAGCACGCCCTTGATCTTGTGTCCCTTGTCGGCCTTCAGTATCTGCTCGAAACGGTCGAGCGGAATGCCCTCGCCCCACTCGACATCGACCACCTCGACGTCGAATCCCAGCCGTTGCGCCATGTCGATCCACAGATGGCTGAACTGCCCAAAGCGGGCCGACAGGATCTTGTCGCCCGGGGACAGCGTGTTGGTGAGCGCCGCTTCCCAGGCACCGGTGCCGGAGGACGGAAAGATGAATACCTGGCCCTTCTCGGTCTTGAAGACCTTCTTCAGATCCTTCAATACGCTGGTCGACAGCTCCGGGAATTTGGAGGAACGATGGTCTTCCATCGCCACCACCATCGCCCGTTGCACACGATCGGGAACATTCGACGGTCCCGGAACGAACAGAAAATTACGGCCTGGTATGCGGGTTCGCATCGCACTTCTCCTCTGGATCGGCTAGATTAATTTATTCGCGGGCTCGGGAGCAACCACGGCCGCGAGCCGGGCGTGGCATAACGATCCGCTTGACTTCGGCGCCGCGCCCCGGCCCACCTTGCCTCGCCGCGACAGCACCGCGCGGGGTCATCAGTTCCGGCGCGCGATCAGGACGGAACACGGCGCCGCGCGCGCGACCTGCAGCGCGACGCTGCCGAGCCGCGGTCCCCAGTAATCCTGGGCGCCTCGAGATCCGAGCACGATCAGGCGGGCATCGCGGCGCAGCGCCTCGGCAATGATCGCGGGCGCCGGCCGGCCGCGCACGGCGCGGGCGTGGGGTCGAATGCCCGGCCGCGCCAGCACCGGCTTCAAGTCCGCCGCCCATTGGCCCGCAACTGCCCCGATGCGGCGAACGAGCCGGTCGCGCAGCGACAGCTCCATCTGCCAGAGCGTGGGCGGCTCGGGCAGCTCGGCGACGGCGAGCGCCACCGGACGCAGCGCCGGGATATCGAAGAAGCGAAAGAACGTCTTGGCCGCGTGCGTGCTGTGCGCCGAGCCATCGGTGGCAAAGATCACGGGGAACGGCTGCAGCGCCGTGGGAACCTGCCTGGCGCGCTGCAGTCCGCGCTCGCGCACCAGCAGTACGTTGGTCGGCACCCGCTCCAGCACCGCGAGCGCGACGCCGCCGGCGGGCAGGAAGGGCGACTGGGCGCGGCCCTTGGCGCCGACCACCACCAGGTCATAGTCGCCGGCGGCGGCCAACTGCGGCAGCAGCCGTGCCGGCACCCCGCGGCGTACGTAGGTTGCGACCTTGAAACCGCGAGCGGCGAGACGCGCCGCGTTCTGTTCCAGCCACGAGCGGACGGCCGCCGGCGCGGCGGCATGCTCGCGTTGCTGGCGCGGCGCTGCCGAGCCCGGCCGAACCACCAGCGGCAGCACCTGCACCATATCCACCTGCGCGTGCGGCAGGGCGAAATGCCGGCCCACGAACCGCACCGCCGCAGCCGCATACCGGGACCCGTCCACTGCCAGCATGATCTTCATCGCAGTTCTCCTGCGCCGGTCCTCGAGGGCTGCTCCAGGCGCCGCAGGCGCCCGGGATCGGGATCCCCGGGCACACCCAGGCCTTTGAGTTGCTTGGGTATTTTCGAGCGGAAAGCCTCGTAGAGCTCATTCGCCCTGCTGCGGGCCGCGCCCCTGGCCTGGATCAGCGTCAGCAGCCACGGCGGCAGCGGCGCCAGCCGCGCCTGCCACGGCGAGCACTGCGCCGCCCAGCGGTAATGCCGGCCGGTGGCATGCTCGGACGGCGGTGCCACCACGCAGCCGCCGTCGGCTCGCACATCGAGGCCGCGTGCAATCCCGACCCGGGTCGCAACCGTTCCCCCCGGATGCGAGAAGTACAGGTGACGGCCGCCACCGCCGGTGAGCGCCTCCACCGTCCGCGGCACCGGCCCGTGGCGCGCCTGCAGCGATTCCAGGCTGCGTTGACCGCCGTGCGCGACGTCGACGTCGAGCACCACGATTCCGGACACGGACCCGGTCACGACACCGACGTTGAGTTCCGGCTGGCCTTCGAACCAGGCCGCGACTTCCTGCACGCTCGGCCTGCGGTGCTGGAATTCGCGCCAGCTCGCAACCGGCCGCTTGCCACGGGCCTGCATGGGAATCACCGACCAGCCGAGCGCCAGGTAGTCGCGGGCAGCCGTCGAACATTCGTGCGTTTGGCTCACGTGCAGGCGCCACAGCCGATGAGGGCCGATGGTGCAATCGAAACCGGCGCTTGCCTATACGGACTTCTACACGGCGCCGATCGCAATGCGCCGACCGCGTGATCGCGCCGCCCGAGCGCCCGCGCGAGTACGTATTGATCGTAATGCGCAAGCCTCGCCCGCCGGTCTAACCTGCCTCGGCGGAGCATCGGGACATCACTGTGTGCGGCAGGACGGATGATGCATGCATCACGGGGCGTGGCGATCAGGACTGCGGCCGCGGCCGGCAACCCGGCTCGGGCCGGCTGTCGTTGCCGCCAGGACCGGCGCCGCGTACCTGACGGCACGCTGGCGGCCGAGCGATGGATAATGGTGTCAACGCCTGGGCTCTGGTGCTGGCGGCCGGCGAAGGCAAGCGGCTCAGGAGTCTCACCACGACCCCGTCGGGCACCGTCGTCCCCAAGCAGTTCTGCTCGTTGCGCGATGGCCCGTCCCTGCTGCACGAAGCTCTGCAGCGCGCGCGCGCGGTCAGCAGCGCAGCCCGAACCTGCGTCGTGGTGGCGGAGCAGCACCGGCAGTGGTGGGCGACACAGCTGCGGCTGCTGCCGCCTGCCAACATCATCGTGCAGCCGCAGAACTGCGGTACCGCCAACGGCATCCTGCTGCCCCTGTTGCATATCGCCGCTCGCGATGCGGACGCGCACCTGGTGGTGCTGCCCTCCGACCACCATATACGCGAGGAGAGCGTCCTGGCGCGCTCGCTGCGTCGGGCCGTCGAGCAGCTGCCGTGGCGCTCGGATGAGGTCGTGCTGATGGGCATCGGGCCGGAGGGTCTGGATCCGGAGTTTGGCTACATCATCTCCGGCCGCGGCGACGCGCGCGGCCTGCTCGAGGTCGAGCAGTTCGTGGAGAAGCCCGCGCCCGCACAGGCCCGCGAGCTCATGCAGCGCGGCGCCTTGTGGAACGCATTCATCATCGTGTCCACGGCGCCGGCGCTGCTCGCCCTGTTCCAACAGCGCACGCCGCAGATCCTCGCCGACATGCGCGAGGCCGTGCGGCACGACCTGCGCAGCCCGACGTCGGCCGGCGCGACCGCGGAGCTCTATCGCCGGCTTCCGCAGATCGACTTCTCGCGCGACATCCTGCCCGGACAGGAACGCCATCTGCGGGTCCTGCCCGTTCCACCCTGCGGATGGAGCGACCTCGGGACCCCGGAGCATGTGGCGCGGGCGCTTCGCCAGGCGCCCGCCGGCGAGCGCAGTCCCGCCGAGCCCTGGAGCCGGGGCCTGTTGAGCCTCGATTTGCAATATGAGCGCTGGCGCGCGAGCGCCGGCTGATGTCTGGACCAGGAGCGCATGCGATGCACGGCACCCCCATTCAACAGCTGTCGCTCCCGGCGGGTGCAGCGACCCTGCAGGGAAGACTGCGCGTTCCGGAACGCGCGCGCGGCATCGTCCTGTTCGTACACGGCAGCGGCAGCAGCCGGCTGAGTCCACGCAACAACTACGTCGCCGAACGGCTCGCGGACGCGCGGCTGGCGACGCTGCTGTTCGACCTGCTGACCGAGGCAGAGGAAGACATCGACGCGACCACTGCGCAGCTGCGATTCGATATTGCGCTGCTGCAGGATCGCCTGCTGGCGGCGACACGCTGGACGCTGCAACAGCCACAGCTGCAGAGCCTCGGAATCGGTTACTTCGGCGCCAGCACCGGCGCCGCCGCGGCGCTGGCCGCCGCCGCCCAGGTAGCGGAGGTGCGGGCGGTCGTCAGCCGCGGCGGCCGTCCCGATCTGGCAGCCGCGGCCCTGGCGCAGGTGCGCGCGGCCACGCTGCTGATCGTCGGCGGCAACGACCCGGAGGTGCTCGAGCTCAACCGCGGCGCGCTCGCCCGGTTGCGCTGCGAGGCGCGGCTGGAGATCGTCCCGGCGGCGACGCACCTGTTCGCCGAGCCCGGCGCGCTCGAACAGGTGGCGTCGCTGGCCTGCGCATGGTTCGCACGCCATCTGGACGCCGCCTCGCCCCCGGGACGATGAGCCCTCGCGGCTCAGTGCGCAGCGGTCACCGCGGCCAGCAGCGCTGTCTTGGCTGCCATGTCCCGGGCGATGCCGACGACGATGAACTCGAGCGGTACTCCGCCGGTAGCCTTGATCGAGCGCGCCTGGTTCGGCTCGACCGGCACGGCGTCACCGGCGACGATGCCGGCGCTTTCGCGTCCGACGCTGAACTCGCCCCGGCCGGTCAGCACGTAGTAGATCTCGCTCATGTCCGGGCGGGCCAAGGATCCGACCGAGCCCCCGGGCGGCACGACCAGGTAATCGACGTAGGACCACGGCGTCGAGAACACCGCCGGTCCCAGAAGGCGGTGGGTGTACACGACCCCGGCGCCGCCATTCATGTGCTCGACCGGCTCGAGCAGCGTGTGGTCCAGCTGCATCGTCATGAACTGCGGAATCGGATCCAGGGTGACCTGGGTGCGCGGATCGCCCAGATCGAAGCTGTCGTAGCGCTTCGTCATCCCGACGTTGACGTACAGGAATTGCACCGGCCGGTCGGTGGCATTGTAGATGGCATGAGCATGGCCCATGAGGTCCGGGGCGCCTGCCGGTCCCTTGAGCAGCGAGGTACGGCCGTCGATGGTGAACTGCGCCTCCCCGTCCAGGATCACGAACATCTCCTCGCAGCGGTTGTGGAAGTGCTCACCGATCCCGCTGTGGGGCTCGAGCACGCCGCGGTGGATGAAGATCAGGTTGGTGGAGAGCGCCTCGGGGCCGAGCAGCGTCATCAGATCAATCGAGCCGGCGCCGCCGTGAACCCCGGCCTCGCGGCGAAAGGCGGCCGGATCGCTGTGACCGATCCGCTGCGCCAGCGGCGCGGGGACGGCGGCAGCCTTGCTCTGTGCAGCGGCATCGAGCGCGTGAAGCAGCGGCCAGAGCAGCGCGCAGCCCAGCAGTCCGGCTCTCGCGGACTTGCTCATGATACCGGTCTTGACATGCGCATCGGCTTAACCGTTTGATTGCAGGCGGACATGTTACAAAAAGCGCTCCGGCGGTGAATGCCGCCTGGCCGGCCAGTGCGTGGATCAGCGCCGGCCTGCGGGATCGGGCATGGCCTGACCGCTGCGCGGCACGCGGGCCGGTATCGGCGGTTGGCGACCAGTCGCGCCCGCTGCCGACGGCGATATCTTTGATCTCGGCCCGTGGCCGGGCACAGTAACCGACGGCCGGCCCGATGTCAGCAGAATTTAGCTCGCCCGCTTGCCGTAGGCGCGCATGCGTCGCAGCCACTGCTCGCGCTGCGCGCCACTCAATGCCTCGACCATCCCGATCACCGACGCGCGCACCGGCGCGATGCCCATGAACGCCAGGATATTGCGCTCCAGGCTCCTGAGGCTGTGCGCGCGGTAATACCAGCGGTAGAACAGCCCCGGCATGCCCATCGTGACGACCACGCGCGCCGAGCGGCCGGCGAGCAGCTTCCTGGGCAGCCCGCGGCCGCGCGCGGCCGCGAATGCAAATCCGGGACGGCCCACCTGTTCGAAGAATGCCTTGAGCAAGGCAGGCATCGAGCCGAGCCAGAGGGGGTAGAGGATGACCCAGTGCTGCGCCCAGGCGAGCGTCTGCTGGCAGGTCCGCACGTCCCTGGACGGCGTGCCGGACTGGAAGTCCTGTGCCGTTCGCAGCAGCGGCAATTCCAGCGCGGCGACGCGGATGCGCTGCACCTCGTGCCCGGCGCCCAGGGCGCCCTGCTCGTAGGCGTCGGCGAGCGCGTGCACGAAACGCTTCGGATCCGCATCCGGATGACCGTCGATGATGACGATGCGTTTCGGCATGCAAGCCAGCCTCGCGCTTTGTTGGGCATCGACCTCGATGCCGCAAGCCGGATACGATATCAAAACGCATGTGGGCCTGGGCAGACAGTGGACGCCGGAAATGCTCCGGACCCGCCGATCGATCAGCATACCGGCGCTACGGGGCCCTGCTGCTGATAGGGATCCTGGCGCCGGTGCTGACGAACTGCGTCGGCCGGCGTGCAATCGCGCCGGAACCCACCCGCCCCGCCCCGCCGCGCGAGCTCATCGATCGATCCTTGCCCGCCGGTGTGCCGGACCGCGCCGGCTGGGTCGCCGACATCGATGCAGGGTTTGCGGCATTGGGCATCAAGCCCACGCCTGAGAACGTTTGCGCAGTGGTCGCGGTCGCCGAGCAGGAGTCGGGCTTTCGCGTCGATCCGGTGGTACCCGGACTGGGGACGATCGCCTGGCGCGAGATCGACCGCCGGGCCGAGCGCGCCGGCCTGCCGCGCACCCTCGTACACACCGTGCTGCAGCTCAAATCATCCACCGGCCGCAGCTACGCCGATCGAATCGACACGGCGCAGACCGAGAAGCAGCTCAGCGACATCTTCGAGGACTTTACCGGATCGGTACCGTTGGGCCGCACGCTGTTCGAGAGCTGGAACCCGATCCGAACGCGCGGCCCGATGCAGGTCAACGTCGCCTTCGCCGAGAGATTTGCCGCCGCCAGGCCCTACCCGTATCCAGTGAAGGTGAGCATCGCCGACGAACTGTTCACGCGCCGCGGCAGCCTGTATTTCGGCATCGCTCACCTGCTGGCCTATGCCGCCCCGTACGATCGGTATCTCTACCGCTTCGCCGACTACAACGCCGGTCAATATGCGAGCCGCGACGCCGCGTTCCAGAATGCCGTCGGCATCGCCTCAGGCGTCCCGGTGGTGCCGGACGGCGCACTGCTGCCGCACGACGGCGACGCCGACAACCCAGGGAACACCGAGCTGGCGGTGCGCGCGCTGCGGCCGCGCCTGAACCTGGGTGACGGCGCGATCCACAGCGCCCTGCAGCAGGCGAAGAGCGGGGATTTCGAGAACACCGGGCTCTACCGGCAGGTGTTTGCGCTGGCGGAACAGGCGAGCGGTCATCCGTTGCCGCCGGCGATCGTGCCTCGCATCCAGCTGCAGGGGCCGAAGATCAGCCGCCGCCTGACCACGGACTGGTACGCGCACCGGGTCGAGGAGCGCTTCGACCGCTGCCTGGGCCGATAGCCGGCGCCGGCCAGCGCCGGTTCATTCCTTCGATTTGAGCTTCTGCTCGTTGGCTTCGATGAACGACCTGATGTCATCGGCCATGGAGAGCAGCCTCAGCCACTGCTCCTTGTAGAGCGTCACGGGGAATCGGCCCATGCCGTAGACCGACAGCGCGCCCTTCTCGCTGACCTTCATCGCCGGCTTGCCGCCGCCGGACTTCCTGAGGCGTTCGTTCTCGGCTCGCAGACGCTCGAGCTCGGCTTGCAGATCTTCGGACATGGGATGCCTTTGCGGACAGTGCTCAATGCGCGCGGCCGATTATACGAGATAGTCGGCCGCCGCAGCTGCAGGCGGGCATGCAATTGCAGGCGCGCCGCGCCCGGCGCGATATAGTGATGCATCGCCGGCGGACGGATAGCCGCCGGATCGAGGAGAGCGTCGAGTGCGCCAAGAGATGCCGGGATACTGATGCCGAAGCCGAATCTACCGGGGGAATTCGAGCTGATCGAGCGCTATTTTGCGCCGCTGGCGCGCGCATTCCCCGGCGCCTACGCACTGCTGGACGACGCGGCGGTGATCAGTCCCGCCGCCGGCACGGAACTGGTGATGAAATCCGACACCGTCGTGGCCGGCATCGATTTCCCGCCCGGCGATCCGGCCGATCTGATCGCGCGCAAGGCACTGCGCGTCAACCTGTCCGATCTCGCCGCCAAGGGGGCGGTCCCGCGCGCCTATCTGCTGGACCTGATACTGCCCGACACGATCGACGAGGCATGGATCGCCGCCTTCGCCGCCGGACTCGCCGGCGACCAGGCCGAATACGGCGTGCACCTGATCGGGGGCGACATGAGCTCGACCTCGGGCCCGATCACGATCGCGGTCACGGCCGTCGGCGAGGCGCCGGTCGGCCGGATCATCCGGCGCGGCGGCGCGCAGGCCGGCGACATCATCTTCATCACCGGCACTATCGGCGACGCCACGCTCGGGCTGTCGGTATTGCGCGCCGCGCTGCCCGCACTCGACGATGGCTCGGCGGCGTTCCTGCTCGATCGCTATCGCTTGCCGCAGCCGCGCGTTGCCCTCGGCCCGCGGCTGATCGGCATTGCCAGTGCGGCGCTCGACGTCTCGGACGGGCTGGTGGCCGATCTGCGACACATCTGCGCCGTCTCGCGCCTCGCCGCAGTCATCGAAGCCGGGACGGTGCCGCTGTCGGCCGCCGCGCGCTGCGCGATCGACGGCGATCCCGCGCGCCTTGCCGGCGCTTTGACGGGCGGTGACGACTACGAGATCCTGTTCACGGCGCCCCCGGCAGCGGCGGCGCGGATCGCCGAGCTGTCGCGTTCGTGCGGTACGCCGATCACGCCGATCGGCCGCATGACGGCGCTGCCGCAAGGTGAACCGCCCAGGGTGACGGTGCTCGACGGCGCCGGCCGGCCGCTGCGTTTCACCTCCGAGGGCTGGACGCATTTCGGCAAGGCCGCCGAGCCGTCGTGAGACGGCCGGTGTGGGATCGGCTCGAACCGACGCGGGCCGGAGGCAACACGGACAACTGAAGTCCGCAGGCAGGCTGTCCATGATTCGAGTGACGGGACCGGGTCACCTCATATTTGCGTTCGGCACGGCGGGAATTGCCATCCTGGGCCTCGCCTACGACGACTTCGCGCTGCAATGGCAACCGCTGCCGAGTTGGATCGCCGACCCGCACCAGCTGGCGTACGCCGCCGGTCTCATCGTCCTGGGCGCGAGCTTCGGCGTGTTCGTCGAAGGCGCGGCCATACCTTCTGCGCTGCTCCTGACCGTTTATCAATCGGTCTGGGTCCTGACGCGCGGCGCCGCGCTCGTAGCCAGCCCCTTGCGCGTGGATCGCTGGCTCGGCTTCAGCGAAGCCCTGGGACTCATGATCGGCGGCTGGATCCTGCTCGCATCGTTGGTGCGGCAGATCCGCGGCTCCGACCTGCCGTTGATCGCAAGCGAGCGCGGCATGCGCGCCGCGCGGCTGCTGTTCGGCCTCTGCTGCGCCGTATATGGCCTGTCGCACTTCGCCAACGCCGACTTCACCGCCGACATGATCCCGCGCTGGTTGCCAAACCGGCTGGGGCTGGCCTACCTGACCGGTGCCGGCCATATCGCGGCCGGCCTGGCGCTTGTGTTTGCGGTCGTGCCGCGGCTGGCCGCGATACTCGAAGCGCTCATGCTGAGCTCGTTCGTGTTGCTGGTCCATGTCCCGAGCATCGGCGCCGCCCCGGCGCTCGACTGGGCGCCGACCAGCCGGCTGCAATGGACCGCCTTCTTCATCGCATCCACATTGGCCGGCGCGGCCTGGCTTGTCGTCGGCTCGCTGCACGACAGTCCGCGAAGCGGCGCTCGAGCAACGCGGCCGAAATTACCGGCCTAGAGGACGTGCCCGAGGCGCCGGCGCTCGGACCCGGCGCCGCTGATGCCAAGGAGAACCTCGAGTGCGGATCGCGATCATGGGAGCAGGCGGCGTCGGCGGCTACGTCGGAGTACGGTTGCAGGCCGCAGGCGAGGATGTGGCTTACGTCGCACGCGGCGCGCATCTGGCGGCGATGCTGCGCGACGGACTACGGCTGGAGGACCCCGCCGGCAGTGTCCACCTGGCGTCGGTGCGCGCAAGCGACGACCCGGCGAAGATCGGGGCCGTGGACCTGGTGCTGTTCGCCGTCAAGCTTTGGGACACGGACATCGCGGCAGCCTCGCTGTCACCGCTGCTGGCACCGCACACGCGCGTTCTGACACTGCAGAACGGCATCGACAGCGTCGAGATGATCTCCCGCCACGTGCCGCCGTCGCAGGTCGTCGGCGGCGTGATCTACGTTTCGGCCTATATTCAGCGCCCCGGGGTGATCGCCAGCCCGGGCGGCTTGCATCGCATCATCGCCGACGCCGCCGGCGGCAATGCGGTGATGGCGCGGTTCTTCGACGCCTGCAGCCGTGCCACCGGCATCGAGGCCGCCGCTACGCCCGATATCGATCGAGCGATCTGGGAAAAATTCGTCGTCCTGGCCGCCGTGTCCGGGGCGACCGCGCTGTTGCGTGCTTCGATGGGGCCGATCATCGCGAATCCGCAAACGCGCGCGTTCATACGGCAGCTGCTCGACGAGGGCGTGGCGATCGCGGCCGGTGCCGGGCATGCGATGGCGGACGGCATGGCCGAGAAGATGCTGGACCGGATCGCATCGATGCCGCCTTCGTTCCGATCGTCGATGGCCGAGGACCTCGAACACGGGCGGCGGCTGGAGTTGCAATGGCTCTCCGGCCGGATGCACGGCCTCGGCCTGCTCCACGGCGTGCCGACACCGGCGCACACCGCCGTCTATCGCGGGCTGCTGCTGCACGCCGACGGCGCGGCTCCGTAGCTCCGCGGTGCGTATAATATCGATGGCGGAGGCAATAGCCGCCGAACGAGCCGTCGACGCACGTGGTCGTCGCGAGCGGCACGCCATCTGATCGGATGGCCGCACCTGGATCGAGTACTCATTGACCGATGAAGATCTCGGACACCCACTACCGCACGATCTGGCCCACCGCGGCCGGAAGCGTCCGGGTCATCGACCAGTCCCGCCTGCCGTTCGAATTCACGACCGTCGATCTTGAGACTCTCGAGGACGCCGCGCGAGCCATCCGGACCATGGTGGTGCGCGGCGCACCGCTGATCGGGGCGGCGGCCGCCTACGGCCTGGCGCTCGCCGCTCGATCGGACGCCTCGGACCAGCGCCTCGACCAGGCCGCGCGGGTACTGCAGGCCACGCGCCCCACCGCCGTCAACCTGGCGTGGGCGTTGAGGAGAATACGCGCCGCGCTGGCGGCCGCGCGGCCAGGTGAGCGTGTCGAGGCGGCGTTTCTCGAAGCGGCCGCCATCTGTGATGCCGACGTCGAGCAATGCCGCTCGATCGGCGTCCATGGTCTCGAGATCATCCGCGCGCTGGCGGGGCCAGCCGGCCGCCGGCTCAACATCCTCACCCATTGCAACGCCGGCTGGCTCGCCTGCGTGGACTGGGGTACGGCGCTCGCGCCGATCTACATGGCGCATGACGCCGGCATTGCGGTGCACGTCTGGGTCGACGAGACCCGGCCGCGCAACCAGGGCGCGGCGCTGACGGCCTTCGAGCTCGGCGCGCACGGGGTGGCCCATACGGTGATCGCCGATAATCTCGGCGGTCATCTGATGCAGCGGGGCGCGGTGGACATGGTGATCGTCGGCAGCGACCGGACCACGGCTGCGGGCGATGTCTGCAACAAGGTCGGCACCTATCTCAAGGCGCTCGCCGCCAGGGACAACCGCATACCTTTCTATGCAGCGCTGCCGTCCAGCAGCATCGACTGGTCGCTCGACCACGGCCGTGACATACCGATCGAGGAGCGCTCGGCGATGGAAGTCACGCACGTCACCGGCCGGACCGCTGCCGGCGCCATCGAGACCGTGCGGGTGGTGCCGGAGACGAGCCCGGCGCTCAACCTGGCGTTCGACGTGACGCCTGCGAGCCTGGTGACCGCACTGATCACCGAGCGAGGCGTCTGCCCAGCGAGCCATGCGGGCCTGCGAAGCCTTTATCCCGATCGAGAAGCGACGCCATGATCGATCCGGCCGGCGCCAACATGGACGATGATCTGCGTCAGTGGGTGATCGCCGCCTGCCGCGAGCTCACGCGCCGCGGCCTGACCCATGGCACCTCGGGCAACGTGAGTCTGCGCCGGGGCGAGCGGGAATTCTTCATCAGCCCGACCGGCATGGCCTATGAGGCCCTCGAGCCCGACGACATTGCGCTGATGCACGCCGACGGCCGCTGGTTCGGCCGCCGCCGCCCGTCGAGCGAGTGGCGCTTTCACCGCGACATCTTCGATTCGCGGCCGGACGTCCGCGCCATCGTTCATACCCATTCCACGCACGCGACGGCGCTCGCCTGCACCGGACGCGGGATCCCGGCATTCCATTACATGATCGCACTCGCCGGCGGCCCCGACATCCGCTGCGCGCCGTACTTCACCTTCGGCACCCAGGAGCTCTCCGACGCCGCGCTCGCCGCGCTCGCGGGCCGCCGGGCGTGCCTGCTCGCCAATCACGGCGTCATCGCTCTGGGCGCCGACCTGCCGGCCGCACTCGCACTGGCCGGCGAAGTCGAGAACCTCGCCGCCCAATATTGCGCCGCGCTGGCCGTCGGGGAGGTCCGCATTCTCGATGACGGCGAGATGCGCCGCGTGATCGAGAAATTTCGCACCTACGGCAAACCGGATGCGCCCGACTCCGGTCTCGTGTCCGGCGGCGAGTCGGCCCGAAATGCGCTCGACGAGCGACATTGATCATGCCGACCGACGGTGCCTGCGCCCGCTACCGCATGCTCGATCCCCAGGGCCTGCTCGCGCTGATCGCCGATCTGCAGGACGTGCGCGCGCTGCTCGGCGGCGCACCGCCATCCTGGCAGGTCCGCGAAGTCGGCGACGGCAACCTCAATCTGGTCTTCATCGTCGAAGGACCGGACGGCTCGGTGTGCGTCAAGCAGGCCCTGCCCTACGTGCGCGCGGCCGGCTCGTCGTGGCCGATGTCGCTGCAGCGGGCATTCTTCGAGACGTCCTACTATCGGACGGTGGGCCCCCATGTCGGCGCGCTGATCCCCCGGATCCACCACTACGATGCCGGGCTCTACTGCACGGTCATGGAGCGGCTCTCGCCGCACATCATCCTGCGGCATGGCCTGATCGCCGGGCGCCGCTACCCGAACGTCGGCCGCGACATCGGCGAATACGTCGCCCGCGCCTGCTTCTTCACCTCCGACCTCGCACGGCCGTTCGAACGCAAGATGGACGAACTCGCGCTGTTCGCCGGCAACAAGGATCTGATCCGCATCACGGTCGATCTGATCTTCGCGGACCCGTACCGCGTCAGTCAGCGCAATCGTCACACCTCCCCGCAGCTCGATCAGACCGCCGAGCGCTTCCGCGGCGATGGGGCGCTCAAGGTGGCCGTGGCCCGATTCGGGCAGAAATTCCTCAACGATGCGCAGGCGCTCATTCACGGCGATCTGCATTCCGGCTCGGTGATGGTCACGGAGGCCGACAGCCGCGTGATCGATCCGGAGTTCGCCTTCTACGGGCCGATCGGCTTCGACCTGGGCGCGTTCCTCGGCAATCTGCTGCTGAGCTGGTACGCGCAGCCGGGGCACGCGACCGTGAACGACGACCGGAGCGCCTATCGGGACTGGATTCTCGAACAGGCGCGCATCTTCTGGCAGACGTTCCGCCAGCGCTTTCTGGCGCTCTGGGCCGAGAACGCCCGCGGGGATGCATTCCCGGCCACGATGTTCGGCACTCCCGGGGATGCGGCCGCGCTCGATGCCGCGCGCAGCGCCTTCCTCGACTCGCTGTTTGCCGACATGCTCGGCTTCGGCGCCTGCAAGATGATCCGCCGCATCCTGGGCTTCGCGCATGTCGCCGACTTCGAGTCGATCCAGGACGCCGCCCGGCGTGCGGGCTGCGAGGCGGGCGCGCTCGCGATGGCGCATACGCTGCTGACGCAGCCGGCGCGCTTCCATTCCATCGATGACGTGATCTCGGCCGTGCCGCGCGTGCTGCGGCACGCCGGCGCTGGCGGCTCGCCGCCCGGAACATAGCGCCCCACGCGGATCCAATGGCCCGGCCGGCCAGGCGCCGTTCCAGGGATCGGCGGGCCACGAGCTGGCCACGCGCCGATCGGCACATGGGAGCCGGTCGACAGTCCGCATGCTCGCTGCGCCTGAAGACTCCAGCGGCGTCACCGGCACCCGATATTTCATGAATCATTGCGCACACTGCGACGCGAAACTCGGCGATTTCGAGACAATCGAAGAATTGGATGCGCCGTTGCGGCTAACCGGTACCGCCTCCGCGTCGAGGCTGTTGCGATATCCCGTGAACGAACGCCTGGAGGCCGACATCATCCTCGATGTCGCTGACCGACGCGGACCTTGAGCACGGCTGACGTCGGCGCCGTCACGCAGCTTCGCCGAACCGCGTTCTGCTTGGATTGGTAGCGGGGGCGAGATCAGGGCGCGGCATCCGATTGATTTAACTTATCAATTGCCGGGCGCGGGCTAATTCCGCGGTTTTCTTACCGTGCGTGTTGAAATACCCGGTCGAAACGATCAACTGTCTGGTCAAAACGATCAACTAGCCGCCACTACACAAAAGAACCAGTTGATCAAAACTGGGAGCCTCCAGCGATCAACTAGCCGTATCAACTGTCCAGTAGGAACCAATTGATAAATACGTATATACATCATCATCTTACCGATCAACTGTCTGCTTGTGTGTATGCAGGGCAAAACCCCCTGAAAGTTGATCGACGATGTATAGAGCGATCAACTGGTTCCCGCCTGCAAGTTGATACTGACAGTTGATCCGGAAAACCGTCACACCAAGCACCGGAATTAATTACCACGCCCTGCCGCGTGCACGTCTTTTTCGATCAGCGCCCCCACAGCCTTGATCAATTTCGTCTCGGCGCCTGAGATACGTTTGATCTCGGACGCTGTGGCGTCGCCGCCGTGCAACGTCGGTGCCTTCTTCGCCCTTTGGTAGTCGTCGACCGCATCCTTCACCCGCGTAAACTTGTTCGCTCTGGGCATACGCTAGCCCTCCGGACTGCTGGAGCTGATTCTGGCGCGCGACGGGGCCGCCAGTCAGCCTATTGCGCGATTCGCCAAGCCTGGGCGATAGTAAGACGAGGGGGCACACATTCTCCGGCGCGTGAGCATACCAGGGGTTGCGCAAAAGCGCCAGTGGTGCGAAGATGACTACGTGTAGGGCATGAAATTGGCTCCCCGCAGCTCCTACCCCGACTGAGCCCGCGCCGTCGCGGGTCTTACTCAACGATCTATCAACACTGCCTGCATCGCCGGGCGGTCCCCCAAGCTTTTGAGCATGCCTCGTGCTGCTCGAGGACCTGTCTATGACGCTTCCTGCCTTTTGCTATCGCCACGCGACCGCGGCCGACCGCGAGCAGTCAAAACTATTTACAGACGCACTGCTTAAGTCCGGCCGATTCTGGCGCGATTCGGCATCCCTTCTTCACTTCAAAGTTGCTCCCGATGACTTCGTGCGCGTTGCCAACAAGCAAGCGCTGCGAGAGATTCTATTGTCTGGCGAAATCGTGCGCCTTACCGGCGACGCGGATGACGCGGCCTTCGATACGCTTTGGCTGTGGGCCATTTCGCGCCTATGGGTCCTCCCGCGGCTAGACCCCGGTAAGCCTCCCGGTAAGCCCCGGCCCGTCGCCGGTGAGCCCTACCGTGCTCACCGGCTGGGTGATCGTCGATGAGCCGCGAGACGGCGCGGTACGACTACACCCTCGGGTCTAGTCGCGGCTCGGCCGTCGTTTATGACGACGATACAAAAATCCATGTGCATAGCGATACGAGCCCGGCCAGAGGGCAGCAATCGGCCTGGGACCTGGTGCGTCTTAGCAAGTTCAGCCACCTGGACAGAGACGCTGGCGAGATGCCGATCGGTGAACGGCCATCGCAGAAGGCAATGATTGAGTTTGCCGAGAGTCTGCCGGAGATCAAGGCGCAGCGCGCTGCGGCGGCATTCGAGGACATGGGACCCACGCCTCCCAGTGCGGACATCGAGCAGCACCGAGCCCGGCCTAAGCGCAAGCGCCCGATCTCCCGCCGGTTCGACACTATCCGCGAAGAGTCGCTCGTTACGATCTACCCGGGTTTGCTCTTCGCCGGGAAGCATACGACTATCGGCGGCGATCCGGGCCTCGGCAAGTCGCTGGTGAGTACGGACATCGCGGCCCGCATATCCCGCGGCGGCAGGATCTCGCCGTACAGCGATGAGCAGTTCGAGCCCGCGACCGTCATCATGTGCTCCGCTGAGGACGCTGCTGCCGATACCGTGAAGCCGCGGCTACGCACCGCGGGCGCGGACATGGCGCGCATCGTCGATCTCATCGGAGTACTCGGGCCCGAGGACGGCCAGGAGCACTTGAATCTCGGCGAGCACCTGCCGGTGTTGAATGAGCTACTCGGCGATACGAAAGCCCGCGTACTGGTACTGGATCCGATCTCCTCGTTCCTCGGTAAGATCGACAGTCACCAGAACAGCCAGGTCCGCGGCGTGATCGACCCGATCAAGCGCATACTTGAGCGGCACAAGGCCGCCCTCCTGAGCGTCCAGCATCTCAACAAGAACGAGCGCGCCAGCGTCATCAATCGCTTCTCCGGAAGTATTTCGTTTGTGGGCGCCCCGCGTATGGCGTTCGTCTTCATGTGCGATCGCACCCAAGGCTCGAAAGCGGATCGGTGGCTACTGCCGGCGAAGAGCAACTTGCTGCCTGACGCGCCCGGCTATGGGCTACGCATTGGGGTGATGGAGGGACAGCCGCTGCTCGACTGGCGCACCGAGCGCGTGGACCTGGATGTAAACGACGTGCTGGGCGCAGCCGCACCGACGAAGACGACCCTGGCGGAAGACATGCTGCGCGCTGTGCTGGTCCCTGGCGCGGAGGTGCCAGCGGCCGACATTGAGCGCATGTGCAGGGAACGCGGCTTCGGGCGGCAGGCTCGGCGCGATGCACTCCGGAGCATTGGAGCACAGGCTAAGCGCGTCGGTGCCAAGGGAACCAAGGATGGCCGTTGGGTATGGTCCTTGCCACCGGGGTTAATCCGGGACGACGAAGGCTTCGACGATACGCCACACGTTGAAACGGTTGCGCAGGCAGCACGAGCGCCGCTCGAGGCCGCAGCCGCCAAACTTGAAGAGGATTGGGTCAGTGAGTGATACCGATTGGTTGGACATCTCCCCGCCGCGGCTGCCGGCGATCGTTAATGACGAATCTAAGTATCAGGGCATGGTCGCAGCGCTCAAGCTGTGCTCCCCGAAGCAGCGGCTTTATCTCAATGCCCTTCAGGAATCGTGCTTCGATGAGGATGTAGCCCGCAAGACTCTTGCCGACAAGGGCACGAGGGTATCGCGGTACGCGATTCGGAAGTGGGAGCTTGAGCCCTGCTTCACGCAGGCACTACGCGATGCCGTCGAATACTCGCTCGCGGCGAACGCGGTCTCCCAGGTCGGAGTGGTCGCGCAGCTGCAGCGAGCCGTGCGCGTCAACGGGGCGCTGGTCAAGTGCAGGACCGAGCACGGCGCGGAGTATGAAAAGTTCGTAGACGCCGCGGCGCTCAACACCGCGCTGGATCGGCTCGCAAAGCGCCTCGGGATGCTCAAGACCGACGAAGCGCCGGCTAACCGGCAGCTGCCCGCCTTCGTCGTCGGGATCAACGTACAAACGCCACCCGGGCATCCCGTGATGGTAGATGCAAAGGTGATCGATCATGATTGAGTTCGTCCATGCCGGCCCCGTGGCCAGGGCCTTCTTCTACGATAACTCGCCGGTAGCTGCGCTCGTGGGCCCGTTCGCATCCGGTAAGTCTGTCGCGTCGATTATGCGCATGAAGCGCCACGCGCACGAACAGGCACCGGACAGTCGCGGCGTGCGCTCAACGCGCTGGCTCGTCGTGCGGCAAACCTACAAGAACCTCAAGGACGCAGTGCTGCCGACGTGGGAACGTTGGTGGCCGCCTGAGATCTACGGGAAGGTGGACTCCCAGATGAGGCACATGATCACGGGGAAACTGCCGGACGGGACCACGTTGCAGATGGAGTGCCTATTTCGCGCAATGGACAACCCGATCGAGGACCTGCGTAACCTGCTCTCCCTCGAGATCACGGGCGCGTGGATCAACGAATGCCGCGAGCTGCCATTCGAGTCTGCCGTGGCGATCATGGGGCGCACGAACCGCTGGCCACGCGGGCCGGGCATCCGCCCGACATGGACGGGCATCATCATGGACTCGAACCCGTGGTTCTCCGAGTCCGAGTATCACCGGGCCTTCGTGATCGAACCGCGGCGCGGCTACAAGCTCTTTCACCAGCCTTCAGGCGTGAGCCCGGAAGCCGAGAATCTGGCTAACCTCGGGCCAGACTACTATCGCGACATGGAACGCGACCTGGCCGCGGAGCCCGATAAACTCGCGGTGCAGTGCTACTCCGAGTTCGGCGCGCTCCGAAGTGGCCAGGTGGTCTATCCCCGATACATCGACGCCGTGCACTGCCGGGACTTCGAACTGCCCGCGGGGGCGCCGATCCGCGTCGGCGTGGACTTTGGCATCCGTGCCTGCGCGGCCGTCCTCATGTACCGCTCCCCGGTCGGCGTGCACTACGCCTTCGACGAAGTGGTGAGCTTCGATCAGGACTTGCCGAACTTCTGCGATGCCATCAAGGCGCGGTTATCGAATCACTACCCGGGGCATCCGTTCGAGTGGGGCGTCGGAGACCCAGCCGGGAACCAGCGCAATCTATCAGGGCAGACCGCGTTCGACATCGCGCGCACGCGCGGGCTGTACCTGCAGGCGGGAAACAACGAGCTGGCGCCCCGGATCGCCTCGGTCAACAAGCTCCTGATGACGACGGCCGCCGATGGCAGCAACGCCTTCCAGCTGCACCCGCGCTGCAAGTGGCTGCGCGACGGGTTTCTCTTCGGCTACAAGTTCGAGAAGGCGAAGGGCTCCGGGCGCGTCGCGGACGTGCCGAGCAAGGACGACTTCAGTCACGCGCACGATGCCCTGCAGTACGTTGCCCAGCGCAGCGTCGGCTCGTTGTTCTCGGCGCACGGCAGCTCACCGGGCGTTTCGCACGAGGACTTCGTGCGTGGCTGCGCGGCAAGGACGCAGCAGCAGCCTGATAACCGAGACTGGCTCTTCCGCGACGCTGAGCGGCGGCATGCGGATACTGACCCGAGAAGGTGGCGTCCATGAAGCAGCCGACGCGCGAGGAGCTGGCGGCGCGCCACCACCAGACCGAGGTTCCAGCCAACATACCGGCGGCGCCGATCGGGCTGCCGCTGCCCGGGGTTTCCGGCCCTAATGGCATACGTCAGGTGCCGAGGCCGTCTAGCACTTCTTGGGACGGAACATTGAAAGGTTTGTAGAGTTTCTAACAGTCTGTCCTGCGAGGAGAAGCGCACGGGCTCAACGGAGTAACACGTGCTCTTTCTTCGAACAGCGTCGGGCTTGCTAAGCGCCCGCCACATCGTCCGCATTGGCGGACTCAACACCCGGTCAACGGGCAACTACCACGAAGTTGAATACTGCGTCGGCAACGAGCCGCGCGAGACCCGCGCGACCGAGGACGACGTGCATGACTTTCTCGAGGACACCGAGCAATGACGCTTGCCAAGAAAATCCAATTGCTGCCCTTGAGCGGCGCGCAGCGAATACTCCGCGAGGACAATTTACAGCGCCTCGAGGAGTTCAAGAAGCTCCCGGCCGATCAGCGCCCGGCGCCGGCCCCGCCGCGGCGCGCAGACTTCAAGCCCGCCGAGCTGCTGGTCAGCATTTTAGACTTGGCCGGCGCCCCGGCCGAAGCACCGGGGCAACCGCCGCCGGTGAGTTTTAACCGAAAGGAAATTTCCTAGATGTCTACGATTACCGTTACACCCTTCGTCGTTCCCGCGCAGGACCCGAAGTACCCGCTATACCAGCAGATCGTCACGCTGAAGGCCGCGATCACGGCGAACGTGAATCCGGCGCACGTTCAACAGTTCCGCCAGCAGCTCCCCGGGCTGCAGCGCCAGCTGGTCGAGGCCGCGATGGCGGACGGCAGCCTGCCCGCCGGTGCGATCCTCGCGAACATCGGATACGGCGCCACCAGCGCGGGCGGCGACGGTAACAGCGCGTACTGAGCAAGGATTCCGCGCCTTCTCAAACCTCGGCGCGGATTTTTGGGGCCGGCCGTTGCTTCAACGGTTCTAGGCAGCGATCGGCCCCGCTTTTCAAACGTATAAGGTGAGACACATGAATTGGATAAATCTATCAAGTGATGTGCTGATGGAAGGCGTCAATGCCTTGGCGGCGTCTGAAGCTCTTTCGGCGGCGTTGCTTTGCAATAACCCGGAGAAAATAGAGCGCGCGCGGCGTCAGGCTGAGCATGCAAGTAACGTCCTCGGCACCAGCATGCTGGTATTTTTCATGCAGAACGCGGACAGGCAGTACGAGTTCTTTATTGAACGCCAGGCGGAACGCGCAGCTGAGGCTGCAAAGGCCGCCGCTCCGAAGAAGGCGCGCGGCCGTAAGGCTCGGAAGGCGGCCTGATGAACCCTGAAGTTCAGCGAATCCGCAGCGACTTGAGGATGGCGAAGCAGCGCCTCGAGGAAATGCGAGACGGTACACGGCTACAGCCAACTGTTGAGACCGGAGGTCAAGCCGGCGCCCCGCTCGCTTGGGAAGCCGCGCGCTCGACCGATCTGCCCATGAACAACGGGCCGTTGCGCTGGATGAATCAGCTCAAGATTCGGGAAGCGGATGTAGCGCGGCTCGAAGCGGAGTACTGCCAGGCAATGCTGCCGGTGTGGACACCGGCCGC
The DNA here is from genome assembly GCA_027315105.1 of Gammaproteobacteria bacterium. Lineage (GTDB taxonomy): Bacteria > Pseudomonadota > Gammaproteobacteria > Steroidobacterales > Steroidobacteraceae > FEN-1191. The sequence continues at coordinate 171,777 of DAHUYP010000015.1, forward strand.
TGTGATTGCCGCGATGGAAGGCGCCCGGCCATGCGCGAAGAAGTAGCGGAGGCGGCCCCGCTTTTCAAACATATGGAGACATTAACCATGTCAGTTCAATCAGGGCCTATGGGATACGACCCCTCGCTAACCATTGGCGAGCAGCTAGACGAGCTTCGTAAGAAGCTGGACTTCTATCTTGACAACGGACGCGACGGCACTTCGGTTGTCGAGGCCGTGCGTCAGCAGATCAAGCACCACGAAGCCGCCGCGCAGCGGCACGACGGCGCCAGGCGACAGCAACACCTCGAGAGCATCAGATACCTGCGCGAGATGTACGACATTCCCGAGCCGGTCATCGTGAAAGCGATCCCGCCGACCGAGCTCGAACGATTGCGCGCGCGGTTCGATCCACACGTCGCAAGCAAACCCAATTGGACCACAGAGGAATTGAGATGAGTACACACATAGCCGACAAGCCGCTGGTTGTCGATTTGAAAGCATCCTTGGTGCAGCAGGCGCTTGCTCAGGAACTGCACAACCGACGCGCGGAGCTGCATTCCGCAATCGGCGACCTCGAACGAGTTAAGCGCCACGCGGGCCGCGGTAGCGCGCAGGCTGCCTATGACGGGTATCTTCGAGTCTGGGCTCGTATCGAGCGGATCGCGCGTGCCATCTATGAGCTGATCGGCGAGGAGTCGGTAGTGCCGGCGTTCGATCCGCCGCTGCCGCCGCACATGCAAACGAAAACGCAGCGCCTCGGTAAGCCCGATCCGTTCGCGATTCCTGAATCGACGATGCCGGCGAAGAAGATCCCGAAGGATATCCCGGTCGGGTCGGCGCGCTGGTATCGCATCCAGGGCCAGCCCGCGCCGGAAGGTTGCCCCGAATGAGCAACTACGACGACACAAGCGAGGCGCGCCGCCGCTTCTACGCGCTCGCCAATCTCGAGCAGGCGAAGCTCGGCTTGCCGCCGATTGCCGAGCCGCCGCCCGAGCTGCCGCCTGCAATGCAGAAGTTCGTGCATATGAAACGCGCCGGGGAGACGCAAGCCTTTATCGCGATGAACGCGCAGCGCGTGAGCCAGGGCTTGCCGCCGCTCGGCGCCAACGGGCTGCCGATCATGCCCAAGGCGCAGGAGCAGCCCGCAGCGCCCGCGGGAGTCGATCCGGCGACAGAAGCATTTTTCAACGGCACGACGGATTTTGAAGGCAGACCGAACCCGGAGTTCGCCAACGTTCACGTTCGAAGGTACCGCACATCATGAGCCAGACAGCAGTAGTCGAGCGCACGATCGCGCCCGGCATCAGCATCAATTCCTCGATGACCGGCGCGCAGATCCTCAATGCGCACTTGCAGGCGGCCGGTGAGAAGCCGCTCGCGGTTGCGAATGTCAGCTTCGCCGGTCCGCAGGGGCATCCGCATACGGTCATACCGGATGCGCAAGCCGGTGCGACCGGCGCCAAGGCCGCGCCGTCATCGAAGCCGATCGAGGCAGCGAAGCCCAACGCTAACGCGGTCGCAAATTTCGATGCCGAGATGCGCGCCGCCGGTAAGCAGCTGCCGCTCGAGCGGCCGGATCTAGCCGGGGGCGGCATCGATCAGGAAGGCATCGACGCGCTGACCGAGCAGTACCGAGCGCTCGCGGGACCGCTGCAGGGCAAAAGTGACGCAGCCTCGATGGCGACCGCCGCGCGGTTCAAGACTGCCTATGAAGCCGACGTTCGGCGCATTCTGGACGGGCAGCAGCTGACGGCGAAACAGATCGCGACGCTGAAAGGCAATTTAGGCCGCGCCGATACGCTTGTGCCGAAAACCAAAGAAGCCGCACCGGCGGCGGCGCCCAAAAGCGCCCCCACTGTCGAGCAATGGGAGACAGCCCACAAGGCGGTGGCCAACGCGGAGGGCATCGCGCGCGTTGAGAGCTTCAACACTGAGGCGCTGAGCGGGTACACCCTCCCGAAGTACGCCGACGATTGGGGCTACCCGATTGAGATCATCGGGCAGCTCGCAGCCGCTCGAGCTGCGGGGGTTACGCAGCAGCAGATCAATCAGTTCATCCGGACCCAGGCGGTTGCCGACGGTTGGATCGCGGCATGAGCACCCTTACCCTGACACGACGGGAAGCGAAACCCGCGCCGCTCATTGCGGGCTGTTGCGTTCAGGTTTGCGGGAGCATCGATGCAGCGCTCCGAGAGCTAAAACGAGTCTGCCAGCGCAACGGCCGCCGGCCGGGGGCCCGCGCCATCCCCGGCCAGCACTATCCAGAAACTCGAGGCCAAGAGGCGCGCCGCAAACTTGGCGAGGCCATTAGACGTTACAAGAGGAGGCCGCACTTTGATCCCTGAACGCGCAGGCCACTACGGCGTTGTACTCGGCAGGATGCAGCGCGTGCACCCGCTGCGAAGCACGGCGGTTCAACCGGAGCACGATAGGCTCGGCCGACGCGCCCCGAACATGAGAAGTCCGATGCATCACGCAGTGCGCGCGATCCAGCGCGTGATTCAGGAGGAAGCGGCCTCCCAAGTTTTCCGGATCAGATGAGCCGCCGGCCCCGAAGGCACCGCAAAGAGTGCCGTCATTCCTTCATCTTGAGGAGCGCCCCCGGCTCGATTCCTAGCGCCGCGCAGACCTTGCGCAATGTGATGTAGTCAGGCCGGGAGACCTTGCCGTGCTCCCATTTGGACAGCACCTGCTTGCTGCAGCCTGCCTCCCGGGCGAGCTTGTCCAGACTCACCTTGCCGCGCGGCCCGTGCTCACGGGCATGCTTCAACCGCCGGCCGAAATCCTCCGCTTCTTTGCCCGAAAGCACATTGACCATAGGCCGCTACACTAGCGCGGGCGGCCGTCCACGTTCATTGACACTACAGGGCGCCTTCGTCTACCATTCGCATGTCCACGTTCGTGTACAGGGAGAACGTCCAAGCTAACGGTTTCCTCGCGTCGCCCCTCCCTGGCGATGCGCTTCGCGCCCGGCGCGGACTTCAAACGCGCCGGGATTTTCCCGGACGGAGGAAGGAACCATGGGCGCCATTCCCGAAGCCACCGATGAACGCACCGCGGGCTATACCGTTGACGAAAGCCCGGGCGAGCATGTGACGTTGCGCGGGCGCCGCGTGCTCTCTGAGCCGGCGCGGTTCGAGAACGAGGACGCGCTGGCCGCGGCCCGCGGGGCGGTCGCCGGGCTCCTCCTGAGCGCGGCCATGTGGGGCGTTGCCCTTGTCGTGGTGGTGCTCCTGGCCGGCTGTGGCGGCGGTTCGTCGGGCGCCTCGGCGCTGAGTTCCGCGCCGGTCGGCTCCTCGAGCAGCAGTTCCTCAAGCTCGAGCGGCGGCTCATCGTCATCCTCGGGCAGCTCCTCGAGCAGCAGCGGCGCAGCCGCCCCGCTCCCGGCATGCCCGGTCGGGACGACGATCCTGTACGCCGCGGTCTGCAGCTGCCCCTCCCAAAACGTCAACGGCAGCACCTGCATCGTGCCGCCGCCGCCGGCACCTCCGAGCTGCCCGCCGCCGCAGGTGCTGCAGGGCGGGGTGTGCATTACGCCCCCGGTCCCGACGATGAGCTTGTCGGCCGCTCCGATGGCCGTAGCGCCGGGCGGCGCCGCCGTGCTCGCCTGGACGTCGGCCAACACGACAGGCTGCGTCGGCGCCTCGGGCTGGCCCTCAAGCTCGCAGCTGGCCGCTAGCGGCTCCGTCAACACCGGGCCACTGCTGGCGACGACAAGCTACACGCTGGTCTGCAGCGGCGCAGGGGGCACCGCCTCGGCGTCCGTCACTGTCTCCGTATCAGGCGGCTCCTCGAGCAGCGGCGGCAGCTCATCCTCCGGCGGGCCGCCCCCGACCTGCACCCCTCCGGACGTTCTGATCGGCCAGTCGTGCCAGATGCCCCCGACCGTCTCCCTAACCCTCGCCATCAGCCCGACTCAGGTTAGCGACTCGAGCGCCGGCTGCCCGGACCCGGCCGGCAATCCGTGTGATGCTGTGGTCGCCATTACGACGACGTCAAGCCTGTCGAACGATACCGTCAGCTGTTACTACCTGGGCGCGTGGGTCAACAGCGCCTTGGGGCTCTCCGTCGGTCCGTTCTCCCAGCTGGAGGACGGACCGCAGGTTATCGCGATCAGCTGCAGCGACCCTTACGGCGGGACGGCCAGCGCCTCGATAACGCTGCTGGTAGTACCGCCGGCCGCTGCGCCCGCCTCAACGTTTACCGGCGCCTTGAACGGGAACGTCTTGACGGTAACGTGGTGGACCCCCGACAGCGGGCCGGGCTGTTATGCCGAGCTGTTCAACACGAACGGGGCAGAGACGACATTGGCACCGGGCGGCGGCACGGCCGGCAGCGCTACGTCCGGGTTCCTGTCGAGCACCTACGATCCATGGACAGCGATTCTGTATTGTGGGGGCGCGCCCGATGCGGCCGTGCCGACGATCACGGTCAACCCATGAATAGCGCAGATGCGCCGCCGCTTGCTTTAGGGTAGACTCTGGCCGGCATAGGAGCAATAGACCGTGCGGGCCTTGTTTGCGAGACAAGAGTTTGCCGGTCTTTTTCTTTTTAGGGCCCCCACGGGGGAAGGGAACACCGTATGAAGAAACGAAGCTCAATTGCAACGGCGCTGGTGCCGTATCGCACGAAGCACCGAGCGAACGGCGATGTACGCAAAGCCGCGCAACATGAACTGGCTGCCGAAATTGAAGGCTAACGACGTGGAAACCGACGAAATCGCAAAGCTCGCGCAGCAAGCGCTTGTGGGTCAGATCGAGCGGGCGCGCGATCTGATCGACGCGCTGCTGCAGCATCACGCCGAGCTGCAGGGCAGCGAGTACCTTGATGAACTGTCCGAGGCAATCGAGGAACTGCGCGACTCGCTGGCCGCCCTCGAGCGGGCCGACGACGCGGCCGACGATGCCGGCGGCGGCCGGGAGCCTTGCGCGGTCCCCAAGATCGAGATCGAGATCCAGCAAGACGACGGCACCGTGGTAACACACCGATTCGGCGCCTCGAGGGAAACCAAATGAGAGCAGCACTCTATGCTCGGTACTCGACCGAGAACCAGGCCAAGGACTCCATCGCGGACCAGCTGCGCGAGTGCGCCGAGAAGGCAAACCGCGAAGGCTTCCAAGTCGTCGCGAAGTTCACGGACGAGGCGATCTCGGGCGGCACGGCCGACCGTCCCGGGTATCAGGCGATGCTCGAAGCCGCCAAGCGCCACGACTTCGACATCATCGTCGCGGAGGACATGAAGCGCCTATGGCGCGAGCAGGCCGAGCAGTGGCGTGCGATCAAGGAATGGATCGACAACGGCATCGGCTTTTGCACTGTGTCGGGTATCGACTCCCGGCAGCCGAACTTCGAGATCGTCGCCTCCGTCATCGGCGCCGCCGCCGAAATGGATCGCAAGGAGACAGCCTTCCGTACCCGCCGGGGGCTCAAGGGTAAAGCCCTTGCCGGCGCCCCGACGGGCGGCCGCTGCTTCGGCTACACCTCGAAGAACGAACTGGTGGAGACCGAGGCGCCGATTGTCACCGAGATTTTCGAGCGCTTCGCCTCCGGCGAGAGCATGCGGGCCATCGCAAAGGATCTTAACGCGCGCGGCATAGCCTCGCCGGGTGCCAGCTGGAAACGTGAAAAGCGAACGGCAGATGGCTTGTGGTACGTCTCGGCGATCCACGCGCTGCTTCACAACGAACGGTATCTCGGTCGCCTGATCTACGGGCAGTCGCAGTGGATACGCTCGGCGCGTAACAGCAAGAAGCGTCGCCAGGTGGCCGTGCCACGCGAGCAATGGGTTATTACGAACCGAGAGGACCTGCGTCTCGTGTCAGATGAGACATGGCAGCGGGTGCGCGCCCGGGACACACCGGCGGCGTACGGGTCCCACCAGGCGCGGCCGAAGTACCCGCTGTCAGGGCTGCTTCTGTGTGCGGAGTGCGGAAAACCGATGACGTTGTGCGGTGGCACGAATGCACGGGGATACGGATCGCAGCGGTATGTCTGCCCGACTCGGCGGCATCATGGCGACGCTGCCGGCATTGGCTGTTCTAACGATATGGGCGTGTCCCGCGCGGTGGTGGAAGAGTTGCTCATCGAACCGTTTCGCGACCGACTTTTAACGGACCAGAATTTTCTGAGCGCGCTTGCAGCCCTGAAAAATCCCCAGCGGAAAATCGAGACTTTGGTGTTTGAACCCAACGGCGCGCGGCGCGGTTGCGATTCGGGGGGTCGATCCTATAGCGGCGGCGATACGGCAATCCCTGGCGCCAACGGCGCGGCCGCCCTACGGGATGGTCACCATGGCGAGGAGCTGCTGGCCGCCAAACTGGCCGCCCTCGAGGGCGCGCTCACTGTCGGCGCACTGACCCAGCGTGAGGCCGCGAGCCGCTGTGCTGCCCTGCGAGCTGAGCATGAACGCGCTACACGGCCGCACGTCGATACTGACGAAGCTTCGATCCTGGCGAACGCTGAGCGCCTACGGGCGGCGCTGGTCTCGGCCGCCACCGATGCCCTGCGCGACGCGCTACGCCGCACGCTCGGCGTCGTGCGCCTCAAGCCCGTGCTGGACGACGGCCCGCGCTACCTGAATGCGGTGTTCGAGGGTGGCGATATGGCGCTCCTCGAGTGGCTGGCGATCGGCAATAAAGCCAGCAAGCCAGGTCTATCTGCGTTGGTAGCGGGGGCAGGATTTGAACCTGCGACCTTCGGGTTATGAGCCCGACGAGCTGCCAGACTGCTCCACCCCGCACCAGGAGGGCGCGCATTCTACACCAGGCTGGCCGGATAGGAACAAGCATTTTTGCGCGCCGCCAGGTGATCTTCGATCGAGCGCTCCTGGCCCCGGCGACCGCTCTCCGGCCGGTCTCGCACGTGCAGCGAGTTCCGCTCCTCGCGCCTCAGGGCGCCCCCAGAGCGTCGATGCCCCCGCTCTCTCCCGGTCCCCCCGGGGGGGGGGGCTTGCCCCCGCGCTCCGGCCCGTCCACGCCCTTCGGGTGTCGATGAGACCGCCCCGCCCGCCGCCCCCCGGCGATTCAGGGAATCACGCGCTCGCAGATGCTCAGCAGCGCGTTGGGCAGCAGCCCCATGACGGTCACGGCCGCGGTATTGAGCAGCAGGATCAGGCGCATGCGCGGCCGGGTATCCGGGCGCTCGCGCTCGCCGGCGTCCTCGAAATACATGTACCAGACCACGCGCAGGTAGTAGAACGCGCCGACCACCGAGATCAGCACCGCGAAGGTCGCGAGCCACACGTGGCCGCTGCCGAGCAGCGCCTGGATGATCCACAGCTTGGCCCAGAAGCCGATGAACGGCGGCACGCCGGCGGTGGAGAACATCAGCACCAGCATCAGCGCCGCGAGCAGCGGATCGCGGCTCGACAGTCCCTTGAAGTCGGCGATCTCGTCGTGTTCGAAACCGCTGCGGCTGAGCATCAGGATCATGCCGAACGCCGCCAGGGTCGTGAGCACGTAGGCGATCGTGAAATTGAGCGCCGCCTGGTAGCCGGCGATCTGTCCGGTGGCAAAGCCCAGCAGCACGAAGCCGGCGTTTGCGATCGCCGAATAGGCCAGCATGCGCTTGAGGTTGGTCTGCGCGATCGCCGTCAGGTTGCCGATCAGCAGCGACAGCACCGCCACGGCGATCAGCATCTGGGTCCAGATCTGCGGCAGGCCGGCCAGTCCGTGTGCCAGCAGCCGCAGGATCAGCGCGAACGAGCCGAGATTGGAGACCGTGGCGATGTAGAGCGTCACGCTGGTCGGAGCGCCCTGGTAGACGTCGGGCACCCACATGTGGAACGGCACCGCACCGAGCTTGAAGGCCACCGCTGCGACCACGAACGCGATGCCGATGATCAGGCCGGCGTCCGGGCCGTGGCGCACGGTCGTGCCGAGCTGGTCGAGATCGAGCGTGCCGGTCATGCCATAGAGCATCGACATGCCGTACAGCAGCGCGCCGGAGGCGATCGCGCCGAGCACGAAATACTTGATGGCCGCCTCCGCGGCGATGCCGGACTCGCGATCGAACGCCACCAGCGCGTACAGCGACAGCGACAGCAGCTCGATCCCCAGGTACACGGTCAGCAGGCTGTTGGCCGAGATCAGCACGAAGATGCCGAGCAGCGCCGTCAGGCACAGCACGTAGTACTCGCCGCCGTGGATACCGCGGGTATGCAGGTAGTCCTGCGAGTAGAACAGCGCCGTGGCCATCGCGATGTAGCCGGCGAGCTTGAGGAACGCCGCCAGCGGATCGGCCACGTACAGGCTGTGGAACAGCAGTATGCGGTCCATCCTCATGCCGTACTGCATCGTCAGCATCGCGCCGACCAGCAGCGCCAGCATCGTCAGCGTCGCAGTCAGGCCGCGGCGGCCGGCGCCGAAATACACGTCCACCAGCAGGATCAGGCAGGCGGAGATGGCCAGCGAGATTTCCGGGATCGCCGGCAGCAGCGAGCTCAACGACATGCCGGTCACCAGCGGGGAGACGACGATTGCGCCTGTCATGCTCAGATCACCGGAATCTTGCTGGTGACGACCTGCTGCAGCAGGTGCTGCACCGAGGCTTCCATCATGTCGAGCAGCGGCGCCGGCCACACCCCGAGCAGCACTACCGACACCGCCAGCACCCCGAGCACCAGGAACTCGCGCCCGTTCAGATCCTGCAGTTGCGCGACCTTGTCGTTCGCCACCGGCCCGAATACCACCCGCTTGATGAGCCACAGATTATAGGCCGCGCCGACCACCAGGATGCTGGCCGCCAGCAGTGCGAACCAGAAACTGGCCTTGAAGCTCGCGAGGATCACCAGGAACTCGCCGATGAATCCCGAGGTGCCCGGCAGGCCGGAGTTGGCGAGCGCGAACAGCACGAACAGCGCGCCGAACTTCGGCATCACGTTGACCACGCCGCCGTAGGCGCTGATGTCGCGCGTGTGCATGCGGTCGTAGAGCACGCCGATGCAGAGGAACAGCGCGCCGGAGATCAGGCCGTGCGAGATCATCTGCACCATGGCCCCGTCCAGGCCATTGACGGCGCCCTTGACCTGCCCGGTCGCCGACAGGATGAAGAACACCAGGAACGCGCCCAGCGTCACGAATCCCATGTGCGCGATCGACGAATAGGCCACCAGCTTCTTCATGTCCTGCTGCACCAGCGCCACGAAGGCGATGTAGACGATCGCGATCAGCGAGAGTGCCACGATCAGCCAGTCGAGCTCATGGCTCGCATCGGGGGTGATCGGCAGGCTGAAGCGCAGCAGGCCGTAGCCGCCCATCTTCAGCATGATGGCCGCCAGGATCACCGAGCCGCCGGTGGGCGCCTCGACGTGCGCGTCCGGCAGCCAGGTGTGCACCGGCCACATCGGCACCTTGACCGCGAACGCCAGCAGGAACGCCAGGAAGATCCAGCGCTGCTCCACCAGGCTCAGCGGCAGGCGCTGCATGCTCGCGAGGCTGTAGTCGCCGGCCTTCAGGTACAGGTAGATCAGCGCCACCAGCATCAGCACCGAGCCGAGGAAGGTGTAGAGGAAGAACTTCAGCGTCGCGTACACGCGCCGCGGGCCGCCCCAGATGCCGATGATCACGAACATCGGGATCAGCATCGCTTCCCAGAAGAAATAGAACAGCAGCGCGTCGAGCGAGGCGAACACGCCGATCATCAGCCCTTCCATGACCAGGAAGGCGGCGAAGTACTGCGCCGGGCGCTTCTCGACCACGTTCCAGCCGGCGATGATCACCGGCACCGTCATGAATGCGGTCAGCACGATCAGCGGCAGGGAGATGCCGTCCACGCCCAGGTAGTACTGCGCGTGCAGCGCGGCGATCCACGGCACGCGCTCGATGAACTGGAACGCGGCCGTGCCGTTGACGAAGCCGGTGCACAGCGGCACGCACGCCGCGAGCGTCGCCAGCGATGTCAGCAATGCCGCCCAGCGCGCGGCCTGCGCGCGCCGGTCGCCGATCGCCAGCGTCAGCAGGCCGCCCGCGACGGGCAGCCAGATCACCACCGAAAGCCAATCGTGTCCCTGCATGCCTTGAGACCTTCGCCTTATATCCCGTAGAGGAACCAGCCCAGCAGCGCCGCCAGGCCGATGATCATCCAGAAGGCATACGAGTAGAGAAATCCGCTCTGCAGCCGGCGCGTCACGCCCGCCAGCCAGCCGACCATCCTCGCCGAGCCGTTCACGACCGCGCCGTCGATCAACGCCTGGTCGCCGCCGCGCCAGAGCACGATCCCCAGGCCGCGACCGATACGCGCCAGCACGTTCTCGTTGAACCAGTCGAAATAGTACTTGTTGACCAGCAGGCGGTAGAACCAGCCGGCGCGCCGGCGCACGTCCGCGCCCCATTCCGGGTGCTTGAGCACGAACAGCCAGGCGGTGTACACGCCGAGCGCGGCCAGCCAGGCCGGCCCGGGCAGCAGGCCGTGCAGCGCAAAGGCCGCCGGGCCGTGGAACTCGCGCCCGATCTCGCCCACCACGTCGTGGGCCTGCAGCACCTTGATCGCCTCGCCGAAGTAGCCGCCGAACAGGATCGGCTGCACGGTCAGGTAGCCGATGATCAGCGAGGGAATCGCTAGCGCCACGAGCGGCGCCTTCATGTCCCAGCCGACGTCGTGAAAGTGCTCCTGCGCATGATGGTCCAGGCGCTCCTCGCCATGAAAGGTCAGGAACATCATGCGGAAGGTGTACAGCGCGGTCACGAACACGCCCGCGAGCACGCACAGGTAGGCGTAGCCGGCGCCGTAGCGCGTCGAGGCGTGCACCGCCTCGATCAACGCATCCTTGGAGTAGAAGCCGGAGAAGAACGGCGTGCCGATCAGCGCCAGCGCGCCGATCATCGAGGTCCAGTAGGTGACCGGCATGCGCCGGCGCAGCCCGCCCATCTTGCGCATGTCCTGCTCGTGATGCATCGCGATGATGACCGCGCCGGCGGCCAGGAACAGCAGCGCCTTGAAGAACGCGTGCGTCATCAGATGGAAGATCGCGACGCTGTAACCCGAGACGCCGAGCGCCACCGTCATGTAACCGAGCTGCGACAGCGTCGAATAGGCGATCACGCGCTTGATGTCGTCGTTGACGATGCCGAGGAACCCCATGAACAGCGCGGTCGTGGCCCCGATCACCAGCACGAACGACAACGCCGCGTCCGAGTATTCGAACAGCGGCGACATGCGCGCCACCATGAAGATGCCCGCGGTCACCATGGTTGCGGCATGGATCAGGGCCGAGATCGGCGTCGGGCCCTCCATCGAGTCCGGCAGCCAGACGTGCAGCGGCATCTGCGCCGACTTGCCCATGGCGCCGATGAACAGGCAGATGCAGATCAGCGTCAACGCCGACCAGCCGTGCCCCTGGAACAGCGTCATGCTCTTGGCGGCGATGTCGGGCGCGGCCGCGAACGCGTCGCGGTAGTCGAGCGATCCGGTGTAGTACAGCACGCCGGCGATGCCGAGCACGAAGCCGAAGTCGCCGACCCGGTTCACCAGGAACGCCTTGAGGTTGGCGAACACCGCGCTCGGCCGCGTGTACCAGAACCCGATCAGCAGATAGGACACCACGCCGACCGCTTCCCAGCCGAAGAACAGCTGCATGAAGTTGTTCGACATCACCAGCATCAGCATCGAGAACGTGAACAGGCTGATGTACGAGAAGAAGCGCTGGAAGCCCGGATCGTCGTGCATGTAGCCGATCGTGTAGACGTGCACGCACAGCGACACGAAGGTCACTACGACCATCATCAGCGCGCTGAGGTGATCCACCAGGAAGCCGACCTGCATGCGCACGCCGTCGCTGACCAGCCAGCCGTAGACCGTGCCGTCGAACGCCGGCACGTGCTCGACCAGCAGCTGCTCGAGCACCACGCACGACAGCACGCAGGAGGCGGCAACCGCGCCGATCGTCACCGCCGCGGCGCCGGCGCGGCCGATCGCCTTGCCGGCCAGGCCCGCCAGCAGCGCCGCCAGCAGCGGCAGCACGGGAATCGCAAGCAGCAGATGAGGGTTCATGGGGTGATCTGAAGCATCGGGTGTGACCGTTTGTTCTCGGAACTGCGCTGCCGCTCAGCCCTGCAGCCGGTTGAGCTCCTCGACGTTGATGCTGCGCCGCTCGCGGAACAGCACCACCAGGATCGCGAGCCCGATGGCCGACTCCGCCGCCGCCACCGTCAGCACGAAGAACACGAAGATCTGCCCGTCGAGCTGCCCGAGGTAGCGCGAGAACGCCACGAAGTTGAAGTTCGCGGCCAGCAGCAGCAACTCGATGCACATCAGCAGCAGCAGCACGTTCTTGCGATTCAGGAAGATGCCGGCGACCGAGATCGCGAACAGCACCGCCGACAGCGTCAACATGTGCCCGAGCGTGATCATTCGCGCCGCTCCGCATCCATCTTGACCAGCCGCACGCGCTCGCTGGCGCGCGCCGCCACCTGCCGGCTGATGTTCTGCACCTTCAGGCCCCGCCGGTGTCGCAGCGTGAGCGCGATCGCCGCCACGATCGCGACCAGCAGCAACATCGCCGCGATCTCGAACGGATAGGCGTACTTGCTGTAGAGCAGCGCGCCGAGTTCCTGCGTGTTGCTGTAGCTGGACAGCAGCGGTACCGGGCCGCGCATCACGTCGAGCCCGAGCTTCCTGGTCACCACCACACCCGCGACCTCGAATACGATCACGCCGGCGGTGATCCAGCCGAGCCAGGCGAAGCGCGTGAAGCCGCTGCGCAGCTCCTCGAGATTGATGTCGAGCATCATGACCACGAACAGGAACAGCACCATGACCGCGCCGACGTACACCAGCACCAGCACGATGGCGAGGAACTCCGCCTCGATCAGCAGCCACAGCCCGGCGCTGGTCACGAAGCACAGCACCAGGCAGAGCGCCGAATAGACCGGATTGCGCGCCACGATCACGGCCAGCGCGGCCGCGACCAGGATGGTGCCGAACACGTAGAACAGAATCAGCGGCAGCACTGCGGTTCCTTACACTTTGCGTCCGGGTCGTGTCATCGGCGGTGCGCGCGGCCTTCAGCGATAGCGCGCGTCGGCGCTCTTGTCGGCGCTGATCATCGCCTCGTAGCGCTCGCCGACCGCCAGCAGCTTGTCCTTGCTCATGATGTTCTCGCCGCGATGCTCCATGTGATACTCGTGAATGCGCGTCTCGACGATCGCGTCCACCGGGCAGGCCTCCTCGCAGAAGCCGCAGTAGATGCACTTGAACAGATCGATGTCGTAGCGCGTCGTGCGTCGCGTACCGTCGGCCGAGACGTCCGAGTCGATGGTGATCGCGAGCGCCGGGCACACCGCCTCGCACAGCTTGCAGGCGATGCAGCGCTCCTCGCCGTTCGGATAGCGGCGCAGCGCGTGCAGGCCGCGGAAGCGCACCGACTGCGGCGTCTTCTCCTCCGGGTACTGCACCGTGATCTTGCGGCGAAACAGCGAGCGTGCGGTGACCGTCATGCCCTGCAGCAGCTCGGTGAGCATGAAGGTCTTGATCGGGTTGGCCATGGCCATCTTGCATTCGCTCCAGTCGTCGCCCACTACAGGGCTTTCCAGGGACCGACGTGATACCAGGACAGCAGGCACTCGACCGCGATCCACACCAGGGTGATCGGAATCAGCACCTTCCAGCCCAGGCGCATGATCTGGTCGTAGCGGTAGCGCGGGAAGGTCGCGCGGAACCACAGGAACAGGAACAGCAGCACGAAGATCTTGAACACCAGCCAGTGCGTGCCCGGCAGTGCCAGCACGCTCGCGCCGCCGAGCCAGGCCGGATAGCCGTCGAGCGGGCTGAGCCAGCCGCCGAAGAAGAACACCGCCGTCAGGCCGGCGATCAGGATCATGTTGGCGTACTCGGCCAGGAAGAACAGCGCGAACGCCATGCCCGAGTACTCGACGTGGAAGCCGGCCACGATCTCCGACTCGCCCTCGGCGACGTCGAACGGTGCGCGGTTGGTCTCGGCGACCCCCGAGATGAAGTACACCACCAGCAACGGCAGCAGCCAGGACCAGTTCCAGGACAACGCCCCGCCGTGCTGTCGCGCGACGATCGTGCCGAGGTTCAGGCTGCCGGCGACCATCAGCACGCCCACCAGCGCAAAGCCCATCGCAATCTCGTACGCGACCATCTGCGCCGCCGAGCGCATGGCGCCGAGGAAGGCGTACTTCGAGTTCGAGGACCAGCCGGCGAGGATCACGCCGTAGACGCCCATGGAGGTCAGCGACAGCACGTACAGCAGTCCGGCATCGATGTTCGCGATTGCGTAGTGCGGCGCGATCGGCACCACCGCCCAGGCGGCGAACGCCGGCACCAGCGTGATCAGGGGAGCGAGGCGGAACAGGATCTTGTTCGCCCGCGCCGGTATCACGATCTCCTTGATCAGCAGCTTGATGACGTCGGCGAACGGCTGGCCCCAGCCGGGCAGCAGGCCGAACAGCCGCACGCGATTGGGGCCGATGCGCACCTGCATCCAGCCGATCACCTTGCGCTCCCAGAGCGTCAGGTAGGCGACCGAGAGGATCAGCACCACGGTGAGCACCAGCGTGAACACCGTCGACTGCACGTACGACGGCAACTGCGCCCACAGCGCGCCGAGCTGCTTCAGCGTGCTCACGCCGCGCCCCCGAAGAACTGCAGCCCCTGGCGCCCATCGCGCGTGCGCAGCAGCGCCGGCGCGCGCCGCACGGTGGGGTCGATCTGATACATGGGCAGATCCGGCACCGGCGCGGTGATCGCCTGCTGCAGCGCGATCGCGGGGCGTGCCAGCGGCTGCGGTGCCCTCTCCAGATGCGCCTTGAGCTCATCGCGCACCGCTTCCGAGGACGGGTAGTCGAAGGCCGGCAGATCGAGCAGATTGCCGAGCACGCGCAGGATCTTCCACGCCGGGCGCGACGCTCCGAGCGGCCGCGCGGCACCGCCATGGCTCTGCCAGCGACCTTCCAGATTGACGTAGGTGCCGGAGGTCTCGGCGAAGCTGCCCGCCGGCAGCAACACGTGCGCGACGCGCTTCATTTCGGGGCTCGCGTAGGCGCCGACCGCGACCACGCTGTGTGCGCGCGCGAGCGTCTCGAGGGCACCCGGCAGGGCCGCGTCGGCCCAGGGTTCGGTATTGAGCAGCAGGTACCCGGCCAGCGGTTGCTCGAGCATCTGCCGCGCATTGCTGCCGACGCGCGCGCGCAGCGCCCCGCCGGCGCTGCGGTGCGGAACCGCGCCGGCCAGATAGGCGCCGGCCGCATTGCCGCCCTCCGCCAGCTCGCCGAGGCTCGCGCCGCACGCCGAGGCCAGGGCGCGCGCCAGCGAACGCAGCTCGCTGTAGCGATTGCTGCGCGCGCCGAGCGCACCGAGCCAGATCGCGCGCCGCTCGCCGCTCTTGAGCGTGGCGGCGATGGCGCGGTGCTCCTCGGCGACGGTAACGCCCGCCAGCAACGCCGCCAGCTCCGGCGGCGCGGCCGCGCCGTCGAGCGCGGC
Organism: Gammaproteobacteria bacterium; assembly: GCA_027315105.1. Taxonomy (GTDB): domain Bacteria; phylum Pseudomonadota; class Gammaproteobacteria; order Steroidobacterales; family Steroidobacteraceae; genus FEN-1191. Next base: position 187,200 of record DAHUYP010000015.1, read on the forward strand.
CAGCAGCACAGCGGCGAGCTGCGCGACCTCCTGCGCCGGCGGCCTCAGCACGTAATTCGCCACCGGGAACAGGTACTCGAAGCGCGCCGGGTTGATGAAGCTCACACGCGCGCCGCGCAGCGCGGCCTTGCGCACGCGGTGCGCCAGGATCGGCAGCTCGTGGCGCAGGTTCGAGCCCACCACCAGCAGCGCATCCAGGCGATCGACCTCGGCGATCGGCAGCCCGAGGCCCGGTGCGAGCGCGTCGGCGAGCTGGTCGCGAAAATCGCCCTGGCGCAGTCGATGGTCGATGTTCGCCGTGCCGAGCCCATCGGCCAGCCGCGACAGCAGGTACAGCTCCTCGAGCGTGCTGGACGGGTGCGCCAGCAGGCCGGCGCCGCCCGGCTCGGCGCGCGCGGTCTTCAGGGCCTCGGCGGCCGCCGCCAGTGCCTGCTCCCATTCCACCTCGCGCCAGCCGCCGCCGGCGCCGCGCAGCATCGGCGCGAGCACGCGATCGTCGCTGTAGATGCCCTCGTAGCTGAAACGGTCGCGATCGGCGATCCAGGTCTCGTTGATCTCCTCGCACGGCCGCGGCACGACGCGCATCAGCCGTCCGCGCAGCACGTGGCCGTAGAGCTGGCTGCCGACGCCGTCGTGCGGGGAGATCAGCGGATACTGCGTCATCTCCCAGCCGCGGCCGCGATAGCGGAACGGCTTGCTGTTGAGCGCCCCGACCGGGCACAGGTCGATGATGTTGCCCGACAGCTCGTGATCGACGCTGTGCTCGATGAAGGTGCCGATCTCCATGTGCTCGCCGCGGCCCGTGGCGCCCAGCTCTTGGATGCCGGCGATGTCCTGGCCGAAGCGCACGCAGCGCGTGCAGTGGATGCAGCGCGTCATGTCGGTGGACACCAGCGGGCCGAGATTCTTGTCCTTGACCACGCGCTTGCGCTCGACGAAGCGCGAGATGTCGCGTCCGAAGCCGAGCGCCAGGTCCTGCAATTCGCACTCCCCGCCCTGATCGCAGATCGGGCAGTCGAGCGGGTGGTTGATCAGCAGGAACTCCATGACCGCGCGCTGCGCACCGATGGCCTTGGGCGAGTGGGTGAAGATCTTCATGCCCTCGGCCACCGGGGTGGCGCAGGCCGGCAGCGGCTTGGGGGCCTTCTCCACCTCGACCAGGCACATGCGGCAGTTGGCCGCCACCGGCAGCTTGTCGTGGTAGCAGAACCGCGGCACGTAGACGCCCTCGCGGTCGGTCGCGCGGATGATGTTCTCACCCTTGCGCGCCTTCATGGCGACGCCATTGACCTCGATATTGACCCAGTCGTCGTTCACTTTGGCGTCGCTCATGCGGCCTGCCGCTCCGCAGCGACGATGCTGCGTCCGCCGTGGTCGATCATGTACTCGAACTCGTGGCGATAGTGCTTGAGGAAGCTCTGCACCGGCCAGGCCGCCGCATCGCCCAGTCCGCAGATGGTGTGCCCCTCGATGCGGTTGGCCACGTCGAGCAGCAGCGCCAGGTCTTCGCGCCGCGCCTCGCCGGCCAGGATGCGCCTGAGGGTGCGGTTGAGCCAGCCGGTGCCCTCGCGGCAGGGAGTGCATTGACCGCAGGACTCGGACATGTAGAAGCGCGACAGGCGCTCGAGCGTCCTGACCATGCAGGTGCTCTCGTCCATGACGATGACCGCGGCCGAGCCGATGCTCGAGCCGGCGGCCTTGAGCGCGTCATAGTCCATGGTCGTCTTGAGCATGATCTCCCCCGGCACCACCGGCACCGAGGAGCCGCCCGGGATCACGGCCTTGATGCGCCGGCCCTGCCAGATGCCGCCGGCCAGCTCCAGCAGATCGGCGAACGGGATGCCCAGCGGCACCTCGAAGTTGCCGGGCTTGGCCACATGCCCCGAGACCGAGAAGATCACCGTGCCGCCCGAGTTCTTCGGCCCCAGGTCGGCGAACCACTGCGGCCCCTTGCGCAGGATGGTCGGCACCGAGGCGTAGCTCTGGGTGTTGTTGATCGTGGTCGGCATGCCGTAGAGGCCGAAGGCGGCCGGGAACGGCGGCTTGAAGCGCGGCTTGCCGGTCTTGCCCTCGAGCGAGTCGATCAGCGCCGTCTCCTCGCCGCAGATGTAGGCGCCCGCGCCGACGAAGGCATGCAGGTCGAAGTCGACCCCGGAGCCGAGGATGTTCCGGCCGAGCAGGCCCGCCGCATAGGCTTCCTTGAGCGCGGCTTCGAAGCGCGGCACCGGCTCCCCGAGGAACTCGCCGCGGATGTAGTTGTAGCCCACCGTGGCGTTCATGCAATAACCGCCGATCGCCATGCCCTCGATCAGCGCGTGCGGATTGAAGCGCAGGATGTCGCGGTCGTGGCAGGTGCCGGGCTCGCTCTCGTCCGAATTGCAGACCACGTACTTCTGCATCGTGGCGGCGCGCGGCATGAAGCTCCACTTGATGCCGACCGGAAACGCCGCCCCGCCGCGGCCGCGCAGCCCGGAGGCCTTGACCTGCTCGATCAGCTGCTCGCGCGGCGGCTTCTCGCTCAGGATCTTCTTCCACACCTCGTAGCCGCCGATGCGCTCGTAGGTCTCCAGCGTCCAGGAGCGCTCGTACTGCAGCGGCTCGAAGCAGGTCAGGTTACGCTTGTCGTCCCACGCGCCCATGCCGGCTCCGCCCCTACTTCAGCGCATCGAGGATCTGATCGACCGTCTCGGGCGTCAGATGCTCGTAATAGATGTGATCGACCATCATCATCGGCGCCCCGGTGCAGGCCGCCAGGCACTCCTCCTCGCGCTTGAGGAAGATGCGCCCGTCGCTGGTGCTCTCGCCGACGCGGATGCCGAGCTTCTTCTCCACATAGGACTGGATGGCCTCGCCGCCGCGCAGCATGCAGGAGATGTTGGTGCAGACGCTGACGTGATGGCGCCCGCAGGGATGGGTCTCGAACATCGAATAGAAGCTCGCGACCTCGTACACCTGGATCGGCGGCAGCTGCAGGTACTCGGCCACCGCATCCATGAGCTCGGCGCTCAGGTAGCCGTGATTCTGCTCCTGCGCCGCGCGCAGCGCCGAGATCACGGCCGAACGGTGCCGGCCGGGCGTGAACTTGGCGACCCAGTGATCGATCTCCCGGCGCGTCTGCTCCGACAGCAGCGCCGCCTTGTCTGCACCCGCGCTCATCAGCGATCGATCTCCCCGAAGACGATATCCTGCGTGCCGATCACGGCCACCACGTCGGCCAGCATGTGGCCCCTGACCATCTCGCCGAGCGCGGCCAGGTGCACGAAGCCCGGCGGCCGGCACTTGAGGCGATAGGGCTTGTTGGCGCCGTCCGATACCAGGAATATGCCGAATTCGCCCTTCGGCGCCTCGACCGCGGCATAGGTCTCCCCCTCGGGAACGCAATAGCCCTCGGTCATGAATTTGAAGTGATGAATGAGCGACTCCATGTCGCCCTTCATGTGCTCGCGGCTCGGCGCCCGCACCTTGCGGTCGTCGACCATGACCGGTCCCGGATTGGCGCGCAGCCAGTCCACGCACTGCCTGATGATGCGGTTGGACTGGCGCATCTCGGCGATCCGCACCAGGTAGCGATCGTAGCAGTCGCCGTTCACGCCCACCGGCACGTCGAAATCGACCTGCGAATACACCTCGTAGGGCTGCTTCCTGCGCAGGTCCCAGGCCACGCCCGATCCGCGCAGCATCGGGCCGGTGAAGCCCAGCTGCAGCGCGCGCTCGGCCGGCACCACGCCGATGTTCACGGTGCGCTGCTTCCAGATGCGATTGTCGGTCAGCAGCGTCTCGTATTCATCGACGCAGCCGGGAAATTTCCCGGTGAACTGCTCGATGAAGTCCAGCAGCGATCCGGTGCGCGCCGCATTGAGCCGATCGACTTCCTTCTGGCTGCGCCAGCGCGACGGCAGATGCCGCGGCATCGCCTCGGGCAGGTCGCGGTAGACGCCACCGGGCCGGTAGTAGGTGGCGTGCATGCGGGTGCCGGACACCGCCTCGTAGCAGTCCATCAGGTCTTCGCGTTCCCGGAAGCAGAACAGGAACACGGTCATAGCGCCGATGTCCAGGCCGTGCGAGCCGAGCCACATCAGGTGGTTCAGAATGCGCGTGATCTCGTCGAACATCACGCGGATGTACTGCGCACGCGGCGGCGGCGTGATGCCGAGCAGCCGCTCGATCGCCATCACGTAGGCGTGCTCGCTGCACATCATCGACACGTAATCGAGCCGGTCCATGTAGCCGATCGACTGATTGAATGGCTTGGACTCGGCGAGCTTCTCGGTGCCCCGGTGCAGCAGGCCGATGTGCGGATCGGCCTTCTGGATGGTCTCGCCGTCCATCTCCAATACCAGCCGCAGCACGCCGTGCGCGGCCGGGTGCTGCGGGCCGAAATTGAGCGTCAGGTTGCGGATCTCAGCCACGCACCACCCCCGGCGGCTGCTCGTGCAGCGCTGGATCGTAGCGGTTGTCGTGGCGGATCACGCGCGGCACCAGGGTGCGCGCCTCGATGCTCACGGGCTCGTACACCACGCGCTTGAGCTGCGGGTCGTAGCGCACCTCGACGTTGCCGATCAGCGGGAAGTCCTTGCGGAACGGATGGCCGATGAAGCCGTAGTCGGTCAGGATGCGGCGCAGATCCGGGTGGCCGCGAAACAGGATGCCGAACAGGTCGAAGGCCTCGCGCTCGAACCAGTCGGCGCTCGCCCACACGCCGGTGAGCGAATCGACCATCGGGTCCTCGGCCTCCTGCGCCCAGACGCGCAGGCGCAGGCGCTGATTGTGCGTGATCGACAGCAGCTGCGAGACCACGGCAAAGCGCCGGTTGCCGGCGAGCGTATGCGGCGCGGTGCGATTGACCCCGCGGCTGAAGCCGCTGCCGGTGGCGGCCGTGGTACGCCACTCGGCACGCCCGTAATCCAGATAATCGACCCCCGCCAGGTCGATCAGCATCTCGAAGCGCAGCTGCGGGTCATCGCGCAGCGTGCTCGCCACCTCGAGCAGATCCGCGGCGTCGACCTCGATCGCAAACTCATCGGCCAGCCCGGCGTAGGGACGCACGCGATCGGCCAGGGCCGTCCTGACCCGTGCGGCGAGCTCATCGATGTACGCTGGCACTGCGCTGGATTCCTCGGAATTCAGGGGTCAGGCGGCCGCGGCGCCCTGGCGTTCGATCTTGCGCTGCAGCTGGATTATGCCGTAGAGCAGCGCCTCGGCCGTGGGCGGACAGCCCGGCACGTAGATATCCACCGGAACGATGCGGTCGCAGCCGCGTACCACGGCATACGAGTAGTGGTAATAGCCACCGCCGTTGGCGCACGAGCCCATCGAGATCACCCAACGCGGCTCGGACATCTGGTCGTATACCTTGCGCAGCGCCGGCGCCATCTTGTTGACCAGCGTCCCGGCGACGATCATGACGTCGGATTGACGCGGGCTCGGGCGGAACACCACGCCGAAGCGGTCGAGGTCGTAGCGCGACGCGCCGGCATGCATCATCTCGACCGCACAGCAGGCGAGCCCGAACGTCATCGGCCAGAGCGAACCGGTGCGCGCCCAGCTCACGAGGCTGTCCACCTGCGTAGTGAGGAAGCCGCGCTGCGCGAAGCCTTCGGTATCCGGCGCCGCTAGTCCCATTCGAGCGCTCCTTTCTTCCACTCGTAGGCGAAGCCGATCACGAGTATGAACAGAAACACGCCCATGACCGCGAGCCCGAAGCCGCCGATGCGCGGCAGGGATACCGCCCACGGGAACAGGAACGCGATCTCCAGATCGAAGATGATGAACAGGATCGCGACCAGGTAGTAACGCACGTCGAATTTCATGCGGCTGTCTTCGAAGGCTTCGAAACCGCATTCATACGGCGAGAGCTTGGCGGCGTCGCCGCGGTGACGCGCCGAGAGCCGTCCGAGCAGCGAGCCCAGGACCAGCAGCAGCACCGCGAGTGCGCCCGCAATGATCAGGAAGATCAGAATCGGCAGGTAATTGGCCAACATTCCCGCACCGTCAGTAAAAGGGGCGGCATGTTGCGCTTGCGCCAACATCGATCCGCCCCCGTGTTCGGCACATTGTAGCAGGCGATCAGAGCTTGTGGTGCCGACGGGGAGATTCGAACTCCCACACCTTGCGGCGCTAGCCCCTCAAGCTAGTGTGTCTACCAATTCCACCACGTCGGCTTTAATCAAGCGCTCATCGAGTTCTAATCAAGCGTTAATCCAGTTTTAATCCAGTCTAAGAATCAATCATGCGCCGCACTGCCGTGCGCGCGCGGCACGCCTATTTCGGTGTCCCGCCACTGCCCGCCGGGCTGCTCGACGGTGCGGACGGCGCGGACGGCGCGGACGGCGCAGCCGCCGAACCCGCCGCGGCACTCGATGCGCCCGCCGCCTCCGCGCCCGTGCCGCTCACCGGTGCCGCTGTGCCGCTCGCCGGTGCCGCCGTGCCGCTCGCCGCGCTGCCCGTGCCCGGAGCGGCCGTGGCCGGCGCACTCTGCTGCGAGAGTTGATCGAGCAGGCTGCTCGACGCGGTGCTCTTGCGAGCGCCGACGTAGGCAAGTGACAGGCTCGTGACCATGAAGATGGCGGCCAGAATGGCGGTGGCACGCGACAGTGCCGTACTCGCCCCCCGGGCACCGAACACCGTGCCCGAGGCGCCGGCGCCGAAACCGGCGCCCGCCTCCGCGCCCTTGCCGCGCTGGAGCAGCACCAGGGCCACGATGCCCGCGGCGCAGAAGAAATGAACGATCATCAGTAACGTGTGCAACATTCCCAGTCCCGCTTTCAGCCGCGCGCCGCGGCGACGATGTTCAAGAATTCCTCGACCTTGAGCGACGCGCCGCCGACCAATCCGCCATCGACGTCGTGCTGCGCGAACAACTCGCGGGCATTGCCCGCCTTGACGCTGCCGCCGTAGAGGATCTGCAGGCCATCCGCAATTTTAGCATCCCGGCCGGCGAGCCGCTGACGAATGAACGCGTGCACGTCCTGTGCTTGCTCAGGCGAGGCCGTGCGCCCGGTGCCGATCGCCCAGACCGGCTCGTACGCGACCACCGCATGCGCAAAGCTCGCGATCCCCGTCAGCGCGACCACCGCTTCGAGCTGCCGTCCGACGACCTCGCAGGTACGGTCGGCCTCGCGCTCGGCGAGCTGCTCGCCGACGCACAGGATCGGCAGCAGGCCGCGCGACTGCGCTGCCGCAAACTTGCGCGCCACCAGCACGTCGTCCTCCGCGTACAGCATGCGGCGCTCGGAGTGCCCGACGATCACGTAATCGCAGCCGACATCCTTGAGCATGGCCGCCGAGATCTCGCCCGTATATGCGCCCTGCGGCTCGGCGCAGACGTTCTGTGCTCCGAGCTTGAGCGATGCACCGCGCAGCATACGCGCGCTCTCGGCCAGATAGACGAACGGCGGACAGACCACGCAATCGACGCTTTCGAGCCGCGGCGCAGCCAGGATCGCCTCGATCAGGGGCCCATTGTCGGCACGCGATCCATGCATCTTCCAGTTGCCGGCTACCAGCTTGCGTCGCATGACTGTCTCTGGCCCCCGTGCTCTGCGCTCCGTGCCTTTCCGTGCGGCCGTCTCCCGAGGCAAGTGCTCCGAGCGGCCGTCCTCGCGTCACGGCGCGCGGATGATATCGGCGCGCTCTGCGACGCGCAACGCGAGGATGATGTCAAGTCACGTCGATGCCGTCGCGACCTCGGCCGCGGCCCGGACCACCTGCGCCAGCTCGTCGGCGCAGCCGCGGACCTCCGCCTCATCGCGGCCCTCGACCATCACGCGGATCACCGGCTCGGTGCCGGAGGCCCGCAGCACGATGCGCCCCTCGCCGGCCAGTTGCTGCTCGATCCGCCGCACCGCGGCCGAGATCACCGGCACGGTGCTCGGGTCGAAGCGCCGCTCGACCTCGACGTTGACCAGCACCTGCGGCAGCTTTTCCATGCCGGCAGCCAGCTCTGCCAGCGAGCGGCCGGTCTGCTTCATGATGCCCAGCACCTGCAGCGCCGTGATCAGCCCGTCGCCGGTGGTGGTGCGGTCGAGACACAGGATGTGCCCGGAGGTCTCGCCGCCGAGCTGTCCGCCGCTGTCCTTGAGCCTTGCCAGCACGTGCCGATCGCCGACCGGGGCGCGGATGAATTCGACGCCGAGCCGCCGCAGCGCCAGCTCGAGGCCGAAATTGCTCATCACGGTGCCGACCACCGGTCCGCGCAGCGTGCCGGCGGCGCGCGCCGCGGCCGCAATGACGTACAGCAGCTGGTCGCCGTCCACCAGCCTGCCCAGGTGATCGACCATCACCACCCGATCGCCGTCGCCGTCGAGCGCGATGCCGACGTGCGCGCGCACGCCCGGCACCGTGAGTTGCAGCAGCGCCGGCGCGGTCGAGCCGCAGCCGTCGTTGATGTTGCGTCCGTTCGGCGAGCAGCCGATCGGCACGATCTCGGCTCCCGCGTCCGCCAGGATGCGCGGTGCGACCTTGTAGGCGGCCCCGTTGGCGCAATCGATGACGATCTTCAGGCCCCCGAGGTCCGATCCCTGGGGCAGCACGGCGGCGCAGAACTCCTGGTAGTGCAGCCGCGACGCGTCGATGCGCCGGGCGCGGCCCAGCTCGCGCGAGGCCCGCGTCAGCGGTACCGCCGAGAGCTGCGCCTCGATGCGCTCCTCGAGCTCATCGGACAGCTTGGCGCCCTCGCCGTCGAAGAATTTGATGCCGTTGTCCTCGTAGAGGTTGTGCGAGGCGCTGATGACCACCCCGAGCCGGCAGCGCAGGTGGCGCGTCATGTAGGCCACCGCCGGAGTCGGCAACGGTCCGGTCAGCAGCACGTTCACACCAGCGGCGACGAACCCGGCCTCGAGCGCCGCCTCGAACAGATAGCCCGACAGGCGTGTGTCCTTGCCGATCAGCACCGTGCCGCCGTCCCCGGCCAGCACCCGCGCCGCCGCACTCGCGAGCCGCAGCGCGAAATCCACCGTCATCGGATCGGTTCCTACGCGGCCACGTATGCCGTCGGTCCCGAAATAAGCTGTGGCCAAGGTCAACTCCCCTGCTTGACGGCGAAGGCAATGCGCACGGCGTCGACGGTTGCCGCGACGTCGTGGGCACGTACGATCCGGGCACCGTGCAGCACCGCGATCACCGCCAGCGCGAGGCTCCCCGCCAGCCGCTGCTGCGGCGCAGCCGGCCCAGGCGTGCCCCGATCCACGCCCGACGCGCCCGCCGCCAGCGCCGCGATCATCGATTTGCGCGACAGCCCCACCACCAGCGGCAGCTGCAGCGCCGTGAGCTCGTCCAGGCGCCGCAGCAGTTCGAGATTATGCGCCAACCGCTTGCCGAAGCCGAAGCCGGGATCGATCGCCAGCCGCGTGCGCTCGATCCCGGCCGCGATGCAGGCCTGCACGCGGGCGGCCAGGAAATCGCGCACCTCGCCGAGCACGTCGCCGTAGCGCGGATCGTCCTGCATGTGCGCCGGCTCGCCGCGCATGTGCATCAGGCAGACCCCGAGCGTGCCCGCGGCCACGGCCTCGAGCGCCCCCGCCGTGCGCAGCGCGCGCACGTCGTTGATCAGATGTGCGCCCGCATCGGCCGCGCGCCGCATGAGCTCGGGATTGGAGGTATCGACCGATATCAGCAGCGGCGCGGCCAGCCGCGCCGCCACCCGCTCGACCACCGGCAGCACCCGACGCAGCTCTTCCTCGGTGGACACCGGCCCGGCACCGGGACGGGTCGACTCCCCGCCGATGTCGATGATCGCCGCTCCTTGCTCGGCCATGCGCTCGGCCTGCGCCAGCGCGGCCTGCGGATCGTGATAGTGCCCGCCGTCCGAGAACGAATCCGGCGTGACGTTGAGCACGCCCATGATCACCGGGCGGTCGAGCTCGAGCACGCGATCGGCGCAGTGCAGATTCATGGGCGGGTATGAGCAGGCCATGCGCCGTGATTCGTCACCGCCCGGCAGCGGCAACGTCATTTCGGGGTCTTCACGTTCCCGCGCGCTGCGCGCGCGGTGCCGCCCGCGCCCTCAGTGCTGCCCGGCGGGCCGCACGATCGAGCCTTCGGCCGGAGCGCCGACCGGCGTGACCGCCGGCTTGCCGCCCGCACCGGTGCCGGGGGTCGGCGTCGAGTCGTCCCAGCCGTCCGGTGGCTTCGGGCTACGGCCGGCCATGATATCCTTGATCTGGTCATCGGCAATGGTCTCGTACTTCATCAGCGCCTCGGCCATCGAGTGGAGCTTGTCGAGATTGGTCTCGAGGATCTCCTTGGCACGCTGGTAATTGGTCTCGATGACGTGGCGCACCTCTTCGTCGATCGCATGCGCGGTCTCATCCGAGACCTGCTTGTGCTGCGTGACGCTGCGGCCGAGGAACACTTCACCGGCCTCTTCGATATAGGTCAGCGGACCGAGGCGGTCCGACAGGCCCCACTTGGTGACCATGTTGCGCGCCAGCTCGGTGGCGCGCTCGATGTCGTTCGAGGCTCCCGTGGTGACCGCATCCGCGCCGAAGATCAGTTCCTCGGCGATGCGGCCGCCGAACAACGTCGCGATCGAGCTCTCCAGGCGCCGCTTGCTCATCGAGTAACGATCCTGCTCGGGCAGGAACTGCGTCACGCCGAGCGCCCGTCCGCGCGGGATGATCGTGACCTTGTAGACCGGATCGTGCTCCGGCACGCTGATGCCGACGATCGCATGACCCGACTCGTGATAGGCCGTCATGCGCTTCTCGGCATCGGTCATGACCATCGAGCGCCGCTCGGCGCCCATCATGATCTTGTCCTTGGCGCGCTCGAACTGCTCCATCGACACCATGCGCTGGTTGGCGCGCGCTGCGAACAGCGCCGCCTCATTGACCAGGTTGGCGAGGTCCGCGCCCGAGAAGCCCGGGGTACCGCGCGCGATCAGCGCCGGCTTGACGTCGTCGGCCAGCGGCACGCGGCGCATGTGCACGCGCAGGATCTGCTCGCGGCCGCGCACGTCGGGCAGCGGCACCACGACCTGGCGATCGAAGCGGCCCGGGCGCAGCAGCGCCGGATCGAGCACATCGGGACGATTGGTGGCAGCAATGACGATGATGCCTTCATTGCCCTCGAAACCGTCCATTTCGACCAGCAGCTGGTTGAGGGTCTGTTCACGCTCGTCGTGCCCGCCGCCCAGTCCCGCACCGCGATGGCGGCCGACCGCGTCGATCTCATCGATGAAGATGATGCAGGGGGCGTGCTTCTTGGCCTGCTCGAACATGTCGCGCACGCGCGAGGCGCCGACGCCGACGAACATCTCGACGAAGTCGGAGCCGGAAATGGTGAAGAACGGTACCTTGGCCTCGCCCGCGATGGCGCGCGCCAGCAGCGTCTTGCCGGTGCCGGGCGAGCCGACCATCAGCACGCCCTTCGGGATCTTGCCGCCGAGCTTCTGGAACTTGCCGGGGTCCTTGAGGAAATCGACGATCTCGCCGACCTCCTGTTTGGCCTCATCGACGCCGGCGACGTCGGCGAAGGTGACATTGACCTGGTCCTCGCCCAGCAGCCGGGCGCGGCTCTTGCCGAAGGACATGGCACCGCGCCCGCCGGCGGCACCCTGCATCTGCCGCAGCAGATAGACGAACACCAGCAGCATCAGCAGCGCCGGCGCCAGTTGCAGCAGCAGCTGTGCCAGGAAGTTCGGCTGCTTGGGCGCCTGGCCCTCGACGCTGACGTTGGCCTTCAGCAGGTCGCCGATCAGCGCCGTGTAGTTGGTCTCGGGGTTGTAGGTCTCGAACTGCGTCTTGTCCTTGAGCGTGCCGCGGATCTCGTCGCCCTGCAGCACCACGCTGTCCACCCGGCCTCCATGCAGGTCGTTATAGAACTCCGAATAGGAGATGGACTGGCGCGGCGGTCCGCTCGGCATGTAGCGGCTGAAGACGGCCAGCATCACTACGACGATCACTACCCACAGCAGGATGTTCTTGGTCAGGTCATTCAACGTTATTCCACCATATTGCCGCGGGGCCGGTACGCCCAAGGCGGACTCTTGACTACGACGCTACACCATCCGCCTGCCGGAGGCCAGCAAGTACGTTTCAGGGCTGCGCGCGCGCGACGCCTCGGGCTTCAGGAACCGTACGCGCTCGAAACGGCTGCGAGCACTCGCCACGAACTCCTGAAATCCGGCGCCCTGCAGCACCTTGATCAGGGCGCCGGCGCCCGGTTTCAAGATGTCGACTGCCAGGTCGAGCGCGAGTTCGGCCAGATACAGCGCCCGGGGGGCGTCGATGGCGTCCATTCCGCTCAGGTTCGGCGCCATGTCCGACAGCATCAGGTCCACGCCGCCGGCGCCGAGACGCTCCTTGAGCTGCTCGTAGAGCGCCTGGTCGCGGAAATCACCCTGCAGGAACTCGACCCCGGTCAGCGGCTCCATCGGCAGGATGTCGGTCGCCACCACCCGGCCCGCCGGTCCGATGCGCCCGCGCGCGTACTGGCTCCAGGCCCCGGGCGCCGCGCCCAGGTCGAGCACCAACATGCCGCTCCTGAACAGCCGCTCGCGCTGGTCCATCTGCTCGAGCTTGAACACCGCCCGCGAGCGCCAGCCCCCCGCCTGGGCGCGCTTGACGAAGGGATCGGAGAAATGCTCGCGCAGCCACCGTTCGCTGCTCTTGGATCGGCGCGCCATGTTGGGGGGCGACTCTCTGCTGGCCGGGGGAGTCGGCGCCGCGGCGCCGACCTGCCTATGATATGTCGATGAGCCTCACGGACAAACAGCTGCGCTACCTGCGCGGCAAAGCCCACGCCCTCAAACCCATCATCCTGATCGGCCAGAACGGCCTGACCCCGGGCGTGCTCGCCGAGACGCAGCGCGCGCTCGCCGACCATGAGCTGGTCAAGCTGCGCATCCAGGCCGCCGACCGTGCGGCGCGCGATGCGCTGCTGGCGCAGCTGGTGCGCGACAGCCAGAGCAGCCTCGTGACGCGCATCGGCCACGTTGCGGTGCTGTTCAAGCCCAACGCGACGCTGTCGCGCATGCCGCTGCCCGACCCCTAGAGGTAGCGAACCGAGACGATCTCGTAGGAGCGCGTCTTGCCCGGCGCAGCGACATCGACCACGTCGCCCTGCTTCTTGCCGATCAGCGCGCGCGCGATCGGCGAGGTGATGGAGATGCGCCCGGCCCGAATGTCGGCCTCGTCCTCGCCGACGATCTGGTACGTCACCGTGCCCCCCTCGTCCTGATCCTCGATCCCCACGGTGGCGCCGAACACGACCTTGCCGGTGGCCGGCAGCGTCGCCACGTCGATGATTTCCGCCGCCGCCAGCCGGGACTCGATCTCCATGATGCGGCCCTCGATGAAGCCCTGCTGCTCGCGCGCGGCATGGTATTCCGCGTTCTCCGACAGGTCACCGTGGCTGCGCGCCTCGGCGATCGCCTTGATGACGCGCGGCCGGTCTTCGGACTTCAGCCGCTTGAGCTCCGCGCGCAGCAGCTCCGCACCGCGCAGCGTCATGGGCGCGCGCTTCATGTGCCGACCTCGCGCTGCAGCGGCGCCGAGGGCAGCACCTCGACCTCGCGGTGCAGATCCTGCAGCCGATTGACATCGACCTCATCCAGGTGATCCAGCGCCTCGCAGGTGGCGAGCGCTGCCGCCAGCGTCGTGTAATACGTGACACGCCGGTGCACCGCCTCGCGCCGGATCGAATTCGACTCGAGGATGGCCTGTTTGCCTTCGGTGGTGTTCACGATCAGATCGATCTCGTCATTCTTGATCATATCGACGATGTGCGGCCGGCCCTCGCGCACCTTGTTGGCCCGCCGGCAGTCGATGCCCGCCGCGTTGAGCGCCGCGGCCGTGCCGCTGGTGGCGACGATGCTGAAGCCATGGGCGATCAGGCGGCGCGCCAGCTGCACCGCCGGGGCCTTGTCGCGATCGCGCAGGCTGATCAGGCATACGCCGGTGCGCGGCAGCACCACGCCCGAGGCCGCCTGCGATTTGGCGTACGCCTCGCCGAAGGTGCGCCCGGTGCCCATGACCTCCCCGGTGGACTTCATTTCCGGGCCGAGGATCGGGTCGGCTTCCGGAAACTTCACGAATGGGAACACCGCCTCCTTGACCGAATAGTACCTCGGCAGGTGCTCCTCGAGCGCCCCGAGCTCGCGCAGTTTCCTGCCGGTCATGACCCGGGCGGCGATCTTCGCCAGCGCCACGCCGGTCGCCTTGGACACGAACGGCACCGTGCGCGAGGCGCGCGGGTTTACCTCGAGCACGTAGACCGTGCCGTTCTGGATCGCGAATTGCACGTTCATGAGCCCGATCACGTTGAGCGCGCGCGCCAGCTTGCGCGTCTGCAGCCGCAGCTCGTCCTGCACCTCGGCCGTCAGGCTGTTGGGCGGCAGCGAACAGCTCGAATCCCCGGAGTGCACCCCGGCCTGCTCGACGTGCTCCATGATGCCGCCGATCAGCACCTCCTGGCCGTCGCAGACCGCATCGACGTCGACCTCGATGGCCACGTCGAGGAAGCGATCGAGCAGCACCGGCGCGTCGTTCGACACCTGCACCGCGTGCATCATGTAGGAGCGCAGGTCTTCCTCGTTGAACACGATCTCCATGGCGCGGCCGCCGAGCACGTACGAGGGCCGCACCACCAGCGGATAGCCCACCTCGCGCGCAAGCTGCACGGCCTGTTCCTCGTTGCGCGCCGTGGCGTTGGCGGGCTGCCTGAGCCCCAGGCGGCGCACCAGCTGCTGGAAGCGCTCGCGGTCCTCGGCGACGTCGATCGAGTCCGGCGAGGTGCCGATGATCGGCGCGCCGGCGGCCTCGAGCGCGCGCGACAGCTTGAGCGGCGTCTGGCCGCCGAACTGCACGATCACCCCCTCGGGGCGTTCCTTGGCGATCACCTCGAGCACGTCCTCGAGCGTCAGCGGCTCGAAGTACAGCCGGTCCGAGGTGTCGTAGTCGGTCGACACGGTCTCCGGGTTGCAGTTGACCATGATGGTCTCGAAGCCGTCTTCCCGCAGCGCCAGCGCGGCGTGCACGCAGCAGTAGTCGAATTCGATGCCCTGGCCGATGCGGTTCGGGCCGCCGCCGAGAATCATGATCTTGCGGCGCCGCGTCGGCTCGGCCTCACATTCCTCCTCGTAGGTCGAATACAGGTATGCGGTCGAGGTCGCGAATTCCGCCGCGCAGGTATCCACGCGCTTGTACACCGGCGCCACCCCGAACTCGCGCCGCTTGCCGCGGATCACGGTCTCGTTGGAGCGCGTCAGCGTCGCGAGCCGCCGGTCCGAGAAGCCCTTGCGCTTGAGCGCGCGCAGGCGCTCGACCCCGAGCGCGCCCTCGCCCTCGCGGCGCACGCGCGCCTCCTCGGCGATCAGATCCGCGATCTGCGCCAGGAACCAGCGGTCGATCGCGCTGAGTTCGGCCACGCGCTCCAGGTCCAGCCCGGCGCGAAAGGCATCCGCCACGTACAGCAGGCGGTCGGGACCCGGGGAGCGCAGTTCGTAGCTGAGCTGCGCCTGCGTCTCCTGCGTCAGCGGCAACGTCAGGATCGGGTCCAGGCCGTCCAGCCCGGTCTCCAGGCCGCGCAGCGCCTTCTGCAGCGACTCCTGGAACGTGCGCCCGATCGCCATGACCTCGCCCACCGATTTCATCTGCGTCGTCAGCCGATCGTTGGCGGCCGGAAATTTCTCGAACGTGAAGCGCGGGATCTTGGTGACCACGTAGTCGATCGTCGGCTCGAAGGAGGCGGGCGTCGCGCCGCCCGTGATCTCGTTCTGCAGCTCATCGAGCGTATAGCCGACCGCCAGCTTCGCGGCCACCTTGGCGATCGGGAAACCGGTGGCCTTGGAGGCGAGCGCCGAAGAGCGCGAGACGCGCGGATTCATCTCGATCACGAGCATGCGCCCGTTCTCCGGATTGAGCGCGAACTGCACGTTCGAGCCGCCGCACTCGACCCCGATCTTGCGCAGCACGGCGATCGATGCGTCGCGCATGCTCTGATATTCCTTGTCGGTCAGGGTCTGCGCCGGTGCGACCGTGATCGAATCGCCGGTGTGCACCCCCATCGGATCGAGGTTTTCGATCGAGCAGATGATGATGCAGTTATCCTTGCGGTCGCGCACCACCTCCATCTCGAATTCCTTCCAGCCGAGCACCGCCTCCTCCAGCAGCAGCTCGCGCGTCGGCGAGGCGTCCAGGCCGCGCTGCACGATGGTCTCGAATTCCTCGCGGTTGTAGGCGATGCCGCCGCCGCTGCCGCCGAGCGTGAACGAGGGTCGGATCACGATCGGGAAGCCGATGCTGCCCTGCACCGCCAGCGCCTCCTCGAGGCTGCGCGCGATCTGCGAGTGCGGCACGGCCAGGCCGATCTCGCGCATCGCGTTGCGAAAGCGCTCCCGATCCTCGGCCATGTCGATCGCCTCGCGCGACGCGGCTATCAGCTCGACGTCGTATTGCTTGAGCACGCCCTCGCGCACCAGGTCGAGCGCGGTATTGAGCGCCGTCTGCCCGCCCATGGTGGGCAGCAGCGCGCTCGGGCGCTCGCGCTCGATGATGCGCGCGACGGTGCGCCAGTTGATCGGCTCGATGTAGATCGCATCGGCCGTCTCCGGGTCGGTCATGATGGTGGCCGGGTTGGAGTTCACCAGGATGACGCGATAACCCTCCGCGCGCAGCGCCTTGCAGGCCTGCGCGCCGGAATAGTCGAATTCGCAGGCCTGGCCGATCACGATCGGGCCGGCGCCGATGATCAGGATGCTCGTCAGGTCGGTACGCTTGGGCATCGGAACCTAATTGGATGGGTGGAATTAGCCTTCGGCACTCTGCTTGCGCGCGTTGGCGCGCAGCAGCCGCAACTGATTCTGCAGGCGACGCACCATGGCCTGGACGAAGGCGTCGAACAGCGGCCGCAGGTCATGCGGTCCCGGACTGGCCTCGGGGTGGCCCTGGAAGCTGAAGGCCGCGCGATCGGTGCGCGCGACGCCCTGCAGGCTGCCGTCGAACAGCGATCGGTGGGTGGCGACCAGATTGGCCGGCAGCGTCGACTCATCGACCGCGAAGCCATGGTTCTGGCTGGTGATGAACACGCGCCCGGTCGCGAGTTCCTGCACCGGATGATTCGCGCCGTGATGACCGAACTTCATCTTGACGGTCTTGGCGCCGCTCGCGAGCCCCAGCAGCTGGTGCCCGAGGCAGATGCCGAATATCGGCACATCGGTGCCGAGCAGCTCGGCGATGGCCTTGATCGCGTAGTCGCAGGGCTCCGGGTCGCCCGGACCGTTGGACAGGAACACGCCGTCGGGATTGAGCGCCAATACGTCGGCGGCGCTGGTGGTCGCACCGACCACCGTCACACGGCAACCCTGATCGGCCAGCAGCCGCAGGATGTTGCGCTTGATGCCGTAGTCGTAGGCGACCACGTTCAGCCGCTGCTGGGCCCGCAGTACCGGCGGGGATTCGCGGCCGATGCTGCCCTCGTTCCACTGATAGGCGTGCCGCGTCGTGACCACCTTGGCAAGATCCATGCCCTTGAGTCCCGGGAACGCGCGCGCCGCGCGCACCGCCGCCGCCTCGTCGATGCGCTCGCCGGTCATGATGCTACCCGCCTGCGCACCCTTCTCGCGCAGCAATCGCGTCAGGCGGCGCGTATCGATGCCGGCGATTGCGACCACGCGGCCGCGATGCAGGAAGTCGGCGAGCGGTCCGGCGGCGCGCCAGCTGCTGGCGAACATCGATAGATCGCGCACCACCAGGCCGGCGGCGTACGGCTGCGCGGATTCCATGTCTTCCGGCGTGGCGCCGGTATTGCCGATGTGCGGATAGGTCAGCGTCACGATCTGACGCGCGTAGGAGGGATCGGTGAGGATTTCCTGATAACCGGTGATGGCGGTGTTGAACACGACCTCGCCGGTGGTATTGCCTGCAGCGCCAATGGATTGGCCTTTGAAGATGGAACCGTCGCTCAGAGCCAGCACCGCCGGTGCAGTCACTTCATGCCTCTCCTTACCACTCCGGCCGGACTCATCCGTCCGTCGTGCTGCGCGCTGGCCGGTGCCACGCCGTGAAGCGATTTTCCAGCCGCACATGCACAAAGCGGGAGGCGTTCTTGTGGAACATCCTCCCGCCTTGTGCGGACTAACCCGATACTCGGATTACGGGCAAAAGTGTAAAGACCCCTACCGCCCCTGTCCATGCAAATCCATGCAAATATCCGCCCAGGCTGGACTAATTAAGTGAAATCGCACCTTAGCGGCCGGAAACGGAGAATCGTCTGCCAAATAAAGTCGTATCTATTTGTTTTTGCTAAATAACACATCCTGCATGGCGTAGCGCCCAGGGGCCTGGTCGGCCAGCCACTGCCCCGCCATCAAGGCACCGCGCGCGAACACGGAGCGGTCGGTCGCCGAATGGCGCAGCACCAGCCGCTCGCCCTCGCCGAGAAAACAGACTTCGTGCTCGCCCACCACATCGCCGCCGCGCACGACCGCAAATCCGATCTGCTGCGGCGGGCGTTCCCCGGTCTGGCCATGCCGCGCGTAGATCGCCTGCTGCGCCAGCGTCACGCCGCGTGCGGCGGCAGCCGCGGCGCCGAGCGCCAGCGCCGTGCCGGAGGGCGCGTCGGCCTTGTGGCGATGGTGCGCCTCGATGATCTCGATGTCGTAGTCGCCCGGCAGTGCCTGCGCGGCCTGACGCACCAGCTCGAACAGCAGATTCACGCCCAGGCTGGTGTTGGGTGCCACCAGCAGCGCAATCGCCTCGGCCGCCGCGGCCAGCGGCGCATCGAGCTCACGCGGCAATCCGGTGGTGCCGATCAACAGCGGCACGCGCACCGCGGCGCAGGCGGCCAGATTGGCGGCCGCGGCGCCGGCGCTGGAGAAATCGATCACCAGCTGCGCCTGTTGCAGCAGCGGCGGCAGCGCGGCACTGATCCTCACCCCGCAGGGCTGCAAGCCGGCCTGCTCCGCTGCGTCCCGGCCCAGCGACCGGCTGTGCTCGGAAGCGATCGCCCCGACCAGCTGCAGCGCCGGAAACTCCGGCAGCAGCCGCAGGATCTGCATGCCCATGCGGCCGGTGGCACCGACCAGCACGGTGGCAATCGGCCGCTTGCGCGGCGGCCCGGGCTGCATCGGCTGCTGCCGGGGCGGCGCCGCCGCGCTCATCGCGGACTGCCGGAAAAGAAGCGCTTCACGCCTTCGAGGAAGCTCTTCTGCCGCGGCGCGTGCCGGCTGCCATCGCGCCGCAGCGATTCGTCGAGCTCGCGCAGCAGCGTGCGCTGCTCGGCCGACAGGTTCACCGGGGTCTCCACCACGACGCGGCAGAACAGGTCGCCGCGAGCGTTGCCGCGCACCGATTTCACGCCTTTCTCGCGCAGGCGGAACACGCGCCCGGATTGGGTTTCGGCCGGTATCTTCAGCACCACATGGCCATCGAGCGTCGGCACTTCGACGCTGCCGCCCAGGCTCGCGGTGGCGACGCTGATCGGCACCTCGCAGCTCAGGTGTACCCCGTCGCGCTCGAAGATCGCGTGCTCGCGCACGCGCACTTCGACATAGAGGTCACCCGGGGGGCCGCCATTGCGGCCGGCCTCGCCTTCGCCCGTCAGGCGCACGCGGTCGCCGCTGTCGACCCCGGGCGGAATCTTGACCGATAGCTTCTTGCTGCGCCGGATGCGGCCCTGCCCCAGGCAGTGGTCGCAGGGATTGCGCACGATGCGGCCCGCACCGCGGCAATGCGGACAGGTCTGTTGCAAGGTGAAAAAGCCCTGCGAGACACGTACCTGGCCGCTGCCGCCGCAGGTATCGCAGGTCACCGGGGAACTGCCCTTGGCGGCGCCGCTGCCGTGGCAGACCTCGCATTCGACGAACTTGTTGACGTCGATCTCGACGGCATGACCGAACACCGCCTCCGCCAGATCGAGTTCGATCTCATAGCGCAGGTCGGCGCCGCGAAACACCTGCGAGGCGCCGCCGCGGCGCGCGCCGCCGAAGATGTCGCCGAACACGTCGCCGAAGATGTCGCTGAAGGCCTCCGCACCGTGCATACCGCCGCCTGCGTGGCCCGCATTGCGGCTCGCCTCCACCCCGGCATGCCCGTACTGATCATAGACCGCGCGCTTCTGCGTGTCGGACAGCACCTCGTAGGCTTCCTTGGCTTCCTTGAATTTCTCCTCGGCTTCGTGGTCGCCGGGGTTGCGGTCCGGGTGGAATTTCATGGCCAGGCGGCGATAGGCCTTCTTGATGTCCGCCTCGCTCACCGTGCGCGCCAGATCGAGGATCTTGTAGTAATCGCGTTTCGCCATGAGTTGCGTCAGTATCCTATGCTCGATTCACGTCAGATGCGCACGAGCCGCCCGGCGCTTGGCAGCGCCGGGCGGCATCGAGCGCTCGAGAGCGCGCGCAAGGCGGAACGTCGGCCCGCGTCCCTGCTGCGCGGGGGCCGTCTACGACGCGCGGCGGCCCTTGTCCCGCACCTCCTCGAACTCGGCATCGACCACGTTCTCGTCCGGCTTGCCTTGGGCACCGGCGCCGCCGGCGCCGGCTGCGCCCGGCGGCGCCTCGGAACCCGGCGCCGCCGTGCCGGCGCCGCCTTCCGGCTGGCTCGCGGCATAAGCGCGCTGCGCTATGTTCGCGGAGGCCTGCCCGAGGGCTTCGGTCTTCTTCTCGATCGCTTCCTTGTCGTCCGACTTCAGCACCGCTTTGAGATCGTTCAAGGCCGATTCGGCCTTGCCGCGCTCCTCGGCGCCGACCTTGTCGCCCAGATCCTTGAGCGCCTTCTCGACCGCATGGATCATCGCATCACCACGATTGCGCGTCTCGACCAGTTCGCGGAATTTGCGATCCTCGGCGGCGTGCGCCTCGGCGTCCTTGACCATGCGCTTGATCTCGTCCTCCGCCAGCCCGCTCGAGGCGCGGATCACGATGCGCTGTTCCTTGCCGGTCGCCTTGTCCTTGGCCGAGACATTGAGGATGCCGTTGGCGTCGATGTCGAAGGTGACCTCGACCTGCGGCATGCCGCGCGGCGCCGGCGGAATGTCGGTCAAATCGAACTTGCCGAGCGACTTGTTGTCCGCAGCCCGTTCGCGCTCGCCCTGCAGCACGTGGATCGTCACCGCAGTCTGATTGTCGTCCGCGGTCGAGAACACGTTCGCGGCCTTGGTCGGAATGGTGGTGTTCTTCTCGATCAGCTTGGTCATCACGCCGCCGAGGGTCTCGATGCCGAGTGACAGCGGCGTGACGTCGAGCAACAGCACGTCCTTGACCTCGCCCGACAGCACCCCGGCCTGCACCGCGGCGCCGACCGCGACCGCTTCATCCGGGTTGACGTCCTTGCGCGGCTCCTTGCCGAAGAAATCGCGCACGTACTTCTGCACCAGCGGCATGCGGGTCTGCCCGCCGACCAGGATCACTTCCGCCACTTCGCTCGCGGCCAGGCCGGCGTCCTTGAGCGCCACTTTGCAGGGCCCGATGGTTCTCTGCACCAGCTCATCGACCAGCGATTCGAGCTTGGCGCGCGTGAGCTTCACGCTCAGGTGCTTCGGGCCGCTGGCATCGGCGGTGATGTAGGGCAGGTTGACCTCGGTCTGCTGGCTCGAGGACAGCTCGATCTTGGCCTTTTCCGACGCCTCCTTCAGACGCTGCATCGCCAGCGGATCGCGCCGCACGTCCACGCCGGATTCCTTCTGGAATTCGTCCGCCAGGAAATTGATGATGCGCAGGTCGAAGTCCTCGCCACCGAGGAAGGTATCGCCGTTGGTCGAGAGCACCTCGAACTGGCGCTCGCCGTCGACCTCGGCGATCTCGATGATCGAGATATCGAAGGTGCCGCCGCCCAGGTCATAGACCGCGATCTTGCGATCCGCGCCCTGCTTGTCCAGCCCGTAGGCCAGCGCCGCGGCGGTCGGCTCGTTGATGATGCGCTTGACGTTGAGTCCCGCGATGCGGCCGGCGTCCTTGGTCGCCTGGCGCTGCGAGTCGTTGAAATAGGCCGGCACCGTGATGACGGCCTCGGTCACCGCCTCACCGAGATAGTCCTCGGCGGTCTTCTTCATCTTCATGAGCACGCGCGCCGACACCTCCGGGGGTGCCATCTTCTTGCCGCGCGCCTCGACCCAGGCGTCACCGTTGTCGGCCTTGGCGATCTTGTAGGGCACCATCTTGATGTCCTTCTGCACCACCTCGTCCTCGAACTTGCGGCCGATCAATCGCTTCACCGCGAACAGGGTGTTCTGCGGATTGGTGACTGCCTGGCGCTTGGCCGACTGCCCGACCAGCACCTCCTCATCCTTGGTAAAGGCGACGATCGAAGGCGTCGTGCGATCGCCCTCGCTGTTCTCGATCACCCGCGGCTTGCCGCCTTCCATGATCGCCACGCACGAGTTGGTCGTGCCCAGATCGATGCCAATTACCTTACTCATGGGTCGCTCTCCAGCAATACCGTGTCATACCGCCCAAGCTTGGGCTAAATGTCCTGTTTTCAACTCCATGCGGCCGCCCCATGCCATCGTTCGGCCCGGCTCAGGCACCGTCGGCCGGCTTGGCCACGATCACGCGCGCCGGCCGCAGCAGCCGGCCCCTGAGCTGGTAGCCCGGCTGCACCACCTGGAGCACGAAATTGGGCGTCGCTTGAGCCGACTCCTGCATCAGCACCGCCTCGTGCTGTGCCGGATCGAAGCGCTGGCCGGCCGGATCGAGCAGCTCGATCTCGTACTTATCGAACGCCCGGTCGAGCAGCTTCAACGTCGCCTGCTGGCCGGCCAGCAGCGTCTTCGCATCGGCGTTGGCGCCGTTGCGCACACCGAGCTCGAGGCTGTCGCGCACGGCCAGCAATTCGCCCGCGAAGCCCTCGAGCGCATAGCGGTGGGCGCTTTCGATGTCGCGCTGCGCGCGTTTGCGAACGTTATCGAGCTCGGCTACGGCGCGCAGGTACAGATCGCGCTGCGTGCGGGCGTTGTCCTCGGCACTCGTCAGCGCCTTGCGCAGGGCCTCGATCTCCTCGGTCGCGCCGCGATCGGCGCCGGCTCCGCTGCCGGGGCTCTGCGGCCCCGCGTCGCCATACGCGCCGGGCGTGGCTTCCGACTGACTTCCCGCGGGACTGTTTTCCATGGCGTCGCTCATTATAAACTCATTCACAATCAATAACTTGGCTATTACAATTAACGTGATTCTTCGCGACCAGCGCGATCGCTGGTTTTTAGATGGCGCTCAGCGGCGCGAATTCAAGGCCGAGCCGAGAATTTTTGCTGTCAGATCGACGATCGGGATCACACGCTCGTAGGCCATGCGCGTCGGACCGATCACCCCAATCACGCCGACCACCCCTTTGTCGGAGCTGTAGGGCGCGGTGACGACGCTGTAGTCATCGAGGATGTGGTAACCGGACTCCTGGCCGATGAAGATCTGTACGCCCTCGGCCTTCAGACTTTGATCGAGCAGGTGCAGGATGTCGCGCTTCTCGTTGAAGGCCTCGAACAACCGCTTGAGCTTGTCGACATTGGCCAGCTCGCCAAAGCCCATCAGGTTGGTCTCGCCCGCGATCACGTACTCGATGCCCTCCTCGACACCGGTGTGCTCGAACAGGCGCTGCGCCATGCCGATTGCATCGAGCATCACCTGATTGAGGTGCTCGTGCGTCTCCTTGAGCTGGCGCAGCAGTTCCTGGTGAATCTGCGGCAGCGGCAAGCCGAGGCAATGCTCGTTCAGAAAATTGGCCGCACGCCGCAGCTCCTCGGCCGAATAGTGCCGTTCGAGCTGCACGATGCGGTTCTGCACCTCGCGGTCGTCGAGCACCAGCACCACCAGTACGCGATTCTCCGACAGCGACAGGAATTCGATCTGGGTCAGAGTTACCGCCTGCGGCAGCGGCAAGGTGACGACCCCGGCCAGATGGGTGATGTTCGACAGCAGCTGCGACGCCGAGGCCACCAGGGATTTGGAGCTATCCACCGGCAGGTCGAGCTGGCGTCGGATCTCCTCCAGGCTCGCATCGTCGGCCGGCAATTGCGCTCGCAGCAGCGAGTCGACGAAGAAGCGGTAGGCCCTGTCCGTCGGCACGCGCCCGGCGGAGGTATGCGGCGAGGTCACGAAGCCGAGCTCCTCGAGGTCGGCCATGACATTGCGCACCGTCGCCGAGCTTAAGTAAAGACCCGAGTCGCGCGACAGCGCGCGCGAGCCCACCGGCTGGCCATCGCGGATGTAGCTCTGCACCAGCACCCGCAGCAGCCGCCGCGCGCGCTCGCTGAGCACCTCGTCTCGGTTGTCCTGTGTCATTCCCATCCTTGAGCTAACCAGCCACCCCCGGCGTCGTCAAGCACCGGCCGCCCGGACCGCCGCCGCCCCGAACCCCAATATGGTGAATTCGCCCCGGTACCCGTCGTTGGCCGCCGCACGCCGGCCATGCTACAAGAGCAAACGAATTCAAGCCTCAAGCCCATCATGCACGAGCCGATACGTACTTGCGCGCTGGTCGGCAAGTTTCAAGACCCGCGGGTAGCCGAGTGTGCCCAGGCGCTGATCCCGGAGCTGCTGGCGCGGCGTCTGACGGTATTGGTGCCCCAGGACTCGACCTCCGCCAGTGCGCCGGGCGGGGTCGCGGTCACACCGCTGCCCGAGCTCATCGAGCGCTGCGACCTGATGATGGCGATCGGCGGCGACGGCACGTTGCTGTATGCCGCCGGGCTGGTGGCCGAACACGACATCCCGCTGCTCGGCATCAACCGCGGCCGCCTCGGCTTTCTGACCGACGTACTGCCGCAGGACATGGTGCGCTCGCTCGACGCGGTGCTCGCCGGCCAGTGCGAAGCCGATCGACGCACCCTGCTGCAGGCGCGCCTGCGCGCAGCCGACGGGCAGGAAGTGCAGCACTCGGCGCTCAACGACGTGGTCTTCAACCGCCTCGAGACCGGCCGCATGCTCGAATTCGAGACCCGCATCGATGGCCGCTACGTCAATTCCCACGGCGGCGACGGTCTGGTGGTCGCCACGGCCACCGGCTCGACCGCCTATGCGCTGTCGTGCGGCGGGCCGATCATCGAGCCGCGGCTGAACGTGCTGGTGGTGGCGCCGATCTCGCCCCACACCCTGTCGGACCGGCCGATCGTGGTCCCGGGCGATTCGCTGATCGAAGTGCGCCTGATCGGCCAGACCGAGACCTGCGCCCAGGTCACTTGCGATGCGCAGATGCTCGGCGAGCTGCGGCCCGGCAGTCAGCTGCAGATCGCGACGGCGGGCCGCTCCGTCACGTTGCTGCACCCCCCCGGCTACGACTTCTACCGGCTGCTGCGCTCCAAGCTGCACTGGGGCGTCGGCTCCGTGGCCCACGAGCGTTAACGCATGCTGCGCTATCTGCAGATTCGCGACTTCGCCATCATCGATGCGGTGGAGCTGGAGTTCGGACGCGGCCTGACCGTTCTGACGGGCGAGACCGGTGCCGGCAAATCGATCATCGTGGATGCGCTGGAGCTGCTGGCCGGCGGCCGCGCCGGCGCCGACGTCGTGCGCGCCGGCGCCGAGCGGGCCGACATCGCCGCCACGCTCGACGTATCCGCCACCGCGGGCGAACTGCGCCACGTCCTGGAGGAGCAGTCGATCGGCAGCGAGGACGAGCTGGTGCTGCGCCGCGTGGTCGGCAACGACGGCCGCAGCCGCGCCTGGCTCAATGGCCAATCGGTGCCGCTGCAGGTGCTGCGCGACGTCTCCGAGCGGCTGTTCGATATCCATGGCCAGCACGAGTTCCAGTCGCTGGTGCGCGCGGCGACACAGCGCTCGCTGGTCGATGTTTACGGACGGCACGAGTCGCTGGTGTCGCAGGTGCACACGGCACACAGCCTGTGGCTGGCGCTGCTGAACCGCAGCATCGAACTGGAGAGCGCGGCCGACGAGCGCAGCTCGCGCCTGGAGCTGCTGCGCTTCCAGCTGCACGAGATCGAGGCGCTGGGGCTGCAGGCCGGTGAGGTCGCCGAACTGCGGCAGGAACAGGCACGCCTGGCCAACCGCGGCCGCCTGATCGAGGCCGCGCGCGCCGCACTCGAGTGCCTGTATGAAGCCGACGGCAACACGGCGCATGCACTGGTCGCCAAGTCGATCGGCGCAATGCGCCAGGCAAGCGCCGTGGACGCGCAGCTGGCGCCGCTGAGCACGCTGCTCGAAGAGGCGGCGATTCGCGTCACGGAAGCCAGCCACACGCTGCAGCGCTACCTCGATGCACTGGACCTCGATCCGCAGCGCACCGACGCCATCGAACGCCGCCTGGCCGCCGCCGAAGAGCTCGCCCGCAAGCACCGCGTCGCGGTCGAGGCGCTGCCGGAAAGGCAAATGGCGCTCGCCGCCGATCTCGCCGCGCTCGAGAACGCCGCCGCCGACCTGGGCGCGCTGCGCTCGCAGCTGGCCGCGGCGCTGACCGGCTATCAGGAGCTCGCGCGCCAGCTGTCGGTCCGGCGGACGACGGCGGCGCGCGCTTTGGCCAAGGAGATCTCGGTGCGCATGCAGGAGCTCGGTATGGGGGGCGGGCGCTTCCTGATCGACGTCGCGCCCTCCGAGACCGCCGAGCCGGCGCCGCATGGGCTGGATCGGGTGGAATTTCGCGTCAGCACCAATCCGGGCCAGCCGCCGCGGCCGCTCGCCAAGGTCGCCTCGGGCGGCGAACTCTCGCGCCTGTCGCTGGCGGTGCAGGTGTCCTGCGCCGCCAGCGCCGCGCCCTGCATGGTGTTCGACGAGGTCGATGCGGGAATCGGCGGCGCCGTGGCCGAGATCGTCGGCCGCGAGCTCAGACAGCTCGGCGCGCGCGCGCAGGTGCTGTGCGTGACGCATCTGCCGCAGGTGGCGGCGCAAGGCCACCAGCATCTGCGCGTCGCCAAGCTCTCCGACGGGCGCAACACGCGCACCAGCGTGACCGTGCTCGAGCAGCCGGCGCGCGTGGAGGAACTGGCCCGCATGCTCGGCGGCGTCGAGATCACGCCGCGGGCACGTGCCCACGCCCAGGAGATGCTGGCTGCGGTCGCTGCCGGCACGGCCCCTCAGCGCAGCGCGACGGTGCGTGCCGCCGGCAAGCGCGGCCAGGGCGAGCCCGGCTGAAACGCCGCTCGCATGCGGTCGAACGGCGCTAGTCAGATCGGCCGCTTGATCCGGCCCTGTTTGCGCGCCGGGCAATCGGCGCGCTGGCAGCGTCCGTACAGCACCAGCGAATGCTCCTCGATCGTGAACCCCAGCCGCTTGGCGATCGCGTTCTGCCGGGTCTCGATCTCCGGCTCGACGAATTCCTCCACCGATCCGCAGTCCATGCACACGATGTGGTCGTGATGAGTGCCCTGGTTGATCTCGAACACCGCCATGCCGTCTTCGAAATGATGGCGTGTCACCAGGCCGGCCCCTTCGAACTGGGTCAGGACGCGATAGACGGTGGCCAGACCGATGTCCTCGCTGAGATCGAGCAGTTTCTTGTAGATCTCCTCGGCCGACATATGACGTCTCGGGCTGCTCTCGAGAATCTCGAGAATCTTCAGCCGCGGCAGCGTCACCTTGAGCCCGGCCTTGCGCAGATCTTTTCCTTCCACTATGCACCTCGCTGCGCGTCCGCCGCCGGCGGCCCGCGGACCGCCGCCGGCGGCGGACGATACGGTATGATGACCCAATGCGAATTATCCCATTATTCTGCGCTCTCGGGATGCTCAGCGGCTGCCTTTACCGCATGCAGATCCAGCAGGGCAATTACCTCGATCCGGCCGCGATCGCGCAGGTCAAGGTCGGCATGACGCACAGCCAGGTCCGCTACCTGCTTGGCACGCCGATGGTGCCGGGCGGTTTCGACGACACGCGCTGGGACTACGACTTCTACCTCAAGAGCCGCCGCCTCGAGACCGCGCGCCGTGGCCACGTCATCGTCCACTTCAAGGACAACCTGGTCGCCAGCGTGGAGAGCGACGTCACGAGCGCCCCGCTCGCCACCAACGTGCGCGGCGTGGCCGCGCCGGAGCCGCACGAACATTGACCCGGCCCTCGCGCCGCTCAGGCGCCTCGTGGCCCGTTGCCCGGCCCAGCCCGCTTGCCAGCGGCCGCCGACTGCCTGGCGCGCGAGCGCCGGCTCGCGCGCGGATCGGCCTTGAGCGGCCGATAGAGCTCGATCCGATCCCCATCCGCCGGCACGTGCGTACGCGGCCGCGGCTCGCCGTAGATCCCGGCCGGGGCCTGCTCCCAATCCGCAGCGCTCTCACCGAGCAGGCCGCGGGCCACCGCCAGCGCCGCCTCAATGGTGGCGTCCGGCGCCAGCTCGACCTCACAGCTCAGGATCCCGGCCGCAGTATCGCAGGCAACGCAGCAGCGCTTCGGCTTCGTGGATGCGGCGCTCAATGCTCCGGCGCTCCCCTTCAATCCCATCCGCTCAGGCCGGCAGGCTCTGTGCCCGCGCGACGAAGGCGCGCACCAGCGCACCGGCGGTCTCTTCGAACAGCGCATCGAACAGCGCCGATTTGAGCGCGTTCGAGAACTGAAAGCGCAGCGTCAGCTCGATGCGACAGCCATTGCTCGCCACCGGCGTGAAGCTCCAGCTGCCCTCGAGCATGCGAAACGGTCCCTCCACAAGCCGCATATGCACGCTGCGCCCCGGATCGAGCTCGTTGCGCGTGGTGAACTCCAGGCGCAACGGCCCGCGGCGCACCGCCAGGCGCGCCAGCATGTCGTGCGCGCCGCGCTCGAGCACCTGGGCCGCGGTGCATCCGGGCACGAATTCCGGGTAGTGCTCCACGTCCTCGACCAACTGATACAGGACTGAGGGCGGGCGGGCAACGAGTGCCGATCGGGTCAATTCACGCATGGATCAAGTCTACAATGGCCTCATGGCCAAAGCAGAGACCACGCCGCGCGTGATCGCAGAGAATCGGCGCGCCCGCCACGACTACTTCATCGAGGAGCGGCTCGAGGCCGGGCTCGCGCTCGAGGGCTGGGAAGTCAAATCGATGCGTGCCGGCCGAGCGCAGCTCGCGGAGGCCTACGTCAACGTGCGCGACGGCGAGGCATTCCTGATCGGCGCTCACCTCTCGCCGCTGCGGACCACCTCGACCCACAAGGTCGCGGATCCGGTCAGAACGCGCAAGCTGCTGCTGCATCGGGGCGAGCTCGACCGCCTGATTGGCGCCACCGAGCGGCGCGGCTACACCATCGTGCCGCTGGAGCTGTACTGGAAGGACGGCCGCGCGAAGCTGCAGATCGGCCTCGCGAAGGGCAAGAAGCAGCACGACAAGCGCGCGGCGGAAAAGGAGCGCGACTGGCAACGCGACCGGGCACGGGTGATGCGCCGGGGGTGAGGCGCCTTCGCACGCCGCAGGCCCCGCGGGGGGCGCGCGCGTGACCGCCCGCGCGGTGCGCCCGCGAAACCGGGCCCGAAGTGGTATACTCCTGGCTCTCCGAAGGGGGCGACCGGTTTCGACGTGGGTTGCGAACCTTCAGGGGCGTGCCGAGGTGCAGTGGCCCTCGTTAAACACTGCTGCAAACTCTAGTTGCCAACGACGACAACTACGCTCTAGCTGCCTAATCGCAGCTGACCTCTGACCAGCTCGTGCCTATGCGACTGTATCAGGGGACGCGCTCATAGGATCGCGGGCCATCGTGCTACGGGGTGGTTCCGTTAAGAGATACCGTCGCTGGTCTGGCGTTTTCCCTGCCCTTCGGGTAGCGCCGGATGAGAACCAAAGAATGGGCTACGCGCGTAGATCCTGAAGTCTAGGACTTGCGGACGCGGGTTCAATTCCCGCCGCCTCCACCATTCGAGCGTCCGGCCGCCTGCGCGATCACGGTCAGCAGTGCGGCGCCAAAGCGCTCCAGCTTCGCCGCGCCGACACCGAACACGGCGCGCAGCTGGTCCAGCGAGTGCGGCATGAGCCGCGCCGTCTCGCGCAGCGTGGCGTCGTGAAAGATCGTGTAGGCCGGCACGGCGCGTTCGCGTGCGACCCCGGCCCGCCAGGCGCGCAGCGCCTCGAAGACTTCGGCCTCGAGCGGCGTGACCTGGCCCGCCGGGCGCGCCGCCGACCCGGCCGCCACTTGCGCCTCCTCGACGCGCCGGCGCCCGGGGCGCGCCGCCGCCGGCCGCTCGCCGACACGGCGCAGCAGCACACGCATCCGTCCGCTCAGCACCTCGCGGCTACGGTCGGTCAGCGTCAGGACATTGAAGCGCTGATGGTCCACGTGCAGTTCCCGGCGCATGACGAGCTGGCGCAGCAGCGAGCGCCATTGGGCGACCTCGAGGTCGGCGCCGATGCCGAAGGTGCTGAGCCGATCGTGACCGTACTGCTCGACCTTGGGCGTACGCTTGCCGCGCAGCACGTCGATGACATGTTGCGCGCCGAAACCGAAGCCGCTCGCCCGTGCACAGCGATGGACGCATGACAGGAGCTTGCGTGCGGCCTCGGTCCCGTCCCATTGCTCCGGCGGCGTCAGGCAATTGTCGCAGTTGCCGCAAGGCTCGGCGGCTTCGCCGAAGTAGTCGAGCAGCCGCACGCGCCGGCAGAGCGTGGTCTCGGACAGACCGAGCATGGCATCGAGCTTGGCGCCCGAGATGCGCTTGTAGTCGGCCTGCGCGTCGGAGCGCTCGATCAGCGAGCGCTGCTGCACGACATCGGCCAGACCATAGGCCATCCATGCGTCCGCCGGCAAGCCGTCGCGGCCGGCGCGGCCGGTCTCCTGGTAATAGCCCTCGATGCTCTTCGGCAGATCGATGTGCGCCACGAAGCGCACATCCGGCTTGTCGATGCCCATGCCGAAGGCGATGGTCGCCACCATGACGAGATCGTCCTCGCGGATGAAGCGTTGCTGGTGCAGCTCGCGGGTCTCGGCGCTGAGCCCCGCGTGGTAGGGCAGCGCATTGAGCCCCTGCGCCTTCAGGAACCGGGCGGTCTCATCGACGCCGGCGCGTGTCAGCGCGTAGACGATGCCGGACTGCGCGGGATGCTCGGCACGGATGAAATCGAGCAGTTGCCTGCGCGGCGAGCGCTTGTCGACGATTCGATAGCGGATGTTCGGCCGATCGAAGCTCGATACGAACAGGCGTGCGCCGGAGAGCGAGAGCCGCTGCAGAATCTCCGCGCGCGTCGTGGCATCGGCGGTCGCGGTCAAGGCGATTCGCGGCACGCCGCCATGGCGCTCGGCGAGCACCGACAGCCGGATGTAATCGGGCCTGAAATCATGCCCCCACTGCGACACGCAATGGGCTTCATCGATTGCAAACAGGGCCAGCGGCACCGCGTCGAGCAACGCCAGGCAGCGCTCGGTCAGCAGCCGCTCCGGCGCCACGTACAGCAGGTCGATCTGCCCGGCCCGCAGCTGGCGCTCGATCGACTGCGCCTCGGACCAGCTCAAGGCGGAATTGAGCGCCGCGGCCCGTACCCCGGCTTCGCGCAGCGCCGCGACCTGGTCGTACATCAGGGCGATCAGCGGCGAGACGACAACACCCACGCCCGCTCGCATCAGCGCCGGAATCTGGTAGCACAGCGACTTGCCGCCGCCGGTCGGCATCAGCACCAACGCATCGCCGCCGCCGGCCACGTGTTCGATGATTTCACGCTGGCGGTCGCGAAAGGCCGGATAGCCGAAGACTTCCCGCAGGATCTGGTCGGCGCGCGGTTCTATGGTCGCTCCCGGCCCGTGGCGGCGGCGCGCACTTCAGCCCGCAGGCTCCGGCACGAGCCGCTGCGCCGTCGCATCGCCGGGTGTCTTCTCCGGCGCGCTCGGGGCCGGCGCGCTCTGCGGCACGGTTGGCGGCACCGATGGCGGTCCTGACGGTGGCTGCGAGAGTTGCGGTCGCGGTTGGACTTGCGGTTGCAGTTGCGGCGGCAATTGCGACTGCGACGTCTGCGGCGAAGGCGCGGGTGCAGCGGGCGCCGCCAGCCCCGTGGGCTCACTCGCGCCGGGGCTACTGGCCGGTGGCGCTGTCGCAGCCCCGTTGGCGCCGGGCTGGTAGGCGACACCCGCGGCGGCGTGCCTGGCCGCGGCGCGGGCGGCTTCGTCGGCCGAAGGGGGCAACTGCTGCACGCTCAGGATCGCGGAGTTGATCACCGTGGGATCGTCACGCAGCTTCACGTACAGCTGCCCGTCGGCGGGCCGCGGGACCGGCAGCGCATCGCCGGGAAAGCCGTCGGGGACCGGCACCGGATGTTCGAACTGCGGATCGCTCGCTATGGCATCGACCAGGAACAGGTTGGAGCCGGAGAGTTTGCACGCCAGATCGGCGGTCGCGGGACATTTGACGTCCTTGAGCTGCGGCAGCCGCACCAGCGTCGCCAGCGGCTGCCAATCGCCATTGGCGCTGCCCGTGACGACGCGAAATTGCAGCGGCCCGAACGCCGAAGGTCCAAACGCCTTGGTCGGATCGAGCCTCGCCACGGCTACCTGCGCATCCGCGAGCGTGATCCCGCCGTTGTCGGCGCTCAGAGTGGCCAGGAACGCGCCGTCGGCGGTGGTCACCTCGATCTTCTCGTCATTGGCAAAGCTCGACGGCGACAGCGCCCGCACCGAGAACGTCAGCTTGGCATCCTGCGGCAGCTGATCATCGTTCGCCAGCCGGATATGACCGCCGCCGTCGGCGCTCGACATCTGTACGCTCTTGCCCAGCAGCGCCACGCGCGGGCGCGGCGCGGCGACGATCGCATTGAGATTCAGCACGCGTCCGTCCTTGAGCTCGACCTTGGCGCGGGCGCTATCGCCGGGCGCGAGCACGGCGGCCGCGGACGCATCCTGTGCCGGCATCGACAGCTCGTCGCTGCCCTGGCTCGATGAGAGCTTTCCGGGCAGGAACTTGACGCCCTTGATGGACAGGCTGGCGACCTCATCCAGACGGCTGCCTTTCAGGACGCCCTGCGCATCTCCGGCATGGAACACGAAGCTGCCGAGGTGCCCGGCCTCGGCAAAGGCCTGCAGCGGCACGGGCTGCGGATGGCTCGAACCGTATTGAGCGACCAGCAGCGTGAGCACGCCGGGCGTCGCCTGCTGCAGCGGCAGCATCAGTTCCATCTCATCGGGTTTCACGGCTTTCCAACCGGCCTTGAGTTCGTTGCCGGCGGCGTCCCGCAGCTTGACGTCATCGACGCAGCTCACGCTGCCCGCCTGCAGGTGCACGACATTGTCGCGCCCGACGATCAGCGCTGCCTCGTCGCCGGCGGCCAGTCGCCACGTTTGCGCGGCCGCGTTCACCAATCGGAAGCGAGGACCCTCATATTTCTCGAAGCCCCAGTAGCCGTGCAGCGATGCCAGGATGCCGTCGCCCAGGATGGCATCCCCCAGAGTCGACGTATCGACGACGAAACCGCCCCGCGCGGCATCGGCTCGCGCGGGCAGCTCGACGCTCTTGCCGTCCTTGCCGGCCACGATCAACCGCATGTCGTGCGCATAGCCGGTGGAGAAGACGAGCGGTGCGCCTTCCACCGCCAACACCGGGGCGCTCTTGCGGGCGCAATAGACCTGTTTGGGATCCACGGGATGCAGCGGCGGTAACTGCGCAGCCTCCACCGCGGGCAGCGCCGCCACCAGGACCGACTTGGGATCGTGGAATGAGGGCGGCGAGTTGAGGCTCAGGGACAGTCGATCGTCGTGCTGGGATGCCAGGGCCGGAATATATTGATACTGGGCGCTGTGGAAAGAATCGAGAATGCGCGCGATGTCGAGCACCGATGCAATGTACGGGCTGTAGTAGCCGTAGTTGAGCTGCGGGGTGAAACTGGCCTCCATGGCCAGATCGTTGGCCGGGCCGGATGTGAGCGCCTCGACGATCGAGGTGCTGTGTCCATCGTTGAGAATCAGCGCATCGCGACCTTCCATCAGGCAGGACGCCTGCAGTTCCCGGATACGGTCCAGGCACTTCTCGTCCACCTTGATGGCCAGGCTGCGCGCCAGCAGCGGCGCGGCCTCCTCGAGCCTGGACGGGTCGCTCGCATCGAGGCTGCGAATGGCCGCCAGATAGTCCTCGAGCCGCGAGCGGTCCAGAGTCGCCTGGTTGAGGTCCTGCGAGGCCCGCACGAACGCACCCGGACGGCCGCGCACGGCGTTCACCAGCGTTCTGAAATCCCCGCTGGTCTGCGGCGCCAGAAACACCAGCACCTGCTGGGCATCGGACGGCACGGTGACCACCAGTCCCTGCCGCGCACAGCGGCCGGTCCAGGTCTCGCAGCGAAAGAACCAGTTGGCCGGCGGCGGATTGGTCGATCCTCTCAGGAACGCGGCCACCATAAGATAATGCGCCGATTGGTTCGCGGGCAGATCCGCCTTGATCCACAGTCGATCGCCGGGCGCCAGGTTCGGCACTTCGGAGATCGGCAGGGTCGTCAGGCCCCGGGCGACCTTGACCTCGAGGTCCGGACCGGTCAGGTCGAACGGGGCTGGATCGGCGTGTGCCGCGGTCGCAGCGCCGAGCATGGCGGCCAGCAGCAGAGGACGAAGTCGAGATCTCATGGCGGTATTCTAGGACCTCTTGGCGGGCCTGCCGCCGGCGGGTCTAGCGCTGGCAATTTCAGGGCCGAGGGTGTGGCGCCGCAGGCGTTATTCAGACCTGCCGGCGGCCCCCTTGGTTCAATGTCGTCCGGATCCGACACCCGGACCTCCCATGGTGCGGCCCGGGACGGCCTGGGCATCGGCGGCCGGTGTCTTATACTCGATCGCGAGCCCACAGGCCGCCCGCTCACCCGTGACCTGAATGCTTGATGAAACCGAGTGAACTGTCCACCCGACCGCCGCGGTGGGCACTGCTGCTATGCGTGCTCGTCTGGACTGCCGCCCGGGCACAGACCGATGAGATTCAGGTCTACAACGCCGAGATCGCGGCGCCGGGCCAATTCAACCTCACCTGGCACAATAATTTCACGCCGGCCGGCCGGCAGCAGGCCGATTTCCCGGGCGGCGTGGTCCCGGATCATGCCCTCAACGGCGTGCCGGAATTCGCCTATGGAGTCACCGACTGGCTCGAGCTCGGCGCCTATGTTCCGATCTACACGCTCACCAGCGGCGATCAGCTGATGTTCGACGGCGTGAAAGTGCGTACGCTGCTGGTCGTGCCGCACGCGCACGATCGTACGTTCTTCTACGGGCTGAACTTCGAGCTCAGCTTCAACCAGCCGCAATGGAATGTCAGCCGCTATTCGGGAGAGATTCGGCCGATCCTCGGCACGCATCTGGGCCGCTTCGACTTCATCCTCAATCCGATCCTCGACACGAACTTCAACGGCTTTGGCAAGCTGGATTTCGCGCCAGCCGCGCGCGCCGCCTACAACGTGAACGACGCACTCGCCTTCGCACTCGAGCAGTACGCCGACATCGGTCTCGTGCAGCGCTTCGATTCAGCTCCGAACCAGGCGCAAACGCTGTTCGCCGTCGTCGATCTGGGCAGCAGCAGCAACGGCATCGAATTCGGCATCGGCCACGGCATGACGCGGGCCTCCGATTCGCTGGTGTTCAAGCTGATGGTGATGCGCGACCTGTAGATCCCGCGCCCGATTCGCGCAGTCGAATCAGAGCCTCGCGCACCGCATCTTCCAGTCCGTCGCCGCCGCTGTCCAGATGCGCCATGATCTGGCTGCGCATGCGCGGATCCCAGAAGCGCTGAATGTGATTGGCGATGCCAGCGACCGCGTCGGCATGCCGCGGTTCGCTGGCAAAGAAGTGGCCGATGTCGTTGGCCATCTGCACCAGGTGCTCGGCATTGCTCATCCGGCGGGCGCCTCCGCCTTCGCCGCAGCCCCGGTGGCCTGCTCGAGCAGCTCGCGCTGGCGCTGATCGAACTCGTGATAGCGGCGCTGCCAGGCCGAGGGCTGCGTGACGCGCGTGACCTGCACCGCGGTGACCTTGTACTCCGGGCAGTTGGTGGCCCAGTCCGAG